>NZ_CP107929.1:3982500-4675000 GCF_036017915.1 Micromonospora sp. NBC_00421
GAGGAGCTGGCCAAGGAGATGGACATCACACCCGAGAAGGTGCTGGAGATCCAGCAGTACGCTCGGGAGCCCATCTCGCTCGACCAGACCATCGGCGACGAGGGCGACAGCCAGCTCGGTGACTTCATCGAGGACTCGGAGGCCGTCGTCGCCGTCGACGCCGTCTCGTTCTCCCTGTTGCAGGATCAGCTCCAGCAGGTGCTCCAGACGCTCTCCGAACGGGAGGCGGGAGTGGTCCGGCTGCGCTTCGGCCTGACCGACGGTCAGCCGCGTACTCTCGACGAGATCGGCCAGGTCTACGGGGTGACCCGGGAACGGATCCGGCAGATCGAATCCAAGACGATGTCCAAACTCCGACACCCGTCGCGCTCCCAGGTCCTTCGGGACTACCTGGACTAAGCCGGTACGTCAACCCGTCGTGTCGGTTTGATCACCAGCCGTAGAACATTCGAAGGTGACCGGTCCAATACGTGTTTGTGATCGTTGACGTGGCACCCTGGGTGCACGGCACACTGTCCTTCCCGCCAGGTGTGACCTCGGTCCCCCGCGGGCACACTGGGAAGGCGTGGCCCGGTAAGGGTGTTGCACGATGAGTGAGCAACGACCGAAGAGAGTGTTCATCGGTGACGACCAGAGGAGGAAGGCGATGACCCCGACCCTCACGCCGCCGCCCGCAACGGTGGCGCCCCCAGCCGCCGATGAACGGTGCGACCGCTGCAATGCTGCCGGCAAGCTCCGCATCACTCTGGCGGGTGGGAGCGAGTTGGTGTTCTGTGGGCACCACGCGAACAAGTACGCCGAGGATCTCGTGAAGATCACGGTGAAGTTCGCGACGGACCCGGAGTTCAGCTGGCGTGGCGCCGATCTGATGGCGAACTGAATCCCCAACCCGTACGACATAAGCAGGCCGGAGGCACCCGATGGGTGCCTCCGGCCTGCTTTTCCCACCCACCTGCCCCCCACCCCCACCCACCGCCAGACCCGGTGATCAAGAGGTTTAGGGCATCGGATCGCCGTTTGCTGACCAAAACCTCTTGATCACCGGGGACGCCGGGGACGCCGGGGACGGCGGGGACGCCGGGGCGGGAGGCTGGAGCGGAGGGGTGGGGTGGGGTGGGGTGGGGTGGGGTGGGGTGGGGTGGGGCTAGAGGGTTTGGAGGGTGGCTATGCGTTCTTCTAGCTGTTCGATGGTGGCCTGGGCGCTGGGGGGGCCGCCGCAGAGTCGGCGTAGTTCCGCGTGGATCTTGCCGTGGGGCAGTCCGGTGCGGTGGTGCCGGGCGGCCACCAGGGCGTTCAGTTGACGCCGTAGCGCGACCCGGCGCTGGGCGGCACTCAGGGGCACCACGGGCGCGGCGGGGGCCGTAGCGGCCGGCTCAGCGGCCCGGACGGCTGCCCGCCGGCGCTGCGCGGCGAGCTGGTCGGCTTGGCGCTTGGTCAGCAACTGCGACACCTGGGCGGCGGTGAGCAGACCGGGCAGCCCGAGGTACTCCTCCTCCTCCGGGGTGCCGGCCTGGGCGGCGGTGCCGAAGGACGCCCCGTCGAAGATCACCTGGTCCAGTTCGGCGGTCGCGGAGAGCGCGGTGAACCGCTTCTCCAGCTCGCCGCTGGCCTGGTCGTCGCGCTGGGCCCGCTCCAGCAGCTCGTCGTCGAAGCCCTCCCGGTCCTTGGGCTTGCCGAGCACGTGGTCCCGCTCGGCCTCCATCTCGCTGGCCAGGCCGAGCAGGTGTGGCACGCTCGGTACGAAGACCGAGGCGGTCTCGCCGGACCGTCGGGCCCGGACGAACCGGCCGATGGCCTGGGCGAAGTAGAGCGGGGTGCTGGCGCTGGTGGCGTACACCCCGACCGCCAGCCGGGGGATGTCGACGCCCTCGGAGACCATCCGGACCGCCACCAGCCACCGCTGCACGGACGCCGCGAACGTCGCGATCCGGGCGGACGCCCCCTGGTCGTCGGAGAGGACCACGGTGGCCTTCTCGCCTGTCACCTGCTCGATCAGCTTGGCGTAGGAGCGGGCGTTCTGCTGGTCGCTGGCGATGATCAGGCCACCGGCGTCGGCCATTCCGGCGTTGCGCAGCACGGTCAGCCGGGCGTCGGCCGCCCGGAGCACCTGCGGCATCCAGTCCCCGGCCGGGTCGAGGGCGGTCCGCCAGGCCTGGGCGACGAGATCCTGGGTCATCGGCTCGCCGAGCCGCGCCGCCAGTTCGTCCCCGGCGTTGGTCCGCCACCGGGTCTCCCCCGAGTACGCCAGGAACAGCACCGGACGGACGACCCCGTCGCGCAGCGCGTCGGAGTAGCCGTACACCGAGTCGGCGCGGGACCGCAGCAGCCCGTCGCCGCCCCGCTCGTAGGTGACGAACGGAATCGGGTTGTCGTCGGAGCGGAACGGCGTGCCGGTGAGCATCAGCCGGCGTACCGCGGGTTCGAAGGCGTTCTTGACCCCGTCGCCCCACGAACGGGAGTCGCCGGCGTGATGGATCTCGTCGAGGATGACCAGGGTGCGTCGGGTCATCGTGCGTCGCCGGTGGACCTGCGGGGCCATCCCGACCTGGGCGTAGGTGACGACCGCGCCGTGGAAGTCGGCGGCGGAGTGCAGGTCGGCGTTGCGGAACGCGGAGTCGAGCTGGATGCCGACCCGGGCCGCGGCCTCGGCCCACTGGGTCTTCAGGTGCTCGGTGGGGGCGACCACGGTGACCGCCTCGACGGTGCCGTCGACGAGCAGCTCGGCGGCGATGCGCAGGGCGAAGGTGGTCTTGCCGGCGCCGGGGGTCGCCACCGCCGTGAAATCGTCGGTACGACGGCGCAGGTATTCCACCATCGCCTTGCGCTGCCAGGCACGCAGGGGTGGGAACGTCTCCAATGCCGGCAACCGGGGTGCCACCCGAGGCTCCTCTCCGACCGCACCGAGGCGGATCCGGGCCGAGGGCCACGGTTCCGCCGCCCATGAAAACGCCTCCGCGCAGAGAATGCCGCGAAGGCCGGCCCAGCATAACCAGCCGGGGCCGGCAACCCCAGTCGACACCACGCCCGTCGCCCCGACCAGCGCCGTCACGAGAAGTGGATCACAGGCGGCGGCGGAAAGGCGGATCAGAAGCGGGGGCGGCCGGGACCGGTGTCCGGGGGGTGCATCGTCGCCACCGGGGCCGACCAGCGCCGCCGTAGCGCCACCAGGCGCAGGGCGAAGACCAGCAGCGCCGCGGCGGTCAGCCCGCCCGCCCCGGCGTACCCCAGCCCCGCCAGCAGCACCACCATGATCGATCCGGCGAGCGCGGCGACGGCGTAGATCTCCCGGCGCAGCACCACCGGTATCTCGGCGGTGAGCAGGTCGCGGCCGAGGCCGCCGCCGATCGCGGTGAGCATGCCGATCACCACGGCACCGACCGCCGGCACCCGGGCGTCGAGCGCCTTGAGCGTGCCGGTGACGGTGAACAGGCCCAGGCCGGCGGCGTCCAGCACCAGCACGGTGGTGCGCAGCCGGGCGAGCTGTGGGTGCAGCCAGAACACGGCGGTCGCGGTGACCGCGGCGGTGGCGGCATACCGCCAGTCGGCGAAGGCGAGCGGTGGGACCTCGTCGATGACCAGGTCGCGGACGATCCCGCCGCCGAGCGCGGCGACGAACCCGACGAAGACGACGCCGAACAGGTCGAGCCGCTTGGCCACCGCCGCGGAGGCCCCGGAGGCGGCGAAGACGGCCACCCCGGTCAGGTCGGCCAGGAGCAGGGCGGTGGAGGTGGTCACACCGCCGAAGGGTACGCCGGGCGGTCCGCCGGACCGCCCGGGATCACTCGCGGTACGAGTCGTAGATCTCCTTGCACTTGGGGCAGACCGGCGAGCCGGGCTTGGCGGCCTTGGTCACCGGGAACGTCTCGCCGCAGAGCGCCACCACGTAGGTGCCCATCACGGCACTCTCGGCGATCTTCTCCTTGCGCACGTAGTGGAACATCTCGGGACCGGTGTCGGCGTCCTTCAACTCCGGACGCTCAAGAACCTCTGTACTCACAGTCACACCTCCAACTGCCCAAGTTTGGCAGGTCGACCGGGTCCGGTCCACCGCAGCCCACCCCGATGGTGGCCGTTACGGTAGCCGACGTGACCACCTTCCACATCCGCCCTGGCACCGAGGTCGCCGCCGCCCTGCGTGACGGCCGTCCCGTCGTCGCCCTGGAGAGCACCATCGTCTCGCACGGTCTGCCCCGACCGGACAACCTGCGGGTCGCCCGGGAGATCGAGCAGACGGTACGCGACGCCGGCGCCGTCCCCGCCACCATCGGCATGGTCGGCGGCGAACTCGTCGTCGGCCTCGACGATGCCCAACTGACCCGCCTCGCCACCGTCGACGGGGTGGCGAAACTCTCCGTCCGCGACCTCGCGGTGGCCGCTGCCACCGGCGCGGACGGGGCCACCACCGTCGCCGCCACCAGCGCGGTGGCCGCCGCCCTGGGGATCGGCGTCTTCGCCACCGGAGGGCTGGGCGGGGTGCACCGGGAGGCGGCGCAGACCTTCGACGAGTCGGCCGACCTGGTCACCCTGGCCCGTACCCCGATCGCGGTGGTCTGTGCCGGGGTCAAGTCGATCCTCGACGTCGGGGCAACCCTGGAGCGGCTGGAGACCCTCGGTGTCGGGGTGCTCGGCTACCGCACCCGGCGCTTCCCCGGGTTCTACCTGACCGACGCCGGCTTCGACCTGGACTGGTCGGTGGAGTCCCCCGAGCAGGTCGCCGAGGTGCTGGCCGCCCGGGAGCAGCACGGCGTGCACCGCGGCGGGCTGATCGTGGCCAACCCGCTTCCGGTCGACGAGCAGCTCGACCCGGCGCTGCACGACCGGACCCTCACCGAGGGGCTGGCCCGGTTGGGCCGCGACGGGGTCACCGGCAAGGCGGTCACCCCGTTCCTGCTGGCTTACTTCCACTCGGCCACCGAGGGTGCCAGCCTGGCGGTCAACGTGCGGATCATCCTGCGCAACGCCGACCTGGCCGCCCGGATCGCGGTCGCGTCGGCCCGGCACGGCACGGCATGACCGGTCCGGGCCGGATCGTGGTGGTCGGCGACCTGATCACCGACGTGGTGGCGGTGCTGGCCGGGCCGTTGGCCACCGGTTCGGACACCCCGGCGACGATCAGGGTCACCGGTGGTGGTCAGGCGGCCAACACCGCCGCCTGGATCGCCGCCCAGCACGCACCTGTGACGTTGGTCGGTGCGGTCGGCGACGACAGCGCCGGCCGGGACCGGGTGGCCGAGTTGGAGCGGGCCGGGGTGGACTGCGCGATCGAGGTGCACGCAAGGGCCACCACCGGGACGGTGATCGTGCTGGCCACCGCCGCCGAACGGACCATGGTCACCGAGCGGGGGGCCAACCTGCGGCTGACCGTCGGACACGTCGACCGGGCTGTGGCGACGCTGCCCGACGCGACCCACCTGCACCTGTCGGCGTACTGCCTGCTGGATGCCGGGTCGCGACCGGCCGGGCTGCGGGCGTTGGCCGCGGCCCGCGAGCGGGGGCTGACCACCAGCGTCGACGCGGCCTCCGCCGCACCGCTGCGGCGGATCGGCGCGGCGGCCTTCCTGTCCTGGGTACGCGACGTCGACCTGCTGCTCGTCAACGCGGACGAGGCGAGCGTGCTGGCCGGCGGGCTGGACCCGGCGGCACAGGCGCGGGCGTTGTCGGCGGCGGCCCGGCGGGTGGTGGTGAAGCGCGGTGGTGCGGGCGCGATCTGGGTGGACCGGCGGGCGACGATCGGGGTGGTCCCCTCGCTGCGGGTCGCGGTGGTGGACGTCACCGGCGCCGGGGACGCCTTCGCGGCGGGCCTGCTCACCGCCTGGACGGCCGGCGCGAAACCGCGTGCCGCGCTGACCCGCGCCGCCGACCTCGGCGCGCTGGCGGTCTCCACGGTGGGTGCCCGCCCCGCCCCGGAGGCGGCAGCAGGGTAGCGGTGGTGGACGCCTGCGCCGGGAGCCGTGGTCAGGGCTCGACGTCGATGACCCGGTGCGGGCGTTCCTCGGCGGTGAGGCTCATCGGCGGGGTCTCGTCGCGGTGGCGGGGCTGGAACCGGTTGGCGAGCCGGTGCTCCTCCTTGGGCGGACGGTCGTTGGCGAGCAGCACCGCCAGCCAGGGAATGAGGATCATGCCCAGCGCCACCAGGGGCAGCCAGAGCCAGAGCAGCGGGGCCTTCGTGCCGACCAGGACCGCTCCGGCGATCACGCAGGCCACCCGGATGCCCATCATCAGCACGTACCGCTTCTGTCGGCTGGTGAGCTGGTCGTCCTGGCTACGCGAGGCGTCGGTGATCAGAATCGGCTGGTACGCCTGACGCTTCACCATGGACCTCCTGAGGGGATTGCCCCCATCCTGTCACCGCACCACCTTGATCAGCGAAAATCGGCGCATACCATCTCGCGTGTTACGTGCGTGGTACGCTGCGCGGGTGGGCAGCCGGTTCAGCTTCACCGACGAGGCGTTGACCAACCTGCGGGTCTACGACGTCACCCCCGGGGAAGTCTGGGAGGCGCTGCACAGCACCCGCCGGGTGATCCGGCACCTCGGCGAGGACCTGACGGTCGTCTACGCCGCGAACCGTCGCGGCCGACGGCTGGCCGTCCTGCTCGCCGAGGCCGACGGCACCGACCACGACTGGGACGTCCTCTCCGCCCGCGAACTGAGCGATGTCGAGGCCAAGCGCTACGACGAGACCGTGCGGAGAACGCGCCGATGAGGAGGCGACGGCGATGAACCGTAACGAGGCCATCAAGCGATTCCACGACGGCGACGACACGTTCGCCGAGCTGATCGACGACAGTCAGCCGGTGGAGCTGCCCGCCCCCGACACCGACGTGCCGATGGTCAGCCGCTCGGTACGCCTGCCGATGGACACCTACGAGCGGGTCCGGTCGGTGGCGGAGGCCCGCGGCATCGGGGTCACCACGCTGATGCGGCAGTGGATCGAGGCGGGCCTGGCCGACCTGGACGACTCGGCCACCGTCTCGCTCGCCGACGTGCGCCGGGCGCTCGCCGCGCTCTCCCGCCCCACCGCCGCCTGAGGCACCCGTACCCGACCGCGCGTCGCCTGGGTGACCGCACCTGACGTGCGTCGTCCGCCATCGCCCGCCGTCGCCGCTGTCGCGGATCTCGACGAGCCGCAGCGACCCCGGTTGCGTCAGCCGCCGCCGGCCTTCGCCGCCGCGCCGGCCCCGCGCCGTTCTTCGCCGCCGCTCTGACCCCTCACCCGGCCTTCGCCGCCGCTCTGACCCCTCACCCGGCCTTCGCCGCCGCCTTGGCCTGCTGTTTGTACTCGCGTACCCGGCGCAGCGACTCCGCGTCGGTGACGTCGGCGACCGACCGGTACGCGTCCGGGTCGCCGTAGCCGCCGGCGGCCTCCCGCCAGCCGTCCGGCCGGACCCCGTACCGCTTGCCGAGCAGGGCGACGAGGATCTGCGCCTTCTGGGTGCCGAAGCCGGGCAGGTCGACGATCCGGCGCAGCAGTTCCCGCCCGTCGGTGACGTCGGCCCAGAGCCGGCCGGCGTCGCCGTCGTACCTGTCGACCAGGATCCGGCACAGCTCCTGCACCCGGCCGGCCATCGCCTTGGGGAAGCGGTGCAGTGCGGGTGGACCGGTGAAGACCGCCACCAGCGCCTGCGGGTCGTAGTCGGCCAACTCCCGGGCGTCCGGGTCGTGACCCAGCCGCTGGGCGAGCACGTACGGCGACGAGAAAGCCTTCTCCATCGGCACCTGCTGGTCGAGAAGCATCCCCGTCAGCAGGGCCAGCGGGCTGCGTTCCAGCAGCCGGTTGGCCTCGCCGTCGATGGGCAACGAGAACGTCATCCCCCCATCCTGCCCCCTCGACGCGGCGCGGCCCGGCGAACACCACTGGTGTCCACCGGGCCGCAGGTGAGGTCGCGTCAGTTCACCACGAAGAGCAGCCGGTTCGGCGAGCCCGAGCCGGGGTTGGTCACCACGCCGGTGGTGGCGCTGCCGGTCAGGGAGCTGGCCACCTGGGCGGGGGTGTAGGAGGGGTTGGCCGACAGGACCAGGGCGGCGGCGCCGGCGACGTGCGGGGACGCCATCGAGGTGCCGCTGATCGAGTTGGTGGCGCTGTCGTTGGTGTTCCAGGACGACGTGATGCTCGACCCGGGGGCGAAGAGGTCGACGCAGGTGCCGTAGTTGGAGTAGGAGGCCCGCGCGTCGGTGCTGGTGGTGGCGCCGACGGTGATCGCCGAGGCGACCCGTGCCGGCGAGGAGTTGCAGGCGTTGGCGCTGGAGTTGCCGGCCGCCAGCGCGTACGTGACGCCCGAGCTGATCGAGTTGGCCACCGCGTTGTCGAGGGCGGTGCTGGCCCCGCCGCCGAGGCTCATGTTGGCCACCGCCGGCTTGACCGCGTTGGCGGTCACCCAGTTGACGCCGTTGACCACACCGGTGGTGCTGCCGCTGCCGGCGCAGTTGAGCACCTTCACCGCGATCAGCCGGACGCCCTTGGCCACACCGTACTTGGTGCCGCCGACGGTGCCGGCGACGTGGGTGCCGTGGCCGTTGCAGTCGGTGTTGTTGGAGTCGACCGTGTTGGTGCCCCAGGTGGCCCGCCCGCCGAAGTCGGTGTGGGTGGTCCGGATGCCGGTGTCGATGATGTACGCCCGCACGTTGGTGGCCGTGTTCGGGTAGGTGTAGCTGGAGTTCAGCGGCAGGTTGCGCTGGTCGATCCGGTCCAGGCCCCAGGACGGCGGGTTGGTCTGGGTCGCCTGGACGGTAAGCACCCGGTCCTGCTCCACGTAGGCCACCGCCGGGTCGGCGGCGAGCCGGCGGGCCTGGCTGGCGCTCATCTTCGCGCTGAAGCCGGTGAGCGCGGCGCTGTAGACGTCGGCGACGTTTCCGCCGTACCGCTTGGTGAGGCTGGCGGCGCGGTCCGGCACGGCGGTGTGGGCGGCGCGGCTGTTGGCGGCGCCGACAGCGTCGCCCTTGAGCACGACCAGGTAGCTGCCGCTGATCGCGCCCGGCGCGGAGTCGTAGCGGATCTGACCGGTGGGGGCGGCGAGGGCGGGGGCACCGGCGGCGACGGAGAAGGCCGCGGCGGCGGCCGCGACGGCGACCGCGCGGATCGCGCGACGTCGGGGGACGGACACATCGGACATCGTCTGAACTCCCTACCGGGTACGACCGGACAGGCGGGGCCGTCCGAACGTCCCATCGACTGATGTTGGGGGAATGCTAACCAGACATCGACACACGTAACAGAGATAACGGCCAGGGGATTGAGCTGGTGTTATGGATGTCCCGGGTGCCCGCCACCGGACGCCTCCGCACCAGGCAGGATGACGGGGTGGACCGTTACGACATGCTGCTCTCCCCCGCCGGCGTCGACGCGCTGCGTACCGCGCTCACCCGCGCCGACTTCACCGCCAACGGCATCGCCGGCCGGCTCGGGCCGCAGGCCACCGGCGGGGTGGCCCGCAACGACTTCCGGGCCGCGTTGCGGGCCACCGAGGACCGGGACGCGCTGGCCACCCTGATCCGGGTGTTCGTCTGCGACCAGACCGAACCCGAAGCGGCGGTCGCCGCCGCGCTCGCCCCGCTCGACCTCGCCGAGGCGGTCGCCGCCGGCCTGGTCGAGCCGTACGGCGACGGCCTGCGCGCCGGGGTGGACCTGGAGCCGTACGGGGACACCTGGTGGGTGCTCGCCGACGTGCCGGCCAGCGCCCGCCCGGGTCGAGCGCTGCACAGCGAACACGTGCTCGGCATCGGCGGGGCCACCCAGACCCTGATCGGGGCGACCGTACGCCGCCCTGTCGGCACCGCGCTGGACCTGGGCACCGGCTCCGGCGTACAGGCCCTGCACCTGGCCACCCACGCCCGGCAGGTCACCGCCACCGACGTGTCGGAGCGGGCACTGCGCTTCGCCGCCACCACCGCCGCCCTCAACGGGCAGGACTGGGAACTGGTGCGCGGCGACCTGGTCGCCCCGGTGGCCGGCCGGCGGTTCGACCTGGTGGTCAGCAACCCGCCGTTCGTGGTCGGGCCGGGCACCACCACCCACGTCTACCGGGACTCCGGCCGGGTCGGCGACGCGATCGGCGCCGAGCTGGCCGCCGCCGCGCCGGGCCTGCTCACCGAGGGCGGGACCATGCAGTACCTGGCCAACTGGGTACACGTCGCCGGGGAGGACTGGGCGGAGCGGGTGACCGGCTGGTTCGCCGGCACCGGCCTGGACGCCTGGGTGATCCAGCGCGAGGTCGCCGACCCGATGGCGTACGTGCACCTGTGGCTGACCGACGTCGGCGAGGCGGCCGACCCGCACCGGGCGGCGGCCTGGCTGGACTGGTTCGACGCGCACAAGGTCGAGGCGATCGGCTTCGGCATCGTCTCGCTGCGCCGGGGTGGCCACGAAGACCCGACAGTGCGGGTGGAGGACCTGCGGCAGCGGGTCGAACCTCCGCTGGGCGACCAGGTCACCGCCTGGTTCGACAGGCAGGACCTCGTACGGGACCGGGGCGTCGACGGCCTGCTCGCCGCGCGCTACCGGGCCGCCCGCGGGTTGCAACTGCGGCAGGAGGCGACGATCGGCGACGAGGGCTGGGCGGTCGACCGGCAGGTCCTGACCATGCCGCACGGGCTGCGCTGGAGCGAAGAGGTCGACCCGCTGGTGCTGGCCCTGGTCGGCGGCTGCGACGGGCGGCTGCCGCTGCGCGACCAGCTCGCCCTGCTCGCCGCCGCACACGACGTCACCGTCGACGAGTTGGCCGAGGCGGCCGGCCCGATCGTGGCGCACCTGGTCGAGCGGGGCATCGTCGAGCCGGTGACCGACTGATGCGGGCGGTGGTGCAGACCGTCGGCCGCGCCAGCGTCACGGTCGACGGCGAGGTGGTCGGCGCGATCACCGACGGTCTGCTGGTGCTGCTGGGCATCACCCACACCGACACCCCCGAGCTGGCCGGGACGATGGCCCGCAAGGTGCACGAGCTGCGCATCCTCGACGACGAACGCAGCGCCGCCGACACCGGTGCCCCGATCCTGGTGGTCAGCCAGTTCACCCTCTACGGCGACGCCCGCAAGGGTCGCCGACCGAGCTGGACCGCCGCCGCCCCCGCCGAGACGGCCGAACCCCTGGTCACCGCCGTGGTCGAGGCGCTGCGCGCCCGGGGCGCGACGGTCGAGACCGGCCGCTTCCGCACCCACATGCTCGTCGAGAGCGTCAACACCGGCCCCCGCACCCTCCTCCTGGACCTGTAACCCACCCACCCCGCCCCACCCACCCCGCCCCTGCCCCTGCCCCTGCCCCTGCCCCGCCCCAGCCCCGTCCTGCCCCCGGTGATCAAGAGGTTTACGTCAACTTTGATCTTCGTTTTGACGTAAACCTCTTGATCACCGGGGCGGGGCGGGGGCGCGGGGGTGGGCGGGGCAGGGGCGCGGGGAGGCGGGGAGGGGGGAGGCGGGGAGGGGGGCGGGGAGGGCGAGACGGGGTGGGTGGGCGGGAGGTCAGGTGAAGAGGCCGCGGCGGTGGAGGGACTGGCGGAGCCAGCCGTCGAGTTGGGCGGCCCAGTCGGTGCGGTCGGCGGTGGCGTGGTCGACGGTGAACCGGCCGAAGGCGTCCCGGCCCTCGGTGAACAGGCCACCCCGTTTGTCCATCTCCAGCACCACCTGCACCTGGTGCGGGTCGGTGACGAAGGTGACCTCCAGCTGGTTGATCGCCCCGGCGTACTGCGGGGCCGGGTAGAACTCGATCTCCTGGTAGAACGGCAGACCCTGCCGTACGCCGTAGATGTGGCCGCGCTCGACGTCGGCGCGGGCGAACCGGAAGCCCAGCCGCAGCAGCGCCTCCAGCAGCCGCTCCTGGGCCGGCAGCGGGTGCACCGAGACCGCGTCCAGGTCACCCTTGTCGACCGCGCGGGCCACCTCCAACTCGGTACGCAGCCCCATCGTCATCCCGTGCAGCCGCTGGCCGTACAGGTCGGTCAGCGGGGTCTCCCACGGCACGGCGAACCGGAACGGGATGTCGTACCGCTGCCCGGCCTCCAGCCGGAACCGCCCGGTGATCTGCTGCCTGGCGAACTCCTGCGTGGTCTCGTACTCGGAGTCGGCGCCCTCCACCTCGACCCGGGTGAGCAGGCCGAGCGCCACGTACTCGATGTCGGTGGCGTGGTCGCCGCCCGCCACGTGCACCCGCCCCTCCAGCACCCCGCCCGGACGGCAGTTCGGGTTGGCGAGCACGGTCTCCACCGACGGACCGCCCACCCCCATCGACTGCATGAGCCGCTTGAAGACCACCACGTCCTCCATTGCCTGTCGCATTGCCGACCCCGGTGGCCGACCGCTGGCACGGTAGCCGGACCTGGCAAGACCCACTTCGGCCGACACCCCGCATCCGACCGGATTGCTGTCGGGTCCCCGATCGCCTCACCCCCGTTTCACGCCCTGATTGGAAAGCTGTTCATCACCGGAGCCGATGGCGCCGGTACGCGACACGGAAAGCGGAGACGGGGAGACACAGAGATGGCCCTGCAGATGATCGATAACCAGACGCGCCCGGCCACCACCATCGACGCCGAGCACGGCACCGACGCCCTCACCGACCTGGACGCCACCGACGAGCGCGGGGTCTCCACCGACCTGGTCCGGGCCTACCTCAACGGCATCGGCCGGACGAAGCTGCTCACCGCGGCCCAGGAGGTCGAGCTGGCCAAACGGATCGAGGCCGGGCTGTTCGCCGAGGAGAAGCTGTCGACGTGCACCCCCGTCTCCGATGACCTGCACGCAGACCTCGCACTGATCGCCCGGCAGGGCCGCGCCGCCAAGGACCACCTGCTGGAGGCGAACCTGCGGCTGGTGGTCAGCATCGCCAAGCGGTACACCGGGCGGGGGATGGCCTTCCTCGACCTGATCCAGGAGGGCAACCTCGGCCTGATCCGCGCGGTCGAGAAGTTCGACTACGCCAAGGGTTACAAGTTCTCCACGTACGCCACCTGGTGGATCCGGCAGGCGATCACCCGGGCGATGGCCGACCAGGCCCGCACCATCCGCATCCCGGTGCACATGGTCGAGCAGGTCAACCGGATGGTCCGGGTCCGCCGCGAGCTCTCGGTCAAGCTGGGCCGCGAGCCCGTCGTCTCCGAGGTGGCGCGGGCGATGGAGATCCCCGAGTTCCAGGTCATCGAGCTGATCTCGTACGACCGGGAGCCGGTCAGCCTCGACCAGGCCGTCGGCGAGGACGGCGAGAGCGCGCTCGGCGACTTCGTCGCCTCGGTGGACCCGCGCACCGAGCCCGGCGACGCCACCACCAACGGCGAACTACGCAACGAGGTGAGCATCGTGCTGGCCACCCTCTCCCAGCGGGAGCAGGCGGTGATCCGGCTCCGGTTCGGCCTGGACGACGGCCGGCAGCGCACCCTCGACGAGGTCGGCAAGGAGTTCGGCCTGTCCCGGGAGCGGATCCGGCAGATCGAGAAGGTCACCCTGCTCAAGCTGCGCGACCCGGAGCGGGCGCAGCGGCTGGAGGCGTACGCCTGCTGAGCGGGACGGTGCGGTGCGGGCCCCCGGCGAACCGCCGGGGGCCCGCACCCGTGCGGCGCAGCTACGGGGTGCGGCGGCACCCGGGGCAGCGCAAGCGCCCCGGGCACGGCGGCACCCGGGTCAGAGCCGGCGTGGGCCGGTGTCCGGGCGGGCGTCCGCCGCGCCGACGCCCACGGCGGCGTGCAGCACCGAGACGCCGTCCGGCCGGGCCAGCACCGGGTTGAGGGTGAGCGACCGCACCCGGGGCTGCTCGTCGGCGAGTCTGCCCACCCGCAGCAGCAGGTCGGCCAGGGCCGCCCGGTCCACCGGCGCGGCACCCCGGTGCCCGCGCAGCAACGGTGCCGCCCGGGGCTCGTCGACCAGCTCGGCGGCGTCCCGGTCGGTCAACGGCACCGCCCGCCAGGCCCGGTCGCCGAGCAGTTCGGTGGCGACACCACCCAGCCCGAAGCCGACCACCGGCCCGAACGCCGGGTCCTCGCGCAGCTCCACCACGCAGGCCACCCCCGGCGGCACCATCGGCTGGACCAGCACGTCCGCGCCGAAGACCGCCGTCAGGTCCGCGTACGCCCGGCGCAGCGCGACCGGGTCGGCCAGGTCGAGGCGGACGGCGCCCAGGTCGAGGCGGTGCCGCAGGCCGGGCGCGGCGGCCTTCAACGCCACCGGCCAACCGCACCGCCCGGCGGCGGCGAGCGCCTCGTCGACGGTGCCGGCCGGCACCGACCCCACCACCTCGACGCCGTACGCGGCGAGCAGCGCGGCCGGGTCGGCGGCGTCCCCGCGCAACGCGGCCTGCCCGGCCACCCGGTCCACCCGGGGCAGCTCGGGCGGCGTACCCGGCTCCCGGCGCAGCCAGCCGGCGTACCGGCTGACCCGGCCCAGCGCGCGCACCGCCTCCTCCACACTCGGGTACGCGGGCAGCCCGACCGGCACCCGGCCGGCGAGGAAGGTCGCCACCGTCGGTTTGCCACCGCCCAGCGCCGCCGGTAGGGCGGCGGTGAAGTCGGCCTCCTCGACGGTGAGCTGCCCCGGCAGCGGCGGGGCGAAGACCGCCACCACCGCGTCCACGCGATCGTCGGCGACCGCCCCGGCCAGCGCGGCGGCGAACTCGGCGGCACCGGCGTGCGGACCGACGTCGCGGGGATAGCCGGCGGCGACGGTGAGGCCCTGCCCGGCGCAGGCGGTGGCGGCCAGCCCGGTCAGCGCCGACGAGTTGCCCACCACCCCGACCCGGTCGCCGCCCGGCAACGGCTGGTTGGCCAGTAACACCCCGACGTCGAGCAGCTCGGCGACGGTGTCCACCCGGATCACCCCGGACTGGGCGAACAGCGCGCTGACGGCGGCCTCGTCAAGCGCCGGGCCAGCTCCGGGGCCGACCGGGCGGGCCAGCGAGGCCAACGCCACCACCGGCTTGTCCCGGCCGATCCGGCGGGCCAGCCGGGCGAACTTGCGCGGATTGCCGAAGGTCTCCAGGTAGAGCAGGATCACGTCGGTGCCGGGGTCGTCCTGCCAGTACTGGAGCAGGTCGTTGCCGGAGACGTCGGCCCGGTTGCCGGCCGACACGAAACTCGACAGGCCCAGCCCGCGACGCTGCGCCTCGGCCAGCAGCGCCACCCCGAACGCGCCGGACTGGCTGAAGAAACCCACCCGACCGGGGGCCGGCAGCACCGGGGCCAGGGTGGCGTTGAGGCGTACCCGCTCGTCGGTGTTGGCCATGCCCAGGCAGTTCGGGCCGACGACCCGCATGCCGGCGGCGTGCGCCGCCCGGACCAGGGCCCGCTGGGCCGCCGCGCCCGCCGCCCCGGCCTCGGCGAAACCTGCGGAGATGACCACCAGGCCGTGCGCGCCGGCGGCGGCGGCGTCGGCCACCACCGCAGGCGTCGCGTCGGGCGGCACCGCAACCACCGCCAGGTCGACGTCCACCCCGGCGTCGGCCGCCGACGGGTACGCGGGCAGCCCGGCGACCGTACGCGCGCTCGGGTGCACCGGCACGATCACCCCCGGGTAACCACCGTCACGCAGGTGCCCGAGGACGGCCGCGCCGACCCCCTGCCCGCTGGCGCTCGCCCCGTAGACGGCCACCCCGCGCGGGGCCAACAGCCGGGCGATGGACCGGGCCTCGGTCCGGTGTTCCCGGCCGCGCTGCACCGCCAGGGTCGCCTCGGTCGGGGCGATCGGGAAGGTCAGGTGCACCACCCCGTCGGCGAACTGCCGCTGCACCTGGTAACCGAAGTCGGCGAAGACCCGCAGCATCACGCCGTTGGTGGGCAGCACCTCGGCGACGAAGTGCCCGATGCCGGCCCGGCGGGCCGCGTCGGCCAGGTGCTCCAGCAGCACCGAACCGATCCCCCGCCCCTGGTAGGCGTCCTCCACCACGAATGCCACCTCGGCTTCCGGGGCGGCCGGGCCCAGCCGCTCGTACCGGCCGACGGCGACGATCCGGTCGCCGGCCAGCACCACGAACGCCTCCCGGTCCCGGTGGTCGACGGTGACGAACCGGTGCAGGTCCCGTTCCGGAATCCGCGGGTACGGCGAAAAGTAGCGCAGGTAGCGGGTGCGTTCCGAGAAACGCCCGTGCATGGCCACGATCTCCGGCGCGTCCTGCGGCCGGATCGGGCGCAGGCCGACGGTGCTGCCGTCGCTGAGCAGCACGTCCACCGGTTGGTCCACACTGGTCACCACGTCCGGCCCCTCCCCAGGTCCCCGGCTCAGTCGCGCGGGTCGTACGGGTCCAGCCCGAGCAGCGGGAACACCGCCTTGCGGGTGGCCGCCACGGCCCGGTCCACCGAGTTCGGCTCCCCGGTCGGCTGCCACGGCTGGTGCTCCGGGTCGACGTCGTCGGTCATCCGCAGCGGGACGTCCCGGCCGGGCACCCGCCGGGCGGCCAGCGCCCGCCAGCCGGGCGGGGTGAGGGTGGCCGGGGCGATCGGGGCGCCGGCGGCCACCGCCAGCAGATGCGTCCAGGCCCGGGGCACCACCTCCACCAGGGCATACCCGCCGCCGCCGGTGGCCACCCAGCGGCCGTCGCACAGCTCGTCGGCGAGCGCCCGCAACGCCAGGTAGGTGGCCCGCTGCCCGTCCACCGACAGGTGCAGGTCGGCCAGCGGGTCGCTCCGGTGCCCGTCGGCACCGCACTGGGTCACCAGGATCTGCGGTCGGAACGCGCGCAGCACAGACGGCACGATCGCGTGGAAGGCGCGCTGCCAGCCGGCGTCGTCGGTGCCCGGTGGCAACGGCACGTTCACCGCGCTGCCCTGCGCCCCGGGGCCGCCGGTCTCGTCGGGGAACCCGGTGCCGGGGAAGAGCGCCAGCGGGGTCTCGTGCAGGCTCACCGTGAGCACCCGGGGGTCGTGGTAGAACACCTCCTGCACACCGTCGCCGTGGTGCACGTCCACGTCGACGTAGGCGACCCGTTCGGCGCCCAGGTTCAGCAGGCGGGCGATGGCCACGGCCGGGTCGTTGTAGACGCAGAACCCGGCGGCCCGGTCGGGCATGGCGTGGTGCAACCCACCTGCCACGTTTACCGCGCGGCGGGCCTCGCCCCGCCAGACCGCCTCGGCGGCGGCCACGCTCGCTCCGGCGATCAACGCGCTGGACTCGTGCATCCCGTCGAAGACCGGATTGTCCGAGGTGCCCAACCCGTAGCCGGCGAAGAGCGGGTCGCGGGGTGCGGCCCGTACCGCCGCCAGGTAGTCGGGCAGGTGCACCCGGGTCAACGTCGCGTCGTCGGCCGGCTCCGGCCTGACCAACCGCACCCCGGGCCGGTCCAGGACGCCCAGCTCCCGGGCCAACGCGACGGTCAGCTCGACCCGGACCGGGTCGAGCGGGTGCTCCCCCATGTCGTAGTCGAGCAGGGACTCGTCCCACACCACAAGCGTGTCGTCCGACATGGGGTCATCGTCGCACGCAGGTCACCTGTCGCCCACCACACGTGCTGGTCAACCCGCTGGTGTCGGGCCGGTGGCCACCGGGCGGGACGGATCGGCGACCCAGCCGCTCCACGATCCGACATAGAGCGCGGCGTCCGGCCGGCCGGCCAGGTGCAGCGCCAGCACGGCCTGCGCGGCGGTCACCCCCGAGCCGCAGTACGCCCCCACCGGCCGGTCGGCGCGCACCCCGGCGGCGGCGAACCGGTCCCGCAGCGCCTCGGCGGACGGGAAGCGGCCCCCGGTGACGTACTCCGGGGCGGGCAGGTTGACAGCGCCCGGCACGTGCCCGGCGACCGGGTCGACCGGCTCGGTCTCGCCCCGGTAGCGCGGCGCGGCCCGGACGTCCAGCAGCACCCCGTCGTCGGCCGCCCCGAGCCGGGCCGCGTCGTCGGCGTCCAGCACCGGCAGCGCACCCGGCCGGACGGTCACGTCGCCGGGCGACACGGTGGGCACCTCGACGGCGCGGGGCAGCCCGGCGGCGAGCCAGGCCGGCCAGCCACCGGCCAGCACCCGCACCGACCGGTGCCCGGCCCAGCGCAGCGTCCACCAGGCGCGGGCGGCGGACATCCCGTCGCCGCCGTCGTACACCACCACCGGATGACCGGTGCGGACGCCGGCGGCCCGCAGCGCGACCTGGAGCGCGGCCGGGTCGGGCAGCGGATGCCGGCCCGCCGCGCCGGGTGGGCCGCACAGGTCGGTGTCCAGGTCCACGAAGACCGCCCCGGGCAGGTGGCCGGCGGTGTAGTCCGCGCGGCCGGGTGGGCCGGTCAGCCGCCAGCGGACGTCCAGCAGGGTCGGCGGGTCGGGTCGGGCCAGTTCGGTGGCGAGCCGGTCCGGCTCGATCAACGGGTCATCGGTACCGGACATGGCGTCCAGTCAACACCATCGGGGGACCGACCTCGCGATTCGGCGCAGGTCGATCTTCGTGCGCCGGGGTAGCATCGACCACCGGGAGGCCGCTGACGTGAAGCATGACCTGGTCGACACGACCGAGATGTACCTGCGCACCATCCTCGAACTCGAAGAGGAGGGGGTGCCGCCGTTGCGTGCCCGGATCGCCGAGCGGTTGCGGCAGAGCGGGCCGACCGTCAGCCAGACCGTGGCCCGGATGGAACGTGACGGGCTGCTCACCGTCGAGGGCGACCGGCACCTGGCGCTCACCGCGCTGGGCCGGGGCAGCGCGGTGTCGGTGATGCGCAAGCACCGGCTCGCCGAACTGCTGCTCGTCAACGTGATCGGGATGCCCTACGAGGAGGCCCACGAGGAGGCCTGCCGGTGGGAGCACGTGATGAGCGACGCGGTGGAGAAGCGGGTCTACGACCTGCTCAACCGCCCCACCCGCTCGCCGTACGGCAACCCGATCCCGGGCCTGGAGGAGCTGGGCTCACCGGAGGCCGAGGCCACCGACACCGTCGAGGGTGAACGGAACCTCGCCTTCCCCGGGCTGACCGGCCCGGTGGTGGTCCGGCGGATCTGCGAGAGCGTGCAGACCGACGCCGACGTGCTGCGTCAACTGCACGCCGCCGGGGTGGACCCGGGTGCCACGGTCACCGTCGCCCAGGAGCGCGACGGGGTCTTCATCGACCGCTCGGGCGAACGGGTCCGGCTGCCCCGCGAGGTCGCCTCCCGGGTCTTCGTCGCCGCCCACTGACCCGCGAAGGGCCTGGTTCGCCGCGCCCTGACCCGCGAGGGTCTTCGTCCGCCGCGCACCGGCCCGGTGCCGGCCTTCGCGGGTGCCGGGCCGGCGTCACAGCGCCCTGGTGTCGAGCTTCCTCGCCAGGTCGACCAGCCGGACGGCCACCTCACCGGCGGTGGCCCGGTCGTCGTCCGGCGGGCAGGTCCAGCGGAGCATGGCAAGCCGGTCCTCGGCGGCCAGCCAGCCCACCTCGGCCGTCGGACCGTGCTTCGCGGCCTTCGCACCGGTCCGCCGGTAGGCGACCTGACCCAGCTTCGTCACCTTCGTCGCCCCGGCGGGCAGCACGTCGGCGGTGAAGGTGGAGACGTCGATCGACGTGTCGGTGACCGTCAGGGTCAGCTCCGGCCAGGTGGCGTCGATGGCCCGCACCACGCAGGTCCGGGTGTCTCCCCGGTCACTGGCCGCCGCCACGTCGAAGCGGACCTCGGTGTGTTCCTCGATCACCGCGAAGTCGAGCAGTCGGCACGCCCCGCCGGACGAGGCGGCCTCCACCTCCACCGCGGCCGGTTTCTCCGCCGGCAGCCGTACCGGGTCGGCCTCTGCCGCACCGCAGCCCGTGGTCAACAGCACGCCCACGCCGGCCCACCAGATCCGCCCGTGCACGGGCACACCTCCGTGATCGTCGACGGAGAACCCGCCGGTGTCCGTCGGAAACCGTACGGGGTGGCGCTGTCGGACGGAAGACCCGACCGTCCCGCCCGGATGCTGTCAGGTCGGCGAGAGGTCGCGCATGGTCCGCAGTGGAGACAGCACCACGAACAGTGCGGCGCTCCAGGTGCCGAGGGCACAGACCACGAGCGCCGGTCGCAGCCCCCACTGGCTACCGAGCACCCCGCCGGCCAGCGCCCCCAACGGCACCACTCCGAAGCAGACCCACAGGAACGCGGCGTTCACCCGACCGAGCAGCTCCGGCGGAGTGATCCGCTGCCGGTACGACAGGATCGACACGTTGAAGAGCACCGCGTTGGCGGAGAACGCGGCCAGGCCGACGACGTAGAGCGCCAACCCCCAGCCGGGCCGGGCCAACGGCACCAGCAGGTAGAGCGGGCCCGGCGTCACCATCGACATCCAGATCACCCGGGCCGTGCCGATCCGGCGGGACAGCCGGTCGGCCAGCGCGCCGGTGACCAGCCCACCGACCGCCCCCAGGGAGAAGACAAGCCCGACGGTTGCCGGGCCGGCCCGTAGCTCCCGTACCAGGTAGCTGACCTCCAGCGCGCTGGTGCCGATGGCGAAGAAGTTCGACGTGGCGGTGCAGGCGAGGATGCTGCGCAAGATCGGTCGGCGGCCGACGAAGCGCAACCCCTCGGTGAGGGCGACCCGCGCCGGCACCCGGTCGGCAACGGCCGGACGGTCCCGCACCGGCGGCCGGACCGCCACCAGCGCCACCGCGCTGAGCAGGAAGGCCAGCGCGGTGCCGAGGAACGCCCGGGCGGCACCGACCACACCTGCCAACGCACCGCCGACACTCGGCCCGACCAGCGCGGCGGTGTCCTGGCTGACGGTCAGCCGGGCGTTCGCCTCGACCAACCGGTCCACCGGCACCAGAGCCGGCACGATGCTCTTGTAGGCCACCGTGAAGAGCACGGTGAGCACCCCGCAGAGCCCGACGACGGCGTACAGGAAGGCCAGGGTGAGCTGCCCGACCAGGGCGGCCACCGGCAGCGACGACAGCAACGCGGCCCGGCCCAGGTCGCAGCAGATCATCAGCCGGCGCAGATCGACCCGGTCGGCGAGCAGACCGGCCGGCAGTGAGAAGAGCAGGTAGGGCAGCCAGGCCAGCACTGTCAACAGGGAGACCTGGAACACGCCCGCCCGCATCGGGCCGGCCGCCAGCAGCGGCACCGCCACCCCGGACATCCGGGTGCCCAGCTCACCGACCGTCTGACCGCCCCAGAACAGCGCGAAGCTCCGGTCCCGCCACAGCGGCCGGCGCACCACCCTGCCACTGGTCAACTGCGTCGTCATCGGTCCCCCGTCGCTCCGCACCCAACCTAGGTGGGCCGGGCGGCCGGGGCACCCGGATTAGTCGTCGACGTAGGGGCAGTGCCGGCAGCCACGCCCGCAGCAGGTGCCGCGTCGGGCCAGAAAACCGGCGCTGAGGACGAACAACCCGGTGGCCGGGTCGGGATAACCGGCCTCCCCGGCGGCGAGCGCGGCGGCGTGTGCGGCCAGGATCCGGGCCCGGCCGGGGTGCTCCGGCGGCAGCCGGGACGGGTGCGGCTCGGTCAACGGCCGGTCCGCCAGCGGACGACGTTCGGCACTCACCGCCGCGAGTCTACGGCCCTGGGGGCTCAGCCCGCCGCGCCGGCGGTCTCGGCGCGGACCCGGGTCAGCAGGTCGACCTGCTGGACCTTCGGGTAGAGCACGTCCCAGCCGTCCAGACCGCCGCCGAGCACGTGCGCCTTCTCCAGCAGGGTGTACTCGGCGACACCGAGGTTCTCCCCCCGTCCCGTCCCTGCCCTCGTGGTTGCCGGTGCGGTCGAAACTGACTGCGGTCGGCGTGATGATCGATCTCATCCGCTGTCCCGTAACGCTCACGGAACGTCATGGTCCGGATCGGTCAGCCGAACCAGTGTGCCTCCTGGCCGTGTGAGCGGATCCAGGCCAACGGCGTCCCGTCGAGGCCGAGCACGTTGTACAACGCCCCGTCCGGCGGCGCCGGCAGCCGGGGGTGCGCCAGCACCTCGGCCGCTTCGGCGGCCACCCAGTGACCGGGCAGGGTGCGGACCAGCTCGACGAAGGCCGCCCGGCGCGGCGGCGGCACCTGGTAGAGCACGGAGGTGTGCAGGACCACGAGCGTCGCGCCGGCCGGGGCCCGCGCGGCCAACTCCGGCAGGTCGTCCACCAGGTCACCACGGACCAGCTCCGGCGGGTCGGCTGCGGCCACCGCCGCCGCCGTCCGCAGCCGGGCCCGACGGTGGCGGTGCTCCGGCCAGATCAGCGCGTCGAGCCAGTCCACGTCGGCCGGGTCGGTGACGTCGAGCGGGTTCAGGTCCAGACCGGCCCGCCACACCACCTCCGGCCGGGTGACCGGCGGGCTCGTCCCGGTGAGCAGGCAGTCCAGGACCGGCTCCCCCGGGCCGAGCAGGTGCTCGCCGTAACGGTAGGCGTACCGGTCGGGATAGAGGCAGAGGCCGGCGGACGCGCCGACCTCCAGCAGCGCCAGCGGCTGCGGCAGGGCGGCCAGCACCGGTAGCAGCGCCGCGCAGCGCCCGGCCTCGTTGGTCTGCACCGCCCGGGTGAGCATCGCGGCCCGCACCGCCGGCCAGTGCGTCACGGTGTGGGCGCGGAACCCGGTCGGGTCGTCGACCGGGCCGCCCCGCCAGCGGACGACGCCGAAGAGCAGCTGTGGCTGCCGCTTCGCCGGCGGCAGGGTGTCGAGGAGCGCCAGCAGTTCGTCGTCGTGGGCGACCACGTGGGCCAGCCGCTCGTAGGCCGGCGAGACGCCGTGCGCCTCCCGGGTGGCGAACTCGACGTACCGTTCGGCGGTGGTCATGCCCCGATCATTCCCGCCGCACCCGTGCCACGCAGCCCCGTGCCGGCCGGGGCCGGATACGCGGAAGGGTCGGCACCCCGTTCGAGGTGCCGACCCTTCCGCGTAGACCCGTAGGTCAGCTGCAACCGCTTGTGGAGCCGCAGCCCTCGCAGACGTAGCAGCTACCGGCCGGGCGCATCTTCGTACCGCAGGTGAAGCAGAGCGGCGCGTCGGCGGCCTTGCCGATCACCGCCTCCAGCAGTTCGGTGGAGGAACCCACGGCGGGCGCCGGCTTGGCGGCGGCCACGTCGGCCAACTCCTGGGCCGGCTGGGCCACCGGGCCGGTCTTCGGCTCGACCGCCTCGACCGGGGCCGAGGACGCCATCGCGGTCAGGTCCGTGCCGCTCGCCTCCGCCTCGGCCTCGGCCCGCAACTGCGCGGCCCGCTCCTTGGCGGTGAAGATGCCCAGTTCGGCGCGGCGCTCGTAGGGCAGGAAGTCCAGCGCCAGGCGACGGAAGATGTAGTCCATCACCGAGGCGGCCATCCGCACGTCCGGGTCGTCGGTCATCCCGGCCGGCTCGAACCGCATGTTGGTGAACTTGCTGACGTACGTCTCCAGCGGGACGCCGTACTGCAGGCCGATCGAGATGGCCACCGAGAAGGCGTCCATCACCCCGGCCAGGGTGGAGCCCTGCTTGGACATCTTGAGGAAGACCTCGCCGAGGCCGTCGTCCGGGTAGGACGACGCGGTGAGGTAACCCTCGGCACCGCCGACGGAGAACGAGACCGTCTCCGACGCGCGCTTCTTCGGCAGCCGCTTGCGTACCGGGCGGTACTCGACGACCTTCTCCACCGCGGCCGGGGCGGGTGCCTCGACCACGGCCGGGGCGGCGGTCTTGTTCGGCTTGGCCACCGAGAGCGGCTGGCCGACCTTGCAGTTGTCCCGGTAGATCGCCAGCGCCTTCAGCCCGAGCTTCCAGCCCTGGAAGTAGATCTTCTCGACGTCGGCGACGGTGGCCTGCTCCGGCATGTTGACCGTCTTGGAGATGGCGCCCGAGATGAACGGCTGGACGGCCGCCATCATCCGGACGTGGCCCATCGGGGCGATGGACCGCTCGCCCATCGCGCAGTCGAAGACCGGGTAGTGCTCCGGCTTGAGGCCGGGTGCGTCCACCACGTGACCGTGGTCGGCGATGTGCTCGACGATCGCCTCGACCTGCTCCTCGGGGTAGCCGATGCTGCGCAGGGCGCGCGGGACGGTCTGGTTGACGATCTGCATCGAGCCGCCGCCGACCAGCTTCTTGAACTTGACCAGGGCCAAATCTGGCTCAACACCCGTAGTGTCACAATCCATCATCAAACCGATGGTTCCGGTCGGAGCCAGTACCGCGGCCTGCGAGTTGCGCCAGCCGGCCCGGTCACCGAGCTTGTTGCCCTCGGTCCACTGCTTCGTCGCCTCCCGCAGGATGGCGGTGGCCACCGTGCCGGCCGGCTTGATCGCGTCGTTGGCGGCGGCGTGCTTGCGCATCACCCGCTTGTGCGGCTCGGCGTTGCGCGCGTAGCCGTCGTACGCGCCGACGATCGCGGCCAGCTCGGCCGAGCGGCGGTACGCGGTGCCGGTCATCAGCGAGGTGATCGCCGCCGCCACCGACCGGCCCTGCTCCGAGTCGTACGGCAGGCCGGAGGCCATCAACAGCGCGCCGAGGTTGGCGTAGCCGATGCCGAGCTGCCGGTAGGCGCGGGTGGTCTCGCCGATCTTCGCGGTCGGGAAGTCGGCGAAGCAGATCGAGATGTCCATCGCGGTGATGACGAACTCCACCGACCGGACGAACTTCTCCACCTCGAAGCCGCCGTCGGCACGGAGGAACTTCATCAGGTTCAGCGAGGCGAGGTTGCACGAGGAGTTGTCCAGGTGCAGGTACTCACTGCAAGGATTGGACGCGGTGATCCGGCCGGTCTCCGGGCAGGTGTGCCAGTCGTTGATGGTGTCGTCGTACTGCAGGCCCGGGTCGGCGCACTCCCAGGCGGCCTGGGCGATGGTGCGGAACAGCTTCTGGGCGTCGACGGTCTCGATGGTCTGCCCGTCGAGCCGGCCCCGCAGGTCGAAGCCACCGCCGTTCTCCACCGCCGCCATGAACTCGTCGGAGACCCGGACCGAGTTGTTGGCGTTCTGGTACTGGACGCTGACGATGTCGTTGCCGCCGAGGTCCATGTCGAAGCCGGCGTCCCGCAGCGCGCGGATCTTGTCCTCCTCGCGCGCCTTGGTGGTGACGAACTCCTCGATGTCCGGGTGGTCCACGTCCAGGATGACCATCTTGGCCGCGCGCCGGGTGGCGCCGCCGGACTTGATGGTGCCGGCGCTGGCGTCCGCGCCGCGCATGAAGCTGACCGGGCCGGAGGCGGTGCCGCCGGAGGAGAGCAGCTCACGCGACGACCGGATGCGCGACAGGTTGACCCCGGAGCCGGAGCCGCCCTTGAAGATCAGCCCCTCCTCCTTGTACCAGTCCAGGATGGAGTCCATCGAGTCGTCAACGGCAAGGATGAAACAGTTGTGCACCCGTAGGTTGCCGGCCAGGAACTCGCCGCTCTCGGTCTGGATGTCGTAGACCTCCATCGCACCGAGCGGCTCGACGCGGTCGATCTCCACCCGCTTGGCGTCGTTGGCCGGCTGGCCCGGCTTGGCGAAGCCCTGTTCGAGTTTGGCCATCTTGTCGACGCCGATGAAACCGATGTGCGTGGCGAACAGGTCCCGGTCGCCGTCGTTCTGAATCCGAACCGACCAGCAGCCCTTCCGGTCGGGACGGGGGTCTGCCTGGTATCCGACCCGGGAGAAGATCCCGAAGCGCAGCAACAGGCTCTGCACACCCCGGATCAGCTTCTCCGAGATCATGTCGACCGCGACCAGCGTCGAACTCTCCCGCGCCGACACGTAGCCCTCGGCCTGGAAGATGCTGCGGAGGTAGCCGGCGACAACCGGCAGCGGGGCGGTGAAGAGCCGCTCCGGCACCGTCATGTCGACGCCACGGGTCAGCAGATCCCACTTGTCGACGAAGGGGCGCAGGTGCTCGCCGTAGAGGCGGGTACGGCGGCAGTCGAGCTCGTCGCTCTGCGTCGCCACCGGGCGCTCGTGCCGGTGCGCGTCGGCGAAGACCTCGTCCAGGGTGCCGGTGACCCAGTCCAACTCGTCGTCGTTGACGGTCATCGCCTCGATGGTCAGCGACCGGTTCGTACCCTCGGTGTACTGACCGACGAAGCCGTCCGACTGCAACCAGCCGGCGAGCGCGGCCTCGCGGATCTCCCGCAGGTCGAGCTCGGTCTCGCCGTAGGCGTAGGTACGGTGCCACTCGAGCTGGTCACCGGGAGCCAGCGTGCCGGCCTCGACCCACCGGCCGGTACCGGTGCCGGTGCTCTGCCAGACCACGTGGTCCGGGGTGACGTCGAGGGTGTAACCCGCCTTGGTGTGCAACCGGAGGACGTCACGTACCCCGTTGGCCTTGACCGCCACGATCCGGGTCAGGCCGTTCGCGTCGTACACCTTGGTGCCGACGGACCCGTCCTCGACGAGCTTGCCGATAGGCACCAACCCTGCCGGGGTGCTGACCAGAGAGTCGTACGGCAGACAGGCACTGACCTGCTGCGGCGACGGGGTGCCGACGTTGAACCAGACCGGCGAGTTGAAGCTGAACACCTGGTGCAGCAGCATCCAGGTCAGCTCGTGCGCGAAGATCTCCGCGTCGGCCGGGTTGGCGAAGTAGCCGTGCTGCTCACCGGCGGCCCGGTAGGTCTGGACCACCCGGTCGATGAGCTGCCGCAGCGACCACTCCCGCTCCGGGGTCCCCACCGCGCCCCGGAAGTACTTGGTGGTCACGATGTTCGCCGCGTTGACGCTCCAGGACTCGGGGAACTCCACCCCGCGCTGCTCGAAGTTGATCGAGCCGTCCCGCCAGTTGGTCATGACGATGTCGCGGCGCTCCCACGCCACCTCGTCGTACGGGTGCACGCCCTCGGTCGTCCAGACCCGCTGCACCTTGAGCCCCGTCGCCGCGCCGTTCTTCGCCGCCCGCGACCGGCTGGTTGTCACGCCGTCCCCCGCCATCTCATCGGCCCCCTCGTCTGCGCGGCCACCCGCCACGCGTCGTCACTGTCAGAATCCAGGTCGTCACTTGGTACAAGACTCAGTTGGTACGGTCGGCGGCCTCGGCCGCGTCGACGCGGGCCCGCGCGGCAGCCCGGAGTGTCTCGATCTCACGCTCGAAGTCGGCAAGTGAGTCGAACGAGCGGTAGACGCTGGCGAAGCGGAGGTAGGCCACCTCGTCCAGGTCGCGCAGTGGGCCCAGGATCGCCAGACCCACGTCGTGGCTGGGCAGCTCGGCGGCCCCCTTGGCCCGGACGGTCTCCTCGACCTTCTGCGCCAGCAGCGCGATGGAGTCCTCGTCGACCGGCCGGCCCTGGCATGCCTTGCGCACCCCGCCGATGATCTTCGTCCGGCTGAACGGCTCGGTCACCCCGCTGCGCTTGACCACCGCGAGCACGGGCTCCTCGACAGTGGTGAACCGCTTGCCGCATTCCGGGCAGGAGCGCCGCCGCCGGATCAGCTGACCGTCGTCGGCCTCGCGCGAGTCGACGACCCGGGAGTCGGCGTGCCGGCAGTACGGACACCGCATCGCCTGACCTCCTTGATCGACCGTGGGCCCGCCCGCCCGCTCCGGGCACACGTCGACCCGGCGGAGCCGGCCTCGTCGGCCGTCGCCGTGGTCGACGATACGGGAGTGCAGTGGGTAGTCGAACCCAACCTGTGGGCAACTTACGCCCATGTGACTACTACATCTAGGGGTCGACCGTAGGCCGCCGGCCGGGTCGGGTCAAGTTGCGGGCGTGTCCGGCGCGTCACGCCCGAGCCGCCCTTCCCACCGTGCGACGACCTCGCCGCACCCGGGTGCCGACAGGTGCAACCGACCGGACCGTCGGGAGGTTACCGGCCGTCCGGCCACGCCCGGCGGGACGGACGGCCGACCCGGAGCACCGCCGACCCGTCGTACACAGGTTCGACGAGGCCGTACCATCTACCAGAACAAACGTACGAGTTGCCAGGCTCGCCACCCGACACGCCGAGATGCGTCGTACAGATGTTTGAAAATGACCGATCTCACCTATACGGTCATGAACGACCGGGCAGGCCGCACAGGTCGGTCCGACACCGCGACACCCCCGCACGCACCACGAGCCGCCAAGGCACCCAGCGCCGACCAGGGAGGACGGACGTGACCGAGGACCGGGCAAGCCGGCAGAAGAACCCGCAGCCGATCGCCGAGGCGGGTCCGCCGGCCACTCGGCGTCCCCGCGCCGCCCGCAGTCGGACCGGTCAGCCGGCCGTCCGCCCGGTCACCCCGGTGGTCAGCGGTTTCCCCGACCCGGCCACCGTCGACCTCACCGCCCGGCAGCGCCGCATCCTGGAGTTCATCCGCAGTTGGGTGGAGCGGCACGGCTACCCGCCGAGCGTCCGCGAGATCGGCGAGGCGGTCGGCCTGGTCTCCCCGTCCAGCGTCGCCTACCAGCTCAAGGAGTTGGAGAAGAAAGGCTTCCTGAGGCGCGACCCCAACCGTCCCCGGGCGGTCGACGTCCGCGCTCCGAGCGACGCCGACGACGAGCTGAGTCGCGCCCAGCGCCCCACCCCGGCGTACGTGCCGATGCTGGGTCGGATCGCCGCCGGCGGGCCGATCCTGGCCGAGCAGGCGGTGGAGGACGTCTTCCCGCTCCCCCGCGAGCTCGTGGGCGAGGGTGAGGTCTTCATGCTCCAGGTCAAGGGCGACTCGATGCTCGACGCGGCGATCTGTGACGGCGACTGGGTGGTGGTCCGGCAGCAGCCGATCGCCGAGGCCGGCGACATCGTCGCCGCCATGCTCGACGGTGAGGCGACCGTCAAGACCTACCGTCGACGCGACGGTCACGTCTGGTTGATGCCGCAGAACCCGGCCTTCGATCCGATCCCCGGTGACGACGCCACCATCATGGGTCGGGTCGTCGCCGTGCTCCGCCGGATCTGACGCCCCTCGAACGGCCGCCTCCGTCGGAGGCGGCCGGCGCGCCACCCAGGACGGCGCTCGCCGCGCCGCAGGTCAGTAGCGCTCGCCGTTGCGGCCGGGCGGCTGACCGTACTGGCCACCCCGCCGGTCTTCCTGACCACCGTCGCGGCGCGGACCCGAACGCGGCTCACGGGGACCCGCCCCACCACGACGCGGCGGTTCGGCCCGCCCAGCACCGTATTCGCCGTCTCCACCGCGCCCACCGCCCGGAGCGCCACCACGGCCACCGGCCGCGCCCGCACCACCCGGCGGCGTGCCACCACGACCACCCGGCGGCGTGCCACCATGCCCACCGGCCGGAGCACCACCATGCCCACCCGGCGGCGTGCCACGCCCGCCCATCGGGGCACCGCCACGGCCACCCGCCGGAGGAGCACCACGGCCACCCGCCGGAGGAGCACCACGGCCACCCGCCGGAGCACCGCCACGCGGGTCCGCAGCGGCCGGCGTGCCGGCCCGGGAGGCACCACGTGGGGCACCGCCACCCGGGCCACCACGTGAGGCACCGCCGCGCGGACCGACACCGTTGACCGGCGGGCCGCCAGCCGGGGCGGCACCGTAGACCCCACCGCCGGCGGGACGACCGCCGCCGTAGACACCGCCGCCCGCCGGACGTCCGCCGCCCGGTGGGATGCCACCTCCCGGACCACCGGAAGGAACTGCTCCGGGGCCGGCCGGGGGCCGGCCACCGCCGTAGACCGCGCCGCCGGCCGGACGGGCGGGCGCACCGCCGACCGGCGGCGGGGCGCCGTAGACACCGCCACGTGGCCGGTCCACTGATGGTTCAGCACCCCGGGGAGACTCACCGGCCGGCAGGCCGTCGGCCCGGGAGACGGCGCCGGAGGTGAAGACCTCGTCGTCGGGGTCGTCCGGCTCCTCGCCAGCCGCCGCGGCCCGCCGCCGGGATCGCACGATGCCGACGATGCCCGCCCCGACCAACACGGCGCCGATCGCACCGACCGCACCGATCAGGTAGGTGATCTGGTCCAGGCTGAGGGCGTCGTACCAGGACTGCTCGGCGACCGGCTTGGCTCCCGCCGCGCCCTCGACCGGCTCCGCGCCCTTGGTGGACGGCGAATAGCCGAGGATGTCGATCGGGTCGTCCGGGGAGAGTTCACCACCGTCGGAGACGGTGACGAAGCCGGTGCCGTCCGGGGTGTACGCGATGGCCTCGCCGAACGGGTCGGCCAGCGGGGTGACCCGGGGCTTGCCGGTGGTCAGGGCGGCCACGATGTCGTCGCCACTGACGTCGTACTCGAAGGCGTCGGCGTAGGTGCGCAGGACCACCTTGCTGCCGTCGGGCGAGCGGGCCGCTCCGGTGATGGCCACCCGACCGATGATGTTGAGCGGGTTGTCGGTGGTGGTCTTCGGCAACGTGATCTCGCCGACCTTCTTCATCGGTACCGGTTCGGCGTTGCCGCCCTTGTCGAGCTTCGCCTCCGGGGTGTAGATCTCCGCCTTGCCGCTGGGCACCTTGGTGATCACCAGGGGCATCTCGTCCGCGCCGACCAGCAGCGCCTCGGCGTCGTGCGGTTTGCGCTCCGGGTACGACAGCCGGTGCAGCACCGGCTGCTTGGCCCCGGTGACCGGCATCGTCCAGACCGCGACCCGGGTACGCCGTTCCTTGCTGGTGACGTTGTCACCGGTGTCGGCGATCCAGAGGGTCTTTCCGTCCGGCGAGAGAGCCAGGTCCTCGGTGTCGAAAGGGCCGTCGCCGGAGTACTTCACCGGCTCCTTGGCGATCTTGCACTTGGTGTCGAGGAAGAAGACCCGCTTGCGGCTCTCGTCAAGGGTGCCATCGTTGATCACGATGTAGCCGGTCTTCGTGGCGACCAGGCCGGAAAGCTCCCGCAGCCGCTCGTCGGTGATCGTGCACTTCTTCTTGCCGGCGGGCGCGGCGGCAAGAAGCGCCCCACCGACCGGGGCGGCGGCAACCGGCGCCCCGCCGACCAGGGCGGCGGAGGTCGGTGCCGCCGCGGCGGCGGCAGCAGCAGGTGCCACGGCCGCGCCGAACAGGGCGAGGGCAACCGTGACCGAGGAGACAGCGCGGCGCATGGCGTCAGTGTCGCATGCCGCGATGAACCTCCGGTCACACCGGAGCGCTCACCGGCTGCCGGCCACCGCCGGATCACCCGCCGCCACGAACGGCGCCAGTTCGGCGGCGAGCGCCTCCCCCACCCGGACGTGCAGCAGCGTGCCCTCCGGCAGGTGGGAGGTGCTGAGCACCTCGCCCTGCCGGTGCAGTCGGGCCACCAGGTCCCCCCGGTCGTACGGCAGCACCGCGCGGACCTCCACTGCCGGGCGGGGCAGCCGCTGCTCGATCACCTCGCGCAGCCCGTCGATGCCGCGCCCGCTGTGCGCGGAGACGAAGACCGCATCCGGCCAGAGCCGCTTGAGTCGCAGCAGGGTCTCCTCGTCGGCGGCATCGATCTTGTTGACCACCAGCAGCTCGGGCAGCCGGTCGGCACCGACCTCGGAGAGCACCTCACGAACCGCGCGGACCTGCTCCTCGGGATCGGGGTGGGCGCCGTCGACCACGTGCACCACCAGGTCGGCCTCGGCGACCTCCTCCAGCGTCGAGCGGAACGCCTCGACGATCTGGTGCGGCAGGTGCCGGACGAAGCCCACCGTGTCGGACAGCGTGTAGAGCCGTCCGTCCGAGGTGGTAGCCCGGCGGGTGGTCGGGTCCAGGGTGGCAAAAAGCGCGTTCTCCACCAGCACACCCGCCCCGGTGAGCCGGTTGAGCAGGCTCGACTTGCCGGCGTTGGTGTAGCCGGCGATGGCCACCGCCGGAACAGCGTTGCGGCTACGCCGGGCGCGCTTGGTCTGGCGTACCGTCTTCATGGCCTTGATCTCCCGACGCAGTCGGGCGATGCGGTGCCGGATGCGCCGCCGGTCGGTCTCCAGCTTGGTCTCACCGGGGCCCCGCAGGCCCACGCCGCCGCCGGCGCCGCCGCCGCGCCCAGAGCCGCCGGACTGCCGGGAGAGCGTCTCGCCCCAGCCGCGCAGCCGGGGCAGCAGGTATTCGAGCTGGGCCAGCTCGACCTGGGCCTTGCCCTCCTTGCTCTTGGCGTGCTGGGCGAAGATGTCGAGGATCAGCGCGGTACGGTCGACCACCTTGACCTTGGTGCGCTGCTCCAGGTTGCGCAGCTGGGACGGGGACAGCTCACCGTCGCAGATCACCGTGTCGGCACCGGTGGCGAGCACCGCCGCGGTCAGGTCGTCGACCTTGCCCCGGCCGACGTAGGTGGCCGGGTCGGGGCGGCTGCGGCGCTGGATCAGCCCTTCGAGCACCTGCGAGCCGGCCGTCTCGGCCAGCGCCGCCAGCTCGGTCAGCGAGTTGTCGGCATCACGCTGGCTGCCCTCGGTCCAGACGCCGACGAGGACGACCCGCTCCAACCGGAGCTGGCGGTACTCGACCTCGGTGACGTCGGTGAGCTCGGTGGAGAGGCCGGGGACCCGCCGCAACGCCTGCCGCTCCGACAGCTCGTACTCACCGGTCGTGGCGTCGAGGTCGTCGTCCGAGAAGGGGGTGTGGGTCTCCTGGTCTCGCAAGTTGGGTCTCCTGTCCGTTCTGTGCATGTACCGAACAATCCTGACACGGGTCAACGCGGAACGCGACCGCTATATGCCCGTGGCACAGGTCGCCGAACGCGGGGGCGGCTGCCGTCGGGCCCCGGCGGGCGAGTAGAAATGGCGACGAGCCGCCAGCGACGACGGAGGTATTTCCGTGGCCATCACCAGACTGCCGAGTGCCGGATTCTCGATCACGATCCGGATCGCGGTCCCCGCGGACGCCTCCTCGATCGGCCGGCTGACCACGTCGGTCGGCGAGGCCGGTGCGATCGTCACCGCGCTGGACGTGGTCGACTCCGACCCGACCCACGTGATCGTCGACCTCACCTGCGACACCGCCGACGCCGGCCACGCCGACCAGGTCGTCGAGGCGCTCACCGCGCTCGACGGGGTGGACGTGCGCAAGGTCTCCGACCGGACGTTCCTGCTGCACCTCGGCGGCAAGATCGAGGTGCACTCGAAGGTGGGGCTGCGGACCCGTGACGAGCTGTCCCGGGCGTACACCCCCGGGGTGGCCCGGGTCTGCATGGCGATCGCGGAGAATCCGGCGGACGCCCGGCGGCTGACCATCAAGCGCAACACGGTCGCCGTGGTCAGCGACGGCTCGGCGGTGCTCGGCCTGGGCAACCTCGGCCCGGCGGCGTCGCTGCCGGTGATGGAGGGCAAGGCGGCGCTGTTCAAGCGCTTCGGCGGGGTGGACGCCTGGCCGGTGGTGCTGGACACCCAGGACACCGACGAGATCGTGGCGATCGTCAAGGCGATCGCCCCGGCGTACGGCGGGATCAACCTGGAGGACATCGCCGCGCCGCGCTGCTTCGAGATCGAGGCCCGGCTGCGGGAGCTCCTGGACATCCCGGTCTTCCACGACGACCAGCACGGCACCGCGATCTGCGTGCTGGCCGCGCTGACCAACGCGCTGCGCGTGGTGGGCAAGCAGCTCGCGGACGTGCGGGTGGTCGTCTCCGGGGCCGGCGCGGCCGGGACCGCGATCATGAAACTGCTGCTGCGCCAGGGCGTCGGCGACATCATCGCGTACGACCGGCAGGGCGCCCTGCACCGTGGGCTACCCGACCTGAACCCGGCCTGGCAGTGGCTGGCTGAGAACACCAACCGGGACAACTACTCCGGCGACCTGGCGGGGGCGGTCCGGGACGCGGACGTCTTCATCGGGGTGAGCGCCCCCAACCTGCTCACCGGCGACGACGTCGCCACCATGGCCAAGGACGCGATCGTCTTCGCGCTGGCGAACCCCGACCCGGAGGTCGACCCCCGGGAGGCCCGCAAGCACGCGGCGATCGTCGCCACCGGCCGCTCGGACCAGCCGAACCAGATCAACAACGTGCTCGCCTTCCCCGGCGTGTTCCGGGGCATGCTCGACGCGCACGCCGAGGAGTTCACCGAGGAGATGGCGATCGCGGCGGCCCGTGCCATCGCCGACGTGGTCGGCGAAGACAAGATCAACCCAACGGTCATCGTGCCAAGCGTCTTCGACTCCCGGGTCGCCCCGGCGGTCGCCGCCGCCGTCCGCGCCGCCGCCCAGAACCCCGCCGTCACGCCACCCCCGGCCGCCGACCCGGGGCCGGCCGACCTCCCCGAGATCGCCGCCACCGCCAGCGCCACCCCCTAACCCCTAACCCCCTCCCCCCTCCCCGCCCCCGCCTCCAGCGATCAAGAGGTTTACGTCAACCCACCCGCCATCCCCACCCCAAACCTCTTGATCACCACACAGCACCCCCGTCGGGGCCGGGTGATCAAGAGGTTTGGGTCATCCCGAGCGGCTTTTCTGACCCGAGTCTCTTGATCACCGGGGGCGGGACGGGGGGTGGGGGCGGGGCAGGGTGGGGGCGGGGGGGGGGGGTGGGGGGTGGGGGGTGGGGGGAAGCGGGGGCGGGGTGGTCAGGGGAGGGAGAGGGTGCCGGTGGCGAGCAGGACGGCGGGGCCGGAGAGCCAGCAGGAGTCGGGCGTGACGGTGACCGTGAGGCGGCCACCGGGGACGTCGACGGTGACCGTGCCGGTGTCCCGGGCGGCGTCGCGCAGGGCCACGGCGGCGACCGCGCAGGCTCCGGTGCCGCAGGAGAGGGTCTCGGCCGAGCCGCGCTCGTAGACCCGCATCAGCACGTGGCCGTCGGCGCCGTCCACCGGGTCGCCCGGGGCGGTGAACTCGACGTTCACCCCGTGCGGGAAGACCCGGGGGTCGAACTCGGGCGCGCGGGTGAGGTCCAGGTCGGCCAGGTCGATACCGGTCGGCAGGGCGCAGACCAGGTGCGGGTTGCCGACGTCCACCGCCGCGCCGGGCAGGGTGAGCCCGCCCAGGACGGCGCGCGACGCGTCGTACACCCGGGGGCGGCGCATCTCGACGGCGATGGTGTCGCCGTCGACCCGGGCCCGCACCAGGCCGGCGCGGGTGGCCACCGGCAGGATCCCGTCAGCCGGCGTGGCCAGCCCGGTGGCCAGCAGGTAGCGGACGAAGACCCGGGCCCCGTTGCCGCACATCTCGGCGGACGAGCCGTCGGAGTTCCAGTAGTCCATGAACCACTCGGCCGTGTCGGCGAGGGCGACCCCGTCCGGGTGCTTGGCCGCGCGTACCACCCGGAGCACGCCGTCGCCGCCGAGGCCGCGCCGCCTGTCACAGATCCCGGCGACCAGGCCGGGGGTCAGGTCGAGGGCGCCGTCCGGGTCGGGCAGGATGACGAAGTCGTTGCCGGTGCCATGGCCCTTGGTGAACTCCACGCCCCCATCATCGCCGATGCTCGCCGACCACCCGCAGCGCAGTGTCGACAAACGTCGGCGACGTCGGATCCAGCCAGTGGATCCGCTTGTCACGGCGGAACCAGGAGCGTTGCCGCCGGACGAACCGCCGGGTGGCCCGGATCGTCTCGTCATGCGCCTGCGCCTCGTCGGTCTCCCCGGCCAGGAAGCGCAGCACCTGCTGGTAGCCGAGCGCCCGGCTGGCCGTCCGCCCGTCGGCCAGGCCGTGCCCGCACAGCGCGCGGACCTCGGGGACCAGCCCGTCGGCCCACATCCGGTCGACCCGCCGGGCGACCCGCTCGTCCAGCAGCGCGGTGTCCAGGTCGACGCCGAGCTGCACCGCCGGGTAGTAGGGGGTCGGGTCGGGTAGGGAGGCGGTGAACGGCGCCCCGGTCAGCTCGATCACCTCCAGGGCCCGGACGATCCGTCGCCCGTTGCCGGGCAGGATGCCGGCCGCCGCCACCGGGTCGGCCCCGGCCAGCCGGGCGTACAGCGGGGCCGGACCGAGGTGCGCCAGCTCCGCCTCCAACCGTCCGCGTACCGCCGGGTCGGTGCCGGGGAACTCGAACTGCTCGAGCACCGCCCGCACGTACAGGCCGGAACCTCCGACCAGGAGCGGCACCCGCCCCCGGGCCAGGATGTCGTCGACCGCCGCGCGCGCCAGCCGCTGGTATTCGGCGACGCTGGCCGGCTCGGTGACCGGCCAGATGTCCAGCAGGTGGTGGGGCACGCCATCCCGCTCGGCCGGGGTGAGCTTGGCCGTGCCGATGTCCATGCCCCGGTAGAGCTGCATCGAGTCGGCGTTGACCACCTCACCGCCGAGGGCGTGCGCCAGGGCGATGCTCAGCGCCGACTTGCCCGCCGCGGTCGGCCCGACCACGGCGACGACCGGGCCGCTCACCGCGCCGCCCCGCCCGTCCGCACCCAGGAGGCCACCAGGTAGCCCACGCCGTAGGGTGCCGAGTGGTGACGCAGGTCGCCGCGCCAGTCGCCGCCGGCCGCGTGGACCGCGCCGGCCAGCACCTGCCAGGCCGGTCGGCCGGCGACCCGCAGCTGCGCCGACACCGCCGGGTCCAGGGCGAGCAGCGCGTCGGCGTCCGCGTCGGCCAGGGCCCGAGCCACCCCCTCGTCGTACGCCCCGGCGCGCGGATCGTCGTAGCCGGGCGACTTCGGGCCGTGGCAGGCCGACCCGTCCCCGAGCACCAGCAGGGCCCACGGCCCGTCCACCCCGAGCCCGGCGCCGACGGCGGCACACCGGTCGGCCGGCTCGTCCGGTGCGACGCTCACCATCCGCCAGGCGGTACGTGTCGGCGGCGCGACCCGGTCGACCAGCCAGGCCCCGACCAGGAGACTCAACGGCAGCCGGCGGTCACCGTCGACACCGCCCGACGACCCGACCGGCCCGTCTCCGTCCGGCGCATCGAACCGCTCCTGCGCGGCCGGCGACTCGACCCGCTCTTCCCCGCTCGAAGATTCGGCCCGCGCTTCCCCGGCTGGTGCCTCGACCCGCTCCTGTGCGGCCGGTGACCAGGTGTCGAGGCGCACCGACAGGCGCAGGCCCCAGGGGGTGAAGCTGCCCTGGCAGGGCAGTCCCGGCTCGGTGGTGCGCCCGCCGGAGCCGACCAGCACGACGGTGCGCGCGCCGGTGGCGTAGAGGTCGGTGACGGCGGCGGCACAGGCGGCGCGCAGCTCCGCCAGCTCAGGCGCGGCGGCACCGGCCAGCTCGGGCACGATCAACGGCGGATGCGGGCAGACGGCCGCGGCGAGCAGGGGCACCAGGCAACGGTAGCGGCCCGGCACCGCCCGGCCCGCCTGCCCCGGCCGGTTCGTCGGCACCGCCCGGCCCGCCCGCACCGGCCGGTTCGTCGGCACCGTCGGTGGTCAGCCGGGTTGGCCGCCCCAACCTCCCTGGACCATGGTCTGGAACCGCCACTGCCCGCCGGTGCGGACCAGCAGGTCGGCGTAGCGCACCCGCTGCCGTTCGCCGTCGAGGGTGAACTCGGCCTCGGTGAGCACCACGGCCAGGCTGCGGGTGAGGAAGTACGGCGTGCGACGGCTCTCCATCCGCAGATCGCCACCGCCGCCGAGCACGCCGCCCATCATCTCCAGGTAGGCCGCCCGGTCGAGCTGACGGGCGGAACCCTCGCCGGCCGCGTCGTCGGTGACCGTGTTGAGCGGGAACATCGCCAGCTCGGCGGTGCCGGCCACGTCGCCCGCCTCGGCCAGCGCGTCGTAGTGGCGGAACCACTGGTCCAGCTCGGCGAGATCGGCGGTGTCGGGCACGAACCCGGGGTCGGCCGGGGGCGTCATCCGGGTGTGGGACTGGGTCATCCTGCTCCTCCTCGCCCGCCCGTCGTCCGGGCGGAAGCATCCTGTACGCCGTACGGTACAGCGTACGGCTGATTGCGACACTCCCCCCAGGGAGCCTGTGTGTGGGTGCTAGGACACCGTATGGTCACGGTCAGAGACAGGCGCTCGACGCGGACGGGGGCGGACCTGTGACAATGCCGGGAGCAAGTTGGCTGCGCCGTGGCGGCGATCGCGGGGGGTTTCCCGTCGACGCCGGGAGAACGAGGATGTGCACATGAGCGACTGGACTGCCTTCGGACGGGTGGACGCGGACGGCACCGTGTACGTGAAGACCAGCGAGGGTGAGCGGGTGGTCGGCTCCTGGCAGGCAGGCGCCCCCGAGGAGGGGTTGGCCCACTTCGCCCGCCGGTTCGCCGACCTGGTCACCGAGGTGGACCTGACCGAGGCGCGACTCAACTCGGGCGCCGCCGACGCGGGTGGCTCGCTGAGCACGGTCCGACGGATCCGTGCCTCGCTGGCCGAGGCGCACGTCGTCGGGGACATCGACGCCCTCGCCGCCCGGCTGGACAAACTCGCCGTCGTCGCCGAGGAGAAGGCCGGTGAGGCCCGCGCCGCCCGGGAGGCGGCCCGGGGTGAAGCGCTCGCCCGTAAGACCGCCCTGGTCGAGGAGGCCGAGACGCTGGCCGCCGAGTCGACCGGCTGGAAGACCGCCGGCGACCGGCTCAAGGAGATCCTCGACGAGTGGAAGACCATCCGTGGGGTCGACAAGAAGGCCGACGGTGAGCTGTGGAAGCGGTTCGCCGCCGCCCGGGACGGCTTCACCCGGCGTCGGGGCGCGCACTTCGCCTCCCTCGACCAGCAGCGCAAGCAGGCGCACACGGTCAAGGAGGAGCTGGTCGCCGAGGCCGAGAAGCTCTCCGACTCCACCGACTGGGTGGCGACCGCCAACCAGCTCAAGGAGCTGATGAACCAGTGGAAGGCCGCCCCACGCGCCGCCAAGGAGTCGGAGCAGAAGCTCTGGGAGCGGTTCCGTGCCGCCCAGGACGCCTTCTTCACCCGGCGCAGTGAGGTCTTCTCGGCCCGGGACAACGAGCAGCGGGCCAACCTGGAGCGCAAGCAGGCGCTGCTGGTCGAGGCCGAGGCGTTGGACGTCGACGGCGACCCGAAGGGCGCCCAGGCCAGGCTGCGCGACATCCAGGCCCAGTGGCACGAGGCCGGCCGGGTGCCCCGCGAGGCCGCCGCCAGCCTGGAGCGGCGACTGCGGGCGATCGACGACAAGGTACGCGAGGTGATGGACTCGGCCTGGCGGCGTACCACGAAGGAGGACAACCCGCTGCTCGCGCAGATGCGGACGCAGGTCGCCGAGGCCGAGGAGCGACTCTCCCGGGCCCAGGCCGCCGGGGACGCCCGTCGGGTCAAGGAGGCCGAGCAGGCGCTCGCCTCCAAGCGGCAGTTCCTCCAGCTCGCCGAACAGGCCGGCTGACCTCCACGCACCTCGGAAGCCCTCGCTCCCCACCTCGGGAGCGGGGGCTTCCCCACATCCCACCCCGACAAGATCGTGCTCGATCCTGGTTGTAGTGGCATTCCGACGCTGTGATGCCACTACAACCAGGAAACTGCGCGCGGACTGACGGCACGGCGCGGCGGTGGCACGACGTGACGCATCAGGCGGGCGGGGTGGGGCGGGGCGGGGCGGGGAGCAGGTGGGGAGGGGAGCGGTTGACGCATCGAGGTCGGCTGATCAGAATGGGCGGCAGAGCCAGGTCGATCCCACCGGCGCCAGGGCACCGACGACGGACATCGTCGTCGGGAGTCGCCGGGGCACACGCAGCGAGTGGCCGCGTCCACGTGACCCGGCATGCCGCGCACTGTCCGCGTACCCCCAGCAAGGCGGGACGGGCGGCGGCGGCCGGCGTTCCCCTGGTTTTCCGCCCTGCGTCGCCGTGGCGACGTCGGGCATCCGAAGTGGAGCCCGTATGTACCGACCCCGCATTCTCGGCGCCGCGCTCACCGCGCTCGCCACCGCAGCGACCGGCGTGCTCGTCGCCGCCACCGTCGGCACCGCCCCGGCGTCCGCCGCCGGCACCGGCACCGGATACCTGCACACCAACGGCAACAAGATCGTCGACAGCACCGGCACGACGGTACGGCTGACCGGCATCAACTGGTTCGGCATGGAGACCGACAACCGGACGTTCCACGGTCTGTGGTCGAACAACCCATGGCGCGGGCAGCTCGACAAGATGGCCAGCCTGGGCTACAACACGCTGCGCGTCCCGTACTCGAACGACTCGGTGAAGCCGGGCGCGACGGCCAGCGGGATCAACGATTTCGTCAACCCGGACCTGGTCGGGCTCTCCCCGTTGCAGATTCTCGACAAGGTGATCAACTATGCCGGCAGCAAGGGCATGCGGGTCATCCTGGACCGACACCGGCCGACGTCGGCCGGGCAGTCGCCGCTCTGGTACACCCCGACGGTCTCCGAGGCGACCTGGCTCAACGACTGGAAGATGCTGGCCCAGCGGTACGCCGGCAACACCACGGTGATCGGCGCGGACCTGCACAACGAGCCGCACGCCGAGGGCACCAACCCGGCCGCCACCGGTGCGTGCTGGGGCTGCGGCGACACCGCCCGGGACTGGCGGCTGGCCGCCGAGCGGGCCGGCAACGCCATCCTCGGGGTGCAGCCGAACTGGCTGATCTTCGTGGAGGGGGTGAGCTGCCCCAGCGGCGGCCTGTCGAACGTCTGGGACAACGACACCAGCAACGACGAGGACTGCGGCTGGTGGGGCGGCAACCTGTCCAAGGCCGGGCAGTTCCCGGTCCGGCTGAACGTGGCGAATCGGCTGGTCTACTCGCCGCACGAGTACGCCACGAGCGTCTACGAGCAGGAGTGGTTCAAGGCCGCCGACTTCCCGGCGAACCTGCCGGCGGTCTGGGACCGCTACTGGGGTTACCTCTACAAGCAGAACATCGCCCCGATCATGATGGGCGAGTTCGGCAGCACCCTGGCCGACCCCCGGGACAAGGTGTGGCTGGAGAAGTTGATGGCCTACACCGGCACCGGGGTCAACGGGATGTCCTTCACCTACTGGTCGTGGAACCCGAACTCGGGGGACACCGGGGGCATCGCGCTTGACGACTGGACCAACATCAACACCGCCAAGCAGGCGATCCTCCAGCCGTACCTGATCGCGCCGGTGGGTGGCGGGACCGACCCGACCGGCACCCCGACGCCGACGCCGACCACCACCGGTCCGACGCCGCCGCCGACCACCACCCCGCCGCCGCCGACCACGACGCCCCCGCCGACCACGACGCCGCCGCCGGCCGGTGGGTGCACCGCGACCTACAAGCAGGTCAGTGCGTGGCAGGGCGGCTTCCAGGGCGAGCTGACCGTCAAGAACACCAGCTCGTCGGCGGTCAACCCGTGGTCGGTGACCTGGGCCTGGCCGGCCGGGGTCACCCTGGTCAGCGGCTGGAACGCCGCAGTCACCCAGTCCGGCACGACGGTGACCGCCGCCGGGCCGAGCTACGCACCGTCCCTGGCGGCGGGCGCGTCGGTCACCGTGGGCTTCACCGCCAACGGTACGGCCGCCGCCCCGGCCTCGGTGAAGCTCAAGGGCACCGCCTGCTGAGCCGAAACCGCTGGTAGTTCCGCAACCGGGTCGCCGGTCGACGTTCCGTCGGCCGGCGACCCGCTCGCCGGATCACCCATGCCGACCCGCTCGCCGGATCACCCATGCCGACCCGCTCGCCGGATCACCCATGCCGACCCGCTCGCCGGATCAGCCGTGCCGATGCGGGTGACCTACCACCACAACTGGTACGACGGCAGCAAGCAGCGCAACCCCCGGGTCCGTTTCGGCAACCCGGTGCACGTCTACAACAACTACTACTACAACAACGCCGGCTACGGGGTGGCCTCCACCATGAGCGCCGGCGTGCTCGTCGCGGGCAACTACTTCGAGAACGTCAGGGACACATACCACCTCGGTGAGGCCGACTCCGGGCCGGGCAGCCTGGTGGCCCGCAACAACCACTTCGTCAACTCGCCGGCCGGGCAGACCGGCGGCAGCGTCGCCGGCATCCCGTACCCGTACACCCTGGACACCGCGAGCAGCGTGAAGTCCATCGTGACGGCGGGCGCCGGCGCGGGCCGCATCTCGGTCTGACCGCGCACCGGTCGGGGTCCGCCGTCGCGGCGGGCCCCGACCCGAGCCGGCCTTCCACCGAGCCGGCCTTCCACCGGGCCGGCCGCCGCCGGCCCGAGGGGTCAGTGCGCGGCGCAGCCGGTCGTCGGCGCGGGCTGCGCGGCCGGCACACCCACAGTGGGCAACCCGAGCGACACCCCGGGGGTACGCGGGGCGCGGCCCGCCTCGGCGGCGTCACCGGCCCGGGTCCGGCGGTGGGCCAGCGGGGCGCCGTCGGCGTTGAGGTGGTGCGGGGCGGCGTACGTGATGGTGGTGTGCACGATGTCCCCCGGCCTGATCGCGCCGGGCTGGCCGGGCTGGCTGTTCGCGCCGGTGGCGAAGTGCACCAGGCGGCCGTCGCGGGCCCGGCCGGAGAGCCTGCCGGTGCGCTCGTCCTTGCGGCCCTCGCCGACGGCGACCAGCACCTCGACGGTCTCGCCGACCAGGCGCTTGTTCTCCGCCCAGGTGATCTCCTCGACCGTGGCGATCAGCCGCTCGTAGCGCTCCTGCACCACCTGCTTGGGCAGTTGGTCGGGCATCGTGGCGGCCGGGGTGCCGGGGCGCTTGGAGTACTGGAAGGTGAACGCCGAGGAGAAGCGGGCCGCACGCACCACGTCCAGCGTCTGCTGGAAGTCGGCCTCGGTCTCGCCGGGGAAACCGACGATGATGTCGGTGGTGATCGCCGCGTCCGGCATCGCCGCCCGGACCTTGTCGATGATGCCCAGGTAGCGCTCGGACCGGTACGACCGGCGCATCGCCTTCAGCACGTCGTCGGAGCCGGACTGCAACGGCATGTGCAGCGAGTGGCAGACGTTCGGGGTCTCGGCCATCGCGGCGATCACGTCGTCGGTGAAGTCCTTCGGGTGCGGACTGGTGAACCGGACCCGCTCCAGCCCGTCGATGTCGCCGCAGGCGCGCAGCAGCTTGCCGAAGGCGTACCGGTCGCCGAACTCGACGCCGTAGGAGTTGACGTTCTGCCCGAGCAGGGTCACCTCCAGCACGCCCTCGGCGACCAGCGCCCGCACCTCGGCGAGGACGTCGCCGGGGCGGCGGTCCTTCTCCTTTCCGCGCAGCGAGGGCACGATGCAGAACGTGCAGGTGTTGTTGCAGCCCACCGAGATCGACACCCAACCGGCGTACGTCGACTCGCGCCGGGTGGGCAGGGTGGACGGGAAGACGTCGAGGGATTCGAGGATCTCCACCTCGGCGGCGGTGTTGTGCCGGGCCCGTTCCAACAGCACCGGCAGCGAGCCGATGTTGTGGGTGCCGAACACCACGTCCACCCAGGGGGCCTTGCGGACGATGTCGCCGCGGTCCTTCTGGGCCAGGCAGCCGCCGACGGCGATCTGCATCCCCGGGTGTCTGTCCTTCACGGGACGCAGGTGACCGAGGTTGCCGTAGAGCCGGTTGTCGGCGTTCTCCCGGACGGCGCAGGTGTTGAACACCACCACGTCCGGGTTGGCGTCGGCCTCGGCGAGCCGCACGTAACCTGCCTGTTCCAGCAGGCCGGAGATGCGCTCGGAGTCGTGCACGTTCATCTGGCAGCCGTAGGTGCGCACCTGGTAGGTGCGCGGGCTGCCCGCCGCTGCGGTAGTCATGACGTGCACAGCGTATCCGGGCCGACCGACCCGGGCCGACCGGGAAGACCCAGACGATCAACAACCTTATGGAGGAACCATGTGCCGGAGCATCAAGACCCTGCGTGAGCCGTACGTCCCGACGGTCACGCCGGCCGACATCGAGGCGGCGGCGTTGCAGTACGTCCGGAAGGTGTCCGGTTTCCGGGCCCCGGCCGCACACAACGCCGCGGCGTTCGAGGCGGCGGTGCAGGCGGTGACCGCCGCCACCGCGACCCTGCTGGACCAGTTGCAGGTCCGGGGCGCCCGCCCCACCCCCACCCCCTGAACCACCGCGCGGCGGAACCGGACGGCGAACCCGGCCGGGGCCGTCCGGCCCGGTGACGGAGCCGGGTGGGCGGCGCGGATGGCCGGGCCGGGTGGGCGGCGCGGGTCAGGCGGCTGCCAGGGCGGGGTTGACCGAGTCGGGCGCCCAGCGCGAACGGCAGCAGCGCGACCAGCCCCGGCAGGCCGGGTGGGCCAGCGTGCAGAGCCGGCGGGCGGACAGCACCTCGCCGTCGTCGGTCTCGGTGACCTCGAAGTGCACCGGGCGGATCGTGCCGCCCGGCGCGACCAGCAGGTGCCGGCCGGCGTCGAGGGTGTCGTCGGTCAGCAGGCAGTCCCGGTCGAGCAGCCGGGCCAGCGCGGCGATCGTGCGCAACTCGGGCAGCGACTCGGGTACGCCGTAACAGTCGACGATGGTGCCGAACTCCCCCGGGGTCTCCCAGACGTCGCAGATCACCGCGTATCGGGGCAGCCGGGCCGGATCGGCCACTGCCAGGGGCATCACCACCCGACCGAGCGCCTCGGCCAGGGCCGGGTACACCTCCACGGGTGCGGCCCGGTCGATTCTCCAGTTCCACAGCTCGGTCATGCCGCCTCCTCGCTGCGTTAGTCCCACCGGCCTCCGGATCGGGCCTTACTGACGATGGTGGGGGGCATATGACCGCAACCGGGGGCAAGTTACCGGTCTGTGACCATTCCGGGCAAAATTTCCTAGCTTGCCATTGCTGGGAGTGGCAGGAAGATGACAGTTTATCGGGTACGGTGCCCCGGGCGAGACAGCCGGCACGACGGCCCAGCCCACCCGGCGCGGCGACCGCAGCACGGCGCTCGGCGCACACCACGACGGCGCACGGCGATCGACGCACGACCGCCGCCGCGACCCCCGGCTGTCAGCGGACGACGACCATCGACTCACCCCGGGGCAGCAACTCGCCGATCACCGTGCCGCCGGGCACCTCGCCGGCGACCAGCAGCCCGCCGGAGGTCTGCGCGTCGGCGAGCAGCAGCCGGTCGGCCTCACCTGTCGACCCGAACCCGGTCCACGGGCGCACCCAGTCCAGGTTGCGGCGGGTGCCGCCGCTGACGTGCCCGTCCCGTACCGCCTCCCGGGCACCGGGCAGGTAGGGCACCCGGGCGGCGTCGATCGCCACCGTCAGCCCGCTCGCCCGGGCCAGCTTCGAGGCGTGCCCGAGCAGCCCGAAACCTGTCACGTCGGTGCCGCAGCGGATGCCGGCCGCGACGGCGGCGCGGGCGGCGTCCCGGTTGAGCGTGGTCATCGACACCACCGCCTCGGCGGAGACCACACCGGTGGCCTTGTGCCGGGTGTTCAGCACCCCGACGCCGAGCGGCTTGGTCAGCGACAGCGGCAGCCCGGCCCGGCCTGCGTCCAGGGTGATCAGCTCCTCGGGGCGGACCAGCCCGGTCACGGCGAGGCCGTACTTCGGGCCGTCGTCGTCGACGCTGTGCCCGCCGGCCAGGTGGCAGCCGGCCTCGCGGGCCACGTCCTGACCGCCGCGCAGCACCTCCCGGGCCAGCTCCAGCGGCAGCGTGTCCCGGGGCCAGCAGAGCAGGTTCAGCGCGACAAGCGGGGTGCCGCCCATGGCGTACACGTCCGACAGGGCGTTGGCGGCGGCGATCCGCCCCCAGTCGTAGGCGTCGTCGACGACCGGGGTGAAGAAGTCGGCGGTGGTGACCAGGCCGGTCCGTTCGTCCAGCCGGACCACAGCGGCGTCGTCGCCGTGGTCCAGGCCGACCAGCAGCTCGGCGGTGCCGGTGGCCGGGCCGAGACCGGCGACCATGGTCTCCAACTCCCCCGGTGGGATCTTGCAGGCGCAGCCGCCACCACGCGCGTACTCGGTCAGGCGGACCCGGTCGGTCATCCCCCCATGATCTCCGCCACCCCACCGGCCCGCCACCCGACGGACCCGACAGGCGACGGAATTCGGACGTCGGCGCACACCCGACACCGGTGTTACCTCTCCGTGACCCGTTGAGTTGCGATCCGCCACGTCGCCCCGCCTACAGTGGCCCAACACGGGGGTCGACCGACCCCGCTTTCCGGTACGACGACAGGGACGGTGGACGACGTGACGACCGGCGAACCGCTGATCGTGCTGGACGGGGTCAACAAGTGGTTCGGCCCACTGCACGTGCTGCACGACGTGTCACTCTCCGTCGGCAAGGGTGAGGTCGTCGTGGTGATCGGGCCGTCCGGCTCCGGCAAGTCGACGCTCTGCCGGGCGATCAACCGGCTGGAGCCGATCAACGACGGGACGATCACCTTCGACGGGCAGCCGCTGCCGGCCGAGGGTCGGGCGCTGGCGAAGCTGCGCAGCGAGGTCGGCATGGTCTTCCAGTCGTTCAACCTCTTCGCCCACAAGACCATCCTGGAGAACGTCACCCTCGGGCCGATCAAGGTCCGCAAGGAGAAGCCGGCCGCCGCCCGCGAGCGCGGCCTGGCCCTGCTCGACCGGGTCGGCATCGCCAACCAGGCCGACAAGTTCCCGGCCCAGCTCTCCGGCGGCCAGCAGCAGCGGGCCGCGATCGCCCGCGCGCTGGCCATGCAGCCCAAGGCGATGCTCTTCGACGAGCCGACCAGCGCGCTCGACCCGGAGATGGTCGGCGAGGTGCTGGACGTGATGACCTCGCTGGCCGGCGAGGGCATGACGATGGTGGTGGTGACCCACGAGATGGGCTTCGCCCGGCACGCCGCCAACCGGGTCATCTTCATGGCCGACGGGCAGCTCGTCGAGGACGCCCCGCCGACGGAGTTCTTCGCCAACCCGCGCAGCGAGCGGGCCCGGGACTTCCTCTCCAAGATCCTCACGCACTAGGCGTCCGTAGTGGAGCGCGCCGGCCCCCGGTGGGTTCCGACGAAGAAGGAGATCAGTATGCGTATGAAGCGCGTGGCGGCAGTCGCCGCGGCGGCTACTCTGGCGCTCGGTCTGGCCGCCTGCGGTGGCGACGACGCCGACGAGGGCACCGGTTCCGGCAGCAAGTCCTTCGCCGCCGGCAGCACCATGGAGAAGCTCAACAAGGCGCAGAAGATCAAGATCGGCACCAAGTTCGACCAGCCCGGCTTCGGCCAGAAGGGCCTGTCGGGCAAGCCGGAGGGCTTCGACGTCGAGGTCGCCAAGCTCATCGTCAAGGAGCTGGGCATCCCCGAGGACAAGATCGAGTACGTCGAGACGCCGTCGAAGGTCCGTGAGGACGTCATCGTCAACGGCACCGTCGACCTGGTCGCGGCGACCTACACGATCAACGACAAGCGCAAGGAGCGGATCGCCTTCGCGGGCCCGTACTACGAGGCCGGCCAGAACATCCTGGTCAAGAAGGACGACAGCACCATCACCGGCCCGGACTCCTTCAAGGACGGCACCAAGAAGGTCTGCTCGGTGACCGGCTCCACGCCGGCCGAGGAGATCAAGAAGCACGTCAAGGACGTCGGCACCCAGCTGGTGCTCTTCGACACCTACGACAAGTGCCGCGACGCCCTCAAGGGCGGCCAGGTCGACGCCGTCACCACGGACAACGTGATCCTGCTCGGTTACATCGCCAAGGACGAGGCGTCGTTCAAGCTGGCCGGCGAGAACTTCACCAAGGAGCCGTACGGCATCGGGGTGAAGAAGGAGGACAACGACTTCCGCACGTTCATCAACGACACGCTGGAGAAGGCGTTCAACGACGGCAGCTGGAAGAAGGCGTGGGACGACACCGCCGGCAAGTTCGGCGCGGAGCTGGGCAGCGCGCCCACCGTCAACCGTTACTGATCTGACCTCGATCTGGAGGGTGGGGAGGAACACCGGCCCGTGAGTGTGCTCATCGACAAGTTCGACGTCTTCGCGGGTGGTTTCTGGCTCACCCTCCAGATCTGCGTACTCGCCGCGATCGGCGCCCTGATCCTGGGCGCCGTCATGGCGGTGCTACGCATCTCGCCGGTGCCACCGCTGCGCGCCGTCGGCACCGCCTACGTGAACATCTTCCGGAACATGCCGCTGACCGTGGTGATGTTCTTCGCCGCCTTCGGTCTGCCGGCGCTCGGCTCCAACGCCGACTTCCTGCGGATCCCCGTGCTGGACTCGCTCTTCACCCGGCTCGGCACCGACCTGCCGTACTTCCGCTTCGCACTGATCGCCCTGGTGCTCTACACCGCCGCCTTCGTCTGCGAGGCACTGCGTTCCGGGGTGAACGCGGTGCCCGCCGGTCAGGCCGAGGCGGCCCGCTCGCTCGGCCTGACCTTCGGTCAGAACCTGCGGCACGTGGTGCTGCCGCAGTCCTGGAAGGCCTCGGTGGTGCCGCTCGGGTCGGTGATCATCGCGATGATCAAGAACTCGGCGCTGATCGGCTTCTTCGGCGTGGTCGGCGACCTCTCCCAGAGTGCCGACCAGCTCACCTCCGCCGAGGGCTACGCCTTCATCCCGGTCGCCATCGGCATCTCGATCGGCTACCTGATCATGACCGTGCCGCTCGGCGCCCTGCTCGACCGGCTGGAGAAGCGACAGGCGGTGGCTCGATGAGTCAGCAGACCAGCGTCCTGTACGACGTACCCGGCCCCCGCCAACGGCGGATCACCCTGATCAGCAGCATCGTCGCCACCGTGCTGCTGGCCGTCGGGGCGTACTTCCTGATCTACCGCCCGCTGGACGACAAGGGCCAGTTCTCGATGGAGCTGTGGGGTCCGCTTGTCGACCCCTCCAACGAGAACTTCTCCCAGGTGTGGGACCGGATCGGCCTCGGCCTCAAGAACACCCTGACCGCCGCCGCGCTGGCCATCGTCGCCTCGCTGGTGGTCGGCACCCTGCTCGGAGTGCTGCGGATCCAGCTCAAGAGCCTGACCCGGCGGCGCTTCACCGGGCTGGCCACCCCGCTGGCCTACCTGCTGCGCGGGCTCAGCGCCGTGCTCTCGGCGGTCACCCGGGTCTGCGTCGAGGTGTTCCGGGGCCTGCCGGTGGTGCTCACCATCTTCTTCGTGGCCCGGGGCTTCCCCGAGTTCGGCATCTCCTTCGACACGCTGTGGTATTTGGTCATCGGCCTGACCGTCTACAACTCCGTGGTCATCGCCGAGATCCTCCGCTCCGGTATGGAGGGGCTACCCGGCGGGCAGGCCGAGGCCGCCGCCGCGATCGGCCTCTCCCCCGCGCAGACCACCCGGATGATCCTGCTCCCCCAGGCGTTCCGGATCATGCTGCCGGCGCTGATCAGCCAGCTCGTCGTGGTGCTCAAGGACACCTCGCTGGGCTTCATCATCAGCTACGAGGAAACACTCAACATCGGCAAGCAGATCATCGGCGTACTGGACAACCCGATCCAGGTCTACGTGGTGATCGCCGCCATCTTCATCCTGGTCAACTACTCGCTGTCGAAGCTGGCCCAGTACGTCCAGCGCCGACTCTCCCGGGGCCGCAAGTCGGCCGGCACCCCGGCCCCGCAAGCTCCGGCCACCGCGCTCGTCTCCCAGGCCGGAGGCGGAGGCGGAGCCGGTAGCTGACCCGCAGCCTGCACAGCACGAGGGCCGGTCCGGAGTTCCGGGCCGGCCCTCGCCGTGTCGTCCGGCGGTCGCTGTCGTGTCGCACCAGGTCACTCTCGTCACGCATTCCGGTGGGCCGGCGGCGGGCCGACCGGTAGCAGAGCGCGTGAGTGGTGAAGCGGCCGGGTGGTGGGTCAGCGGGCGATCTCGGTGACCCGGGACTCGCGGACCACTGTCACCCGGATCTGCCCCGGGTAGGTCAGCTCCTCCTCGATCTGCTTGGCCACGTCCCGCGCGAGGACCGCCGCGCCGATGTCGTCGACGTCGTCCGGCTTGACCATCACCCGGATCTCCCGGCCCGCCTGCATGGCGAAGACCTTCTCCACGCCGATCTTGCCGGCCGCGATCTCCTCGATCCGTTCCAACCGCTTGACGTACGCCTCCAGGCTCTCCCGCCGGGCCCCGGGCCGACCGCCCGAGCAGGCGTCGGACGCCTGGGTGAGGACCGCCTCGATGGTCTGCGGCGGCACCTCGTTGTGGTGCGCCTCGATGGCGTGCACCACGTCCTCGCTCTCGCCGTACTTGCGGGCCAGGTCGGCGCCGATGATCGCGTGGCTGCCCTCCACCTCGTGGGTGAGCGCCTTGCCGATGTCGTGCAGGAACGCCGACCGCTTTATCGTCGGCACGTCCAACCGCAGCTCGGCGGCCATGATCCCGGCGATGTGCGCGGTCTCCACCAGGTGCTTGAGCACGTTCTGCCCGTACGACGTCCGGTAGCGCAGCCGACCGAGCAGGGTGACCAGCTCGGGGTGGATCTCGGTGATGCCCACCTCCACCAGCGCGTCCTCGGCGGCCCGGTGGCACAGCTCCTCCACCTCCTGCCGGGCCAGGTCGTGCACCTCCTCGATCCGGTGCGGATGGATCCGGCCGTCGAGGACCAACTTCTCCAGGGTGAGCCGGCCGACCTCGCGGCGCACCGGGTCGAAGCAGGAGAGCAGCACCGCCTCCGGGGTGTCGTCGATGATCAGGTTGACCCCGGTCACCGACTCGAAGGCGCGGATGTTGCGCCCCTCCCGGCCGATGATCCGCCCCTTCATCTCGTCCCCCGGCAGGTGCAGCACGCTTACCACGCTCTCCGCGGTCTGCTCGCTGGCCACCCGCTGGATGGCGTCCACCACGATGTGCCGGGCGCGCTGCTCGGCGGTGTTGCGGGCGTCGGACTCGATGTCCCGCACCAGCAGCGCCGCCTCCCGCTTCGCCTGGGTCTCGATCACCTCGATCAGCTCCGTGCGGGCCGAATCGGCGGTCAGCCCGGCGACGCGTTCCAACTCCCGACGCCGCTGCTCCTCGGCCACCGTCAGCGCCGCCTCCCGGGCGCTGATCGCCGCCTCCCGCTCGGCCAACGCGGCGCTGGCGGCGGTGAGCTGCCGCTCGCGTTCGGCCAGCCGCTCCACCTCCTCGGTGTGCAGCCGCTCCCGCTCGTCCATCCGGGCGGCCCGGCGTTCCACCTCGGCCGCCTGCTCCCGCGTCGTGGCGGCGAGCACCGCCACCTCACGCTCACCGCTGCGCCGGGCGCTGGCGCGCAACTGCTCGGCGTCCGCCTCGGCCTGCTTGTGGGCGCGCTCCAGGACGGTGTCCGCCTCGGCCCGGGCGTCGTCGAGGACCCGCCGGGCCTCCGCCCGGGCCGACTTCGCCTCCGCCTTGGCCCCGGCCGCCTCGGCACGGGCCGCCGAGGCGGCGGACTTCGCCACGTCGATGGTGCTGTTCACCTCGTCGGCGGCGGTCCGCAACGCGGCAAGCGACTGTTCCTGACGGTCCTTCTCGGCGATAAAGGCGGGGTCCTCCGGGGCCGGGGCGGCACCGATGCGGCGCAACGCCCGGACGCCGATCAGGACGGCACCGACCACCACCAGGGCGAGGACCCCGACGACGACCAGGAGCACCACGTCGAAGGTGTTCATGCCGATGTCCCGTCACCAGGGCCGGTGGGCCGCCACACCGCGTCGGCGCACCCGCGCTCGCCACCGCCTCCTGGGGACCCCCGGTCCCTGTGCCGACCCACCATGGTCGTGCCTCCCCAAACGTCTACGCCGCAGGGGAACCGTGCCGATGGGCACGCACCTCTGCGGCTCTGGACGCCCGACCGAGCGGCTGGCCGTGGGGATAGCTCTCCGTCGGCGGTGCCCATGCGGCATCGCCGACAGCCGGGTGCAGTTGTCGGGTCGGCTCCGGACCGGCTGTCCGGAACGACCGTCAAGGCCGGTGGAGCTGGCCAAAGTGATGCGGTTCTGTTACGAGATCTATGTTGTGCGCTTAGCCTGCGCTGGTCGGGCAAAGTGAGCCTGTATGGCGAGGCTAGGTCTCGGAAGGCCGATCGGTCAAGAACTCATGATCAAACCCCCCGAACGGAGAGAGTTGGCAACGTCACCCATTGGTGATGCAAGTCCGGACACGAGACCACAAACCTCCCAGCGGTACGCCCCACCGATCACCCTCCGGACCAGACCGCTCCCCGCAACCCCGATCGTCCCCCCGCCCCGCCCCCACTCGCCTGCGCCTGCGCCTGCGCCTGCGCCTACAAGATCGCATTATTTCCTGGTTGTAGTGGCCTCGAACGTTCCTGGGGTTGTAGTGGCCTCGAACGTTCCTGGTTGTAGTGGCCTCGAACGCGACGGATACCACTACAACCAGGTCAACACCGTTGCGTTAGGTGGAACGGCTGTTCGTCAACCAGCGCTGCCTCGCCGATCATGGAGTTGTGGTGGGTAACAGAACGCCCGCAAAGCCCCCAAAGTCGGCACCACCACTCCATGATCGCCAAGCGGGCCGCCCACCCCGCTCCCCGATCGGGCACTTCCTGTCCCGGGTTTACCAGCCGCCCACGGCGTTGACGCAACGGTGTTGACAACCAGGATCGAGCACAATCTTGCGGGTGCCACCCGATCCGGAGCGGATGAGATCGGACGACGACCGCGGAGAGCCGGACAGGGGGGACAAAGGGGACAGAGGGACAGAGGGACAGGGGGACAGAGGGACAGGGGGAACCAGCGGAAACCGCAGCATGAGCCGGTGGGGCCGGTCCCTTCACTCCCGTTACCCGGCTTGTTCCTCCTGTTGCCCGGCCTATTACTCCCGTTGCCCAGCCTCCGCCCCTGCTGCTCCACCCAGCCAGGCACGTTGCCCAGCCCCGCCCCCGCTGCTCCACCGAGCCAGGAGTGAAGGGCCAGGCAACAGGGGCGAGGAGCCGGGCGGAATCGGCGGGCCAAGCGGAATCAGGCAGGGTCAGCGGGATCAGGCAGGGATCAGGTGGTGCCCAGGGCGTGGGCGTGTGCCACCAGGGCGGCGTTGTCGGGGGCCGGTGCACCGTCCGGGAGGTGGAGGGTGTCCTCCAGGCCGATCCGGGTGTCCAGACCCCGGCGTACCGCGTCGAGGAGCACCGGCCAGGTGGCGGGTCCTTCGCCGTGCAGCAGCACCGGAGGACCGCCGGGGGCGAGAGCGGCGAGGGTGGCGAGCATGTCGGCGGCGTCGGCCAGCGCCTGGTCCGGATCGTCGGCCAGGCACTCGACCAGGAGCCGACCGGCCGGCACCCGCCAGCGTCGCCAGGCCCGGACCGCGTCCACCGTCCAGAGGCCGGCCTCGACCAGCACGCCGCGCTCGTGCAGGGCCGCCGCGACCGCCTCGGCACCGTCCTCGTGCGCGTTGACCGAGGCGAAGTCGGGCAGCACCGACCAGGCGCGTACGGCGGCGACCCGGGCGGTCGGGTCGGGCGCGATCCACGCCCCGGTGCTCACCCCCACCGGCAGGCCGGGCCGGGCGGCGCGGATGGCGGTCACCGCGTCGGCGATCACCAGCGGCGACAGCGACTCGACCCCCTCGGCGTCCCGGGGGTGTACGTGCACCGCCGCCACCCCCAGCGCCGCACAGCGGACCGCGTCGGCGGCCAGCTCGGCGGCGGTCAACGGCACGGCGGGGTGCTCGGCACGCGAACGGGTGCCGTTGAGGGACGCCTTCCACACGCCCGGTCAGCCCCGCTCGCCCTCGGCCTCGGCCAGCGCGTCGGCGTCGATCTGCTCGGCGAACTCGGCGGCCTCGGCGCTCTGGGCGGCCAGCGCGTCCTTCACCGCCCGGATCGCCACCCCGGGTGGGTAGCCCTTGCGGGCGAGCATGCCGACCAGCCGCCGGAACACCGCGTCGGGTTCGCCCCGGGCGGTCCGTAGTTTCCGGTCGACCAGGGCACGGGCGGTGGCCGCCTCGGTCTCCTCGTCCAACTCGCCGAGGGCCTCGCTTGCCACTTCGCCGTCCACACCACGCTGACGCAGCTCGTTGGCGAGCGCCCGGCGGGCCAGACCGCGACCGTTGTGCCGGCTGGAGACCCAGGCGCGGGCGAAGGCGGCGTCGTCGATGATGCCGACCTCGTCGTAGCGGTCGAGCACCTGAGCGGACACCTCGTCGGAGATGCCCTTCTTGGCCAACGCCCCGGCCAGCTCGGCCCGGGTACGCGGACGCACCGCGAGCTGCCGCAGGCAGATCTCCCGGGCCAGCTCGCCCTCGTCGCGGGGCGTCGACTCGACCGGGGTCGACTCGGCCCCGTCGGGCCGCCCCCGGCGACCCCGCCGGGAGCTGGTGCCTTCGGCCCAGGGCGGGCCGTCGGCGGTGCCGGCCGGGTCGTGGGCATCGGCCCGGGATGAGTGGTCGGTACCCGCGCGGGGAGGGGCGGCATCCCAGCCCCGCCCCGTGCGGGCGCGTCGTCCTGCCATCCGACCGCTACCGGTCAGAAGTCGACAGGCGGCAGCTCGGGGCCACCGGCGGCATCACTCGCGCCGACCCCGACGCCGAGCTTCTCCAGGATCTTCTTCTCGATCTCGGCGGCCACGTCCGGGTTCTCCTTGAGGAACTCCCGGGCCTTCTCCTTGCCCTGGCCGAGCTGGTCACCGTCGTAGGTGTACCAGGCACCGGACTTGCGGATGATCGCCTGCTCCACGCCGACGTCGATCAGCGAGCCCTCGCGGGAGATGCCCTTGCCGTACATGATGTCGAACTCGGCCTGCTTGAACGGCGCGGCGACCTTGTTCTTGACGACCTTGACCCGGGTGCGGTTACCGACCACGTCGGTGCCGTCCTTGAGGCTCTCGATGCGGCGCACGTCGAGCCGGACCGAGGCGTAGAACTTCAGCGCCCGACCACCGGTGGTCGTCTCGGGGCTGTTGTGCACCATGACCCCGTCGACGAAGTAGTTGTGGTTGCCCTCGACCTCGATGTCGAACCGGTTCATCGAGCGGGTCCGAGGCTTGACGTGCACGTCGATGATCCGCGCCGGCACCGGGGTGAGCTCCACTGAGGCGAACTGCGGCTCGACCGCGCACTGCCCCCGGAACCGCGGCAGCAGCTTCGACTCCATCGCCGCCGGCACGTACGGCGCAACCAACTCCTGGAACCGGGCGGACGACGCCGTGGTGAAGATGATCGACGCGGTCCCCCGGGCACCCCGGGCAACCAGCTTCACCTCCATGCCGTACGCGTCGCGCAGGTGCTCGACCAGCCGATCACGGCTGCCCTCCGCCATCGCCTCCACGCAGATCTCGATCCGCCCGGAGCCACCGGCGGTACGCTCCTGCACACCCTTGGAGCGGACGGTGAAGCACCCGTCGTCCATGTACCACACCGCGAGGGCCAGCGGGGTCAGGGCCTTGAGGTAGTCCCAGCTGAGGTGCTTCCTGCCGTCGCCCAGGTAGACCGCGCGACGCAGCTCGTCCAACTCGGGCAGCGGCGTGAAGTCGACGAACGCAGCGCCACGATCATCGGTGCGGCGGGAGTGGGTGATGTTGCCGAGCAGGGACGCCTTCCAGTCGAGATAGTCGACCTGCGCCGCGCCGTGCCCGAGGCGGAACCGGACACCAGAGCGGTCTGCCCGGTTGGGCGAGAGGGCACCGTCACCCATCAGGGAACCGAGCACGACCTGCCACTGCTGCTCACTCAGCCGCCGCGGCTCAGCCAGCATGACCCGGTCACCGGCGATCAACTCGCCAGCCTCCCGCCAACCGCCGGGCGTACGAATCATGTGATTGGCGGTGGCGGCGAACTGTGCGCGGCCATTGCCGCCCGACTTCGCCACGGTGAACTGGAGGAACTGCTCGGCAGGGCCGTTGTTGAACCAGTTGGTGATCCGCTTCGGCTCCACCCGGTCGGTTTCCGGGTTGTAGGAGAGAACCTCGACGTCCATCCGCTGATTGACGATCTTGCCGATCTTCTCCTGGGTGCCGTCGGCCAGGGTCACCCTGGTCGAGTACGACATACATCCGAACATGACGCCGATCTTCTCGCGGAGCTGGTTGATGAAGATCGCCGTGGTGCCGGTGTTGTTGAGCACGCCGGTGATCTTCCGCAGCGCCTGGCTCATCAGCCGGGCCTGGAGACCGACGTGGCTGTCGCCCATCTCGCCCTCGATCTCGGCGCGCGGCACCAGGGCCGCCACCGAGTCGATCACGATGATGTCGATCGCGCCGGAGCGGACCAGCATGTCGACGATCTCCAGCGCCTGCTCACCGGTGTCCGGCTGGGAGACCAGCAGGGCGTCGGTGTCGACGCCGAGCGCCTTCGCGTAGTCGGGGTCGAGCGCGTGCTCGGCGTCGACGAAGGCGGCGATGCCGCCGGCCCGCTGGGCGTTGGCCACCGCGTGCAGGGCGACCGTGGTCTTACCGCTGGACTCGGGGCCGTAGATCTCGACGACCCGGCCCCGGGGCAGGCCACCCACCCCGAGCGCCACGTCGAGCGCGATGGAGCCGGTCGTGATCACCGACGTCTGGACGACCGGGCGCTCGCCCAGCCGCATCACCGACCCCTTGCCGAACTGCTTGTCGATCTGAGCGAGAGCAAGGTCGAGTGCCTTCTCCCGGTCGGGCCCTGCGGCCATGTTTGCCACTCCTGCCTTCGCCGGCGTCTTTCCTGAGCTTCGCGTCACGCGGACACGCTAGGCGCTGGGTCCGACAGAAAACCAGCCGACGGGCCGTGAGCTGTGGACGAGCACCCCGCTGTGGACAATAGCCGAACAGGTGTACGAGTCGGCAAGCGACACGCGGAAGTGCCGGAACGGCAGCTCAACGTAGCCGGGCGGGCACCCGGTCGGGGTACGCGGCGACCACCGCCCGCCACACGACGTGGGTCTGCTCACCGGCGGCGAGCGCCTGCGTGATGGTCCGCCCGTCGAGTTGGGAGAGCACCTGGTCGCTGGCGATGCTGGCCGCGTAGCCCGGCCCGAACGCCTCGTCCAGCCGGGTCCAGAAGTCGGTCAGCCGCACGTGATCACTCCTCCTCGTCGGGTGCCGTCGGCGGCACCCGACGCAACGCTAGCGCCACCAGCGGCACCGCCGCGATCGCCGCCAGCAGGGTGAGCGTCGGATAGCCCGCCACCCGCATGACGAACCCGCTGGCCGCCGCAGCGCCCGCCCCGGCCAGCCCCATCGTCAGGTCGGACAGCCCCTGCACGCTGGGGCGTACCCCGGCCGGCACCGCCTCGGACAGCAACGTCGAGCCGGCCACCATGGTCGCCGACCAGCCCAGCCCGAGCAGGGCCAGGCCGACCGAGAGGCGCGGCGTGTGGTGCCCGGCGGTGCCGGCCACCGCGCAGGCGGCCAGCAACATGCCGACCCCACCGAGGATCACCGCGCGTCGGCCCAGCCGGTCGGTGAGCCAGCCCACCACCGGGGAGAACGCGTACATGCCGGCGATGTGCAGGCTCAGCACGATGCCGACGACCCGCAGCACGTCCGCGTCGGAGTGCGACTCGCCGAGGCGCACCGGGGTCATCGCCATCACCGCGACCATCACCAGGTGGCCGACCGCGACGGCGGCGATGCCCAGCCGGGCGGCCGGTCGCCCACGGACCACCCGCCAGGCCGCCCGCATGCCGACCCGCCGCGCGCCCGGCGCGGTGTCCGTCACCGGCGACGCGGCGGTCCCGGCCACCGGCGGTGTCCCGGCGTCGGCCGCCGCGAGCCGCCGCGCGGTGAGCAGCGGATCCGGCCGCAACAGCAGCAGCAGTACGACCGCAGCCAGGCCGAACGCGACGGCGCTGAACGCGAACGGGCCGGACAGCGACGGCAGGCCCCAGCCCCGGGTGACCCCGTCGGCGAGCGCGGCGAAGTTGGGTGCCGCCACCGAGCCGATGGTGGTGGCCCAGACGACCAGGGAGAGTTGCCGGCCCCGGCGGGCCGGCTCGGCGAGGTCCACCGCCGTGTAGCGGGCCTGGAGGTTGGCCGCCGTGCCGCCGCCGAACAGCAGCATCCCCAGGAAGAGCAGCGGCACCCCACCGGTGACCGTGGCGAGCACCACCAGCAGTGCCCCGACTGCCCCGACCAGGTACGCCACCACCAGCCCCGGGCGACGCCCGTGCCCGTTCATGATCCGGGTGACCGGTACGGCGAGCAGCGCCGCGCCGACCACCCCGCAACTCTGCGCCAGCCCGGCCACGGCGGTGCCGGCGACCCGGGCCGCCAGCAGCGCCCCGACCGAGATCCCGATGGCCACCCCGACCCCACCGATGATCTGCGTGACGAAGAGCAGGCGCAGCGTGCGCCGCTGGATCGGGGCGACGTCGGGCCGGGTGGGCGCGCGCAGGTCGGCGGTCATCACACGCTCCTGGTTCGGGGGGCCCATCGTCGCGCAGCCGGCCGCCCGCCCGCACCGGGGTTACCGGTCGGCGCGCGGCGGGGTGTGGTCGGGAACGCCCCGTCCCGTTCCCCGTGCCGCCGTGCCGGGACCCGCACCCGGTCAGCCGGCCAGGGCGCGGGCGGCCACCATGAGGTCGTCGACCAACCCCCGGTAGGCGACATCCTGGTTGTCGGCGCGCAGCACCGCCGACGGGTGGATGGTGGCCAGCACCCGGGCGTCGACCGTGCCGACGCGGTCCTCCGGGACCCGGGTGAAGTCGTCCGGGTGTTCGGCGGCGGCCGGCCAGGGCAGCAGCGCGCCGCGTTGCCGGGTGACCCGGAACGCCGGGCCGAGCAGGGCCTTCGCCGCCGTCGCGCCGAGCACCACCACCAGTTCGGGGCGGAGCCGGGCGAACTCGGCGACCAGCCACGGCCGGCAGGCGACGACGTGCACCCGGTCCGGGGTCTGGTGGATGCGCCGCCGGCCGCGCAGCTCGTGTCGGAAGTGCTTCACCGCGTTGGTGATGTAGAGGTGGGCCGGGTCGAGGCCGGCGTCGTCGACCGCCCGGCGCAGCAGTCGCCCGGCGGGGCCGACGAAGGGCAGCCCGTGCTGGTCCTCCAGGTCGCCGGGCTGCTCGCCGACGAAGACCACCCGGGCGCTCTCGTCGCCCCGGCCGAAGACGGTCTGGGTGGCGTCCCGGTGCAGCTCACAGCCCCGGCAGCCAGCGGCGGCGGTACGCAGTTCGGCAAGTGTGCCGGCCTGCGGCGGGATGAACTGCTGGGCACCGGGTGGGTCGGTCTGCTCGGCCATGGCGACTGTTCTACCCGGTCTGGCGGGACGTCCACGAGGGACCCTCCGGGCTTCCCGGCCGCAACCCGTCAGCCAGGGATTCCCCTATGCTTCCTCGTCGCTTTCGAGCAGGTGCGGACGTTTCTCGGCGATCCACGCCTCCACGTCGGACTTCAACCAGACGTTGCCCATCTTGAGGGTGGCAGTCGGGGCGGGGAAGTCTCGCCGGTTGATCAAAATGTACGCGCGCTGTCGGGAGATACCCAGACGCTCCTGGATCTCCGCTGCCCCCATCAACGCCAGTCCCACGGAACAAACGCTACGGGCAGAGATAGCGCACGCTTCCAGTAGCTTACACAGGCTACCTAACACGCTCCCTTGATGTACCGTTTACGTCACGTAACCCCGGCGTCAGGAGGAGCACGCATGACTCGTGGGAAGTGGTTTCAGCGGCCTGCTGAACCTGTCGACGTCGTACAGCAGATCAGGCCCCGGCCCGCGACCGGGACACCCGGGAAGGACGCTGCCGCCGACGCCCGTCCGGCGGTGCCCCGCCAGCTGACTCCCGAGGTCAGGTGGCGGGCACGGAATGCCCGCAAGCTCAACCGGGGGTTCTGGCCAGATGTATGAGCAGCGACCCGCCGAGCCACCGTTCGCGGTGCTGATGGCCGGCTACGTCGTCGACTTCCACCATCGCAACGCCTGCTCCCGCTGCCAGCCTGACGGCTCCTGTGCCCGCCTGGTCGACGCGGGCGAGACGCTGCGCGTCTGGCGCGAGCGACGCGTGCAGCGAGAGTTGCGCGCCCGGCGAGACCGGAAGGGCCGATGAAGGCCGGCGATCTGGTGTACGTGACCAGGGCCGCCAGCGTGCAGTTTCTCCGGCCCATCCGGTTCCGGGTCATCCGGGTGCTCGACTGGCCGACGTACGACGGATGGGTCTGGTTGGAGGGATACCAGCTGAACGCGGCCGGGGATGCGGTCTCCCGCCGGAGGATCTTCGTGCAGCCGGCGGGATTGACCACACCACCCGCTCCCGTCCCCGCGCAGCCCGGCAGGAGAAGGCCGACGGACCGGGTCAGGCGGTGAAGCCGATCGGGTCGGTGGGGCGGACCGCCGCCGCGACCGCGTCGGCCAGTGGCGTGAGGTCGGCGTCGTCGAGCGAGCTGACCGTGATCCGGACGGCGGGCGGGGCGCCGATCCGGTAGAGGCCGCCGGGAGCGACCGACCAGCCGGTGTCGCGCAGGGCGGTGACCGTGGTGGTCTCGTCGGGCACCGGCAGCCAGACGTTGATGCCGCTGCGGCCGTGCCCCGCCAGGCCCCGGTCTGCGAGCGCGGCGAGCAGGCCGGAGCGGCGGCTGTCGTACGCCTCGGCGGCCCGGTGGACCAGGCTCGTGGTGGCCGGGTCGCGCCAGAGCGACAGGACGAGTCGTTGCAGGACTGTGGAGACCCAGCCGGCGCCCACCCGGGCCCGACCGGCCACCCGGGAGACCGTCACCTCGTCACCGGCCAGCACCGCCAGCCGCAGGTCAGGCCCGAAGGGCTTGCTCACCGAGCGGACGAACGCCCAGCTCGGAGTGGCCCCGGCCAGCGGGTGCAGGGGCAGGCGGGACAGCTCGGCGGCGTGGTCGTCCTCGATCAATAGCAGGTCGGACCGGCCGGCGAGCAGCGCCCGCAGGGCTTCGGCCCGGTCGGCGGAGACGGCGGCACCTGTCGGGTTCTGCGCCCGGCTGGTGACCACCAACGCCCGTACCCCCAGGATCAGCGCATCCCGGACCCCGGCGACGGTCGGCCCGTCGTCGTCGACCGGGACGCCGACCGGCCGCAGGCCGAGCGCGGCGACCAGGTCGAACAGGTTGGCCCAGCCCGGATCCTCCACCCCGACCGCGTCGCCGGGGCGCAGCTGGCTGGCGAGCAGCCGCTCGATGCCGTCGAGTGCTCCCCCGGTGACGGTCAGCTCGTCGGCGGGCACCCCGTCGGCGGCGAGCCGGGAACGGGCTGCCTCGGCCAGTGCGGGGTGCACGCCGGTCGAGGCGTAGCCGGCGGGCGGGCCGATGTCGGCGGCGAGCGCGGCCAGGTGCGGGCCGAGCGGCGGCAGCAGCCGGAGGTCGGGCTGACCCTGGGACAGGTCGCGGGTGCCGGGGGCGGGCGCGGGGTGCCGGGCGGCGCGGCGGGTGGCGACCGGCGGCCGGGGCCGCACCCGGGTGCCGTGCCGGCCGGCGGTGGCGACCAGGCCCCGCTGGCGCAGCTCCTGGTAGGCACGGGCGACGGTGGCCGGGCTGACCGCCAGGTCGGCGGCCAGCGTGCGGACCGGCGGCAACGCGTCGCCGGCGGCGAGAACGCCGGTGCGGATGCCGGTTTCCACGCTCGCCGAAATCGCGGCGGACGTGGACCCGAGGATCTGATAATGTGCTGCCACAGTTTCAGGATCGTACTAGCACAAAGGCGGGATGTCACATGTACGCGTCGACCGCACGCACCACCGCCAGCCGCACCCGGGACCGGATGAGCTACGACCGGGCCGCCGCCCACGCCGTGCTCGACGAGGCGTACCACTGCGTGCTGGGGTTCGTGGTCGACGGCGAGCCACGACTGCTGCCGACCCTGCACGTCCGCATCGGCGACACCCTCTACCTGCACGGGTCCACCGGCAGCCGGCCGCTGCTCGCCGCCCGGGGTGACGCCGGGCTGCCGGTCTGCGTGACGGTGACCCTGCTCGACGGGCTGGTCTACGCGCGCTCGCAGTTCCACCACAGCGCCAACTACCGCTCCGTCGTCGCGCACGGCAGCGCCCGCCTGGTCACCGGCGAGGACGACAAGCGCGCGGTGCTGACCGCCCTGGTGGAGAAGGTCGGGGCCGGGCGGGCCGCCGACAGCCGGCCGCCGTCCCGGCGGGAGCTGGCCGAGACGGCAGTCCTGGCCCTGCCCCTGCACGAGGTGTCGATGCGGTCCCGCACCGGCGGGGTCGGCGACGAGCCGGCCGACCTCGGCCTACCGCACTGGGCCGGGGTGGTGCCGCTCCGGCTGACCGCCGGCCCACCCGAGCCGGACGCCGGAGTGGTCGCCCCCGTCCCGACCTACCTGCCCGCCACCGGCCCGCCGGGACGATCTGCACGGTCCGGTCCCGCCGGGTTGCCGGAACCGGGTTCCGCCGGGTTGCCGGGGTCGGACTCCGGCGGGGCCCGGTGGCGGGAGCCGGTGCCGATGCGCGGCGCGCACGTGCTGCTGGAGCCACTGGCCCTGGCGCACGCCGACGAGCTCTTCGCCGCCACCGCCGAGCCGGAGGTCTGGGCCCACCTGGGCCGCCCGCTGCCCGCCGACCCGGCCGCGATGCGGGCGATCGTCGCCACCGCGTTGGCCGCCCGGCAGCGCGGCGAACGGGTGCCCTGGGTGCAGCGTTGCCCCCGGACGGGAGCGGTGGTCGGCACCACCTCGTTCTACGAGGTCGACCCGGAGCGCCGCAGCGTCGCGATCGGCTACACCTGGCTCGGCCGCCCGTGGTGGCGCAGCGGCGTGAACACCGAGACCAAGCTGCTGCTGCTCGGCCGGGCGTTCGACGAGCTGGGGGCGGTGCGCGTGGTCTGGCACACCGACCTCCGCAACACCCGCTCCCAGGCGGCGATCGAACGGCTCGGCGCGGCCCGGGAGGGCGTGCTGCGGATGCACCGCCAACGGCCCGACGGCTCCTGGCGGGACACCGTGCAATACGCGATGACGATCAACGAGTGGCCGAACGCACAGGCCAGCCTGCGGAAAAGACTTCGTCCTACGGCACCGGTGGGGTGAGGATGGCGGGCGTGCTGGGCATCACCGACATCTGGACGTACGTGTTGGGCACGGTGGCGATCATCCTGCTGCCGGGGCCGAACTCCCTCTTCGTGCTCTCCACCGCCGCCAAGCGGGGTGTGGCGGTCGGCTACCGGGCGGCGGGCGGGGTGTTCCTCGGCGATGCGGTGCTGATGCTCCTCTCCGCCGCCGGGGTGGCCTCACTACTCAAGGCGTACCCGCCGCTCTTTCTCGTGATCAAGTACGCCGGCGCGGCCTACCTCGGGTACGTCGGGTTGACCATGCTGCGCGGGGCCTCGCGGCGTTGGCGCGACCGCCACGACCCGGCGGCACCCCGGTTGATCGACGCCGCCGAGCCGGCAGCGCTGCGCAGCCCGTTCCGCAAGGCGCTGATGATCAGCCTGCTCAACCCGAAGGCGATCCTCTTCTTCATCTCGTTCTTCATCCAGTTCGTCGACCCGGGTTACGCCTGGCCGGCGCTGTCGTTCCTGCTACTCGGGCTGATCGCCCAGGTGACCAGCGTGCTCTACCTCACCGCGTTGATCTTCGCGGGCACCTTCCTGGCCGCCCAGTTCCGGCAGCGTCGGCGGCTCGCCGCGGGGGCGACCACCGGCGTCGCCGTGCTCTTCCTGGGCTTCGGCATCAAGCTCGCCACCGCCTCGGTCTGACGCCGAGCCCACCGACCGGGGTGCCGGAGACCGCCCGACCGGACGCGCGGCACCCTCCTGCAAGCCAGGCACGCGGATCGGCCGCAGCGCAGGGCGGGACCGGACAGCGCACGGTCACCGGTCCACGGCCGGTCGGCACGCGCGGGACCGGCCGGGTCAGGTGCCGTCGCCGCCACCGCCGATACCCCCGCCGCCGCCGGTGCCGCCCAACCCGTAACCGGGCGCGACCGGCGCGTCCGGTCGGCGACTGACGTGGGCCGACTCGGTGATCCGGGCCGACCAGTGTGCGTGCGAGGCCGCCGCCGCGTGCCGGTTGATCGCCGCCCGCAACCAGCCGTCCACGACGGAGACCCAGTCCCGTTGCTCGGCACCGGTGTGCCAGATCCGGAACCGGCTGATGCTCTGGTGACTGATCCCGGTCAGCGAGAGTCGCCGGTCCATCCAGAGCAGCACCTCCAGGCCGGCGGAGTTGGCCACGAAGATCAGTTCCAGCTCGGTGATCGGGCCGGCGTAGAGCGGGGCGACCCAGTAGCCGAGACGTTGGTGCACCGGTAGGCCCTGTTCCACCCCCGGCAACCGGCTGGCCACCAGGCCCGCCTGCCGCAGCACGAAGCCGAGGGTGTCCAGCGCCGCGAGCACATGCTGCTGGGTGGGGAGCGGATGGACGAAGATCGGCACCAGCGCACCCTGGTCCAGCTGCGGATCCACCGACACCTCGGTACGCAGCCCGGTACGCAGGCTCATCAACGGCACCCCGCCGAAGATCGTCACCGGGGTCTCCCAGGGCAGAGGCACCGCGAAGTCGATGGCCCGCCGCCGCCCGGCCGGTACGACGAACCGGCCCCCCACCGGCACCTGGTGATACTGCACGAGACTGCGGGGTGCGCGGGGGTCGTCCGGTTCGGCGGTGGCCACCAGTCCGAGGCGTACGTGTCGGATCGGCACGTCCCGCGACCCGGCGGTGAGCATCACCCGCCCCGGCAACCGCAGCCCCGGGCGGGTGCTCGGATTGGTCAGGGTGGTGCTCACCGCCAACCCGGTCCCCCCGGACTCCGGGGACACTCCGGTCAACCGCATCCCCGCCGCTCCCCCCGTCGCCGCCTGTCCACCCCGTCCCGGCCGCCTGCCCCCGCAGACCGCTGCCGGACCGGTCGCCGTCGCGCCCGGACCGGTCGCCGGCAGCTCATCCGGGCCAGCCGAGCGACCCGTCACCGGCACGGCGCGAGGTGCTGGATTCCCCCTGTCCGGCCCGGCATTCCTCGACGCCATGGGGAGCGAACCCAGGCCCGGCAGTTGATACCGTGCTCGTCGTGACAGAGCTGGAAGAGCTGGTCCTGACCCCCGACGAGCGGGCCCGGCGGGTCCGGGTCGAGGATGTGATGTTCGGGATGGACTGGACCGGTGAGGAGCACCCGGGTCAGCTGGCGGCGTTCGTGGCCGGTCGGGTACTGGCCTTCGGGGCAGCACCGACAGACGTCGACACCACAGTCGTCTACCGCGCCGCCGAGGCCGATCCGACCCTACGTCGCGGTGACTTCCCGGTACGCCAGCTCGATCATCTGGCCGGTGTGCTGGCAGATCTCGGCTGCACGCTGATGGTGTGGGACAACGGCACCGACACCTACGAGGTGCTCGTCGCGCCGACCGGTGGGCGTGAGCTGACCGGGTTGACGCACCAGGGCCTCCCGGTGCGGGCCTGGAACTCGCCACCCGAGGAGACAGCGGTCAGCCTGGACTGCCCGAACTGTGCGGAGATGCTGATCTGGCAACTGTCGGCGACCCAGACCCTGGCCGACGAGCGCTGCGACTGTGGGGCCGCGTTGTTCGACGCCACCGGCCGACCGCTGCCCGACGTCACTCTCCACGACTGAGCCGCTCGGGTGCCCCTGGCGGCCGGCAGGGTGGCGCCGGAGCGTGGTGGGATCCCACCCCCACCACGCTCCAGGTCAGCGCAGGCGGCGACCCCGGGGGATCGGGTCGGTCTCGTCGTCGAACTCGCCGATGACCTCTTCGAGCAGGTCCTCCAGCGCCACGAAGCCGATCGGCCGGGTCGGGCCGCCACCGTTGCGGACCAGCGCCAACTGGGCCTGGTCGGCGCGCATCGCGGCGACCGCTTCGGTGACCGAGGAGGTGGCCGGCAGGGTGAACGACCGGCTCATCAGCTCGGCTGCGGTGGCCGCCCGGCCGGTGGTGACCGCCCGGACCGCCTCCCGGACGTGCACCAGCCCGCACACCTCGCCGCCGCCGTCGAGGACGGCGAGCCGGGACCGGCCGCTGTCCCGGCTGACCTGTTCGATCCGCTCGGCGGTGTCGTCCCGGTGCACCGTGACGATCTGGTCGAAGGGTTCCATCACCTGGGCGACGGTGGTGCCCTGCAACTCCAGCATGCTGGTCAGCATCTGGTGCTGCTCGGCGCCGAGCAACCCGTGCTCGCGGGACTGCTCCAGCAGGATGCGCAGCTCGTCCGGGCCGTGGACCTGGGCGAGCTGGTCCTGCTGCTGCACCCCGACCAGCCGTAGCATCACGTTGGCCAGGGCGTTGAGCAGGGACAGCACCGGCCGGGCGACCCGGGCGAAGGCCCGGAACGGCAGCGCCAGCAGCGTCGCCGAGCGCTCGGCGTCGGTGATCGCCCAGGACTTCGGGGCCATCTCGCCGACCACCAGGTGCAGGAACGTCACCAGCCCCAGCGCGAAGACCAGCGCGACGACGTGGCTGGCCGCCGCCGGCAGCCCGACCGCGTGCAGCAGCGGGCTGAGCAGGTGCTCGATCGCCGGTTCGGCCAACGCGCCCAGGCCCAGCGTGCACAGGGTGATGCCGAGCTGCGCGCCGGCCAGCATCAGGGACAGTTCGCGTACCCCGTCCAGGGCGGCGCGGGCGGCCCGACCGCCACCGGCGGCGGTCTGTTCCAGCCGGTAGCGCTTCGCCGCCACCAGGGCGAACTCGGCGGCCACGAAGAAGCCGTTGAGCGCGAGCAGCAGCACCGAGACCAGCAGTGCGACAACGGGGCTCATGACCGTTCCTCCCCACTGCGGGCGGCGTGGCTGTCCGCCCCGCCCGGGTCGTCGGCCATGGTGAGCCGGACGGAGTCGGCCACGTGCCGGTCCACCGTGAGCACCTCGACCAGGGCCTTCGGCCGCTCCGCCGGCTCCTCGCCGTCGGCCGGTAGCGTGATCTCCAGCCGGTCACCCACCTCGGGCACCCGGCCCAGCTCCCGCATGACCAGCCCGGAGAGGGTGTCGTACTCGGGGGCCTCGGGCAGGGAGATGCCTGTGCTGTCGGCGACCTCGTCGATCCGCCAGCGGGCCGGCACCACCCAGGAGCCGTCCTCCTGGCGGGCCGGGGCCCGGTCGGGCGGGTCGTCCTCGTCACGGATCGGCCCGACCAGCTCCTCGGCGATGTCCTCCAGCGTGATCACGCCGGCGAAGCCGCCGTACTCGTCGACCACGCAGGCGAGCTGCCGGTGCCCGGACCGCAGCCGGTCCAGCACCGTGGGCAGTGGCAACGTCTCCGGCACCAGCAGCGGCGGTACGGCCACCGCGCTGACCGGGGTGGTGGCCCGCTCTGCCGGGGGCACCCCGAGCACGTCGGAGATGCCGATCACGCCGACCAGGTCGTCGACGCCGTCGGCACCGCGTACCGGGAAGCGGGAGTGGCCGGTGTCGAGCAGCTCGACGACCCGGCTGACCGGCTCGTGTGCCCGGATGGTGTGCACGTCGACCCGGGGGACCATGGCCTCCCCGGCGGTCAGCTCCCGGAAGTCGAGACCCCTGTCGAGCAGGTCGGACATCTCGGCGTCGAGGTGCCCCTCCTCCCGGGACTCGGCGATGATCTGTTCCAGGTCGGCGGGGGTGGCACCGCTGGGCAGCTCCTCGATCGGCTCGATGCCGAGGCGGCGCAGCAGCCGGACGGCGGCCCGGTCGAAGAGGGTGATCAGCGGCCCGGCCACCTTCAGGTAGATCAGGGTGGACCGGCTCAGCGCACGGGCCAGCGGCTCGGGTCGGGCGATGGCCAGGTTCTTGGGGGCCAGCTCGCCGAGGACCATCTGCACGACGGTGGCGATGACCAGGGCCAACGCCACCGACAGCGGCAGGCTGACGCTGCTTGCGACGCCGACGCCGCCGAGCAGCTCGGCCAGCCCGCCGCCGAGGTAGGGCTCGGCGGCGTAACCGACGAGCAGGGCGGTCACCGTGATGCCGAGCTGCGCGCCGGAGAGCATGAACGACAACCGCCCGGTGACCTCCAGGGCGCGGGCCGCCTTGGCGTCGCCGTCGTCGGCGAGCTGCTTGAGTTTGCCCCGGTCGACGGCGACATAGCCGAACTCCTGGGCGACGAAGTAGCCGGTGGCGGCGGTGAGAACGATGATGAGTGCGAGGCCGACGACGATCAACACGGGTCGCTCAGGGCTCCCGTGGACGCCGGGGCAAGGGATTGCCGGGCACGACCCGGCTGGCTACTGCTGCCCTCCTGGGCAGAAGAGTCGATCATCCGGCAATTCTATCCGCGCTCGCTGCGAGCCCGCTGGGGGTGGGCACAAAGTTCCTGCTCGTCCCGCTATCCACCAGCCCGCGGCCGGCGCTCGGGTTCGGGCTCGGCCAACTCGTCGACGTCGAGCAGGCTGCGGTCGACCCGGCCCGACCGGTAGGCGGCCCGGCCGATCATCTGGGCGGCCACCGGCGCGGTGGCCAACTGGAACACCCCGACCAGCACGATCATGCCCAGATCGGCGGTGGTACGCAGCCGCAGCGCCAAGCCGACGAGCAGCAGCAGCACCCCGAGCACCTGGGGTTTGGTGGCGGCGTGCATCCGGTCCAGCACGTCCGGGAAGCGCAGCACGCCGATCCCGGCGACGAGGCTGAGCAGCGCCCCGGCGACCAGGGCGACGGCGGCCAGCCAGTCGAGCACCGTACCCACGCTCACGGCTGCTCCCCGGTGGCCGGCGCAGGCCTCGTCCGACCGCGACCCGGTGTCGCGCCGGGCCGGCTCACGATTCCTCCCGGGCGGCGAACCGGACCAGGGCGACCGAGCCGACGAAACCGAGCAGGGAGAGCACCACGAGCACCGGCAGCGTGGTGGCGTGCCGGTTCACCGCCGCCTCCGCGCCGACCGCGCCGAGCATGGTGGCGAGCAGCAGATCGGCGGCGATGACCCGGTCCAGCAGCGACGGGCCCCGGTAGATCCGGGCCAGCGCCAGCAGCGCGGTGGTCGACAACAGCACGGTCAGGACGACGGCGAGGACGACGATCACGGTGCCTCCGTGGGTTCGGTGGTGAGCTGCCGCAACTCGGCGTTCGAGCCGACGGCCCGGACGATGCGTTCCTCGACGGCGAGGATCCGGTCCCGGCTGCCGGTCAGGTCGGCCGGCGAACGCACGTCGAGCACGTGCACGTAGAGCACGCCGGCGTCCCGGTCCACCTCGACGATCAGGGTGCCCGGCACCAGGGAGAGCAGCTCGGCGGTGAGCGCCAGGTTCAGGTCGGTGCGGATCCGCAGCGGCACCCCGATGATCGCGCCGCGCGGGCGGAAACCGGGGCGCACGGCGATGGCGGCGACGTGGATGCTGGCGCTGACCAGTTCGACCACGAAGGTGCCGGCGAGCACCAGCAGCGCCCGGGGCCGCAACCGGCCGCCGAAGGAGACCGGCGGGAGCGGGAAGAACAGCAGCACCGCGCCGCCGACAAGCACGCCGGTGAGGAGGTTGGCCGGGGAGAAGTGCCCCCACAGCAGGTTCCAGATGACGACCAACCAGCCGAGGGCGATGAGCTGGTCCCGGCGGCGTCCGGTACGCCGCGGTGCCGACGCGCCGGTCACGGCGACCCGCCGGGCAGGACGGCCCGCACGTACGGGGTGCGTAGCCGCAGGTCGGTGGCGGCGTCGGCGGTGACCCGGAACAGCGGGCCGGCGGCGACGGTGAGGGCCAGCCCCAGCACCACCAGGGCGGTGGTGGCCCCGACCATCAGCCGGGGCAACCGGGACACCGGGTCGGCGGTGGCCAGCTGTGGGGCCCGCCAGAACGCGATGTTCCACACCCGGGACGTGGCGTAGAGGGTGAGCAGGCTGGTCACCGTTCCGGCGACGACAAGCACCCAGGGCAGCGGGCCGCCGTGTGCCACCCCGGCCTGGAGCAGGCCGACCTTGCCGAGGAAACCGGAGAACGGCGGGATGCCGGCCAGGTTCATCGCGGGGACGAAGAAGAGCACCGCCAGCAGCGGGGCGACCCGGGCCAACCCGCCGAGCCGACGCAGGTCGGTGCTGCCGGCCCGCTCCTCGACCAGGCCGGCGACCAGGAACAGCGTGGTCTGGATGGTGATGTGGTGCACCACGTAGAAGATCGCGCCGGAGAGCGCGGCGGTGGTGCTCAGCGCCACCCCGAAGATCATGTAGCCGATGTGGCTGACCAGGGTGAACGAGAAGAGCCGCTTCAGATCCGACTGGGCCACCGCGCCGAGCACGCCGATCACCATGGTCAACCCGGCCCCCACCATCAGCAGGTTGGCCACCTCGGTGCCGGGGAAGAGCAGGGTCTGGGTCCGGATGACCGCATAGACGCCGACCTTGGTGAGCAGGCCGGCGAAGACGGCGGTGACCGGGGCCGGCGCGGTCGGGTAGCTGTCCGGCAGCCAGGCGGAGAGCGGGAAGAGCGCCGCCTTGATGCCGAAGGCGAGCAGCAGCATCAACTGCAACGCCAGCCGTACGCCGTCGGGCAGCGCGTCGAGCCGGCCGGCGAGCTGCGCCAGGTTGAGGGTGCCGGTGGCCGCGTACACCAGTCCCACCGCGGCCAGGAAGATCATCGAGGAGAGGATGCTGACCACCACGTACGTCGAGCCGGTGCGGAGCCGGGCCTCGGTGCCGCCCAGGGTGATCAGCACGAAGCTCGCCGCGAGCAGGATCTCGAAGCCGACGAAGAGGTTGAACAGGTCACCGGCGAGGAACGCGTTGCAGATCCCAGCCGTCAGCACCAGGTACGTCGGGTGGAAGATGCTCACCGGCGCGGACTCGCTGGTCTCCGCGCGCCCCTGGCCGACCGAGTAGAGCAGCACGCAGAGCGTGACCGCCGAGGAGACCACCAGCATCAGCGCGGCGAGCTGGTCGGCGACCAGCACGATGCCGACAGGTGCGTGCCAGCCGCCCACCTCGACCACCACCGGCCCATGCCGGTACGCCCGCACCAGCAGCAGCACCGCGACGACCAGGTTGGTGCCGAGCGCGACCACACTGATGGCCCGCTGCACCCGGGGGCGGTTCACCAGGATCAGGGTGAGCGCCGCGCCGAGCAGCGGCACCACCACCGGCAGCGGGAGGAGGCGGGTCATCGCGTACCGCCCGACCGGCGTGGTCGTCGGGTCGGCTGCGGGTCGACCTGCTCCGGGTCGTCACCGGGCCCCTCACCACCGAGGTCGGCGTTGGCCACCTCGTTGCGGGCGGCGAGCGCGACGATCTGCTGGTCCTCCACGTCGTCCTGCACCTCGTCGTTGCCGCTGAGATACCAGCTGCGGTACGCCACGGCGGCGAGGAAGGCGGTCAGCCCGAAGGTGATCACGATGGCGGTGAGCACCATCGCCTGCGGCAGCGGGTCGCTCATCTCGTCCTCCGGGCCGGCGCCGACCACAGGTGCCCCACCGGAGCGGCCACCGACCAGGATGAGCAGGTTCACCCCGTTGCCGAACACGATCACGCCGAGCAGGATCCGGGTGAGGCTGCGTTCCAGCAGCAGGATCACCCCGGTGGCGGTGAGCACGCCCACGGCGATCACCAGCACCAGCGTGGGTCCCGCCCCACCGTCCCTCACCGCCGGTCCCCCTCGTGGTCGACGACGAGCCCCCGGTCGGACTTGCCGGCCGCCTCGACGTGCCTGTCGATCTCGGCACCGAGACTGCGCAGGATGTCCAGCATCAGCCCCACCACGATCAGGTAGACGCCGATGTCGAAGAAGAGCGAGGTGACCAGGTACGGCCCGCCGAGGCCGGGCAGCGGCAGGTCGACCTTGACGCTCTCCAGCACGGTCCCGGTGGTCAGCAGGGAGAGCAGGCCGCCACCGACGCAGATCGCCAGACCGGCGCCGAGCACCGTGCCCGCTCCGACCGGGGCCGCCTCGGCCAACTCGTAGCGACCGCCGGCCAGGTAGCGCACGGCCAGCGCCAGGCTCGCCACCAGGCCACCGGCGAAGCCGCCGCCCGGCGCGTTGTGGCCGGAGAAGAGCAGGAACAGGGAAAAGAGCACGATGGTGTGGAACAGCAGCCGGGTCACCACCTCGAAGACGATGGATCGCCGTCGCTCGTGCAGGGTCGCCCCGCCGCGCAGCCAGACCGGCCGGTCGTCGCGGTGGCGCGAGGCGGGTTCGACCCGACGCGGACGCGGCCCGGTGCGCGACCGCTCGAAGATCAGACTGGCCACCCCGGTGGCCGCCACCACCAGCACCGAGATCTCCCCCATGGTGTCCCAGGCGCGGATGTCCACCAGGGTCACGTTGACCACGTTGCGTCCGTAGCCCTCGGCGACGGCGAGCGCCGGGAAGGCGGTGGAGATGGGCACCGCGGTACGGGCCCCGGAGGCGATCAGCGCCAGACCGGCAAGCACCACCCCGACGGCGAGGCCGAGCAGCCGACGGGCCCACCGGCTGCGGCGCAGCGGTCGGGCGGAGAAGCGCTCCGGCAGTCGCCGCAACACCAGGACGAAGACGGCGATGGTGGCGGTCTCCACCAGGAACTGGGTAAGCGCCAGGTCGGGCGCTCCGTAGAGCACGAACAGCATCGCCGTCCCGTAGCCGGTCACCCCGACCAGCAGCATCGCGGTCAGCCGCCGTCGGGCGTTGACCGCGAAGACCGCCGCGACCCCGATGACCACGCCGACCACCAGTTGCAGCGGGCTGTCCCAGACCGCGATCCGGGTGCGCCACGGGCTCGTGCTGACCAGGGCGGTGCCCGGCACCAGCACCAGGGCCAGCAGCACGGTGCCGAGATACAGCGGCAGTGAGCCGCGCTGGGTCGCTCCGGTGACCTCGATGGCCAGCCGGTCGAACCGGTGGGTGATCCACTCGTACCCCTGGTTGCCGTTGAACGGCAGCCGCCACCGGGCCAGCGTCGGGGCGAGCGGGCCGCGCACCGCGTGCAGCAGGAACCCGCCGGCCAGCGCCAGCGCGGACAGGCCGAGGGCGGGGGTGAGGCCGTGCCAGAGGGCGAGCGTCTCGTCCGGCGGGCCGAAGAGTTCCGCGTACGGGCCGAGCAGGCCATCCAGCACGGCGGCGGCGGGGCCGGCGACCAGCCCGGCCAGCGCGAGCAGGGTCGGCGGGGCGAGCATCGGCAGCGGGATCGGCTCCGGCTCGGTGGCCGCGACGCCGGGGCGGGTGGCGAAGGCACCCCAGAGGAAGCGGATGCTGTAGGCGACGGTGAGCACGGTGCCCAGGACCAGCCCGGCCAGCACCACGGGCCGGTCGACCGTGGCCGCGAAGATCGCCTCCTTGGCGACGAAGCCGAGCAGCGGCGGCACGCCCGCCATCGAGGCGGCGGCGAGCGTGGCGACCGCTGCCAGCACCGGCGCCCGACGGCCGAGGCCGGAGAGTTCCCGCAGGTCGCGGGTGCCGACGTCGTGGTCGATGATGCCGATCACCAGGAACAGCGCCGCCTTGAACAGGGCGTGGGCGAGCAGCATCGCCACCCCGGCGAGCGCGGCGTCCGCGCTGCCCGTGCCGATCGTCACGGTCAGCAGGCCGAGCTGGCTGACCGTGCCGTAGGCCAGCAGGAGTTTCAGGTCGCACTGACGCAGCGCCGCCCAGCCGCCGACGAGCATGGTGACCAGGCCGAGGGTGAGCAGCACAGGACGCCACGGGCCGGCGTCGGCGAGCACCGGGGCGAGCAGGCCGATCAGGTAGACGCCCGCCTTGACCATCGCCGCCGCGTGCAGATAGGCGCTGACCGGGGTGGGCGCGGCCATCGCCACCGGCAACCACCCGTTGAACGGCACGATCGCCGACTTGGCAAGCGCGCCGGTCAGGATCAGCAGCACCGCGGCGACAAGCGTCCCGCCGGCGGGCAGCGGGGCGTCGGCGATCTCCGACCAGCGGTAGGTGCCGGCGTGTCCGCCGAGGATCAGGAAGCCGAGCAGCATGGCCAGCCCGCCCAGGGTGGTGACGGTAAGTGCCTGGGCCGCCGCCCAGCGGCTGGAGCGCCGTTCGGTGCTGTGCCCGATGAGCAGGTAGGAGAAGACGGTGGTGAGTTCCCAGAAGACGTAGAGCAGCAGCAGGTCGTCGGCGAGGACCAGGCCGAGCATCGCCCCGGCGAACGCGACAAGCACGGCGACGAACCGGGGCAGGCCCACCGAGCCGGCCGCGAAGTACCTGCCGCAGTAGACCAGGACCAGCGCGCCGACCCCGCCGACCAGCAGGGTCATCAGCCAGGACAGCGTCGTCATCCGCAACGCCACGTCGAGGTCCAGCTGACCGACCCAGGGGTACGTCTCGACGACCGCGCCGCCGTCGCGGACCGTCGGGGTGCGGGCCAGCGCCCAGCCGAACGCGGCGGCGGGCACCAGCGCGAGCGGGTAGCAGGCGCGTGGCCCCCACCGTCGGACCAGTAGCGGTGCGAGCAGCGCCGCCACCAGGTGGAGGAGCAGCAGTACGAGCACGCGTCCTCCCGTCGAACTGGCGGCGCGCGCCGGGCGAGTTGTCCCGGCCAGCACCGATCACACGCCAGTTCAGCCCGTTATGGGCGGTTTTCGGGAAATCGTGCCCGCTGTCGACGCAGATCAACGCGGGCGTCGACCACACATGACGTGCTCAGCCGGGCGAGGCGTCGCCACCGGAGAGCACGGGAGCCAGGTCCCGGCGGGGCTCGGCCAGCAGGTCGGGGCGGCCGAGCTGGCGGGCCACCTTGTCGACCACCCGCTGGGCGACGGCGAGTGAGCGCACCGGGAGCAACTTGCCGCGGCTCTCCCGGCGGAGCACGAAGTAGTGCACGGCGACCCGCACCTGCCCCCGGTCGGCGGCGCTGGACTGGGCGGTGGAGACGACCAGCTCCCGCAGGCTGTCGGCGAGGCGCTCGGCAAGCGCCAACTCCGGGCCGCGCAGACTGGTCCGCAGGGCGGCGAGGTGCCCGTCCACCTTGCGGATGAGCACGTCCGTGCCGGGCGTCGGGCCACGCTCCTCGACGAACATCCGATTCCTTTCCCCGTTGCCACGTTTCCGGTGAAGTTACTTTATGTCGTTACTCACAAGCAAGCAGTTAAGTAAGACTTAACGCACTAAACGCATATTCCGCCTTTAGCTTCCAGCTGTCCGACAGAACGCCATCCGTTCCCACGGAATGTCGCCCCGTCGGGGCAGGATGGGTGCGTGACGGGGAAGCGGGGCACGGCAGACCAGACGCCAGCGGGGGCGGCAGTGCCCGCCGGCTTCGGGCCGGCCACCCGGGAATGGTTCACCGCCGCCTTCGCCACGCCCACCCCCGCCCAGCTCGGCGCCTGGCATTCGGTGGCTGCCGGCCGCAATGCCCTGGTCGTGGCCCCGACCGGCTCGGGCAAGACCCTCGCCGCGTTCCTCTGGTCGCTCGACCGGCTGGCCGACGCCCCACCTCCGGTCGACGCCCGGCAGCGCTGCCGGGTGCTCTACGTCAGCCCGCTCAAGGCGCTCGCGGTCGACGTCGAGCGCAATCTCCGCGCCCCGCTCGCCGGCATCCGGCAGGCGGCCACCCGGCTCGGCGTGACCCCACCGGACATCACCGTCGGGATGCGCACCGGCGACACCCCCGCCGACGAACGCCGGGCCTTCGCCCGTACCCCGCCGGACATCCTCATCACCACCCCCGAGTCGTTGTTCCTGCTGCTCACCTCGGCGGCCCGGGATTCGCTGCGCGGGGTCGAGACGGTCATCGTCGACGAGGTGCACGCGGTCGCCGGCACCAAGCGTGGCGCCCACCTGATGCTCTCCCTGGAACGCCTCGACGCGCTGCTGGCCCGGCCCGCCCAACGGATCGGCCTGTCCGCCACGGTCCGGCCGATCGACGCCTGCGCCCGGTTCCTCGGCGGTGCCCGCCCGGTCGACGTGGTGCAGCCGGCCATGCCCAAGACGATCGAGGTGAGCGTCCAGGTCCCGGTGGAGGACATGACCCGGCTCGACGAGACCGAGCAACCCCCGCCGGACGACCTGGGCGGTCCCGGTCCGCGCCGGGCCTCGATCTGGCCCGCGGTGGAGGAACGGGTCTTCGGGCTGATCCGGGCGCACCGCTCGACGATCGTCTTCACCAACTCCCGACGCAGCGCCGAGCGGCTCTGCGCCCGGCTCAACGAGCTGGCCACCGAGGAGGTGCCCGCCGCCGACGCCGGGCCGCCGGCCGAGGTGATGGCCCAGTCGGGTGCGGCGGCCGGCGCGGATGCGGTGATCGCCCGCGCCCACCACGGCAGCGTCTCGCGGGAGGAACGCAAACAGATCGAGGAGGCACTCAAGTCCGGCCGGCTGCCCGCCGTGGTGGCCACCTCCAGCCTGGAGCTCGGCATCGACATGGGGGCGGTCGACCTGGTGGTGCAGATCGAGGCCCCCCCGAGCGTCGCGGCGGGTCTGCAACGGGTCGGCCGGGCCGGGCACCAGGTGGGCGCGGTGTCCCGGGGGGTGGTCTTTCCCAAGCACCGGGGCGACCTGCTCTCCTGCACCGTGGTCGCGGAGCGGATGACGGCCGGTGCCATCGAGGAGCTGCACTATCCGCGCAACCCGCTCGACGTGCTCGCCCAGCAGGTCGTCGCCATGGTCGCCCTCGAACCGTGGTCGCTCGGCGACCTGGCGGTGCTGGTCCGCCGGGCCGCACCCTTCGCCGAGCTGCCCGACTCGGCGTTGCACGCCGTGCTCGACATGCTCTCCGGCCGCTACCCGTCGACCGCCTTCGCCGAGCTGCGTCCCCGGCTGGTCTGGGACCGGGCCACCGACGTGCTGACCGGCCGGCCGGGTGCCCAGCGCCTCGCCGTCACCAGCGGTGGCACCATCCCCGACCGGGGATTGTTCGGGGTCTTCCTGGCCGGGGCCGAGCGCGCCGCCCGGGTCGGCGAGCTCGACGAGGAGATGGTCTACGAGTCCCGGGTCGGCGACGTCTTCCTGCTCGGCTCGTCGTCCTGGCGGATCGAGGAGATCACCCCCGACCGGGTGCTGGTCTCCCCCGCTCCCGGCCAGGCGGCCCGGATGCCGTTCTGGAAGGGCGACCAGCTGGGCCGTCCGGTCGAGCTGGGGCGGGCCATCGGTGCCCGGGTCCGGGCGTTGCTGCGCCTCGACGACGACGCCGCCCTGACCGCGCTGCGCGCCGGCGGTCTGGACGACTGGGCGGCCGGCAACCTGATGGCGTACCTGCGGGAGCAGCAGGCCGCCACCCGCTCGCTGCCCGACGACCGGACGGTGCTGGTCGAGCGGTTCCGCGACGAGCTGGGTGACTGGCGGCTCGCCGTGCACAGTGTGCTCGGGGCCCGGGTCAACGGGCCGTGGGCGTTGGCCATCGGCCGCCGGCTGGCCGAACGCTACGGGGTGGACGCCCAGGTCATGCCCTCCGACGACGGCATCGTGGTGCGGCTGCCGGACACCGCCGAGGAACCGCCCGGCGCCGAGCTGGTGGTCTTCGAGCCCGACGAGATCGCCCAGCTGGTCGAGGAGTCGGTGGGCACCTCGGCGCTCTTCGCCGCCCGGTTCCGCGAGTGCGCCGCCCGGTCGCTGCTGCTGCCCCGGCGTGACCCGCGCCGCCGGCAGCCACTGTGGCAGCAGCGCCAACGCGCCGCCCAACTGCTCGACGTGGCCCGCGAGTACGCCGACTTCCCGGTCACCCTGGAGGCCGCCCGGGAGTGCCTGCAGGACGTCTTCGACCAGCCCGCCCTGACCGGGTTGATGCGCGACCTGGCCAGCCGGAAGGTCCGCCTGGTCGAGGTGGCGAGCGAACGCCCCTCGCCGTTCGCCAGGTCGCTGCTCTTCGGCTATGTCGGGGCGTTCCTCTACGAGGGGGACGCCCCGTTGGCCGAGCGCCGGGCCGCCGCGCTGGCGCTGGACCCGACCCTGCTCGGGGAGTTGCTCGGCCGGGTGGACCTCCGCGAGCTGCTCGACCCGGCGGTGCTCGCCGAGACCGAACGGCAGCTGCGCTGGCGCACCGACCAGCGTCGTCCCCGCGACGCCGAGGACGTGGTCGAGCTGCTCCGGGTCGTCGGCGACCTGACCGAGGCGGAGCTGGCCGAGCGGGGCGTACCGGTGCAGTGGCCGGCGGAGCTGGCGGCGGCCCGGCGGGCGCTGCGGGTCCGGATCGCCGGCGAGGAACGCTGGGTGGGCATCGAGGACGCCGCCCGGCTGCGCGACGCGCTCGGGGTGGCCCTGCCGGTGGGGGTGGCCGAGGCGTACCTGTCGCCGGTGGCCGACCCGCTCGGCGACCTGGTCGCCCGGTACGCCCGTACCCACGGGCCGTTCGCCGCCGCGACCTGCGCGGCCCGGTTCGGGCTCGGGGTGTTCGTGGTGGAGCAGGCGTTGCGTCGGCTCGCCGCGACCGGGCGGGTGGTGGCCGGCGAGTTCGCCCCGGACACCGTGGGCACCCAGTGGTGCGACGCCGAGGTGCTGCGGCTGCTGCGCCGGCGGTCGCTCGCCGCGCTGCGCCGGGAGATCGAGCCGGTGCCGCCCCGGGTGCTGGCCACCTTCCTGCCCCGCTGGCAGCAGGTCGGTTCGTCGGCGCGTGGGGTGGAGGCGGTGGCCGCCGCGGTCGAGCAGTTGCAGGGCTCGGCGGTGCCGGCGTCGGCGTGGGAGCGGTTGGTGCTGCCCGCCCGGGTCGCCGACTACTCCCCCGCCCAGCTCGACGAGCTGTGCGCCGGTGGTGAGGTGGTGTGGGCCGGGTCGGGGGCGATCTCCGGCGGTGACGGCTGGCTCACCCTGGCGTACGCGGACGTCGCGCCGCTGCTGCTCCCCCCGCCGGACGACGCGTTCGCCGGCACCCCGCTGCACGCCGCCGTGCTGGACGCGCTCGCCGACGGGCAGGCGCTGTTCTTCCGTTCGCTGTCCGACCGGGTGGGTTCGACAGACGACACCGCGCTGACCGCGGCGATCTGGGACCTGGTCTGGGCGGGGCAGCTCACCAACGACACCCTCGCCCCGCTGCGGGCGGCGCTCGGCGCGGGCGGGGCGCACCGGTCCCGTCCGGCCGCCCCGCGGACCCGCTACCGCCGCCCGGGTCGGGTGGCGCTGCCCAGCCGGGGAGGTCCGCCCACGGTGGCCGGGCGCTGGTCCCGGCTGCCGGAGCGGGACACCGACCCGACCCGACGGGCCGCCGCCCTGGCCGATCTGCTGCTCGACCGGCACGGGGTGGTGACCCGGGGCGCGGTGGTGGCCGAGCAGGTGACAGGCGGTTTCGCCGCCGTCTACCCGGTGCTCGCCGCGCTGGAGGAGCGCGGCGCGGCCCGCCGGGGCTACTTCGTGGAGGGGCTCGGCGCGGCACAGTTCGCGGTGCCCGGCGCGGTGGACCGGCTGCGGGCGCTCGCCGATCCGGCCGACCGTGCCCGGGACCGGGGCGACGGGCCGACCACTGTGCTCGCCGCCACCGACCCGGCCAACCCGTACGGCGCGGCGCTGCCCTGGCCGGAGCGGGCCGTCGACTCCGGTGACGGCGCCGCACCGGGCACCGGACACCGGGCCGGTCGCAAGGCCGGGGCGGTGGTGGTCCTTGTCGGTGGTGAGCTGGCCCTCTACGTCGAGCGGGGCGGGCGGACGATCCTCTCCTTCACCGACGACGCCGACGCGCTGGCCGCCGCCGGCAAGGCGCTCGCCGGCGCGGTGCACTCCGGGGCGTTGGGGGCGATGTCGGTGGAACGGGCCGACGGCGAGGCGGTGCACTCCTCACCGCTGCGCGACGCGCTCACCGCCGCCGGTTTCCGGGCCACCCCCCGCGGCCTGCGCCTGCGCGGCTGACACGGGGCGGCTCAGCTCAGCTTGGCCAGCACGTCGTTGTAGCGCTTCTGCTCGGCGGCGCTGGTCTTGGTGCCCAGGTAGTTGAGCACCACGGCACCGGCCCGGTACGCCTTGGCCCCCCACAGGTCCGTCTGGTTGGTGGCGGCGGCCTCGTCGGGGAAGACGTAGACGGCGACGGTGTCGGTGACCAGCAACTGGGCGCAGCCGATCCCCGTACCGTCGGGTCCGCAGTCCTTGGAGCGGTCCTGCGGGTCGGGCACCTTCAGCCCGGCGGCCTGGAACGCTTCGACCACCTTGCGGGCCGCGGGGGCGCCCTTGTCCTTGGTCGGCCTCACGAACGGCGGGGTGGAGGGGCTCTCCGACGGCGTGACGCCCGGCTTCGCGGCCTTCGGTGCGCCTTCCGTCGGGGCGGCCTCACTGGTGGCAGGCGCTTTCGACCGGCCGTCGGCCCAGGCCCCGCCGTCCCGCTCGTCGGCGGGGTCGTCGCCGCACCCGGCCAGGGCCAGGGCGATCAGGACGGTGGCGGTCGCGGAGAGGATACGAAGGCGTTTCGTCACCCCGGCAGTCTGCCGAACCCGGTCCGTGGGCGGCACCGGCCGGTCGGCCGATCGGGGTGTCCGGTCAGTGGTAGGGCGGTCGCCGCACTAGCCTGCCGGGATGACCCCGACCGCCTGGATCTCGTTGACCACCGACTACGGACTCGCCGACGGGTTCGTGGCCGTCTGCCACGGGGTGATCGGCCGGATCGCCCCGGCGGCACGGGTGATCGACGTGACCCACCTGGTGCCGGCGGGGGACGTCCGCCGGGGCGCGGCGGTGCTCGCCCAGGCCGCACCGCACCTGCCGTACGCGGTGCACGTGGCGGTGGTGGATCCGGGGGTCGGCACGCCCCGGCGGGCGGTGGCGCTGGTCACCCCCGGCGGGCTGCTGGTGGGGCCGGACAACGGGGTGCTGCTCGCGGCGGCGCGGGCGTTGGGCGGGGTGACCTCGGCGGTCGAGTTGACCGCGCCGGGGTGGCTGGCCGCGGAGGTGTCCCGCACGTTCCACGGCCGGGACGTCTTCGCCCCGGTGGCGGCCCGGCTGGCCCTCGGCGACCGGCTGACCGGGGCCGGCCCGCAGGTCGACCCGGCCACCCTGGTGACGCTGCCCCCGCCGGTGCTGCGCCGGGAGGCGGACGGCTTCACCGCCGAGGTGCTCACCGTGGACCACTTCGGCAACGTGCAGCTCGCCGCCGGGGCCGACCTGCTGGCGACGGTGCCCGAGGCGGTGGAGGTCGCCGGCCGACCGGCGGTGCGGGGGCGGACCTTCGGCGACGTGCCGGCCGGGGCGCTTGTCGTGCTCGTCGACTCCGCCGGTCTGGTCGCGGTGGCCTGCAACGGCGGCCGGGCGGTGGACCTGCTCGGGGTCGCCCCGGGCACGACTGTCACGCTACGAGGTCGTATCAGGGGGTGAGCTGCGCTCCCTGCCCGACGTCCGGTGTGGAATGCTGCTGCGGTGGGTGAAGTGTGGGTTCCGGTGGGCTGTCCCTGTTGTGCGTCGCGGACGGGTGGGGGCACCTGTCCGGTCTGCTTCTGGACCGATGACGGCCAGGGTGACGCCGATGCCGACGTGGTGCGGGGCGGGGCGAACGGTGAGCTGAGTCTCACCCACGCCCGGCTGAACTTCGCCGTGTACGGCGCCAGTCATCCCCGCTACCAGGACATGGTCCGTCCGCCCCGCCCGGACGAGCGGCCCTGAACGGTCCCGACGGCGTCGGGTCGCCGGCGGCGCACCGGTCAGCAGGGTGACACGGTGCCGCCGTACACGGTGGACACGTAGGCGTGGCTGACGTACTGGCCGCCGGCCAGCCGGTTCCACCGGTTGGTGGTCCGGTACGTCCCGACCACCGTCTGCCCGCTGACGTAGCACTGGATCGGCACGTGGGCGTACGTGGCGGCGAGCCCCCGGCTGGGGTACGCGGTGCCGGGGCCGGTGCGGATGTTGAGCGGCCCGGAGCCGATCACGCCGCGCGGGCCGGTGCCGGTCCACAGGTACGTCACGTCGACCCAGGCGTTGTCGGTCAACAGCAGGCCGTCCCAGAAGGTGCCGTCGGCGAGGTCGATGCCGGCCGGGTTGAGCACGGTACGCCCGAACTGGTCCCGGCCGCCGTGGTAGCCGTACTGGTAGGCGGCCTGCGCCTCGGGTAGCCCCTGCGGCAGGCCCTTCCAGTTCTCCCGGACGGCGGCGGGGTTCCAGTAGTCGTCACGGGTGTTCCACGGGCCGACGTCCCAGACCGGCGCGTACTCGCAGCGGCTGCCGCTGGTGGTGCAGACCCGCACGGTGTAGTCGCCGCTGTTGAGCGGGGAGAGCCCGCGCCGGGACGGCAGCGCGACGAAGTGGTCCCGGGGTTGGATGGTGCGGCCGTTGGCGGTCACCCCGCCGACCTCGCCCTCCCGGGTGGCGAAGACCCGGTAGCTGCGTACGGCGGTGGGGGCGGGCGTCGGGGCGGCGGTGGTGTCGGCGGTGAGCTGGACCGCGCGTACCGAGGCAGTGGCCTTCGGGTCCCGGGTGGTGAGCAGCACCCGGGCCTGGACCCGGGTGACCGGTCGGTCGAAGACGGCCGGCGCGGTGCCGGCCTCCTGCCACTCGGTCCAGCCGGCGGCCTGCCAGCCCCGCACCTGGACGCCGACGGCGGCACCGGTGGACGCCTCGGCGGTGAGCTCGGCGCGGAGCCGGTTGGCCGGGCCGGCGAGGGTCCGCGCGGGGGCGAGCAGCGCCCCCTCGGCCACCGGCGCGCCCAGCGCGGCGGGCCGGTTGCGCCGGGTCGGGTGGGCGTCGGCCAGGCGCAGCCGGCCGGCACCGAACCGGACGTTGACGTCGTCACCGCCACCGACGGCCAGGTCGAGCGACCAGCGCTCGCCGACGGCGGGCAGGGCGGGGGCGCGGGGTGCGGCGGTCGCGGTGGCCGGGGTGAGACCACCGGCCAGGGTCACGGTCAGCAGGCAGACAAGCAGGGACGACGGGGTACGACAGGAGCCGATGGCCATAAGGTTCTCCTCAGAACCCCCTAATAGTCCATTTTTCATAGATCGGCGGGAAGCACCCTAACAAATAGCGACACATGCGAATTCTGTTCGGCCGAGGGAGGATGTCGGGGTGCCCGAAGGAGACACCGTCTGGAACACCGCCCGCGTCCTGCACCGGGCGCTCGCCGGCACCCGGCTCACCGGCAGCGACTTCCGGGTGCCCGCGCTCGCCACCACCGACCTGTCCGGCTGGACGGTGCGCGAGTCGGTCAGCCGGGGCAAACACCTGCTGCTCCGGCTGACCGCACCACCCCAGGCGACCCCGACCGCCGACTGGACGCTCCACTCCCACCTGCGGATGGACGGTGCCTGGCGGGCGTATGTCCCGGGGGAACGCTGGACGGCCCGGCCGGCACACCTGATCCGGGTGGTGCTGCGCAGCCCGGAGGCGGTGGCGGTCGGTTACCACCTGCACGAGCTGGCCCTACTGCCCACCGTCGAGGAGGAGGGCCTGCTCGGGCACCTCGGCCCCGACCTGCTCGGCCCGGACTGGGATCCGGCCGAGGCGGTCCGCCGGCTCGCCGCCGCGCCCGGGACGACCATCGGCGAGGCGCTGCTGGACCAGCGCAACCTGGCCGGGGTGGGCAACCTCTACAAGTGCGAGCTGCTGTTCCTGCGCGGGCTCTCCCCGTGGACGCCGGTCGGCGCGGTGCCCGACCTGCCCGGCACGGTGGCCCTGGCCCAGCGGCTGCTCGCCGCCAACCGGGGCCGGTGGACCCAGAGCACCACCGGCTCGCTACGCAGGGGGCAGACCAGCTACGTCTACGGCCGGCGGGCCCAGCCGTGCCGCCGCTGCGGCACCGCCATCGGCAAGGAGGAGCTGGGCGAACGGGTCACCTACTGGTGCCCGACCTGCCAGCCGCCGCCCGCCGGGCCCCGCTGACCCCGGGGCCGGCGGGTCACCAGGCCCGCGACCGGACGGCCGGCACGGGCCCGGTCGCCCCGCCGCACCCTCCCGCGTAGCGGGACGACACGGCAGACACGGACGAATGGGTAATTCCTATCCGGCCGTCCAGGTTGCATGCTGCGGTGGAGTGCTCACCGTTCGTCACCACCGGACGCGACCGCCCACCACGCCGGGGTGGGGGTCGGCGCGTCCCCGTGCCCGGGGAGAGCCATGGCCCTGTTCCGTAGACTGCGCCCCCACTGGACGACCCGGGTCGTCCGCACCGACCGCCCCGCCGTGCCGACGGCCCGCAGCGGCGAACCCGATGGTCCCGCCCCGGCGAGCCTCGACCCGGCCGCCGTGCCGCGCTGTTTCGGCCCGGTGCCCAACTTCGCCGGCAGTCCGCTGCCGGTGCGCGATTCGCAGGGCCGGGTGGTCACCGGCACCGGCCTGCGCAAGTTCGTCGACGCGCTCCCCCTGCCCGGTCCGTCGGGCCGCACCGAGTTGGGCGGGTACCTGCCGATCGCCACCCCGGACACGGTCAGCTGGCCGGGCTGCGACTACTACGAGATCGGGCTGTCCGAGTACACCCAGCGACTGCACCGGGACCTGCCCACCACCCGGCTGCGCGGCTACCGCCAGCTCAACCTGGGTACCGACCCGGACGGACACAACACCGTCGCGCCACCGGAGCGGGCCTACCACCTCGGGCCCCTGATCATGGCGCGGCGGGGACGGCCGGTGCGGGTCAAGTTCATCAACCAGCTCCCCACCGGTCCGGCCGGGGACCTGTTCCTCCCGGTGGACACCGGCCTGCAGGGGGCCGGAGCGGGGCCCCTGGAGGGACAGGCGCCCTATCCGCAGAACCGGGCCGTGCCCCAGTTGTCCGGCGCGCACACCGGCTGGATCAGCGCCGGCAACCCGTGGCAGTGGGTGGCCCCGGCCGGGGAGATCACCCCGTACCCGACCGGGCCGGGCCTGGTCCACGTGCCGGACATGCCGCCACCGGGGGCGGGCGCCACCACGCTGTACTACCCGAACGCGCAGAGCGGCCGGCTGATGTGCCTGCAGGACAACACCCTCGGGCTGTCCCGGTTGACCGTGCTGTCCGGTCAGCTCGCCCTCTACCTGCTCACCGACCCGGCCGAGGAGGAGCTGACCGCCGACGGGGTGCTCCCCGCCGACCAGCTCCCCCTGGTGATCCAGGACCGGACCTTCGTCCCCGACGACGCCCAGCTCGCCGCCGAGGATCCCACCTGGGACCGGGAGCGCTGGGGTGCCCGGGGCAACCTGTGGCACCCGCACGTCTACCAGCCCCGGCAGGACCCGTACCGGGACAGCGGGCGCAACCCCACCGGGCGCTGGGACTACGGCCCGTGGCTGCCCGGCGGGGAGGGGCGGGACGAGCCCCGGGTCGGCCCGGTGGACAACCCGCACCACGATCCGGTGGCCGCGCCGCAGGAACCCCCGCAGGCCCCCGGGGTACCGCACCCCAGCGCCGTGCCCGAGGCGTACGGGGACACCATGCTGGTCAACGGGGTCGCCTACCCGTACCTGCGGGTGCGGCCGACGGCGTACCGGTTCCGGATCGTCAACGGTTGCGCCGACCGGGCCCTCAACCTCCAGCTCTACCGGGCCCGCTCGGACGGGCCGATGTGGCGGGCCGACGGGAGTCTCGCCGACGCCGACGCCGGCGAGGTGCCGATGGTGGACGCCGTGCGCGCCCCCGGCCGGCCGGCGGACTGGCCCACCGACGGCCGCGACGGTGGGGTGCCCGATCCGGCCGCCGCCGGCCCGCCCATGATCCAGATCGGCAACGAGTGCGGGTTGCTCCCCGCCCCGGTGGTGGTGCCGAACCGCCCGGTCGGCTACCGGTACGACCGCCGCGACCCGACAGTGCTCAACGTGGACTCCGCCGCACTGCTGCTCGCCCCGGGCGAACGCGCCGACGTGGTCGTGGACTTCGCCACCCTGCCGCCCGGCGCGACGGTGCTGCTCTACAACGACTGCCCGGCCCCGCTGCCCGGCTCCGACCCCCGCTACGACAGGCACACCGACGCCCCGGACCAGCGCGCCGAGGGCGGTGGCCCGGCCACCCTGCCCGGGTACGGACCGAACACCCGTACCCTGCTCCAGTTCCGGGTGACAGGCACCCCCGGCCCCCGGTACGACCTGGACCGGCTGGCCGACCGGCTGCCCGTCGCGTACGCGGCCAGCCAGCGCCCGCCGATCGTGCCGCAACCGGAGTACGACCGGGCGTTCGGCACCACCACCGCCCGGGGTGTGGTCGCCCCCGCGTACGCCACCTCGGTCACCTTCACCCCGCCCGGCGGCACCGGACCGGTCACCCTGCCGGTCCAGGTGAAGACAGTCGGCACGGTCTTCGAGCCGGAGTACGGGCGGCGGGCCGGCCGGCTCGGCGTGCCCCACCCGAACGCCGGGCCGCTCGGCCCGGCCACCCTGCCGCTCGGCCCGGTCGACCCGGCGACCGAGATCCTCGTCGCGGCCGACCCGACGGCCGGGGCGGGCGGGCCCGCCGACGGCATCCAGCTGTGGCGGATCCGCGGCACCGGCCGGCAGACCCACCCGGTCCGCTTCGACGGCTGCGACGTGCAGGTGGTCAACCGGATCGGCGGGGACGGCACGGTCCGCGCCCCGGACGGCGGCGAGTCGGGCTGGAAGCAGACCGTCCGGGTCAACCCGGCCGAGGACGTCGTGGTGGCCCTGCGACCCGAGGTGCCGCCGCTGCCGTTCAAGGTCGCCGACAGCCTCCGGCTGCTCGACCCGACCCGACCCGCCGGGGTACGGCTCGACACCACCCCGGTCAGCCCGTGCGACGGCCGGCCTGCGGCGGTGGTCAACCAACAGGTCAACCTGGGCTGGGAGTTCCGCTGGTCCAGTGCTGCGGCGGGGCTGCGGGACCTGGGCATGAGTCGACCGCTGGTGCTACGGGTCTCGCCCCGCGCGCCGACCGGGCTGACCGCGACCCCGGTGCCCGGCTCGGCGACCGCGCTGCCGGCGATCGCGCTCGCCTGGACGGGCAACGGCAGCCGGCCTGCGGCCACCAGCCACCTGCTCCAGCGGGCCACCGACGCCGGCTTCGGCACCGGACTGACCGCCATCACCGTGGCGGCGACGGCGACCCGCTACACCGACGCCACGATCACCCCGGGCGTCACCTACCACTACCGGATCCGGGCCGAGAACGCCGCCGGCTGCTCGACCTGGTCGAACAGCAGCCCGGCGTCGGTACGCCTGCCCGCGCCGAGCGGGCTGGCCGCGACGGTGCCGCCCGCGGCACCCCTGCGGGTGGCGTTGCGCTGGACGAACCGCTCCTTCGCCACCGGTCTCGACGTGCAGCGGGCCACCAACCCGACCTTCACCAGCGGTCCGGGCACCACCGCCGTCCCGGTGGCCGACCGCCATCTCGATACGGCGATCGCCCCGGACACCACGTACTACTACCGGGTCCGGACCACGTACCTCGGTGCGGCGTCACCGTGGTCGACGGTGGCGACGGTGACCACCCCGCCCGTGCCGGAGGTGCCGACCGGCCTCGCCGCGACTGTCGGCGTCCCCGCGCCGGACACCGCGACGGTGTCGTTGACCTGGGCGGCGAGGCTGCCGCCCGGCCCGGGGGCCGGGTTCGTGGTGCAGCGTGCGGTGGACCCGCAGTTCGGCCGGGAACTGGCCGGCTTCACCGTCACCGGCCGGAGCTTCACCAACACCGGGCTGGCCCGGGGCGTCACCTACCACTACCGGGTCCGCTCGGTCAACGTGGTGGGCAGCTCCCCCTGGACCGCCCCGCTGCCGATCAGCACGCCGTGCTGAGGGTCAGCGGGGCGGGGTGCCGGCCGACCCGGCGGAACTCACCGGGCGGGGGCGCGCAGGGGATCGCCGACGGTGCGCAGCTCGGCCAGGGCGGAGGCGACGCCGTGCAGCAGGTCGGTCGCCTCCATCAGCCGGGCGGCGGCCGGGTCGGCGACGACCTCCGGGTGGGCGTCCTCGGCCACGTAGCCGGCGGCGGCGACGACCAGCCCCTCGTAGGCGGTCACCCCGGTGACCAGCTGGTCGAGCAGGGCCCGGTGGGCCTCGGCGAGCCGGGGCCGGGCCTCCGGCGGGGCGAGCCGCAGGGCCCGTTCCACGCCGGCCGTCCGGTCGGCCAGGTCCCGCAGCGAGCAGTCGGCGGCGGCGGCCTCCAGCACCGCCGGCTCGGCCAGACCGGTCAGCCGGGGCGCGATCCCGGCCAGGGTGAGCGCGGCCCGGTCCAGCCGGGCCCACGACTCGGCGGCGGAGGTACCGCGCAACGCCAACCTGGAGCGGAACCGGCGGGCCTCGGCCAGCACCCCGGGGCCGACCGGTAGTCGTTCGACGGCGGCGACCAGCCGGGCCCGGGACCGGGCGGCGGCCTCGGCCGGATCGAGGGCGGGCGGGGCCGGGCGGGCGGCGAGCGCCCGCAGGTCGACCCAGCGCCAGGCGGCCAGCGCGACGGCGCTGCCCGCCGCGCCGGCCCAGGCCGCATCGGCCAACCCCAGCCCGGCGTACGGGGTCAGCACGGCCGTCGCACCGGTGAGCCCACCCGCCAGTACGCTCCACCGGCGCGCGGAACGCCGCAGCCGGTCCAGTCGACGGAAGTGTCGCGTTCGCTCGTCGGCCACCCGTACCTCCTCGTGCCGGCCGTTCAGCTGGCGGTGGTGTCCCCCACGCCGCGGTCGCGGCTCATGCTGGCCCGGATCTCGTCCAGTCGGGCGGCGGCGGCCGGGTCGGACGCCGGAGCTGCCGGCTGGCCCTGCTGCTGCGCCGCCGGCTGCTCCTGCCGACCGCCGAGCTGGTCACCGGCCATGCTGGCCCGGATCTGCTCCAGCCGGGACGAGCCGGCGCTGTCCAGGGTCGACTTCTGGATCTCCAGCATCCGCCCCTCGACGGAGTTGCCGGCCAGTTCGGCCCGACCCATCGCGTTGGCGTAACGGCGTTCGACGCGGTCGCGCACCTCGTCCAGGGAGGGGGTGTTGGTGGGCGCGGTCAGCGAGGACATCGACTCCAGCGAACGGGCCACGCTCTCCTGCATCTTGGCCTGCTCGAGCTGGCTGAGCAACTTGGTGCGCTCGGCGAGCTTCTGCTGGAGGATCATGGAGTTGTTCTCGACCGCGCGGCGGGCCTGGGCGGCGGCACCGAGCGCCTGGTCGTGCAGGGTCTTGAGGTCTTCGGTGGCCTGCTCGGCGGAGACCAGCTGGGTGGCGAGCACCTGGGCCGACTGCTCGTAGCGACCGGCCTCGGCCTCGTCGCCCTTGGCCCGGGACTGGTCGGCGAGGACCAGCGCCTGCCGGGCGTTGCCCTGGAGCCGCTCGACCTCGGTCATCTGCCGGGAGAGCTTCATCTCCAGCTGACGCTGGTTGCCGATCACCGCCGCCGCCTGCTGGACCAGCGCCTGGTGCTGGCGCTGCGCCTCCTCGATGGCCTGCTGGATCTGCACCTTCGGATCGGCGTGCTCGTCGATCTTGGCACCGAAGAGCGCCATCAGGTAGTGCCAGCCCTTGACGAACGGGTTCGCCATCTCCGCGGTATCCCCTCAGTAGCGTCGCTGCGCCTCGGCCACACCGGGGGGCCGGACGGGCCGCACGGCGCGCCCCCATCGTCGCAGCCGGACGCCAGCAGGGCCGTTCGTACCGCGGGAGGTGCCCCGGCGGCCTGCGATCAACACTACGCGGCGTCGGCCAGCCCGGCCACGGGGACGGACGGCGGTCAGGCGGCGCAGACCACGTCGCGGTCGCTGGGACGGACCCGGGCGCTGCGCAGGGTGGCCTTCAGCGGGGAGTCCTGGCGGACCGAGACGGCAACCGCGCCGTCGGTGGTCACCTGGCGCACACCCCGGCCGGTGGCCTTGCGCACGGCGCCGGCGGGCCCGGCGGCGGCCGGCTCGTCCTGCACCGGCAGGAGCACACCCGGCAACTGCTCGGCGAGTGCGACGGTGTCGCTCACCTCCCGCAGCAGCTCCGACAGGCGGGCACCGAGCGCGTCACAGATGGCGGCGAGCAGCTCGCTGGAGGGTTCCTTCTGGCCGCGCTCGATCTCGGACAGGTAGCCGAGGCTGACGTTGGCGGCGGTGGAGACCTCGCGCAGGGTGCGGTGCTGACCCTGGCGTCGCGCGCGAAGTGCGTCACCGATCACCCGGCGTAGCAGGACCATCGCACCTCCCCCTGAACGGGATTCACTCTCCGCGCGGACGATCGCCCGCGTCGGACGCGGTGGACCGCGCCGCCGCCGACGCCGTACGCCGGAGCCTTCCCGCAACCGTACCCGTTGGCCGGCCCGGCGACATCCCACCCCGCCTGTCGGATCTGGACAAGGCCGGTCAGCGCCGGCCCGCGCCGGCCGGCGGGACGGTGGTCGGCGACCCCGGTACCGAGGCTGGCCCGGCCTCCGGGAAGGCCCTGTGGATCCGCGCCGCGAGCAGGCGTAACGCCTCGATCACCGTGGCCGCCCGGATGTGGTCCCGGCCCCCGTCGAGGTCGAGCCGACGGACCACCGGGCCGCCCGGCCCGGCCACCGCGACATAGACCAGACCGACCGGTCTGCCGTCCTGCGGCTCGGGACCGGCCACCCCGGTGGTGGCCAACCCCCAGTCGGCGTCGCACCGCCGCCGGCCGCCCTCCGCGAGGGCGATGGCCACGTCCGGATCGACGGGTCCGCGTTCGGCAAGCAACTCCTCGGGTACGTCGGCCAGCCGCGCCTTCAGCTCGGTGGCGTAGGTCACCAGGCCACCCCGGTAGACGGAGCTGACCCCGGCGATCCCCACGATCGCGGCGGCCAGCAGCCCTCCGGTCAGGGACTCGACGGTGGCCAGGGTCTGCTGTCGCTCGTGCAGGCTGTGCACCACGCCCGCAGCCGGGCTGCCCACGGGTCGCTCGTGCTTCGCATCGGTCCCCATGCCGTCCTCCTTCCCCCGGGTGACCCCGCTACGCATTTTCCCGAAGCGGGTCGGGCCGGTCGGTCGGGCCGGTCGGTCGGTCGGGCCGGTCGCCGCGGTGGGCCCGTCAGTCGCTGCGGCCGGCGTCCCCGGGGCGGGGGCGGCGCAGGCGGAGGGCCTGGGCCACGTAGTCGAAGCCGGTGACCACGGTGACCAGCACGGCGGCGGCCATGATCCAGGGGCCGACGGTGGCGAGGGCGGCCGGCATCGGCCACAGGTACCAGGCGATGGCCAGGATCTGGAGCGCCGTCTTGAGCTTGCCGCCCCGGCTGGCGGCGATCACCCCGTGCCGGATCACCCAGAACCGCAGCCCGGTGATGCCCAGTTCCCGGACGAGGATCAGCACCGTCACCCACCAGGGCAGCCGGTCGTAGACGGAGAGCAGCACCAGGGCCGCACCGGTGAGCGCCTTGTCGGCGATCGGGTCGGCCACCTTGCCGACCGAGGTGACCAGGCCGAACCGGCGGGCGATCCACCCGTCCACCAGGTCGGTCATCGAGGCGAACGCGAAGATCAGGCAGGCGGCTATCCGCCACCCGGTGTGGGTCATCCCGGAGGTGACCACCGAGGCCGCGAAGACGGGCACCAGCACCAGCCGCAGCAGGGTCAGGCCGTTGGCCGCATTGAGCACCGGCACCCGGGCCACCGGCGGCGCGGACTCCGCCGCCCCGGTCACCGCCGCGCCCCGCTCCGGTCGCCGTGGCCCGCCTGGCACCGCCCCACCTGGCTCCCCCGCTCCGTCCGGGCCCACCGTCACCGTTCCGCGCCGGGCGCCGCCGAGATCATCTCATCCGGCACGGCCACCAGGTCGACGCCCTCGGTCGCGGTGACCGTGGCCCGGACCAGGTCGCCTGGGCGCAGCGCGGTCAGGTCGACCCCGCCACCGGCCGGGGCGACCAGGGTGGTCGAGCCGTCCACCTCGGGGGCCTGGTGTGCCGCCCGGCCCTCCACCACGCCGTCGTCGACCGTGTCGACAAGCACCTCGACGGTGCTGCCGAGCCGCTCCTCGGCCCGCTGCGAGCACAGCTCGTCGGCGAGCGCGGCGAGCCGGTCGTAACGGCGCTTGACGGTGGCGGCGGAGAGCTTGCCGGGCAGGCCGGCGGCCTCGGTGCCGTCCTCGTCGCTGTAGTCGAACACGCCTATCGCGTCGAGCCGCGCCTCGGTGAGAAAGCGGACCAGCTCGGCCACGTCCTGCTTGGTCTCGCCCGGGAAACCGACGATGAAGTTGCTCCGCGCGCCCGCCGTCGGGGCCAGGGCGCGGGCGCTGGCCAGCAGCTCCAGGAACCGGTCGGTGGAGCCGAACCGGCGCATCCGACGCAGCACCGGCTCACTGGAGTGCTGGAACGACAGGTCGAAATAGGGGGCCACACCGGGGGTGGTGGCGATCGCCTCGACCAGGCCGGGACGGGTCTCGGCGGGCTGGAGGTAGCTGGCCCGCACCCGGACGATGCCGTCGATCGCGGCGAGCTGGGGCAGCAGCTTCTCCAGCGCCCTCGGGTCGCCCAGGTCCTTGCCGTACGACGTCGAGTTCTCGCTGACCAGCACCAGCTCGCGGACGCCGGTCTTGGCCAGCCACTCCGCCTCGGCGAGCAGCTCGTCGGGGGTACGCGAGACGAACGCCCCCCGGAACGCGGGGATCGCACAGAACGCGCACCGCCGGTCGCAGCCGCTTGCCAGCTTCAGCGAGGCCACCGGGCCGGTGTCGAGCCGGCGACGCAGCACCTGCCGCAGGTGCGCCGGGGTGTGCGCGTCGGTCTCCATCGTCGCCCGGGTGGGGGTGCCGTGGCCGGGCAGCGACACCGCCGACTCGCGCCGGTTGACCGGGGTGAGCGGCAGCAGCTCGCGACGGTCCCGGGGGGTGTGCGCGTCGACCGTCTCGCCGGCCAGCACCGCGCCCAGCCGGGCGGCGATGTCGGGATAGTCGTCGAAGCTGAGCACCGCCTGCGCCTCGGGAAGGCTCGCGGCCAACTCCCGGCCGTACCGCTCGGCCATGCAGCCGGCGGCCACCACCTTGGCCCCGGTGTCGGCGGCGGCGAGCAGGGTCTGGATCGAGTCCTGCTTGGCCTTCTCCACGAAACCGCAGGTGTTGACGACCACCACGTCGGCGCCCTCACCGTCGGTGGTGACCTGCCAGCCGTCGGCGTGCAGCCGGGCGGCCAACTCCTCAGAGTCGACCTCGTTGCGGGCGCAGCCCAGGGTCAGCAGGGCGACCCGGCGGCCGTCGGTGGGCGGCGGTGCCGGGTCACGGCGGGACGGGCCGGCGTTGTCGGGCGTGGGGGTGGCAGACACCATCCGAGGGTACCGGGCGCGGGGGCGGGCCCGACCAACGGCGGCGTGCGGTGTCGGCCGGTTCACCCTCCCCCGCCGTCGCGGATCGGGCGCGGGCGACGGTCAGAGCGCCGCCGCACCCACCCGGACCAGCCGGTCCAGCAGGGCGACCTCGGTGCCGGCGAGTCCGGTGGAGCAGAACACCGACACCTGGTCCGCGCCGGTCCGCCCCGGGACTGCGCCGGCCAGCACCGCCCCCAGGTCGCGCAACCTCCCCGGGTACGGCCCGACGGCGGTCAACAGCGGCGGGTCGTACGCCGCCGCCTGGGCCGGTGAATCGGTGACCAGCAGGTCGGCGGCGTCGAGCAGGTCGGTGCCGAACTCGTGCCGGTGGACCTGCTTGAAGCCGACGGCGTTGACGTGGGTGCCCGGGGCGAGGTCGGCGGCGGCCAGCACCGGGGTGACGCTCGTGGTGGCGAGCACCACCACGTCCCGGTCGCGGACCGCCTCGGCGGCCGAGCCGACGGCGCGGGCCGGTACGCCCAGTTCGGCGCGGACCCGGGCGGCGAAGGACTCCCGGCGGGCCGCCGAGCGGCTGTGCACGGTCACCTCCCGCAGCGGCCGGACGGCGGCGGTCGCCCAGACCTGGGTCCACGCCTGCCCGCCCGAGCCGATCACCCCCAGGGTGGTCGCGTCCGGGCGGGCCAGGGCGTCGACCGCCACCGCGCCCAGCCCGCCGGTACGCCGGGAGCCCAGCTCCGCACCGACGGCGATCGCCCGGACCGCCCCGGTGCGGGCGTCGTGCAGCACCACCAGCTGCTCGCCGGCCGAGTGGCCGAGGGTGTCGTAGGAGCGGAAGCCGTACCACTCGGCGGTGAGCTGCCCGGCGGTGAGCACCATCCGCCCGCCGGCCAGCGGTGCGGAGGCCCGGGGCGGGGCGACGAGCCGGCCGGCGTGGGCGGCCAGCAGGGCGTCCCGCATCGCCGCGACGGTGGTCGGCGCGTCCAGGGCGGCGGCGACCTGCCGGTCGTCGAAGAGCAGCGTCATGTCCTCATGCTGCAACCTCACCTTGACTTCAGCTCAAGGTCTGGTGGGGAGGATCACCGCTACCGGTCTCCGTGCGGTGCTAGCGTCGGTCGTGGTGGCCGTGCGGGCAGGGCGGTGCCGCGGCTCCTGCCGACCCCGCAGGGTTGCGGTTCCTGCCGAGCCCGCAGCCACCCCGGACGAGTCGTGGGCGTACCCGGTCAGGCCAAGACGCCCCGTGCCTACCCGACTCGTCCCCGGCCGGCCCGGCCCGGGACCGACCTCCGAGGTGATGCCCGATGGCCTGGATAGTGCTGGTGCTCTCCGGACTCCTGGAGACCGCGTGGGCGGTCTCCCTCGAACGCAGCGCCGGATTCACCCGGCCGCTGCCCTCGGCCGTATTCGCGGTCACCCTGATCGCCAGCATGGCCGGCCTGGCGTACGCGCTGCGCGACATCCCCGTCGGCACCGGCTACGCGGTCTGGGTCGGCATCGGGGCGGTCGGCACCGCAGTGGTGGGCATGGTCGCGCTGGGCGAGTCGGCGAGCCTGCCCCGGCTGCTCAGCCTGGTGCTGGTGGTGGCCGGCGTGGTCGGCCTCAAACTCTTCCACTGAGCCGGTGCCGTGCCCGGCCTCCCGGTGAGCTGCCGGGCCGGCTGCTAGGGACCGGTCGACGGGTCAGGGCCGAGCGTCTGCGCGTGCCGCAGCACGGCCCACGCCGACCGGTCCTCCCGGGCCGCGCCCGATCCGGTCGGTGCGCCGCCGGCCCAGTGCTCATGTGGTGGCCCCGGCACCCGCCCCGGCTCAGTCGACGTCGCCGCGCAGGCCGTCCAGCACCTCTTCCAGTTCGTCCGGCTTGACCAGCACGTCACGGGCCTTGGAACCCTCGGACGGGCCGACCACCCCCCTGGTCTCCATCAGGTCCATCAGCCGGCCCGCCTTGGCGAAGCCGACCCGCAGCTTGCGCTGGAGCATCGAGGTCGAGCCGAACTGCGAGGTGACCACCAACTCGACCGCCTGCACCAGCAGGTTCAGGTCGTCGCCGATGTCCTCGTCGATCTTCTTCTTGCTGTCCTGCGCCGGGGCCAGCACGTCGGTGCGGAACTCCGGCTCCCGCTGGTCCTTGCAGAACTTCACCACGTCGGCGATCTCGCGCTCGGTCACCCAGGCGCCCTGGATGCGGACCGGCTTCGACGCGCCCATCGGCAGGAACAGCCCGTCGCCCCGGCCGAGCAACTTCTCCGCGCCCGGCTGGTCGAGGATGACCCGGGAGTCGGCAAGCGACGAGGTGGCGAACGCCAGCCGGGACGGCACGTTCGCCTTGATCAGGCCGGTCACCACGTCGACGCTCGGCCGCTGGGTGGCCAGCACCAGGTGGATGCCGGCGGCGCGGGCCAGCTGGGTGATCCGGACGACCGAGTCCTCCACGTCGCGCGGGGCGACCATCATCAGGTCCGCCAGCTCGTCCACGATCACCAGCAGGTACGGGTACGGCCGCATCTCCCGCTCGCTGCCCGGCGGGGCCTTGATCTCGCCGTTGCGCACCTTGCGGTTGAAGTCGTCGACGTGCCGGACCCCGTTGGCGGCGAGGTCGTCGTAGCGCATGTCCATCTCGCGAACGACCCACTCCAGCGAGTCGGCCGCCTTCTTGGGGTTGGTCACGATCGGGGTGACCAGGTGCGGGATGCCCTCATACCCGGTCATCTCGACCCGCTTGGGGTCGATCAGCAGCAGCCGCACCTCGTCCGGCGTGGCCCGGGTCAGGATCGACACCAGCAGCGTATTGAGGCAGCTCGATTTCCCGGCGCCGGTGGCCCCCGCGATGAGAATGTGAGGCATCTTCGCGAGATTGGCCACCACGAAGCCGCCCTCGATGTCCTTGCCGAGGGCCACCACCATCGGGTGGTGGTCGCTGGTGGCGGCCCGGGAGCGCAGCACGTCACCGAGGGCGACGTTCTCCGGGTCGGTGTTGGGGATCTCCACCCCGACCGCGCTCTTGCCCGGGATGGGGCTGAGGATCCGCACGTCCGGCGACTTCACCGCGTACGCGATGTTGCGGGAGAGCTGGGTGATCCGCTCGACCTTGACCCCGTGCCCCAGCTCGACCTCGTAGCGGGTGACGGTCGGGCCCCGGGTGAAGCCGGTGACCTCCGCGTCCACCCCGAACTGGTCGAAGACGCCGGTCAGCGCGGCGATCACCTCGTCGTTGGCCTTGCTGCGGGTCTTCGGGGCCGCGCCGCCGGTGAGCATGTTCGCCGGCGGCAGGACGTAGTCGCCGGCCAGCCCGGTCAGCGCGAGCTGCTCGGCCCGGGTGGGCGGCGCGGAGTGCTCCGGCGGCTCCGCCGGCTTGCGGCTGGCCGGCACCCGGCTCGCCGGCCGGCGGGGCAGCACGATGGTCTCCTGGAGGTCGACCTCCGGGCCGACGTCGTCGAAGTCGTCCGGGTCGGGCGGCGGGGGCGCGGCCTTGCGGGCGGGCCGGCGGCGGGCCGGCTTCGGAGCGACCTCAGTCGACTCCGCGTCCGGCTCCTCCCGGGCGTCGGGCGGGGCGACGAGCGTGCCGGCGAGCAGGCCGAGCCGCTCCGGGATCTTGTTGATCGGGGTGGCGGTCACCACCAGCAGCCCGAAGACGAGCAGCAGGATCAGCAGCGGCATGGCCACCCAGGCGGTCACCGCCCGCTCCAGCAGGTCGCCGATCCCCGCGCCGACCAGGCCACCGGCGTAGTCGCGCTGCACCGGGTCGACCGGGTTCTGCCCGATGTGCAGCATCGCCGCCGTGGCGACCAGCATGGAACCCCAGCCGACCAGGCCCCTTCCCCGGTGCTCCGGGTCGCCCGGGGTACGCATCAACCGCCAGGCGCCGATCATCAGCAGCACCGGCACCACGACCGCGATCGCGCCCAGGAAGAGCCGTACGGTGTCGGCGAGGCGCGCGCCGAGCGGGCCGGCGCCGGAGAACCAGATGCCCACCGCGCTGAGGATGGCCAGGCCGAACAGCAGCAGCCCGGCACCGTCGCGGCGGTGCTCCGGGTCCAGGTCCCGGGCGGAGGCGGCCTGCCGACCGGCGGCCCGGAACCCCCAGCCGACCCCGTGCGCCAGCCCCATCCACAGTGCGCCGACCGCGCGACCGACGTACGCCGCAGGAGCGGGCCGGGTCGCCGGCCGTCGCCGGGGCGCCGCCCGGGTGGTCTTCTTCGCCGGCTGACGGGCACGACTGTTCGTGGTACCGCGCGGCGACGCGCCGCGTCGCCGGCTCGCCTGAGAGGTACGGCCCGCCATAGAGTCACCGTAACGGCGTGACCCGGCAGATCGCCGCTTTTCCGGGTCGTGTCCGCGCGTCGCAGCACGGACCACGCCCGCAGACGTGTTATTCGCCTCAGAAGGGATGCCCGATGGCGTCGCCTGCTTTCGCGGACCGTCCGGACCCCCTGGCGGGTCACCCGCAGGCTCTGCGCCCGCTGACCACCGAGCTGGTCGCCGCCGTGCTGGGCAATCGGGGGTACGCGGTGGTCACCGACGACGACGGTGACCTCGTCGGCCGCTGGGACGACAGCCTGATCTGGTTCCTGCGCCAGGGCACCCTCGGCGAGCTGCTCCAGGTCCGCACCCTCGCGGCACCGACCTTCGGCATCGAACACGTGCCGGCGCTGTACGCCTTCTGCAACTCGTGGAACCGCGACCGGTTCTGGCCCAAGGCGTTCGTACACGTCGACGACGACGGACGGGCCCGGGTCTGCGGTGAGGTGATCGCCGACCTGGAGCGCGGGGTCACCCCGCACCAGCTCGACCAGTTGCTCGACTGTGGCATCACCAACGGCTGCCAGCTCGCCGCCGCCGTCGGCATGCTGCCCGGCGGGACGCCCGGATGACCGCCGGGTTCCGCCCGGGTGGGCCGGCCGCCCATCGTGATCCCGGCCTGGCGGCTGCGCTCGCCGACGCCGCGGACCTGCCCGACGGGGAGGCCCGGCTGGCCGAACTCGACCGGATCGCCGCCCGCGCCGACGCGCTCGGCGACCCGCACTCCGCCCTGGACGCCAGGTTCGCGCTGGTGGCGGCGTACCTGCGGCACGGTGGGCGGTGGCGGATCGTCGAGCCGGTACGCCGTCTGCTGGCCGCTGTCGACAGGTCCCCCGGCCTGCTCGACGCCCGTCCCGGCGACGCGGAGCTGCTGCGGCGGCACCTGCGGCACTCGGTGGACGCCGCGATCGGCACCCCCCGGATCGGGCTCGACCAGACCCACGCGCTGCTCGACGCGCTGGCCCGCCGGGTCGGCGAGGACGCCGCAGTGGTCGCCCAGCTCCGCTGCCGGCTCGCCGACCACCTGGGTGACGAGCCCACCGCCCGGCAGTGGTACGCCCGCTGGACGGTCGCCGACGAGGATCCGGAGGCCGGCTGCCCCGGCTGTCTGGCGGTACGCCGGGCCGAACTGCTTGCCGGTTGGGGGGACGACCGGGCCGCGCTGGACGCCCTGCGACCCGCGCTCGACGCCCTGATCGACTGCACCGACCAGCCGGAACGGGCCCTCGCGGTGGGGCTGCTGCCGTGGCTGCGTACCGGGGCGGCCGAGCAGGCCGGGGTGGCGCACCTGCGGGCGTACCGGCGGCACCGGCGGGCGTTGCCGTACCTGGCCGCGCAGTTGCGGTTCTGCGCGTTGGCCGGGCACCCGGACCGGGCGCTGGACATCCTCGCCGAGCAGCTGCCCCGGCTGGACCACCCGTACGACGACCTGTCGGCGATGGAGTTCGCCGCCGCCGGGGCGCTGGTCTGCGCGTTGGCCGTCGAGTCCGGGCGGGACGGTCGCCGGGTGCGCCGCCCCGGCCACGCCGACCGGCCCGCCGCCGAGCTGGACGTGGCGGCCCTCGGCACCGACCTGATGACGCAGGCCACCCGGCTGGCGGGCAGCTTCGACGCGCGCAACGGCACCGGGCACCACGCCGGCCGGATCGCCGCCTGGCTGGCCGAGCGGCCGACCGGCGACCCGGTGCCGCTGCCGGCGCAGGAGAGCGTCGACGAACCGGACGACGAACCCTTCCTGCCCTCGGCCGAGGAGCCGGCCCCGCTGAGCCTGGCGCAGCTCACCGCAGTGCTGGACACCCGGGGCGACCTGTATGCGGTGGACGCCGGTGGGGTGGTGGTCGGCCGCTGGGACGAGGCGGTGATCCAGTTCCGGCTGCGGGGCCGGCACGGGGAGATCCTGCACGCCCGGGTGGTGGCGGCCCGGCGGCTGCCGGCGGGACGGCTCGCCGAGGCGTACGAGTTCTGCAACGCCTGGAACCACGACCGGCTGCTGCCCAAGGCGTACGTGCACGAGTTGCCCGGTGGTGAGCTGGTGCTGGCCGGCGAGGTCACCACCGACCTGGCCCACGGGGTGGCCCCGACACAGCTCGGCATCCTGGTCGACGCGGCGGTGACCACCGGCGTCGCGTACGCCGGGGCGGTCGCCGCCCTGCCCTGAGCCGGCCCGCCCTGAGCCGCCATACCTGAGCCGGCCCGCCCTGAGCCGGCCGGCGCGGGACCGACGGGGTCGGGACGCGGAGCGGCCCCCGACCACCGGGCGGTGGGGTCGGGGGCCGCGGTACCGGTGTGCGCCGGCGACGGGATGGTTACCGTCGGCTGCGCCGGGTCTCCTGCTGGCCGCCGTCGGCGGTGACCAGGGTCAGGTCGTTGCGTTCGAGGATCTCGTTGACCGGCTGGAAGAAGGTGATGCCGCCGACGGTGCAGTCGCCGGAACCGCCGGAGGTGACGCCCTGCGCCTGGTCGCCGGAGATCCACGAGCCGCCGGAGTCGCCCGGTTCGGCGCAGACGTCGGTACGGGTCAGCCCGGTGACCGTCCCCTCCGGATAGTTCACCGTGGTGTTCCTGGCCTGGACGACACCGCAGCGGGCACCGGTGGTGGAGCCGGAGCGGCAGATCGACGTGCCGGCCAGCACCTCGGTGGAGCCGTTGACCGGCACCACGCCACCGTTGAAGTCGCTCACCACCCCCTGCGGGGTCCACTGCGCGTTGGTCCGCACGAACGCCCAGTCGTCGCCGGGGAACGACGACGCCGCGAAGACGCCCTGCTCGGCCTGGTTGAAGCCGGTGGTCCGGTCGCCGGCCCGACCACAGTGCCCGGCGGTGACGAACCCGCCGACCACGGAGAAACCGATCGAGCAGCGTCCCACGTCGTTGATGAAGAACGGGTCTCCGCCGACCAGGTCGAACAGCGGACGCGGCTGCTCCCGGGAGGTGGTGATCCGCACCGCCCCGGCCGGGGCACCGCTGCTCGCCGCCCACCGGCGGGCCCGCCCCTCGGCACCCGGCTGGGCGAGCACCACCACCGAGTTGGTGGCGACGTCGACGTACCAGCCGGCGATGGCCGGGGACGCCTGCCGTCCCACCGAGTCGAGCCGGCTCTTCACCGCGTCCAACTCGCCGACCGCGCGGTCGACAGGCTTGGGCACCGCACCGGCGGCCCGGACCCGGTCCGCCTGGGCGGGGTCGGCGACCGCGACGTTGAGGGTGGACCCGTCGCCGCTGAGCCAGGCGCCGCCGTAGTCGTTGCCGAGCGTGGCCCGCAGCCGGGCCAGCCTCCCGGTGGCCTGCTGCTCGGCGGTCAGCCGCCGGACCGCCTGGTCCCGGCTGATCCGCAGGTCGCGGCTGAGCGCGTCCACCACCTCGGGGGCCACCCCGCCGGTCGCCCCGGCGTCGGTCCCACCGGCCTTCGGCGCGCTCTGCTCGCCGGCGAACGACGGCAGGGTCACCGCCGCCGTCAGTCCCGCCGCCGCCAGCACGACGCCGATCGCTGTCATCCGTCTGCGGTCCATCCGCCATGCTCCTCCCGGCCGACGCGAGGTACGCCCGCCGGACGGAGGTACGGAGACGGCCACCGATCGGTTGAGGAGTTCTCCACTTATCGACGGAACGTGTCCCCCCGGTCACCCGTCCCCTGATCGGGGCCACCCTGCGCCACCGCTGAGCGGCCCGCCAGTCGGGCCCGAGAAACGGGCCGGCCACCGTCGTGACGACGGTGGCCGGCCCGGAACTGCCTGTGGGAGGGCCCGATCAGACCTCGACGACGGTCGGGACGATCATCGGACGGCGGCGGTACGCGTCGTTCACCCAGCGCCCCACGGTGCGCCTGACGATCTGCTGGAGCTGGTGGGGGTCGGTGATGCCGTCCGCGGCGGCCCGGTTCAGCGCCTCGGTGACCAGCGGGATCACCGGGTTGAACGCGGCCGGGTCCTCGGAGAAGCCCTTCGCCGACAGGGTCGGGCCGGCGACCACCTTGCCGGTGACCGAGTCGACCACCACGGTGGTGGCGATGAAGCCGCCGTCGCCGAGGATCCGCCGCTCGGTGAGCAGCGACTCGCTGACGTCGCCCACGGCCAGGCCGTCGACGTAGACGTACCGGCTCTTGACGTGCCCGACCACGCTGGCCCGGCCCTCCACCAGGTCGACGACGTCGCCGTCCTCGCAGATCACCACCCGGTCCGGGGCGACGCCGGACTCGATGCCGAGCCGGGCGTGCGCCCGCAGGTGCCGCCACTCGCCGTGCACCGGCATCAGGTTGCTCGGCCGGACGACGTTGAGCAGGTAGAGCAGTTCACCGGCGGGGGCGTGCCCGGAGACGTGCACCTTGGCCACGTCCTTGTGCACCACCACCGCGCCGGCCCGGGCCAACCTGTTGATCACCCGGTAGACCGAGGTCTCGTTGCCGGGGACCAGCGACGAGGCGAGCACGACGGTGTCACCGGGGGCGATGGTGATGTGCCGGTGGTCGCCGCTGGCCATCCGGCCCAGCGCGCTCATCGGCTCGCCCTGCGAACCGGTCGACATCAGCACGATCTGGTCGGGCGGCAGGGTGGTGGCCTCCTCGATCCCGATCACCAGACCGGCCGGGATGTTGAGCAGGCCGAGGTCTCGGGCGATGCCCATGTTGCGGACCATCGACCGGCCGATCAACGCCACCTTGCGGCCGTGCTCCAGCGCCGAGTCGAAGACCTGCTGCACCCGGTGCACGTGCGAGGCGAACGAGGCGACGATGATCCGCCCCTTCGCCTTCGCGAAGATCGAGTCGAGCACCGGCCCGATCTCCCGCTCGGGGGTGACGAAGCCGGGGATCTCGGCGTTGGTGGAGTCCGACAGGAGCAGGTCGACACCTTCGGCGCCGAGCCGGGCGAAGCCGGCCAGGTCGGTGATCCGGCCGTCCAGCGGGAGCTGGTCCATCTTGAAGTCGCCGGTGTGCAGCACCAGCCCGGCCGGGGTACGGATGGCCACCGCGAGCGCGTCCGGGATCGAGTGGTTGACCGCGAAGAACTCGCACTCGAACGGGCCCAGCCGCTCCCGGCCGCCCTCCCGCACGGTCAGCGTGTAGGGCTGGATCCGCCGCTCGGCCAGCTTCGCCTCGACCAGGGCGAGGGTGAACTGTGAGCCGACCAGGGGGATGTCCGGCTTGTGGGCGAGCAGATACGGCACCGCGCCGATGTGGTCCTCGTGGCCGTGGGTCAGCACGATCGCCTGCACGTCGGCCAGCCGGTCCAGGATCGGCCCGAAGTCGGGCAGGATCAGGTCCACGCCGGGCTGCTCGACGTCGGGGAAGAGCACCCCGCAGTCGACGATCAGCAGCTTGCCGCCGTACTCGAAGACGGTCATGTTCCGGCCGATGGCACCGAGTCCGCCGAGCGGGATGATCCGCAGGCCGCCCTCGGGCAGTGGCGGGGGCAGTTCACCCTCGAATTGCGCCTCGGTCACGCGTCCACCTCATTCTGCGACGCCGTAACCCGGCGTCCGTCGTGTCGTTCGATCATTCGGGCAGGTCCAGGCCCGCCGCCGCGCAGTCGGCGCGCAGCAGGGCCAGTTCGTCGTCGGTGGCGTCCACCAACGGTGGACGCACCGGCCCGGCGGGCAGGCCCATCGCGTTCAGGCCCGCCTTCACCAGGATGGTCCCCGGGCTGCGGAAGATCCCGGTGAACAGCGGCAGCAGCCGCCGGTGCAGGGTCAGCGCCGCACCGCTGTCCCCCGCGTCGTACGCCTCGATCATCCGCTTGGCGAGCGCCCCGGTGAAGTGGGTCGAGGTGCCGACCAGCCCGACCCCGCCGACCGCAAGGGTGGGCAGGGTGAGCGAGTCCTCGCCGCTGTAGAAGGCGAGGTCGGTGCGGCTGGTCACCCAACTGGTGGCGGTCAGGTCACCCTTGGCGTCCTTGACCGCGACGATCCGCTCGTGCGCGGCGAGCCGCACCAGCGTCTCGGTCTCGATCGCCAACGCGGCGCGGTGCGGCACGTCGTAGAGCATGATCGGCAGGCCGGTGCCGTCGGCGACCGCGGTGAAGTGCCGCTCCAGGCCGCGCTGCGGCGGCTTGTTGTAGTACGGCGTCACCACCAGCAGGCCGTGCACGCCGGCCTTCTCCGCCGCGGCGGCCAGCTCGATGGTGTGCCGGGTGTCGTTGGTGCCGACCCCGGCCACCACCTGAGCCCGGTCGCCGATCGCCTCCACCACCACCCGGAGCAGGGATTCCTTCTCCGCGTCCGTGGTGGTCGGCGACTCGCCTGTGGTGCCGTTGACCACCAGCGCGTCGTTGCCCTGCTCGTCGACGAGGTATGTCGCCAGCCGCGCCGCACCGTCGAGATCGAGGGATCCGTCGGCGGTGAACGGGGTCGCCAGCGCGGTGAGCAGTCGCCCGAATGGGCGGGACACGCCCCGGTCGGGGACGGCAGGGTGGTCGTGCGTCATGCTCACAACCTAGCGGACGAGCACCGGACGTCCGGTGGGGAAGGGCTCAGGACAGCTGTGCGTGCGGGCTGGTCGCCACCTCGGAGCCGTCGGGCAGGGTCGAGACGACGAAGTCGGCGAACACGTTCGGGGCCACCCGCTGGAGCTGCCGCAGGCACTCCACGGCCAGCTCACGGATCTCCACGTCGGCGTCCTCGGTGGCCCGCATCCCGACGAAGTGCCGCCAGGCGCGGTAGTTGCCGGTGACCACGATCCGGGTCTCGGTGGCGTTGGGCAGCACCGCCCGGGCCGCCTGCCGGGCCTGCTTGCGGCGCAGCGTCGGGTTGGGCTCGTCGGCGAACCGCTGCTCCAGCCCCTCCAGCAGCTCGGTGTACGCCTGGACGCTCGCCTCGGCGGCCTCGACGAACCGCTTGTGCAGCTCCGGGTCGTCGGCGATCACCGCCGGCTCGACCATCGCCGCGTCCCGCTCCGGGACGTACCGCTGGGAGAGCTGGGAGTAGGAGAAGTGCCGGTGCCGGATCAGCTCGTGGGTGAACGAGCGGGACACCCCGGTGAAGTAGAAGGTCACCGTGCCGTGCTCCAGCACCGACAGGTGCCCGACCTCCAGGATGTGCGCCAGGTAGCCGGCGTTGGTGGCGGTCGCCGGGTTCGGCTTCTTCCAGCTCTGGTAGCAGGCCCGGCCGGCGAACTCGGCGAGCGCCTGACCGCCGTCGGCATCGGTCGACCACGGCACGTCACTCGGGGCCTGGAACTGCGTCCACGCGATCAGCTGCACCTGGGGCTGCACCATTTCCGGCATTCCTGCGACTCTAGTGGCCCGGCGGGCCGCGGGGAAACCCGGGCCACCGCCCTGACCAGCGAGATCATGGACAGTCCCGGCTCCCGACGGGCGGCGGGTGGCCAATGTCTCCCACCCGACCCCGCCGGGTCGCTCCAACCGGCCCGCCGGGTGCTGTGGCCGGTCAGACGTAGAGGGCGGTGAACGGGGCCCAGGGCAGGTTGCGCAGCACCGAGAAGGTGAGCCAGACGGCGAGGAACCCGCCGATCACCGGGGAGCTGAGCCGCAGCTCGGGCAGCCGCCAACCGAACGCCTGCCGGCCGGCCCAGGCGACGAAGAGATAGGCCAGGAAGGGCACCGCGAAGACGAAGAGGAAGTGGTGCCGGGCGGCGGCCGGCAGGTCGGCGTGCAGCAGGTACCACAGCGCGCGGGTGCCCCCGCAGCCCGGACAGTCCAGCCCGGTGGTCAGCTTGAGCAGACAGCTCGGTGCGGCGTCCGGGTCGCTCGTGGTCGGGTCGCTGACCAGCGCGTACGCCATTCCGGCACCGACGCAGCCGAGCGCGGCAAGCGGCACCGCCCAGCGTGGCGAACGGTCGTAGAGCCGGACCACGAAGCGGGTGAGGCGGTCCGGCTCGGGCTGCTGCCACACCACCGGCGGCCCGGCCGACCAGGACCCCGGCGGCACCGTGTCGACACCCTGCTCCGGACTGCCCTGCTCCGGACTGCTCGGCCCGGTCGGTCGGCTCGGCCCGTCAACGCTCGTCACGGCCTCACGGTACACCGGTGAGGCTCCGCAGCGCGGCGGTCAACGGGGCCGCCAGATCACCGGTGGCCGGTGGGGCGACCGCGCCCAGGCCGAGCCAGCCGGCGAGCCGGCGCAGCTCGGCGGCGAGCGCGACAGCGGTCTCCCCCGGGTCGACGCCGGGCTCCTGCCAGGCCGCCGGCACCAGCAGCACCCCGGCCTTGCGGTCGGCCTTGAGGTCGACCCGGGCGGTGAAGCGCTCCCCCTGGAGGAACGGCAACACGTAGTAGCCGTGCACCCGCTGCGCGGCCGGCACGTAGATCTCGATCCGGTAGCCGAAGCCGAACAGCCGCTCGGTGCGGGCCCGTTCCCAGACCAGCGGGTCGAACGGGCTGACCAGGGTGTTGCCCCGGACCCAGCGGGGCAGCCGGGCGTCGACGTGCCGCCAGGCCGGCTGCCGCCAGCCCTGCACCGCCACCGGCACCAGCTCACCGGCCTCGACCAGCTCGGCGACCGCCTGCCGGGCACCGGCCAGCGGAAGCCGGAAATAGTCCCGCAGCTCCGGCTCGGCGGCCACCCCGAGCGACCGGGCCGCCACCGCGACCAGGGTGCGGTACGCCTCGGCGTCGGTCGGCGTGGGCGCGTCGAGCACTGCCGCCGGCAGCACCCGCTCGGGCAGGTCGTAACGGCGGGCGAAGGAGGGGGTACGGTCGGCGGCGGTGACCTCACCGGCCCAGAACAGGAACTCCAGCGCGCGTTTCACCGCCGACCAGTTCCACCCCCAGTTGCCGGTCTCCCGGGGGGCGTCGTGCTCGATCTCGGCGGCGGTCAGCGGCCCGCGCGCGGCCACCTCGTCGCGGACCCAGGCGACCAGTTCGGGCTGCTCCTGGGCGATCCGCCGCATCCCGCCCCAGGCGTCGTCGCGGGCCTTGGCCATCCGCCAGCGCAGCGCCGCGTGCCGCCCCACCGGCACCAGGGACGCCTCGTGCCCCCAGTATTCGAACAGCTCCCGGGGGCGGCGGTAGGCGGCGGTGTCGAGCAGGCTCGTCGGGTAGGGCCCGAGCCGGCTGTAGAGCGGCAGGTAGTGCGCGCGTTGCAGCACGTTTACCGAATCCATCTGGATCAGCCCGACCCGGTCGAGCACCCGGCGCAGGTGCCGGCGGGTGGGCACCCCGGCGGGCGCCGGGTCGGCGAAGCCCTGGGCGGCGAGCGCCATCCGCCGGGCCTGGGCGAGCGAGAGCGGTTCCGGTGCGACCATCGCCGACGACCCTAGACCAGCGGTACGACACCGGAGCGGATGCTGGACCGACCGCCCGTCAAGGCATAGAACGGACACATGCTCACCATCCGCCGCGAAGAGCCGGACGACGCCGAGGCGATCGCCCGGGTGCACATCCACGGCTGGCAGGCCGGGTACGCCGGTTTCATGCCGGTCGAGGTGCTGACCCGGCTCAACCCGGTGGCCTGGGCGCAGCGCCGACGGGACCTGCGCACCGCCGACCCGGAGCACCCGTTCACCACACTGCTCGCCGAGGTCGACGGGGTGCCGGCCGGGTTCACCACCTTCGGCCCGTACCGCAACGACCAGGACCGGGGCGACCTGGACCCGACGTGCGGCGAACTGCTGGCGATCTACGTGGAGCGGGCGCACTGGGGCGACGGCACCGCACCTGCCCTGTTCGCCGCCGCCCGGGACGGGCTGGTGGCGGGTGGCTGGCGGGAGTACCGGCTCTGGGTGTTGGCCGACAACGTGCGCGCCCGCCGGTTCTACGAGCGGGCCGGCCTGTCAGCCGACGGTCACCGGTCCCGCTGGCCGGTGCCGATGGCCGGCGGCGGCCCCCCGGTCCACCTCGACGAACTGCGTTACACCGGCCGGCTACCCGGCTGACCCGGCCACTCCCTGAGGCTGGTTGACAGGTCGCCCCGGACCACCGGCGGTCCGGCCCGAACCGCCGGGTCCGGCCGGTCCTGCCGATCCGCCCGGGTCGGCAGGACCCCCCGGACCGCCAGCCCGGCCGCCGGCCGGGGTGGCCCAGGTACGGACCGGTAGCAGCAGCAGAAGCGCGAGGCTGATCCAGACGTAGGTGTTGCTGCCCAGGAAGCCGGTGATCCCGGTGAAGTCCTTCTCCCAGGCCCAGACGATCCGGCTGCACAGCAGCGCGTAGCCGACCACCGCGAGGACCAGCAGCGCGCGCCGGCGCAGGCTGCCGCCGGGCGCGGCGACGGCGTTGTCGACCAGCAGGATCAGCGCCGGGATCAACCAGACCAGGTGGTGAACCCAGGTGACCGGGCTGACCAGGCACATCAGCGCGCCGGTCAACGCCAGCCCGGTGGCCTCGTCACCGACCGCCGCGGCGGCCCGGCAGCGCCAGCCCCAGACGGCCAGGATGACAAGCACCAGCGCCAGCCAGGCCAGGGTGCTCGGATGCTCCGGGTCGAGCCGGGCCACCACCCCGCGCAGCGACTGGTTGGACACGAAAGCCAGCTCGCCCACCCGGTCGGTGTTCCACAGCGCCGAGGTCCAGAACTCCCGGGCGGCGTCGGGGAAGAGGCCGGCGGCGAACAACGTGGCGACGGCCGAGGCGGCGACGGCGGTGCCGGCGGCCCGGAACCGCCTGGTGATCAGCAGGTAGACGATGAAGACGCCCGGGGTCAGCTTGATCGCGGTGGCCACCCCGATGCCGACCCCGGCCCACCTGTTGCCGGCCGGCAGCAACCGCAGCAGGTCCACCGCCACCAGGAAGAGCAGCAGCATGTTTACCTGGCCGAAGTTGACCGTCTCGCGCATCGGCTCGAACGCGGCGGCCAGCAGGAGCGCCACCACCAGGACGAACCAGCGGGTCCACCCGGCCCGCCGGGCCACCGGGTCGAGCAGCCACCAGACCAGCACCGCACTGACCACCACCGTGGCGGCCACGCTGACGGTGATCGCCACCGGCCACGGCAGGTACGCCATCGGCAGCATCACCAGCGCGGCGAACGGGGGGTAGGTGAAGCCGTACTGGGTGCCGGGCTTGAGGTAGTCGTAGATCTCACCGTGGTCGTGGACCCAGAAGGTCAGCGCGCCGTAGTAGACCTTCAGGTCGAAGAAGCCGTGCCGGACGGCCGCCACGGAGAGGAAGGCGGCCACCGCGACGGCGAGCACCACCACCGCGACGACCTGCCCGGTCGTCCGCCTGGCACCCTGCGCCACCGTCGTCTCCCTCGCTGTGGCCTAGGCTTTCGTGCCATGGCTCTGGGGTTCGTCCGCCCGGCGCGTCCGGAGGACGCCGCCGAGATCGCCCGTGTGCAGCTCGCGACCTGGCGGGTCGCGTACCGTCGACTGCTGCCCCGGCACGTGCTCGACAACCTGGACGAGGCGTGGCTCGCCCGGCGGTGGAGCGCGGCGGTGCAGGAGCCGCCCTCGGCCGCGCACCGGGTGCTCGTCGCCGTGGAACAGGCCGAGCAATCCTATCTGGTGGGTTTCGCCGCTTCCGGGCCGGCGGACGCCGAGGCGCTCGCCCCGGGCGAGCCGGCGACCGCGCTGGGCAGCGGGGTGGTGGCGGTGACCGACCTGCTGGTCGAACCGCGCTGGGGTCGGCGCGGGCACGGCAGCCGGCTGCTCTCCGCCGCCGTGGACGCCTGGCGGGCCGACGGGTTCACCCACGCGGTGGCGTGGGCGTTCGACGGCGACGAGGCGACCCGCAGGTTCCTCACCAGCACCGGTTGGGAGCCGGACGGCGCGGCCCGCGCGCTGGACGTCGACGACATGCTCGTCGACCAGGTACGGCTGCACGTGGCGGTCCCCGCCGAGCCGACCGGCACACCCGCACCGGGGCCGACCGCCGCGCCCTGACCGGGGGCCGGGCGACACGCCCGCAGCTGAAGCCGGTCCGACGCGTCCCGCCCGGTTCTGTCGTCCCACCCTGGTAGACCGGGAAGGTCAGGGCACGAACGACGGTGAGGGAGACGGGCATGTTCCGGGAGACGAAGGCGTTCAGCGGGTTCTCGGCCGACGACACCGACCGGGCCCGGGAGTTCTACGCCGGCACCCTCGACCTGCGGGTGTCACAGCTGGGCGGTGCCGGTGGTCTGCTGAAACTGCACCTGGCCGGCGACCGGGACGTGGTGGTCTACCCGAAGGCCGACCACGTGCCGGCGGCCTTCACCGTGCTCAACTTCCCGGTGGCCGACGTCGACCGGGCGGTCGACGAGCTGACCGCCCGGGGGGTGGGCTTCGCGCGCTACCCGGGTTTGCCCCAGGACGAGCGGGGGATCATGCGCGACAACGGGCCGACGATCGCCTGGTTCACCGACCCGGCCGGCAACATCCTGTCGGTGATCGCGCAGGAGTGACGCTGCCGGGCCGGGTGGTTCCCGACGTCGGCCGGGAACCACCCGGACGGCTCACCCCTTGTCGGCGCCGTCGTTGGCGTCCCGGACGAAGTACCGCTGGAAGACCACGAAGATGATCGCCACCGGGATGGTGGCCAGCAGCGCCGCACCCAGCTTCAGCGGATACTGGGTGCCCTTGCCGAGCGACCCGCTGACCAGGTCGGCCAGCCCGCGCGGCAGGGTGAACAGGCTCGGGTCCTGCACGGCGACCAGGCTGTGCGGGAACTCGTTCCAGGAGCCCTGGAACGACAGGATGGTCAGGGTGATCAGCGCCGGTTTCGCCATCGGCAGCACCACCGACCAGAAGGTGCGGAACACCCCGGCGCCGTCGATCCGGGCCGCTTCCTCCACGCTGACCGGGATCGATTCGAAGAACTGTTTCATGATGAACACGCCGGCCGCGTCGGCGAGCAGCGGCACGACCAGCCCGGCGTAGCTGTTGTAGAGGCCGAGCTGGTTGAGGACCAGGAACTTCGGGATCAGCAGCACCACACCGGGGACGGCCATCACCGCGATGACGGCGGCGAAGAGCCCGGAGCGGCCCCGGAACCGCAGCCGCGCCAGGGCATAGCCGGCGAGCGAGTCGAAGAAGACCCGGCCGAGGGTGACCAGCACCGTCACCAGCAGCGAGTTGCCGAGCCAGAGCGGGAAGTTGGTGCCGGCGAAGATCCGTTCGAACCCGGCGAGGGTCACCGGGTCGGGCAGCGGGGAGAGCGGGTTTGCCGCCGCGTCCGGCTCGGTCTTGAACGAGTTGCCGAGCTGGATGACGAACGGGTAGAGGAAGACCAGCCCGAAGAAGATCAGGATGGCGTACCCGAGGAAACGGCTGGCCAGGGTGCGGGCCGCGTGGTCGCCGCGCGGCCGTGCCCGGGGCGGCGAGGGGTCGGCGGGGTGGTCGGTGAGCACGGTCATGACGACGACCTCCCGAGCAGCCGACGCCAGGGCCCGGTGCGGGGCGTCCCGGTGTCGCGGTCGGCGAGCACCCGCCGCTGCACCAGCGTCAGCACGATGATGATCAGGAACAGCACGAACGAGATGGCCGCTCCGGAGCCGTAGTCGAAGTCGCGGAACGCGGTCCGGTACGACAGGTACGCCGGGGTGAGCGTGGTCTTGGCCGGGTCGCCCTGGCTCATCACGTACACCTGGTCGAAGACCTGCCAGGAGCCGATCAGGCCGAGGGTGAGCACCAGGAACATGGTGGGCCTGATCATCGGCAGGGTGACGTGCCGGAACTGTTGCCAGCGGGTGGCGCCGTCGAGGGTGCTCGCCTCCTCCAGGGCCACCGGGACGTTCTGGAGGGCGGCCAGGAACATCAGCATGAAGGTGCCGGAGGTGGTCCAGACCACCAGCGTGATGATCGAGACCATCGCGACGCTCGGCCCGGAGAGCCAGTCCCACCAGCTCAGCCCGAACGGCCCGCCGTCGGCGAGGACGGCCGGCGCGGTGTCCATCCCGACCGCGCCGAACAGCAGGTGCAGCACCCCCCGGGAGTCGGCGAACCACTGCGGCCCGGAGATGCCGAACATGCCCAGGAGCTGGTTGACCGCACCGGAGTTGGCGAACAGGAACAGGAAGACCACGCTGATCGCCACCGAACTGGTCACCGACGGGAAGTAGAAGGCGCTGCGGAAGAACGCCTTCCCCCTGAGCATCCGGTTGTTGACCACCAACGCCAGGCCGAGGGCGAGCACGGTCTGCGCCGGCACCACGATCGCCACGTAGTAGGCGTTGTTGCGGATGCTGGTCATGAAGTCCCGACGGGCCAGCCCGTCCTCGGTGAACAGCCGGGTGTAGTTGTCCGCGCCGACGAACGGCGTCCGGCCCGTGAACGGGCTGCCCTGGCCGTTCCAGTCGGTGAGGCTCACCCAGAGCGCCATCAGGATCGGCAACAGCAGGAACAGTCCGAGGATCACCAGCACCGGGGCGACGAAGAGCCAGCCGGCAAGGTTCTCGTTGCCCCGGATGCCCCGTCCGGGGCGGCGCGGTGGGCGGTTGGTCGCGGTGGCCGGTGCCGCGATCGTCTCGGTGGCCATCTCCCCTCCTTCGACTCGGGCCTGGCCGGTGGGGCGCCGCCGGTCGGCGACGCCCCGTGCTCGGGTCAGCTGCCGCCGAGCGCGGCCCTGGCGTTCTTGTCGAAGTTGCCGAGGATCGCCTTCGGGTCGCCGTTGGCCAACCCCTGCAGCGCGGTGTCGAGGTCGCCGACGACGCTGTCCATCTTCGGGGCGTTCACCGGACCCTGGGCGTACTCGGCGCCGTCGATGAACGGCTTGTCGGCGGGGAAGGCGGTGACGTACTGGTCCCGGACGGACTCCCGGGACGGCATCACGCCGAACGCCTTGGCGAAGGTCATCTGCTGGTCACCGGCGGTCATCGCCTCGACGAACCTGATCGCCTGGTCCTTGTACTTCGACTTCGCGGCGATGCCCCAGCACTGGGTGAAGGACAGCGTGCCCGGCCCCTTCGGCCCGGCGGGCAGCGCGACGACCCTGTACTTCACGTTCGGGAAGTCGTTCTGCATCGCCCCCTTGATCCAGTTGCCTTCGATGGTCATCACGGCCTTGCCCTTGCCGAACGCCTCACCGGACCAGCCGGCGTCGAGCTGCTTGGGGTAGCGGGCCAGCCCGTCAGTGAGCAGCGACTTCACGTAGCTGAGGGCGGCCAGGTTCTCCGGCGTGTCGGCGGTGGGCTGCTTGCCGTCATCGCTGAGCAGCCAGCCGCCGTTCTGCGCCAGGAACGCGCCGATCCGGTCCCGGGTGTCGCCGAGCGCCAGCGGCACCTGCCCCTTCGCCTTGATCTTCTTGGCGGTGGCGGTGAGCTGGTCCCAGGTGGTGGGGATGTCCGCGTCGGTCAGCCCGGCCTTCGTCCACAGCTCGGTGTTGATCTGCAGGGCGAGGGTGGAGAAGTCCTTCGGCGCGCAGTAGAGCTTGCCGTCGTAGCTGAACGTGGTGCGCAGGCTCTGGTAGAAGTCGGCGGAGTCGGCGAGCTTGTCGCCGTACGGCTCCAGCGCGCCGACGCTGGCGTAGTCGGCGAACCGGGCGGCGTCGACGTAGAAGACGTCCGGCGGGGTGCCGCCGGCGAGCGCCTGGCCGAGCTGCTGGGTGAGGTCCTGGGCCGGGGTGACGGTGGCCTGGTTGCCGGAGCTGGCCGCCCACTTCGCGGCGGCGTCCTGCACCGCCTTGGTCTCGGCGTCCCCGGAGGAGCCGATCAGGATCTGGAGGTCGGCCGGGCCGGTGGACTGCGCGGTGTCGGAGCTGTCGTCGTCGAAGCCGCTGCCACAGGCGGCGGAGCCGAGCAGCGCCACGGCGGCGAGACCGGCCACCGCCGCGCGGGTGAGGGAGCGAGATGCCATCGGTTTCTCCTGGTCGAAGGGGTGGTGTCAGGCGGTGTGCCGCAGCACCAGGGCGGGCTGGAGCAGCACGGGGGTGGGGGGTCGCACCGATCCGTCGAGCACGGCGGTGAGCAGGTCGACACAGCGGGCGGCGGCCTCGCCGAGTGGCTGGCCGACACTAGTCAGGCCGATCGCACCGGCCACCGGGGTGTCGTCGAAGCCGATCACCGGCACGGTCGGGTCGGCGTTCCGGACGACCTGGAGGGCGCCCAGGGCGAGCGAGTCGCTGGCGCAGACCAGCGCGGTCGGCGGGGTGGCGGCGGTGAGCAGGTCGCGGGCGGCCCACTCGCCCTCGACGATGCCGTCGGGGGTCTCCCGGGCCAGGCCGGTCGGGTCCAGGTCGACCTCGCGCAGGGTGTCCCACCAGCCGGCCCGCCGGTCGTCGCCGACCCCGGAGCCGCCCGGCCAGCCGATCCAGCCGATCCGCCGGTGACCGGCGGCGAGCAGGTGCCGGGTGGCCTGCGCGGTGCCGGCGGCGCCGTCCACGTCGACCCAGCAGTGCGCGGCGAGGTCGTCCCAGGGGCGACCGAAGGTCACGAACGGCACGTGCCGGTCGGCGAGCCAGGCGGTACGCGGGTCGCCGTGGTCGGTGCCGGTGAGCACGAAACCGTCCAGGTCGTAGGAGCTGAGCAGGTCGTCGTAGGTGGTGATCTCCCGCTGCGGGTCGCTGGCGGTGTAGAGCAGGGTGCGGTAGCCGGCTGCCTCGGCGGTCTCGGTGAGGCCGTGCAGGAAGCGGTCGAGCACCGAGCCGTTGATCCCGTCCCGGGTGGGTTCGATCCGGACGGCGATCAACCGGGACCGGCCGGTACGCATCTGCCGGGCCGCCTGGTTGGCGCGGTAGCCGAGGGTGGCGATGGCCTCCTCGACCCGCTGCCGGGTCTCCTGGCGGACGATGTGCGGCGCGTTGATCACGTTGGAGACGGTCTGCCGGCTCACCCGGGCGTGCCGGGCCACCGTGGCGATGGTTACCTTTTCTGGCACTTGACCCCCCTCGCGGTCTTGAACGATCCAATTCGGATAGGGCAGGATTGGATCGTTCAAGTTTCTGGATTGTTTCGCACTGTGCACCGCCCCGGACGGCCTTGTCAAGACGTCGTCCGCCCCCGACCTGAGCTGGAGTCGAAGTCGTGACCGAACGCCACCTGCAACCCCTGCTGCACGACCTGGTCGGGGTGGTCCTCGCCCCGACCAGCGCGCTGGGTGACCGGGCCGGGCAGATCCGCCCGGCCGGCGTCCAGGGCGTCTTCCACGCCGACGCCCGGGTGCTCTCCCGCGCCGAACTGCGCGTCGACGACCGCGAACCGGAAGCCCTCACCCACGGCGTCGACGGCCCGCACGGCGTCCGCTTCGTCGGGCTCACCCGCTGGCTGGGCGACCCCGGCCCCGACCCGACCGTCCGGGTGGAACGGGTCCGGCGGGCCGGCCCGCACGGCATCGACGAGGAGTTGCACGTCGTCTCCACCGCCGGCGGCCCGGTACGCGCCACCGTCAGCGTCGACCTCGGCTGCGACCTGGCCCCCGTCGAGGTGGTGAAGACCGGCGGCGACACCACCGGGCTGGCTGCCCGCACCGACCGCCCCGGCGAGCTGAGCTGGACCGCCGACGACGTCACCGTCACCGTCACCGGCGACGACGCGCGGGTCGACGTCACCGGCGGGCGGGCCACCGCTCCCCGGTTGGCCTGGCCCGTCGAGCTTCCCGCCCGGGGCCGGGCGACGCTGCGCTGGCGGCTGCGGGTGCACGACCCACGGGCCGTGGTCGCCGCCCCCACCGCCGGGCCGAGCTGGTCCCGCCCCGAGGTACGCGCCGACGACCGCCGGCTGGTCCGGCTGGTCGACCGGTCCCTGGACGACCTGCACGCGCTGCGCCTCACCGACCCCGCCCGACCGGAGGACGTCTTCCTCGGCGCCGGGGTGCCCTGGTTCCTCACCCTCTTCGGCCGGGACAGCCTCTGGGCGGCCCGGATGATGCTGCCCCTCGGCACCGAGCTGGCCGCCGGCACGCTGCGCGTCCTGGCCCGCCGGCAGGGCACCCGGGTCGACCCGGCCACCGGCGAGGCCCCCGGCAAGATCCTGCACGAGCTGCGGCGCGGCGAGTTCACCCTGCCCCGCGAGGGGCTACGGCTCCCCCCGGCCTACTACGGGACGGTCGACGCCACCATGCTCTGGGTCTCCCTGCTGCACGACGCCTGGCGTTGGGGCCTGCCCGCCGAGCAGGTCGCGCCGCTGCTGCCCCACCTGGAGGCGGCGCTGCGCTGGCTCGGCGAGCACGCCGACGCCGACGGCGACGGTCTCGTCGAGTACCTCGACACCACCGGGCACGGCCTGGCCAACCAGGGCTGGAAGGACTCCGGCGACTCGATCCGGTTCCGCGACGGCCGGCTCGCCACGCCGCCGATCGTGCTCGCCGAGGTGCAGGGGTACGCGTACCAGGCCGCGATGCACGGCGCCGATCTGCTGGACGCCTTCGGTCGGCCCGACGCCGACAGGTGGCGCGGGCACGCCGCCCGGCTCGCCGCGACGTTCCGGGCCCGGTTCTGGGTCGACGCCGGCCCCGACGGGCCCCGCCCGGCGCTCGCCCTCGACCGGGACAAGCGCCCCGTCGACTCGCTGACCAGCAACATCGGTCACCTGCTCGGCACCGGCCTGCTCTCCGCCGACGAGGAGGCCCGGGTGGCGGCCCTGCTCACCGGCGACGCCCTCGGCGGCGGGTACGGGCTGCGCACGATGTCCACCGACGACGCCGGGTTCAGCCCGCTGTCGTACCACTGCGGGTCGGTCTGGACCCACGACACCGCGATCGTGCTGGCCGGGCTGGCCCGGGGCGGCTTCCACCGGGCCGCGCTCGGCCTGGCCGACGGGCTGCTCGGCGCGGCCGAGGCGTTCGACTACCGGCTGCCCGAGCTGCACGGCGGCGACGACCGCACGTTGCTCGGCCGTCCGGTGCCGTATCCGGCGGCGTGCCGGCCACAGGCCTGGTCGGCGGCGTCGGCGGTGCTGCTGCTGCAGGCGGGCGCGGGCCTGCACCCGGACGTGCCGAACGGGCGGGTCACCGTCCGCCCGCTCGCCGGCCCGGAGTTCGGCGCGCTGACCGTACGCGGTCTGCGGGTGGCGGGGGCTCCGGTCGACGTCCACGTCGACCACACCGGCCATCCCACGGTCACCGGCCTGCCCGCCGGCCTCACCGTCACCCCCACCATCCCCGCTCCCCGCACCGCCCCGGCCCGCCACCCGGTCGGCTGACGACGACCACCGGCTGGTCATGACAGCGCATGGTCAGCCGGTGCTAGTCGAGCAGGGCGTCCAGGCCGATGGTCAGGCCCGGTCGCTGCCGGACCGACCGCACGGCCAGCAGCACCCCCGGCATGAACGAGACCCGGTCGTACGAGTCGTGCCGGATGGTCAGGGTCTCGCCGAGGGTGCCGAACAGCACCTCCTGGTGGGCGAGCAGGCCGGTGGCGCGGACCGCGTGCACGCGTACCCCGTCGATGTCGGCGCCGCGTGCCCCCGGGACCTCGTCCTTGGTGGCGTCCGGCATCGGGCCGAGACCGGCCTCGGCGCGGGCCTGCGCGATCTGCCGGGCGGTGTGGGTGGCGGTGCCGCTCGGGGCGTCGAGCTTGCGCGGGTGGTGCTGCTCGATGATCTCCACCGACTCGAAGTGCCGGGCCGCCCGGGTCGCGAACTGCATCATCAGCACCGCGCCGATGCCGAAGTTGGGGGCGATCACCACTCCGACGTCGGGCTTGTCTGCCAGCCAGCCGCGCACCTGGTCGAGTCGCTGCTCGCTGAAGCCGGTGGTGCCGACCACCGCGTGCACGCCCTGGTCGATGCACCAGCGCAGATTGTCCATGACGACGTCCGGGGTGGTGAAGTCGACGACCACCTCGGCGGCGGAGAGCGCGGACAGGTCGTCGCCCTGGTCGATCGCCGCCACCAGCGCCAGGTCGTCGGCCCCGTCGACCGCCCGGCACACCTCGGCGCCCATCCGGCCCCGGGCCCCCAGCACACCGACCCGGATCGACAGGTCCCGGTCCTTCGTCTGCTCCTCAGTCACGGGGCACAACCTATCCCAATCGGGACGCGGCCCACCGCCGGACCACCACCGTCCCACGGGACGGTGGACGGGCCGGCAAGGGTCGTCCGGCTAGGCCGGGGCAGCCGGGAGCGGAGGCCCCGGTCCGGTCGCCACTTGCTCAGCCGGGTCGCCACTTGCTCAGCCGGTGAAGTCGTGCTTCCCGAACGGGCCGACCACCGCCAGCGACATCGGCCGGCTCAGCAGCTCGGCGGCGAGGGTGTTCACGTCGGCCACGGTCACCGCGTCGACCCGGGCCAGCAGCTCGTCCACCGGCATCAGGTCGCCGTAGAGGAGCTCACCCTTGGCCAGCCGGCTCATCCGGGACCCGGTGTCCTCCAGGCCCAGCACGAACGAGCCCTTGCTCATCCCCTTGCCCCGGGCCACCTCGGCCTCGGTGAGCCCGTCGGCGGCCACCTTTGCCAGCTCGGCGCGGGTCAGCTGGAGCACCTCGTCCACCTTGCCCGGCGCGCAGCCGGCGTAGACGGCGAACAGGCCGCTGTCGGCGTACTGGCTGGCGTAGGAGTAGACCGAGTAGGCCAGGCCACGGCGTTCGCGGATCTCCTGGAACAGCCGGCTGGACATCCCGCCGCCGAGCACGTTGTTGAGCACCCCGAGGGCGAACCGCCGCTCGTCGACCCGGTCGATGCCGGGGCAGCCGAGGATGACGTGCGCCTGCTCGGTCTCCTTCGGCTCGACCAGGACGGTGGCCGGCTTCGTGCGTACCGCCGGGGTGGTCGGCCGGGGGGTGCCCGGCTCGGCCGGGTCGGTGTCCAGCGGCGTGCCGCGCAACGTCTGGCGGACCAGCCTGACCACCGTGGCGTGGTCGAGGTTGCCGGCGGCGGCGACGACGATCTGCGGCGCGGTGTAACGACGGCGGTAGAAGCCCTGGATCTGCCGGCGGGTCATCGGGGTGACCGTCTCCTCGGTGCCGGAGATCAGCCGGCCGAGGGGGTGGTCACCGTAGACGGCGCGGGCGAACAGGTCGTGCACCTCGTCGCCGGGCTCGTCGTCGTGCATGGCGATCTCTTCGAGGATGACCCCGCGCTCGGTCTCCACGTCGGCCGGCTCCAGCACCGAGTCAGCGACCGCGTCGCACATCACGTCGATCGCCAGCGGCAGGTCCTCGTCGAGGACCCGCGCGTAGTAGCAGGTGTATTCCTTGGTGGTGAAGGCGTTGGTCTCGCCGCCCACCGCCTCGATCTCGGAGGAGATCTCCAGCGCGGTGCGCTTGTGGGTGCCCTTGAAGAGCAGGTGCTCCAGGAAGTGCGCGGCGCCGGCCTGCGGGCCGGTCTCGTCCCGCGAACCGACTGTGACCCAGATGCCGAAGGAGACGCTGCGCATCGTCGGGATCGCCTCGGTGAGCACCCGCAGCCCGCTCGGCAGGACGGTACGCCGCACGGTGCCGCCCAGCGGGTCGTCGCTGATCGTCCGGGTGACCGCCCGGGACGCCGCACCGGCGCGACCGGGCTGGCCGGCGGTGGCGTGCCGGACGCGGTCGGGCGGGGTCACCGGCCGTCGGCCCGGGGAGAACGGCGAACGCTGGGCCCGGCTCACGGAAACCTGCTCTCGGTGCGACGAGGGGTGGAGGGAACACACCGGCCGGGTGACGACGTCGTGTCGTCACCCGGCCGGTCACTGCTCAGCTGTGCCGGGTACGCCGACGCGGACGCTCGCCGCCGTCGCCACCCTCGCCGCCGGACGGGCGCTCGCCGCGCTCCGGGCCACGCTCGCCGCCGGACGGGGCCCGACCACCCCGGTCACCGCCCCGGTCACCGCGGTCACGCGGACCCCGGTCACCGCCGCGACCGGCCGGCCGGTCGCCACCGGCGGCCTCACCGGCCTCACCGGCGGCCGGCGCCTCGGCGCCCTCCGGCCGGACCTTGTCCAGGTAGATCTTGCCGCGGGCGTCGATGTCCGCGATCTCCACCTCGACCTTGTCGCCGACGTTGAGGAAGTCCTCGACCCGCTCGACCCGCTTGCCGTCGCCCACCTTGGAGATGTGCAGCAGGCCGTCCCGGCCGGGCAGCAGCGAGATGAACGCACCGAACGCGGCGGTCTTGACCACCGTGCCGAGGAACCGCTCGCCGGCCTTGGGCAGGGTCGGGTTGGCGATCCCGTTGATCCGGTCCACGGCGGCCTGCGCCGACGGGCCGTTGGTCGCGCCGACGTAGATCGTGCCGTCGTCCTCGATGGAGATCTCAGCGCCGGTCTCGTCCTGGATGGCGTTGATGGTCTGGCCCTTCGGGCCGATCACCATGCCGATCTTGTCCACCGGGATCTTGACGGTGGTGACCCGCGGGGCGTAGTCCGACATCTCGGCCGGAGCCTCGATCGCCGCCTGCATCACGCCGAGGATGGTCTGCCGGGCCTCGTTCGCCTGCTGGAGGGCGGCGGCGAGCACGTCCGACGGGATGCCGTTGAGCTTGGTGTCGAGCTGGAGCGCGGTGACGAACTCCGGCGTGCCGGCGACCTTGAAGTCCATGTCACCGAACGCGTCCTCGGCACCGAGGATGTCGGTCAGCGTCACGTACTGGGTCTTGCCGTCCACCTCGTCGGAGATGAGGCCCATCGCGATGCCGGCCACCGGCGCCTTGAGCGGCACACCGGCCGACAGCAGCGCCAGCGTCGAGGCGCAGACCGAGCCCATCGAGGTCGAGCCGTTGGAGCCGAGCGCCTCGGACACCTGTCGGATCGCGTACGGGAACTCCTCGCGCGACGGCAGCACCGGCAGCAGGGCCCGCTCGGCCAGCGCGCCGTGGCCGATCTCCCGCCGCTTCGGCGAGCCGACCCGGCCGGTCTCCCCGGTCGAGTACGGCGGGAAGTTGTAGTTGTGCATGTAGCGCTTGCGGTTCTCCGGGGAGAGGGTGTCCACCATCTGCTCCATCCGGAGCATGTTCAGCGTGGTGACCCCGAGGATCTGGGTCTCGCCCCGCTCGAACAGCGCGGAACCGTGCACCCGGGGCAGCACGCCGACCTCGGCGGTGAGCGCCCGGATGTCGCGCGGACCCCGGCCGTCGATCCGAACCTGCTCGCGCAGCACCCGGTTGCGGACCTCGGACTTGGTAAGCGACCGGAAGGCGGCGGACAGTTCCTTCTCCCGGCCCTCGAACCGACCGCCGAGCTCCTCGGCGACCTTGGCCTTGATCCGGTCCAGGGCCTCCTCGCGGTCGGCCTTGCCGGCGATCTGCAGCGCCTCGCCCACCTCGGCGCGGACCAGCTCGGCCACCGCCTGGTAGATGTCGTCCTGGTAGTCCAGGAAGACCGGGAACTCGGTGACCGGCTTGGCGGCCACCTCGGCCAGCTCGCTCTGCGCCCGGCACAGCTCACGGATCGCCGGCTTGGCGGCCTCCAGGCCGCTGGCGACGATCTCCTCGGTCGGGGCGGTCGCGCCGCCCGCGATCAGGGTCACCGCGTTCGGCGTCGCCTCGGCCTCGACCATCATGATCGCGACGTCGCCGTCGTCGAGCGCCCGGCCGGCGACGACCATGTCGAAGGTGGCGCGGGCCAGCTCCTCCAGGGTCGGGAAGGCCACCCACTGGCCGTCGACGTGGGCCACCCGGGTGGCCCCGATCGGGCCGGAGAACGGCAGGCCGGACAGCTTCGTCGACATCGAGGCGGCGTTGATGGCCACCACGTCGTACGGGTGCTGCGGGTCGAGCGCGAGGATGGTCTCGACGACCTGGACCTCGTTGCGCAGGCCCTTGACGAACGACGGGCGCAGCGGCCGGTCGATCAGCCGGCAGGTGAGGATGGCGTCCTCGCTGGGCCGGCCCTCGCGGCGGAAGAACGAGCCGGGGATCCGGCCCGCGGCGTACATCCGCTCCTCGACGTCGACGGTCAGCGGGAAGAAGTCGAACTGCTCCTTCGGGTGCTTACCGGCGGTGGTGGCGGAGAGCACGACCGTCTCGCCCAGCTGGGCGACGACGGAACCGGCGGCCTGCCGGGCCAGCCGGCCGGTGGAGAAGGTGATCTCACGGGTGCCGAAGGACCCGTTGTCGATCACGGCGGTACGGGATTCGGTGCCGAGGTTGGTCTCGGTCATGTGCGGCGGTACTCCTTCGCGTCGTGGGCCCACGACACCGGAGCTGCTCAGACGGCCGGTCTTCGATCGAAGCGCCCGGGTGGCCGGCATGATGCCGGGATGCCCGGGGGCCACTACCGGAGACCGGTACGCTGACCGGCTCCCTCTCGGGTGGTCGCGCGGCCCTCTTCTTCAGTGGTGTGCCGAACGGGGGAGCGACCCGGTGGCCACTCCCCCGTCACGTCATCGGCGCAGGCCGAGCCGCTCGATCAGCGACCGGTAGCGGCTGATGTCCTTCTTCTGGACGTAGTTGAGCAGCCGACGGCGCCGACCGACAAGCAGCAGCAGCCCACGGCGGCTGTGGTGGTCGTGCTTGTGCACCTTCAGGTGCTCGGTCAGCTCCGCGATCCGCTTGGTGAGGACCGCGACCTGGACCTCCGGCGAACCGGTGTCGCCCTCGGCGGTCGCGTACTCCGTGCGGATCTTGGCCTTGGCTTCCTGGTCGAGCGCCATGTTCTCCCTGTTTCGGTGGGTTGACAACTGATGTCCGTCGTTCGGGTCCGAGTGGACCGGGGACGGACGAACCTCGCACCCGCGGCGTCGTGCAGGCACGCGAGGCCCCGCGTCGGTCATCCGACGTCACCGCCACCCTACCAGCCCGTCGCGGAACCGCCCGGTCAAGGCCCACGCCTGCGACGACGACGGGTCGCCGGCCCACCCCCGCCCGGCGGGTCAGGCGACCGCCCGGCGGGTCCGCGCGACGTCCTCGGCCATCTGGACGAGCAACGGCTCGATCGCGTCGTACCGGATCTGGCCGCGCAGGTGGGCGGCGAAGTCCAGGGCGACCTGTTCGCCGTACAGGTCGCCGGAGAAGTCCAGCACGTGCGCCTCGACCCGGCGTTCCCGGCCGGCGAACGTCGGGTTGGTGCCGATCGAGATGGCGGCCGGCAGCCGCTCGGTCCCTCCGCGCACCAGCCAGCCGGCGTAGACCCCGTCGGCGGGCACCGCCGCGTGCGGCGGGCAGCGCAGGTTGGCGGTGGGGAAGCCCAGCTCCCGGCCGCGCTGGTCGCCCAGGACCACCACCCCCTCGAGCCGGTGCGGTCGGCTGAGCACGGTCGCCGCCGCCGCGACGTCGCCCGCCTCGACCCGGGACCGGATGTACGTCGAGGAGAAGACCGTGCCTTCGGCGGCGACCAGCGGGGCGTGCTCCACCTCGAAGCCGAAGGTCCCGCCGAGTCGTTCCAGCAGCTCGACGTTCCCGGCGGCCCGGTGCCCGAACCGGAAGTTGTCCCCCACCACGACCAGCGCGGCGTGCAGGCGCTCGACCAGGATGTCGTGCACGAACGCCTCGGGCGACAGCCGGGAGAGCTCGGCGGTGAACGGCACCACACAGAGCACGTCGACGCCCAGCGCCTCGATCAACTCGGCCTTGCGGGCGGGCTCGGTGAGCACGGCCGGGTGCGAGCCGGGGCGGACCACCTCGACAGGGTGCGGGTCGAAGGTCACCACCACCGACCGGACGCCCAGTTCGCGGGCCCGCGCCACGGCGTGCCCGATGGTCGCCTGGTGCCCCCGGTGCACGCCGTCGAAGACGCCGATGGTGACGACCGACCGCCCCCACCCACCGGGCGTCGCCTCGTACCCCCGCCACCGCTGCATGCCGCTCCTCTCCTGCTCCACCGCTGACCGGCGCCCACCCGTGCCCGTCGCCGTCGACCCGTCCCGGTCGCCGTCCCCGCTCGTCGTGCCGTACCGTCCGCCGTCCGCACCGACCGCCGCCGTCGGCGCCGGTCGGCGGCCCGGTCAGGCCGGGGCGAGCACGATCTCCGCGCGGGCCCGGCCGTCCCGTTCGCTGACGATAGCGATCAGGCCACCGTCCGGTCCGAAGACGGCGTACGGCCCGTCGATGCCCACCGGGTCGAGCGGACCGCCGTGGGAGAGCGCCTTCGCCTCGTCGACGCCGGCCTCCCGGCGCGGAAAGTACCTGTCGGCGGCGGTGTCCAGGGGCAGGTTGACCACCTCGGGCGCGCGCTGTTCCAACGCCGCGAGGGTGGCCGCCTCGGCGAGGGTGAAACTGCCCACAGCGGTCCGTCGCAGCGCGGTGAGGTGCCCGCCGACGCCGAGCGACAGACCGGCGTCGCGGGCCAGCGCCCGGATGTACGTCCCCGACGAGCAGGTGACGTCGACGTCGACGTCGACCACGTCCGGGGTGTTCCGGCGGATCGCCAGCACGTCCAGCCGGGAGACGGTGACCCGGCGGGCGGGCAGCTCGACGCTCTCCCCGTCCCGGACCCGCTTGTACGCCCGCTCTCCATTGATCTTGATGGCGCTGACCGCACTGGGCACCTGGTCGATCTCGCCGGTGAGGGGCACGAACGCGGCCCGGATCGCGGCGTCGGTCAGCTCGCCGGCGGGCGTGCTGGCGAGCACGTCGCCCTCGGCGTCGTCGGTGACGGTGGCCTGCCCGAGCCGGACCGTCGCGGTGTAGCTCTTGCCCGCCCCGATCACGTACGTCAGCAGCCGGGTGGCCCGACCCACCCCGATCACCAGCACACCGGTGGCCATCGGGTCGAGGGTGCCGCCGTGCCCGACCCGGCGGGTCCGGGCCAGCCGGCGGATCCGTGCCACCACGTCGTGCGACGTCATGCCGCCGGGCTTGTCGACCACGATCAGACCGTCACCGTTCACGACTGCCAAGCCTGCCAGACGGGGTCGCGTCGCCCGCCACCGCACGGCACCCTGCGGCGGACCGGCCGGAACCGGGATCCGCCGGGCACCGCAGCACCCGCGCCGGTGGCCGGTCCGCCCTGGTCAGCCGCGTACGGCGCCGACCACCGCCCAACCACCGGAGCGCAGCCGCAGCAGCAGGGCGGCCAGCCGCAGCAGCACGAACAGGGTCAACCCGGCCCAGATGCCGCCGAGACCCAGGTCGAACACGTAGGTCAGCCAGATCGCCGGCAGGAACCCGCCGAACGCCGCGACGATCGTCAGGTTACGCAGATAGCGCACGTCTCCGGCGCCGATCAGCACCCCGTCGAGGGCGAACACCACGCCGCCGAGCGGTTGCAGCGCCACCAGCCAGGGCCAGGCGACCATGGCCTGCTCGCGTACCCGGGAATCGGAGCTGAACAAGCCGGGCACGACGCCGGCCCCGACGGCGATGAGCACCGCGAACGCCAGACCGCACGCCGCCCCGAGCAACGCGAGGCGGCGGGCCAGGACACGCGCGCCGGCGGCGTCGCCCGCCCCGAGCGCCGCGCCGACCAGCGCCTGCCCGGCGATCGCCAGGGCGTCGAGCAGCAGGGTGGTGAGGAACCACAGTTGTACGGCGATCTGGTGCGCACCGACCGCCGCCGCCCCGAACCGGGCCGCGACGGCGGTGGCGGACAGGAAGCTGGCCTGGAAGGCGACGCCCCGGACCAGCAGGTCCCGGCTGAACATCACCTGTTGGCGGAGCACCGCCGGGCGGGGGCGCAACGCCACCCGCTCGCCCACCAGGGCGGCGACGAACAGCCCACCGGAGACGGTCTGGGCGAACGCGTTCGCCACCGCCGAACCGGTCAGCCCCCAGCCGACGGGATAGACCAGCAGCGGGCAGAGCAGCGCGGAGAGCAGGTTGGGGCCGAGCACGAACCACAGCGGCCGGCGGGTGTCCTGCACCCCGCGCAGCCAGCCGTTGCCGGCGGCGGCGAGCAGCAGGCCGGGAGCGCCGAGCGCGGCGACCCGCAACCACCGCTCGGCCGCGTCGGCCACCTCCCCGGGACCGGCCAGGAGGTCGGTCAACGGCCCGGCCCCGAGCTGCATGCCGAGCGCGACGAGTGTCCCCACGCCGAACGCCAGCCAGGATGCCTGGACACCCTCGGCCACGGCGGCGGCCCGGTCGCCCGCGCCGAACCGGCGGGCCGCCCGGCCGGTGATCCCGTACGCCAGCACGGCCCCCAGCCAGGCGACGAGGGTCAGCACGGTGCCGCCGACGGCGAGCGCGGCGAGCGCCACCCGGTCGAGGTGCCCGGCCACCGCGGTGTCGACCAGCACATAGAGCGGCTCGGCGGCGAGCACCACCAGGGCGGGCAGCGCCAGCGCGGCGATCCGACGCGGCGAGGCCACGGCGGACGGGGCGGCGGTAGACGGGGCGGCAGAGGGGGTCATCGCCGCTGATCCTGTCATGGCCGGGTAAGGATCACAAGACTTGTCATCCCTTACGAACCTCGGCCCCGCCGGACAACCCGGCCGGTACCGGCCGGATCGACGGGCCGCCGAGCCGCCTGTCGACCACCCCCACCACCTGGTCGGCGTGCCCGTAGCCGGACTGCCGCGAGTCGAAGCTGACCGCCGGGTTGTCGCCGAGCAGGAGCAACCGGCCGGGGGCACCGTCAGGTCGTCCCCGACACCGGGGGCGGCGCGCAGGCCGGGCGGGACCGGCTCACCCGACACGGCCGCCACCCGCTTGACGATCAACGGGTGCCCGCCGACCGTGCCGTCCCGTGCGCGGTGCTGACGGCGCAGGACGACGATCTGCCCGGTCCGGAGGTGCTCCGACCGGATCCGGCGGGCCAGCACCCGGTCGCCGGAGCGCAGGGTCGGCGCCATGCTGTCGCCGGAGACCGTGACGACGAGCCGACTGCGGCGCAGCCCCACGAGGACGACCGCCGCCGCGACCGGCACCGACCCGAGCAGCAACGCGCCGACCGGCCCGGTCACGGCGTCCACCCCGGCCCGGTCACCGCAACGGGGCGGCACACGTCGACCACCATCGCCGTCACCCGGTCCGGGCCGGGAGCCCGTCGTGGTAGCCGTCCGCCTGGAGCCGGAACAGGCGTGCGTAGTGACCGTCATGGCGCATCAGGTCACGATGGGTGCCGCGTTCTACGATCCGTCCCGCGTCCAGCACCGCGATCGTGTCCGCGTCCCGCACCGCCCCGAGCCGGTGCGAGATCAACAAACTCGTCCGGTCGCCCCGGCAGCGTCGCAGCCGGCGATGACACCATCGGCTCCGCGCCGTCGTCCCCGACGACCACGGCCACCACCCGTCGCCCGGCTGCCGCCGCCTCGACCACGTCGGGCAGTTCGTCCCGGCAGGGCGGGCAGTCGGCGGCGAGGAAGACGCAGAGCCCGCCGTCCGGTAGCGACTCCCGGGTCACCGGGGTGCCGTCGACCGCGTGGGCGGTGAAGCTCCCGACCGGTGCGCCCACCGGCAGCATCCCGTCGGCCGGCAGTTCGGGCAGGGCGGCCAGCCGGGTGGCGTGTTCCCGCACCCGCCGCACAATTCCCAGACACAGCAACAAATTGACGGCAACAAGTACGCCGACGATGGTGACCGCAGCCGCGAGGAGAAGCACCTCACGGCTCCATTCGATGTCGAAAATGTCGAAACACGGGCTGGCCGGGTGGCCACCGGCCCGCAGTCCGGACCGGTGGCCACCCGGTGGTGAACCGACGGTCCGGGTCAGCAGCCGCAGTGGCCGAACTCGATACGCTCGCTACCGTCGCTGCACTTGTAGACGTACTGGGTCCACTTGTGGTTGGTGCTCGCGCAGCCGCTGCTGGAGTTGCCCGTCACGCACCGGGTCTTCCAGAAGGTGCAGGTCACGGCGGTGGCTGTGACCTGCGGGGCCACCGCCGCCAGCAGCCGATCGGCAACCACGCTCATCGCTCGTCCCATTCCGGCTCCTTCCATCGGGGGCACTCCGCTGCGGCTGGGCCCTCAGCTGGTCGTCCTGTTGTCGGTGCTGGTGCTGGAACGCGGCCGGTCGGTGCCGGCGGGTCGGCTGGCCGCGGCGCTGTGGGGTGACCCCGTGCCCGACGCCGCCACCGCGACGCTGCGCAGCCACGTCTCCCACCTGCGGCGGGCCCTGGACCCCGAACGAGGGGGCCGCGACAGTCGGCCGCTGCGCACGGTCGGCAGCGGCGCCGGCGCGGACGTCACGGTGCCGGCCGCTGCCAGCCTGACCGGCGACAGGGTCGACCGGGCCCGGTCGGCCCTGGCCGAGCTGGCCCGCGCACACCTGGTCAACGAACACCGTCCCGGCCGCTACACCCTGCACGACCTGCTGCGCGCGTACGCGGTCGAACTGGCCGCCGACGCCCCGGGGCGGACGGCGGCCCGCCGCCGGCTCTTCGACCACTACCTGCACACCGCCGACCGCTTGCTGTGGCCGCACCGGGACGCCATCGTCCTCGACCCACCGGACTCCGGCGTGACGGTCGTCACCCCGCAGAGCGACCACGCGGCCACCGGGTGGTTCGCCGCCGAACGACCCCACCTGGTGGCGGCGGTCGAGGCGGCTGCCGGGACGGGCTTCGACCGGCACGCCTGGCAACTGGCCTGGTGCCTGACCACCTTCTGCAACCGGCAGGGGCACTGGAACGACGTGACAGTCACCCAGCGGACGGCGCTGCGCTGCGCCGAGCGGATCGCCGATCCGGGCGATGGTCGCGTCGGCGCATCGCGAGCTGTCACACGCCCTCAGCGGGCAGAACCGGCACGAGGAATCCTGGGTCCATCTTGAGCAGGCCATGGCGCACTACACGGCGGCCGGGGACCTCGACGGTCAGGGGTGGACCTGCGTCACCATGGGTTGGGTTTGCGAATATCTCGGCGGCCAGCAGGAGGCGCTCCGGCACGACCTGCGCGCCCTGGAGCTCTTCCGGGCCACCGGTAACCTCATCGCCCAGGCCAGGGCGTTGAACTCGGTGGGCTGGGACTACGCGCAGCTCGGCGACCACCGGCGGTCGGTCGAGCACTGCCGGGAGGCGCTGGAGTTACAGCAGCAGCTCGCTGACCGGTCGGGGAGGCGAGTTCGTGGGACAGTCTCGGCTACGCGTACCACCGGCTCGGCGACCACCAGGCGGCGACCCGCTGCTACCAGCGCTCCCTGGAACTCCACCGGCTGCTCGACCATCGCCTCTTCGAGGCGGAGACACTGCAGCACCTCGGGGACACCCGCGACGCCGCCGGGGCCACCGAGGCGGCCCGCGCGGCCTGGACGCAGGCGGCGGCCCTCCTCACCCGGATCGACCATCCGCTGAGGGCGATCATCCAGAGCAGGATCGCCGCCCAGGAACAGTCGGTGCTGTCATGATCTCGACTGGTCCGGCAGCGAGGTCAGGCCGGGCACGGCTGCCTTGTTGAGCCCGGCCGGACGGGGCCGGCGGCCCACGGTGACGCCGACGCCGACACTCGTCGGCGTCACCGACGGTGGGTCGGCGTCACTGACGGGTGTCCATGGAGGTCTGCAACGCGCGGCGCATCTGCTCGCGGGCCTCGTCGGTGGTCTCGGTCTTGGGCTTGGTCGCCATGGCGGTGTCCTTCCAGGGTGCGGGTCACCGGAACAGGTGGCCCTACGGGCGGTCCTGCTGAGCGCCGGAAGGGCGGCCCGGGATCACCGGAGCGGCTCGCCTGGCAGCGTGAGCCCGGGTCGGTCAGACCCTGGAGGGAGGCGGCGCCGGGTGTGGCACTACCGCCCACGACCTGCGTCGCGACGCGACGTCGGCCTTTCCCAAGTTAACGTTTACTTTCCACATGGTGTCCACTCTTCCCGCCATCTGGACCGGTCAGGAACGACCCGACGCGCGGCCGGCCCGGCGGCCGACCGTCACGCACGAGCCATCGCCAGAGCCGACGAACGGACCACCCCGCCGGCGTGTCTCGCCGCACCGGGCGGGGCGCACGGGGCGCGGGGCACGGGGCACGCGGGCACGCGGGCATGTCGTCGGCACCCTGGCGGGCCGGGGCGCGGCACAGCGGTGGTCAGTAGGCTCGGTCGCCTGCCACCGGCTGCCCGGGACCGTCCGCACCACGCCGACTGTCGGACGCCGGGCGGTTGGTGCTCAGCGGGCCAGGAAGTGCCAGCCCAGCCACCACCAGAAGCCGAACAGCCCGATCCGGCCGACCGGCACCGGGCCGACCTCGTACCGCATCACGTAGGCGCAGACGTCGCCCAATGACGGAATCCGGGAGTCCTCCCGGCGGGAGGCCCATTCGACCGCCGCGAAGAGCACCAGTGAGGCGAGGAAGCCACCGATGGCAAGGGCACGCATCACCGGCGCACCAGCCCCCAGAACGCGGCCAACCAGACGAACCAGGCCGCCGAGCGGACCAGTTCGTCTTCCAGCAGTGGGTCGGCCAGGCGGGAGAAGGTGGGGAACTCGTCCCCGACCGACATGACGAAGGTGGCACCTTCCAGGACACCGAACACCGCCGCCGGGAGCAGCCACCACGCGGTGCCCCGACCCAACCGGCGCGGTGCCGGACGGCGCTGCACGCGGTTGCCGAGGCCGAGCCAGATCAGCGCACCGCCGGTGCCCAACGTCCAGAGGTTGGCCTGGGCGGAGAACGACGGGAACTGCCCACCGACCAGGGAGATACAGGCCAGCACCGGCACGGTGACCACCGGCCTGTCCCAGGTGCGGGAGACGTCCAGGGCGATCTCGTGCGGCTGCTCCATCGTCCGATTCTCTCCGGGCTCACCGTGTGCGGGAAGACCGACACCCGTCGGCATCGGCACGGCCGGCAGTCAACGCCCCGTCCAACTCCGCCTTGATCAGGGCCATGACCTGGTCGGCGTCACCGCGTCCGGTGAAACCGGCGGCGAAACGGTGACCTCCGCCACCAAGCGCCACCGCCACGGCGCTGACGTCGACGGCACCCTTGCTCCGCATCGACACCGCCCACTCGTCCGGCCCGACCTGCTTGAGCACGCACGCGACGTCCGCCTCGGCGGTGCAACGCACCGAGTCGATCAGCGACTCCAGCACGTACGGCCGCTGGTCGTGCCGGGCCAGGTCGTCGAGGGTGGCGTCGGTCCAGACCAGACCGTGTCCGGCAGCGGCCGCCGGTTCGAGCCGGGCCCGGCCCAGCACCTCACCGAAGAGCCGGACCGCACCGAACGGCCGGGTGTCGAAGACCTCGCGGGAGATGTCGCCGGGGCGCAGGCCGGTGGCGAGCAGTCGGGCGGCGAGCCGGTGCACCTCGGGGGTGGTCGCCGCGAACCGGAACGAGCCGGTGTCGGTGGTCAGCGCTACGTAGAGGCCCGCCGCGATCTCCGCGTCCAACGGCACGTCGAGCCGGGCGAGCAGCTGTTCGGCGACGACCGAGGTGGCCGCCGCCCCCGGGTCCACCAGATGCACCGCACCGAAGCCGGTGTTCGAGGCATGGTGGTCGAGGACCACAGCAGTGCCGGCGGTGTCGAGCCGGTCGACCAGGTCACCGAGACGCGACTCACTCGCGGCGTCGAAGCAGACGACGAGATCCGGATCCGGGTACGCCTCGGCCGCCGGCACCAGCAGGTCGATGCCGGGCAGCCAGCGGAACGGCTCCGGCACCTCGGGCGGCCCCGGGAAGGTCGCCTGCAACCGGCGTACGCCGAGCCGCCGCAGGCCCAGTCCGAAGCCGAGCATGCTGCCCAGCGCGTCACCGTCCGGGTTGACGTGACAGATCAGCAGCACCCTGGCGTCGGCCGGCAGGCCACGTACCGCCGCGACGGCGGCAGCCCAGTCGTCCTCACCGGGGCCGGCGGACGGCGACCCGGCGCGGATCCCGCCGGCCGTGCCCGGGGCGGCTGTCACCGTCGGTCCGTCGCTGACGCGTCGGTGTCGACGGCTTCGTCCTCCGCGTCGTCGTCCTCTTCGTCGACCCGGTACGGCTGGGCGTCACCCGCGTACTTCGCCTGGGCGGCCAGCCGCTGCACCTCGGCGTCGGCGTTGCGGGCCTGGGCGAGCAGGTCGTCGATCTGCTTGACCTGGTCCTGCACGTCGTCCAGGGCGAAGGTCAACGAGGGTGAGTGACGCAGCCCGAGGGCCTTGCCGACGGTGCTGCGCAGCATCCCCTTGGCGCTCTCCAGCGCGGCGGCGGTGCTGGCCTGGGCCGTCGCGTCGCCGAGCACTGTGTAGAAGACGGTGGCGTCGCGCAGGTCGGCGGTGATCCGGGCGTCGGTGATGGTCACCATCCCGAGCCGGGGGTCCTTGATCTGGCTCCGCACCACCGAAGCGACCAGTTCGCGAATCCGCTCCGCGTGCCGGCGAACCTTGGCCGGATCAGTCATGTCCCCCACCTCCAGGGCGTTCCTTCCGCAGCCGGAGCAGCAGCGCCGAACGCCACCGAACCCCGACCACCCAACACCCGAACACTACCCGCGCCCCGCCCCCACCCCGCCCCCACCCACCCACCCCCACCCACCCCGCTCCCCACCCGACTCCACCTCCCCACCCACCCCCCGTACCGCCTCGGTGATCAAGAGGTTTGCGTCAGCTTTGATCTTCAGACTGACGCAAACCTCTTGATCACCGAGGCCAGGCGGACCGGGAGACGGCCGGGTGGGGGGCGGGGGTGGGGGGTCAGGTTTCGGGGGTGTGGAGGTGGCGGCGGACGGAGAGGAGGTCGACTTCGGGGCGGTCGGCGACCAGTCGTTCGCAGGAGTCGAGCACATCGCGGACGTGAGCCGCCTCGGCGGCCACCACGGCCACCCCGATCTCGGCCCGACCGTGCAGGTCGAGCGCGCCCACCTCGGCGGCCGACACCTCGAAGCGGCGTAGTGCCGCCACGATCGGCCGGACATACGATCTCTTTGCCTTGAGCGATCGGGAGTCGCCCGGCAGGAGCAGGTCGAAGAGTGCGGTTCCGGTATACATCGCCCCGGACGTTACGGAACCACCCCGGACATGCTCAAGGGGTTTACGCCGGAAGGCGTAAACCCCTTGAGCACTGTGTCAGCCTCGGATCAGGCGCGCGGCTTCTCCCGCATCTCGAAGGTTTCGATGGTGTCGCCGACCTGGACGTTGTTGAAACCGGCCAGCGTCAGACCACACTCGAAGCCCTCGCGGACCTCCGTCGCGTCGTCCTTGAACCGCTTGAGCGAACTGATCGTGAGATTGTCCGCCACGACCGCCCCGTCCCGCAGCAGCCGCGCCTTGGCGTTGCGGCGGATGATGCCGGACCGGACGATACAACCGGAGATGTTGCCGATCTTGGACGAGCGGAAGACGTCGCGGATCTCCGCACTGCCCAGCTCGACCTCCTCGTACTCCGGCTTGAGCAGCCCCTTGAGCGCGGCGTCGATCTCCTCGATGGCCTGGTAGATGACCGTGTAGTACCGGATCTCCACGCCCTCGCGGTCGGCGATCTCGCGGACCTTGTTGGCGGCCCGCACGTTGAAGCCGATGATCGTGACCGCCTCGGACGAGGCGCTCGCGAGCATGACGTCGCTCTCGGTGATCGCGCCCACGCCCCGGTGGATGATCCTGAGCTGGACCTCTTCCGGGATGTCGAGGTTGAACAGCGCGTCCTCGAGGGCCTCCACGGAACCGGAGACGTCGCCCTTGAGCACCAGGTTGAGCGAGGTCTTCTCGCCCTCCTTGAGCTGCTCCATGAGCGTCTCGAGGGTGGCCCGGCCACGGGAGTTGGCGAAGGACGCCGCCCGCCGCCGTGCCTGCCGCTGCTCGGCGATCTGCCGCACCGTGCGGTCGTCCGCCGCGGCGAGGAAGGTGTCACCCGCGCCCGGCACCGCGGTCAGACCGAGAACCAGCACCGGACGGGCCGGACCTGCCTCGGTGACCTGGTTGCCGTTCTCGTCGAGCATGGCGCGGACCCGGCCGTGGGCCCCACCGGCGACGATCGAGTCACCGGCACGCAGGGTGCCCTTCTGCACCAGCACCGTGGCCACCGCACCGCGACCCTTGTCCAGGTGCGCCTCGATGGCCACACCCTGCGCCGGTCCGTCGATCGCCGCCGTCAGTTCCAGCGACGCGTCGGCGGTCAGCAGGACCGCGTCCAGCAGCTCGTCGATGCCGATGCCGGGCTTGGCCGCCACGTTGACGAACATGGTGTCGCCGCCGTACTCCTCGGCGACCAGGCCGTACTCGGTCAGCTGCTGGCGGACCTTGTCCGGGTTGGCATCCGGCTTGTCGACCTTGTTGACCGCCACCACGATCGGGACGTCGGCCGCCTTGGCGTGGTTGAGCGCCTCGATGGTCTGCGGCATGACACCGTCGTCGGCCGCCACCACCAGCACCACGACGTCGGTGACCTGGGCACCACGGGCACGCATGGCGGTGAACGCCTCGTGACCCGGGGTGTCGATGAAGGTGACCGCGCGGTCCTCGCCCTCGTGCGGGACGTGGACCTGGTACGCGCCGATGTGCTGGGTGATGCCACCCGCCTCGCCGGCCACGACGTTCGCCTTGCGGATCGCGTCGAGCAGCTTGGTCTTACCGTGGTCGACGTGACCCATGACGGTCACCACCGGCGCACGGCTGACCAGGCGGTCCGCCGCGACCTCGGCGTCGAGGTCGATGTTGAACTGCGCGAGCAGCTCACGGTCCTCGTCCTCCGGGCTGACGATCTGCACGTCGAAGCCGAGGTGCTCACCCAGCAGCAGCAGGGTCTCGTCGGAGCAGGACTGGGTCGCGGTGACCATCTCGCCCAGGTTGAACATCTCCTGGACCAGCGAACCCGGGTTGGCGTTGATCTTGTCGGCGAAGTCCGACAGCGAAGCGCCGCGGGAGAGCCTGACGACCTGACCCTGACCCCGGGGAGCACCCGAGCTCATGGTCGGAGCCGACAGGTTGTCGAACTCCTGTCTGCGCTGCTTCTTGGACTTGCGACCACGGGTCGGTCGGCCACCCGGACGCCCGAAGGCACCCGCGGCGCCACCGCCACGGCCACGGCCGCCGCCACCGGGACGACCACCGCCACCGGCCGGGGCACCCGGACGGAAACCGCCACCGGGAGCGCCACCGCCGCCACCGGGGCCACCACGGTAGCCACCGCCGCCGGCGCCACCGCCGCCACCGGGACCACCACGGTAACCACCACCACCGCCGGCGCCACCGCCGCCACCGGGGCGGAAGCCACCGCCACCGCCACCGGGACGACCAGCGCCGCCACCGGGGCCACCACGACCGCCACCGGGGCCGCCGGGGCGACCCGTGGTGGGCCGCTGGCTCGGCATGGAGGCCGGGCTCGGACGCGGCGGCATGGAGGCCGGGCTCGGACGCGGCGGCATGCCGGCCGGACCACTCGGCCGGGGACCGCCCGCACCGGCGGCCGGGGGCCGCTGGGGCTGACCGCCCTGGATGCCGAACGGGTTGTTACCGGCGCCGCGCGCCGGCGGACGACCACCGGGCCGGGCACCCGGACCCGCCGGGGCACCACCGGGACGACCGGCGGCCGGGGTACCCGGACGCGGCGGCACGGCGTTCGGACCAGGACGCGGACCCGGACGGGGACCACCCTCGGTCGGGGGCTCCCGTCGGACGTTGTCCCGCTGCTGCTGCCGAGCGGCCTGGGCGGCCTTGACCGCCGCCTCCTGCTCGGCCTTCAGCGCGGCGGCGCGCGCTTCGGCGGCCGCCACCTCGATGTCATGTGCGCTCGCCGGCTTGGCGACCGGGGTCACCGGCTGCGGCGGGCCAGGGACCGGGCCCTTGGGCTTCGGTCCGGGGGTCGGCGCGGTCGGCCGCCGGGGCGGCATCGGCCGGGCCGAGACCCGGGGGGCACCCGGGGTCGGGGACGGCGTCGGGGTCGGTGCCGGGCTCGGGGCCGCCGCCGGAGCGGTCGGTGCCGACGAACCACCGGCGGACGCCACGAATGCGCCACGCAGCCGTCGGGCGACAGGCGCCTCGACGGTGCTGGACGCGGACTTCACGAACTCGCCCATTTCCTTCAGCTTGGCGAGCACTGTCTTACTCTCGACCCCGAGCTCCTTGGCAAGCTCGTGTACGCGGGCCTTACCTGCCACTGCACTCCTCACTCCGAGGTCGTGCGGGCAGCACCCGCAGCGACCTCACTCCTGCACTTGAAGCCTGGTCATTTCAGGGACTTCATCGTGTGCTCATGTCGGTCGTCCTACCTTGCTAGCGACCCTCGCCCGGTCGGGTTGACCGGGCGTAGTGGTTGGCGCATCGACGTGCTCCGCGACGGCACCGTGGTCAGGGACCCCGGTGAGCCGCAGCGCCCGCCCGAAGGCGCGACGCCGCACCGCCAGCGCGAAGCAGGCCGGATCCGGGTGCAGGTTCGCTCCCCGACCCGGCAGACTGCGGCTCGGATCAGGCCGGAGACTGTGACCATCCTCGTCACCGACCGCGACGATCCGCAGCAATTCGCTGGCCGGCGCGCGTTTCCGGCAACCCACACAGGTGCGCTCCGGTTGCACGCGTCGTACCACTGGAAGAAGTCTACCCCTAGCCGCCCGAGATCGCTCCGCCCGGCTCCGGGACCCCGCCCCGACCGCCGGTGCCGGCCTGCTCCGCATCGGAGCGGATGTCGATCCGCCAACCGGTCAATCGCGCGGCAAGCCGGGCATTCTGCCCCTCCCGCCCGATGGCGAGGGAGAGCTGGAAATCCGGAACGGTGACCCGGGCCGTCCGGGTGGCCAGGTCGACCACCTCGACCCGGAGCGCTTTGGCCGGCGACAGCGCGTTGCCGACGAAGGTCGCCGGGTCGTCCGACCAGTCGATGATGTCGATCTTCTCGCCGTGCAGCTCGCTCATCACCGCGCGGACCCGCTGACCCATCGGACCGATGCAGGCGCCCTTGGCGTTCACGCCCTGGACGGCGGAGCGTACGGCGATCTTGGTGCGGTGACCTGCCTCACGCGCGATCGCCCCGATCTCGACCGTGCCGTCGGCGATCTCCGGCACCTCGAGCGCGAAGAGCTTCTTCACCAGCGCCGGGTGGGACCGGGACAGGGTGATCTGCGGACCGCGCATCCCCTTGGTCACGTGCACCACCACGCAGCGGATCCGCTCACCGTGGGTGTAACGCTCGCCGGGCACCTGCTCGGACTGCGGCAGCACGCCCTCCAGCTTGCCGAGGTCGACGCTGACGATGCCCTTCTCGCTGCGGGCCTCGTGCGCCTGGACCACGCCGGTCACCAGGTCGCCGTCGCGGCCGACGTACTCGCCGAAGTGCACCTCGTCGGTGGCCTCCCGCAGCCGCTGGAGGATCACCTGCTTGGCGGTCATCGCCGCGATCCGGCCGAAGTCGTGCGGGGTGTCGTCCCACTCCCGCACCACACTGCCGTCGTCGTCCAGCTCCTGGGCGTAGACCTGGGCGGCCCCGTTCCTACGGTCGATCTCCACCCGGGCGTGTGACTCGGCACCTTCGGTGTGCCGGTAGGCGGTCAGCAACGCGGTCTCGATCGCCGCGAGGATCGTGTCGAACGGGATCTCCCGCTCGCGCTCCAGTGCGCGCAGCGCCGCGAGGTCGATGTTCACCTCTCCTCGTCCTCCACATCTTCGTCGTCGTCATCTTCGTCGTCGGTGTCGTCGCCGGACTCGTCGTCCGCGCCGGACTCGTCCGCCTCGTCGATCTCGTCCAGGCGGTGGAACTCGACCTGCACCCGGCCGGGACCGAGTTCGGCGTAGCGGTGTTCCACCGGGCCGGACCCGGTCTCCAGCACCACCCGCTCGTCGTCGGCCGTCACCACCCGGCCGGTGACCTGACGGTCCACGGCGGGCTCCCCCTCGGGCCGCTCGGCCCGGACGGTCACCTTGACCAGCCGGCCGGCGTTGCGTCGCCAGTGCCGGGGCAGCGTCAACGGGCGGTCGACCCCCGGGGAGCTGACCTCCAGTTGGTACTCCCCCGCCACGATGTCCCCGCCGGACTCCTCGGCCGCGTCCAGCGCCGCCGAGATCACCCGGGAGACGTCCGCGACGGCGTCCAGGTTGATTCCGCCGTCGGCGTCCACGATCACCCGCACCACGTGCCGGCGGCCGGCCCGGGAGACGGAGACGTCCTCCAGGTCGTAGCCCGCCTCGGTGATCACCGGCCCGATCACGTCGCGCAGCCTGGTGCGGCGGGCGGCCAGGTCGCCCCGGGATGCGCCCGCGCGGTCCCCGCCCCGGGGGCCGTCGGTGCGACGGGATCGTCCCGCCGGCGCCGTCGGCCTGGTAGCACGACCACGCTGCGTCATCTGGGCACCCTTCTCCTGAGCGGCGGCGGTCGTCGGACCGGCACGCCGGGACGCCACCGGGGCGGCAGCGCCGGTGGTTGCGCAGAGCGTAACGCGCCGTCGGGACGACGGTCCCGGCGGCGCACCGACGGCGGTCGCCCGCCGGCCCACACGGATGGTGTTGACTTGTCCGGTGGCCACGGGCAGAACGACAACGCACCCCGACGGAACGGGACGATCCCGGCGCACAGTGCTGCGCGCCGGCGCGCTCCTGACGGTCGGCGTCGCCGCCGTACCGCTGACCGGCTGTGGTCTCCTCGACCGCGACGAGCCCGCCCCACCGCCCGACCCGCTGGAGCCCCTCGCCGGCGAGTCCCGGGCGCTGGCCGACCGGCACCGGGCCGCGATCGCCGCCGACCCGGGGCTGGCCGACCGGCTCACCCCGATCGCCGACGCGCACGCCGCGCACGCCGACGAGCTGCGCCGGCTGATCGGCCGCCCCGAACCCACCGGCCCGGCGTCACCGGGCCCGACCACCGGCGACGGCGCGCGGAACACCCTCCTGACCGAACTGCGGGCCGCCGAGCAGAGCGGCCGGGACAACGCGGCCAGGGCCTGCGCCGACGCGCCGGCCGACCGGGTCGCCGTGCTCGGTTCGATCGCCGCCGCCCGGGCCACCCACCTGGAGGCGCTCAAGTGAACCGCCGTACCGCCCCGTCCGCCCCCGGCGACGCGCTCGCCGACGCGCTGGCCGCCGAGTACGCCGCGATCTACGCCTACGGCCCGATCGGGGTACGCCTCACCGACGCCGACCGGCGGGCGGCCCGCACCGCCGAGGCGGCCCACCGGGCCCGACGCGACGCGCTGGTGCTCCAGCTCAGTGCCGCCGGTGGTGCGGTCCCCGCCGACCAGGCCGGTTATGCGCTTCCGTTCCCGGTCACCGACCGGGCCAGCGCGCTGCGGCTGGCGGTGCAGGTGGAGGAGCGCACCGCGGCGTTCTGGCGGGCGGCGTTGCCGGTCACCACCGGCGCGGACCGCACCCGGGCGCTCAACGCGCTTACCGACTGCGCGGTACGGGCCACCCGCTGGCGGCGCAGCGCCGGGATCGCCCCGCTGACCGTCCCGTTCCCCGGCCGCCCCACGTGACCACCTGACCGACCCACCTGACCGAACCGGCCGCCGGGCGACCGCACCGACCGGCCGACGTGCCGGGCCGGCGTCGACACCGGTTTCCCGGAGAGACAGATCACCGCCGCCCGGCCGGGGGTTTTCCGGCATATTCGACCGATTCAGCGGGTCTCCAGGGCGGTTCCGCACGTGCAGCGGTTGCGGTCCGCATACGGGGTATGCATACTCCGTTGCCATGTCCATCCGTCACGGCCTGCTCGCCCTGCTCGAGCGCGGCCAGATGTACGGCTACCAACTCCGGGCCGCGTTCGAGGAGTCGACCGGCTCGACCTGGCCGCTGAACATCGGGCAGGTCTACACCACCCTCAACCGGCTGGAACGCGACGGCCTGGTCCGCTCGCTGCCCGAGCACGAGGGCGGCCAGCGGCCGTACGAGATCACCGATGCCGGACGGGCGGACCTGGCGCTGTGGTTCGTCACCCCGATCAGCCGCACCGACCGACCCCGCGACGAACTCTCCATCAAGCTGGCTCTCGCACTGACCACCCCCGGCGTGGACGTCCGGGCCGTGGTGCAGACCCAGCGCAGCGCCACCATGCGTACCCTCCAGGAGTTGACCCGGCTGAAGTACGCCAGCGACCGGCCGGAGGACCTGCCCTGGCGGCTGGTGCTGGACGCGATGATGTTCCAGGCCGAGGCGGAGGTCCGCTGGCTCGACCACTGCGAGACGAGTCTGGTCCGGTACCGGCCCACCCCGCCGACCGCCCGCAGCGGGTCACCGCCGGAGGTGGTGGACCGGACCGACCAGGAGGCAAGCCGGTGACCGACCGGGACTCCGCGATACTCGAACTGCGCGACGTCCACCGGACCCACGGCAGTGGCGAGGCCACGGTGCACGCGCTGCGCGGGGTGAGCCTCACCGTCCGGCCGGGGGAACTGGTGGCCGTGATGGGTCCCTCGGGCTCGGGCAAGTCGACCCTGCTCACCCTGGCCGGCGGCCTCGACCGGCCGACCGGGGGCGAGGTGCTGGTCGAGGGGGAACCGCTCGGCGGGCTGGACGGGCGACGGCTGGCCCGCATGCGTCGCCGCCGGATCGGCTACGTCTTCCAGGATCTGAACCTGCTCGGCAGCCTCACCGCCGCCGAGAACGTCTCCCTCCCGCTCGAACTCGACGGGGTCGGGGTGCGGCAGGCCCGGCGGGCGGCGCTGGCCGCCCTGGAGGAGGTGGGCCTGACCGGGCTCGGCGGGCGTTTTCCCGACCAGATGTCAGGCGGGCAGCAGCAACGGGTGGCGATCGCCAGGGCACTTGTCGGCGAGCGACGGCTGGTGCTGGCCGACGAGCCGACCGGGGCGCTGGACTCGCAGACCGGGGAGGCGGTGCTGCACCTGCTGCGCCGCCGGGTCGACGCGGGCGCGGCCGGGGTGCTGGTGACCCACGAGGCCCGGCACGCGGGCTGGGCGGACCGGGTGGTCTTCCTCCGCGACGGTGTCCTGGTCGACTCCACCGCGCCGCTGACCGGGGTCGAGCACCTGCTCTCCGGCAGCGACCGGTGAGCCGGCCGGTCCGGCGGGAACGACCCGGTCGGCTCCGCGAGGCGGTCGGCTCCTGGCGGGCGGCGTTGCGGATCGCCAGGCGGGAGGCCCGCCGGGCGCGGGGGCGTACCGCGCTGGTACTGGCGATGATCGCGTTGCCGGTGTCGGCGTTGAGTTTCGTCGCGGTCAGCTACGACATGGCCGACCTCACCCGGGTCGAGCGCTTCGACCAGCGGGGCGGTGCCGCCGACGTCGAGCTGCGCTGGGTGGCGGAGAATCCCCTGCACCAGGACGGCTGGGGTGAGACGACCTGGGCCCGGCAGGGTGAGCAGGTGAACCGGGAGCGGCCGGTGAGCCGGACAGAGGTCGAGGCACTACTGCCCGCCGGCAGCCGGATCAGCCGGGTCGGCTGGTGGGTGCCGTTCGAGGTCCTCATCGGTGATCGGACCATCACGCTGGACGGACGGGTGCTGGACCTCACGGACCCGCTGCCCCGCTCGACGGTGCGGCTGCGCTCCGGCCGGGTGCCCACCGCCCCCGACGAGGTCATGGTCAGCGCCCGGGCCGCCACACGACTGGGCGTACGGGTCGGCGGGACGGTCGCCGCGGCCGACGGTTCCGGCAGGTGGCGGGTGGTCGGCATGGTGGAGTTCCCCGACCAGCTGGGCGAGGTGGTCGCCCTGACCCCGGGCGGGCTGCCCCGCGTCGGTCAGGGTTACGACGAGAGCTGGCTGGTCGACCTCCCGGGTGAGCTGGACGCCGCCCTGGTGGACCGGCTCAACGCACACGGCGTGACGGTCAGCGCCCGGACACCGGTGCCGGGCGGAGGGTCGTCCGACGCCCCGGGCTCGGGTATCCCGCTGCCCGATCCGGTGGTGGCGAGCAACTCGGTGCTGGTCGGTGGGCTGGGCCTGCTGGAGGTCGTCCTGCTCGTCGGGCCGGCCTTCGCGGTCGGGGTCCGCCGCCGGCGGCGGGACCTGGCACTGGTCGCGGTGGCCGGTGGCGACCCGGTCCACCTGCGGCGGGTCGTGCTCGCCGACGGGGTGGTCCTCGGTGGTCTCGGCGCGGCGCTCGGGTTGCTGTTCGGGGTCACCGCCGCGCTCGCCGGCCGGTCGTTGGTCGAGGAGTACGTCCTGGGCGCGCGCGGCGGCGGTTACCGGGTCTTCCCGGCGGCGCTCGCCGCGATCGCGGCGGTCGCGGTGCTGGCCGGGGTGCTGGCCGCGCTCGCCCCGGCACTTACCGCGGCACGGCAGGACGTGGTGGCCGGGTTGGCCGGTCGCCGGGCCGCACCGCCGCACCGCCGCCGCTGGCTGCTCCTCGGGCTGGTGCTCACCGTGTCGGGCACCTTGGCCGCCGCCCTCGGTGCCGGCCGCAGCGAGACCCCGGTGATCCTCACCGGCCTGATCCTGGGTGAGCTGGGGCTGGTCTTCGCCACGCCGACACTGATCGGGCTGCTCGCCCGGCTCGGCCGGCTACTGCCACCGGCACCCCGGATCGCGCTGCGCGACGCCAGCCGCAACCGCTCCTCGGCCGCCCCGGCGATCTCGGCGGTGATGGCCGCCGTCGCCGGCAGTGTCGCCCTGGGCGTCTACGTGGCAAGCGACGACGCCCGCAACCGGGCCGAGTGGCAACCGAGCCTGCCGCCCGACCGGGTGCTGCTGATCCGGACGGACCGCGACGGCACCGGCCCGCTGCCCCCGCTGCCGCTGGTCACCGAACGGGTCCGGGCCGAGTTGGGAACCGGTGCGGTGCTGCCGTTGGCGGTGCCGGGCTGCGCCGAGGAGGGCACGGACGACTACTGTTCGGTGGCGCCGGTGCTGCCACCGGAACGGATCTGCCCGTACGACGGGGAGTCCTACCGTACGGCGGCGGTACGTCGACAGGCGCTCGCCGACCCGCGCTGTGTCCAGTCGGTACGGAGGATGAACGGCTACTACCTGCCCACCCTGGTCGACGACGGCGCCGCCCTCGGGGCGGTCAGCGGGGCCCCACCGGACGAGATCGCGGCGGCCACCGCGGTGCTGCACGCCGGCGGCGCGGTGGTGACCGATCCCCGGTACCTCGCCGATGGCCGGGTGGTGGTCCGGGTCGACCGCTCGGTCAGCGACTCCCGACCGTCGGAGTCGACCACCGTCACCCTCCCCGGCTACCTGCTGCGTGGCGGGCTGCCGGTCGATCGACTGGTGCTCTCCCCGGCTGCCGCCGGCCGGGCCGCGCTGGTCGCGCAGCCGATCGGCTACGCCGTCGACACCCCCACCGTGCCGACCCCGGCACAGCTCGACCGGGTGGTCAGTGCGCTGCGACCGGTGCTGCCGGTGTCGGCGCAGGCGGAACGTGGTCCGCCGAGCTCCGAGCAGCGGGCACTGCTGCTTCTGCTGGCCGCCGCCGCAGGCGTGATCACGGTGGGTGCCGCCGGGGTGGCCACCGGGCTCGCGGCGGCGGAGGGTCGTCGGGACCTCTCCACGCTCGCCGCGGTGGGGGCCAGTCCCCGGGTACGCCGGGTGCTCTCCCTCTGCCAGGCGGGGGTGATCGCCGTGGTGGGTTCGGTGCTCGGCATCGCCGCCGGCCTCGCCTCCGCACTGATCATCCTGACCTCGGTGAACCGCCAGTACGCCGCGGCGTGGCCCGTCCAGCCGCCGTACCCGGTGGTGGTGCCCTGGCAGACCCTCGGGGTGCTGGTGGTGGTGCCGTTGGTGGCGATGCTCGGCGCGGGCCTGTTCACCCGCTCCCGCCTCGCGGTCGAACGCCGGTTGGACTGAGCGGTGGGTGCGGATGCCGGGTCGACCGGGCAGACTGGCCGGGTGCCCGTCATCGGAACCCTCACCCGCCGGCTCGGCCACCGCGAGTGGTTCGGTACCACCATGCGTCTGCTGGTGCCCGTCGACCGGCTGGTCGGACGGCTCACCCGGGGCCGGGTGGTCGCCCTGGGGCTGGTCCCGTCGCTGATCATCACCACCACCGGGCACCGGTCCGGGTTGCCGCGCAGCAATCCCCTGCTGTACGTGCCGGACGGCGACGGTTTCGTGGTGATCGGCTCCAACTGGGGCCAGCGGCAGCAGCCGGGCTGGGCGCTGAACCTGCTCGCCCGGCCGCAGGCGGAGGTGGCCGTCAAGGGTCGCCGGCTCGCCGTCCGGGCCGACCGGGCCACCGGCGCCGAACGGGAGCGGCTCTGGCAGTTGCTGGTCACCGAGTGGCCGGCCTACCTGACGTACGTGCGCCGGTCCGGCGGCCGGGAGATCCACATCTTCCGGCTGGTCCCGACCGGCCCCGCCCGACCGTGACCGGGCGTCCGGAACGCACCACGACAGCCCGGCAGGCCCGGTGGAACGTCAGCCGAGACCGCCCTGGATACCGATCAACATGCCGATCAGGTACGTCGCGCCGGCCGCCGCCGCGCCGAGCAGCAGCTGACGCAGCCCGCCGATCCACCACGGGCGGTGGGTGAACCGGGCCACGACCGCCCCGGCCACGACGAGCCCCACCCCGCCGACGGCGAGCGCCAACGCCAGGCTGGTGAAGCCGAGCAGGTAGCTCAGCAGCGGGATCAACGCGCCGACGGAGAAGCAGAGGAACGACGAGACCGCCGCCGCCCAGGGGCTGGGCTGGTCGTCGGGGTCGACGCCCAGCTCCTCCCGTACGTGCACCCGCAGCGCTTCCTCCGGGTTACGTCGTACCGCCTCGGCGACCTGGTTGGCCAGGTCCCGGGGCAGGCCCCGGGCCACCCAGGCGTCGGCCAGCTCGCGGGCCTCCGCCTCCGGGTGGCGTTCCAGCTCCCGGCGCTCCTTGGCCACCTCGGCGGCGACCTGCTCGTTGGCCGAGCGGACGCTCGTGTACTCGCCCAGGCCCATCGAGATCGCGCCGGCGACCAGGCCTGCGGTGCCGGTGAGCACGATGCTGTGCGCCGACACCCCGCCGCCGCCGACGCCGGCGATCAGGGCGATGTTGGTGACCAGCCCGTCCATCGCACCGAAGACGGCAGGCCGGAGCCAACCGCCTGACACGTCCGCGTGGTGCGCCTCCCGCAGCGCCGCCGGGGTCTCGGTCACGGCAGGGTCAGGATCTCGTGGCCGTCGTCGGTGACGACGATGGTGTGCTCGAACTGGGCCGTCCACTTCCGGTCCTTGGTGACGACCGTCCAGCCGTCGTCCCACATGTCGTACTGGTAGGTGCCGAGGGTGATCATCGGCTCGACGGTGAAGGTCATGCCCGGTTCCATGATGTCGGTGGGCCGGGGGCTGTCGTAGTGCGGCACGTAGAGGCCGCTGTGGAACGCCTCGCCGATGCCGTGGCCGGTGAAGTCGCGGACCACCCCGTAGCCGAAGCGCTTGGCGTACGACTCGATGACCCGGCCGATCACGTTGATCTGCCGCCCAGGGCGGACCGCCCGGATGCCCCGCATCATCGCCTCGTGGGTGCGTTCGACGAGCAGCCGGGCCTCCTCGCCGACCTCGCCCACGCAGAAGGTGGCGTCGGTGTCGCCGTGCACCCCGCCCAGGTAGGCCGTGACGTCGACGTTGACGATGTCGCCGTCGGCGAGCACTGTGGAGTCGGGGATGCCGTGGCAGATGACCTCGTTGACGCTGGTGCAGCAGGACTTGGGGAAGCCCTTGTAGCCAAGAGTCGACGGGTAGGCGTCGTGGTCGACGAGGAACTCGTGCACCACCCGGTCGATCTCGTCGGTGGTCACCCCGGGCTTGCAGTGCTCGCCGGCGAGCTGGGTGGCCTGGGCCGCCAACCGGCCGGCGACCCGCATCTTCTCGATGGTCTCCGGGGTCTGCACGTGCGACCCGCGCCACTGCTGCGGTTGCTTCTTGCCCACGTATTCCGGTCGGGCGATGTGGCCAGGGACCGCTCGCCACGGGGAGAGCGTGCCTGGGGTGAGCGGGGCACGGACGGTCATGACGACAGACTATCTCCGGGCACCCCGGTGGCTCCGGCACGGCCCGGCGGTTGTTGCCGTGGCAACCACGCTGTGCCATTGTGGCTGCGTGGATCTAGGGGGCGCAACTCCCGTGTTCTCCGCGAGTGCGGAGCTCGCCGGCGATCACCTCCGCGTGACGGTGGCCGGTGAGGTCGACATGGCGACCGCCGACACCATGGTCCAGACCACGCTGCGGGAGCCGGCCCGGCAGATCACCCTCGACCTGCGCGCGGTCACCTTCTTCGACTCCGCCGCCATCCACGCGGTGGTCCAGCTCGCCCAGCGGTTCCCGGGCGCGCTGACCGTGTTCCCGTCCCGGCAGGTCAGTCGGGTGCTGGAGATCTCCGGCCTCGGCGACCAGGAGTGGCTCCGCCCTCTCTGACCGCCCTACCCGACACCGGGTCCGCACCGGCCCCGCCCGGGTCCGCGCCGGGCCGGGCCGGCTCAGTCGGTCAGCCGGCGGCGCAGCGACACCTCGGTCCCCTCCCCGGTACGGCGTACCGTCAGCTCGCCCAGCGCCTCGATCAACGCGAGCCCCCGACCCCGGAAGCCCGCCCCGGTCGACTCCCGCCAGCGGCCGGTGTCACGCACCGTCGCCACCACCGTCCGGTCGACGATCGACACCTCGACGGAGATGGTCGGCTCGACCGGATCGACCGGGTGCTCGATGGCGTTGGCGGCGGCTTCGGAGACCGCGACGGTCAGGTCGAACAGGTCGTTCTCGACGACGGAGTGGGCGACCAGGAAGTCCTCCAGCCGCTTGCGTAGCACACTGAGCCGGGTCGGGTCGGCAGGCAGCCGCAACGCGAACCGGTTCAGCTCGGCGGCCTCCAGGGCCAGCACCGCGACGTCGTCGTGCCGGTTACGCCCGTCGACCCGCTGCACCACGGCGTCCACCAGGTCGGTGACGTGCTCGCCGCCGATGCCGGCGTCGGCCCGGAGCTGGGCCAGCGCCGCGTCGATGCCGGCGTGCCGGTCCTCGATCAACCCGTCGGTGTAGAGCAGCAACCGGCCACCGGGGGCCAGCTCACCCTCGACGGTGCGGTAGTCGGTGCCCACGATCGCGCCGATCGGCGGCCCGAGGGCCCGTTCGTGCAGGAAGGCCACGTCGTCTCCTCGGATCAGCAGGGGGGACGGATGACCGGCGCTGGCGTACCGCAGCCGGCCGGTGCGCGGAGAGAAGGAGAGGCAGAAGACGGTGGCGAACGACTGCCGCTCGGTCGAGCCGACCAGCCGGTTGAGCCGGGTCAACGCCTGCCCCGGGTCGTACCCCTCCAGCAGGTAGGCCCGCAGACCGTTGCGGAGCTGACCCATCGCGGCGGCGGCCCGGACGCCCTTGCCGACCACGTCGCCGATGACCAGCACCACCTCGTCGTCGCCGATGCCGATCACGTCGTACCAGTCGCCGCCGACCTCGACGTCGGTGCTGCCGGGCAGGTAGCGGCTGGCCACCACGGCCCCGGGCAACTGGGGCAGCGAACGGGGCAGCAGGCTGTGCTGGAGGGTGGTGGCGATCCGGTGTTCGGCCTCGTAGAGCTGGGCGTTCTCCAGCCGTACGCCGACCAGGCGGGCCAGTTCCCCGACGGCGGCCTGCTCGGTGCCGTCACCGTCGCAACGCCAGACCCGCAGCTCGCCGAGCTGCCCACCGGCGGTGCCGGTCAGCGGCAGCACCTGCGAAGGCTCGTCGCGGGCGGTGCCGCCGCCGTCGGCCTCGTGGCGCGCGCCGGTGACCGTGGTGACCACCACCCGGGCGGCCTCGGCCAGGTGCAGGGCGTGCCGGGCGGCGACCTGGACCACCTCGGCGGTCGACTTCGCGGTGTTGACCGCCACGGCGGCGTCGGCCAGCGCCCGGAGCCGGCGGATGATCTGCCCGCGTAGCTGGCCCAGCTCGACGTTGGCCCGGACCCGGGCGATCAGCTCGGCCCCGGAGAACGGCTTGGTGAGGTAGTCGTCGGCGCCGACCGAGAGGCCGGCGACCGCCTCGGCGGAACCGGCCCGCGCGGAGAGCAGCACGATCGGCACATGCCGGGTACGCGGGTTCGCCCGCAACGCGGCAACCAGGCCGAACCCGTCCAGCCGGGGCATCATCACATCGGTCAACACCAGGTCGAAGGCGCTCCCGGTGGCCTCCTGGAGGGCCACCGCGCCGTCCGGGACGGCCACCACCTCGTACTCGGCGCCGAGCAGGCGGGTGACGTGCTCACGCAGATCGGCGTTGTCGTCGGCGAGCAGGACCCGGCCGGCCCGCCCGGTCCCGCCGTCGGCCGGGACGGACTGCTCACCGGCGGTCCACAGCGCGGTCTCCGCGACGTAGAGCGGCGCCTGTGACGACTCGACAAGGGGCAGCGGCGTGGCCACCGCCACCCGGTCGGCGGGCAGGTGCGCGGCACCGAACGGGACGGTCACCGTGAAGGTGGTGCCGTGGTCGACCCGGCTCTCGGCCGCCACCGTGCCACCGTGCATCTCGACCAGCTCGCGGACCAGGGCCAGCCCGATCCCGGTGCCCTCGTGGGTACGCGAACGCACCCCCGGCACCCGGTGGAACCGTTCGAAGACGTGCGGCAGCTCCTCGGCGACGATGCCCACCCCGGTGTCGGATACCTCCAGCCGGGCCGCGCCGTCCACCATGCGCACCCGGACCCGGATCTCGCCCTCGAAGGTGAACTTCAACGCGTTGGAGAGCAGGTTGAGGACGATCTTCTCCCACATGTCCCGGTCCAGGAAGACCGGTGCGGGCAGCGGCGGGCAGTCCACCACGAGCCGCAGCCCGGCCCGTTCCGTCGCGGAACGGAAGGTGCTGGCCAACCGGGAGGAGTACACGGCGAGATCGGTGGGCTGGTAGTGGGCGGTCAGCCGGCCGGACTCCAGCCGGGAGAAGTCGAGCACCGTGTTGACCAGCTTGAGCAGGCGCAGCGCGTTGCGGTGCATCACGGTCAGCCGGTCGAGGTGCGACGCGGGCAGCGTGGGATCGGCCAGCATGTCCTCCAGCGGGCCGAGCACCAGGGTCAGCGGGGTCCGGAACTCGTGGCTGACATTGGCGAAGAAGTTGGTCTTGGCCCGGTCCAGCGCGGCCAGCTCGGCGGCGCGGGCCCGCTCCTGCTCGTACACCCGCTGCTGGCCCACCACCCGGGAGACCTGTGCGGCGATCAGGTCGAGGAAGTCGCGGTACTCGTCGGTGAGTGGCAGCCGGGCGGAGAGGCCGACCACCAGCGCCCCGGCCGGCTCGCTGGTGGCGGTGAGCGGCAGCACCAGGGCCCGCTCGGCGGCACCGTCAGGCACCTCGCCGCACAGCTCGGCCACGTGGACCTGGGCGGCGACCCCACCGGCGGCGACGCGGGACAGCACGGTCGGCAACTCGGCCGGCACCCGGGCCGGGTCGACGCCGCTGGCCCCGGTCAGCGTCGGGCGGCCGGTCTCGTCGGTCAGGTGGATCAGGGCGAAGGGGATGTCGGCCCGGTGCCCGTCCAGCACGGCCGCCGCCGCCCGCCCCAGCTCGGCCATGCTGCTCGCCGCGCCGAGCTGCGAGCCGAGTTCGGCCAACGCCCGCAACCGACGCTCGCCGAGGACCCGGCCGGTGGTCTCGTTGACGAAGCAGAAGACCCCGTTGACGCTGCCGTCGGCGTCCCGGATCGGGTCGTAGGAGACGTCGAAGTAGACCTGCTCGACGAAGCCGTGCCGGTCGAGCAGGAACGGGTGGTCCTCGCCCCGGTACGACTCGCCGGTGCGGCGCACGCCGTCCAGCAGCGGGCGGAGCACGTCCCAGGTCTCCGCCCAGTGCTCCCGGGCCGGGCGACCCAGTGCCTGCGGGTGTTTGTCGCCGATGGTCGGCCGGTAGGCGTCGTTGTAGAAGGCGAGCTGGTCGGGGCCCCAGAACAGCACGATCTGGGCCCGCGAGGAGAGCATCATGCCGATCGCGTGGCTCAGCGCGGGCGGCCAGGTGTCGGGGGGGCCCAACGGGCTGGTCGCCCAGTCGTACCCATGCAGCAGGCGGCCCAGCTCGCCACCCGCCGCGAAGGACGCCGCCAGCGCCGGCGAAAGCCCGCCATCCGGTGCCGACGCGCCGTCGCCGGGCGCGGCGTCGCCGGCCGGCGTGAGGCCACCGGACGGCCTGATGTCGCCGGACAGCGCAGGGTCGTCGGACGGCATGGCGTCGGTAGCCGGCAGGAAGGACAGCCCTCGTCCCTCCTCGCCCCCGTAGGCCGAGCTCATCCGCGCCCCCTGCTTCGGCGGTCGTGCCCCCCAACGCCTCGGCAGATGCCGGCCGTGCCCCGTCTTCTACCCCGACGGATCAGGAACGTAACGCACGGGTTCCCGCAGACGCTGGTAACCCGCGGCTCATCCTGCCGTCATTCCCCCGACGGCGCATGGTGAGATCGGCGGAGGAGGGCCGGGCAGCGCTCAGAACACCGGCAGACCGTCGATGCTGGCGGCGTTCTTCGTCGCCCGGTAGTCGACCAGGTCCTCGGCGGTGCGCCTGGAGTGTGACGTGAGCAACAGGTCCCGGTCGCCCCGGTAGTCCATCAGGGGCACCGCGAAGCCACACGAATCGCTTACCCGCTCCACCGTCACCCCGATCACGGCCCGGACCGCGTGCAGGTCGGGCGGGTCGGGAAAATCGGCCACCAGCGCGGCGAAGCCCGGGTCGGTGACCGGGGTGGCGACGCCCCGGCCGTGCAACCGCAGGATCTTCGGCGGGCCGTCGAAGGCACAGAACATCAGCGTGATCCGACCGTTGTCCCGCAGGTGGGCGATCGTCTCCGCCCCACTGCCGTGGTAGTCGAGCCAGGCCACCCGGTGCGGGCCGAGCACCACGAAGGTGCCGCGCATCCCCTTGGGCGAGACGTTGACGTGCCCGTCGGCACCACTGGGCGCGGTGGCCACGAAGAACATCGGCTGCGCCTCGACGAACTCCCGCAGCCGCCCGTCGAGTGCCGGATACACGGTCCCCATGCCGCCATCCTGCTCCCGCCGACCGCATTCCGGGAGACCCATTCCCGCCAGCCAGGACGGCCGTCCCGGTCAGGACTGCCTGCCGACTACCCGGCGCTGCCGTTCGGGCCATCGGCCCCGCCCGGCCAGCCCGATCCGTGACCGGCCCAGGTCCCTGGTCAGACCGCGCGGGCCGCCCGGACCAGGGCGGTCACCGGGCGCGGGTCGTCGTCGTTCTCCGGATGCCACTGCACCCCCAGCAGGAACCGGCGTGCCGGGTCCTCCACCGCCTCGACCACCCCGTCGTCGGCCCAGCCGGTGACGGTGAGCCCACCCGGGTCGGCCACCCCCTGATGGTGGTACGAGTTGACCCGGCCCACCCCGGCCAGCACGCTCGCGGTCCGGCTCCCCGGGGCGAACCGCACCGGGTGTGCGCCGTACACCCCGGGGGCGGGGCGGTGCCGGTCGTGGCCCACCACGTCCGGCAGGTGCTGGTGCAGTGCCCCGCCGTGCGCGACGGCCAGCAACTGCATCCCCCGGCACACCCCGAGCACCGGCAGGTCGACGGCGAGCGCGGCGGCCAGCAGGGCCGACTCCCCGGCGTCCCGGTCCGGCCGGGGCTCGGTGCGCGGATCGACCGGCTGGCCGTAGTGCTCCGGGCCGACGTCCGCACCGCCGGCCAGCAGCAGTCCGTCGAGGACGTCGACCACGTCGGCGTCCAGGTCGTCCGGGGGCAGCACCACGGCCCGGCCCCCGGCGGCGGTCACCGAACGGACGTACGCCTGCGGCACCAGCGACGCCGGGACGTCCCGCCAGACCGCCCAGCTCGCCGGTTCGACGTACCCGGTGATCCCGATCAGCGGACGGGCCCGGCCGGTCTCCCGACGCCCGGCGGCGCGGACCTCCGGCCTGGTGGGATCACCGCCCGGGCCGCTCACAACGGGGTGACGTAGGCGCCGGTGATGCCGCCGTCGACGACGAACTGGGCGGCGGTCATGAACGACGAGTCGTCGCTGGCCAGGAAGGCGACCGCGGCGGCGATCTCCTCCGGTGCGCCGAACCGGCCCATCGGCACGTGCACCAGCCGGCGGGCGGCCCGCTCCGGGTCGGCGGCGAACAGCTCCAGCAGCAGCGGGGTGGCCACCGGGCCGGGGCAGAGCGCGTTGACCCGGATGCCCTCCCGGGCGAACTGCACGCCCAGCTCCCGGGTCATCGCCAGCACCCCGCCCTTGCTCGCGGTGTACGCGATCTGCGAGGTGGCCGCCCCCATCAGCGCCACGAAGGAGGCGGTGTTGATGATCGAGCCCTTGCCCTGCCGGCGCATGTGCGGGATCGCGTACTTGCAGCACAGGTAGACGCTCGTGGTGTTGACCCGCAGCACCCGTTCCCAGGCGTCCAGCCCGGTGTCGAGGATCGAGTCGTCGTCGGGCGGGGAGATACCGGCGTTGTTGAACGCCACGTCGACCCGGCCGTGTCGCTCGGCGACGCCGTCGAAGAGGCTCCGGACGGCCGCCTCGTCGGCCACGTCGACGGCGACGAACTCCCCGCCGACCTCCTCGGCGGCCCGCCCACCGGCCTCGGCGTCGATGTCGACGCAGACCACCCGGGCCCCCTCGGCGGCGAACCGCCGCACGGTGGCCAACCCGATCCCGCTGCCCGCCCCGGTCACCACGGCGACCCGGTCCTGTAGCCGACCCTGCACTGGCGTCACTCCTCTGTGCTGATGAAGACGTTCTTGACGTCGGTGAAGGCGTGCAGCGCGTCCGGCCCCAGCTCGCGGCCGAGCCCGGAACGCTTCATCCCACCGAACGGGGTCCAGTAACGCACCGAGGAGTGCGAGTTGACGCTCAGGTTGCCCGCCTCCACCGCGCGGGCCAGCCGCAGCGCCCGCCCGACGTCCCGGGTCCAGATCGAGCCGGACAGGCCGTACTCGGTGTCGTTGGCGAGCCGGACGGCGTCGGCCTCGTCGTCGAAGGGGAGCACCGAGACGACCGGCCCGAAAATCTCCTCCCGCCAGTGCCGGTCGGCCGGGGAGTCGGCGAGCAGCACCGTCGGGGCGTGCCAGAAGCCGGGGCCGTCGGGACGGGTGCCGGCGAAGGCGACAGTCGCGCCGTCGAGGTAGCCGGCGACCCGGTCGCGGTGGGCGGCGGAGATCAGCGGGCCCATCTCGGCGGTCTCGGCGGCCGGGTCCTCCACCCGGAGCGCCCGGACCGCCGGTTCGAGCAGTTCCAGAAACCTGTCGTACGCCGGGCGCTGGACCAGGATGCGCGAGCGGGCGCAGCAGTCCTGGCCGGCGTTGTCGAACACCGCGTACGGCGCGGTGGCCGCCGCCTTCTCCAGGTCGGCGTCGGCGAAGACCAGGTTGGCGCTCTTGCCGCCCAACTCCAGGGTGACCCGCTTCACCTGGGCGGCGCAGCCGGCCATGATCCGGGTGCCGACCTCGGTGGAGCCGGTGAAGCAGACCTTGCGTACGGCCGGGTGGGTGACGAAGCGTTCGCCGACCACGTCACCCCGGCCGGGCAGCACGGTGAACACCCCCTCCGGCAGGCCGGCGGCCAGCCCCAGCTCGGCCAGGCGCAGGGCGGTCAGCGGGGTCAGCTCGGCGGGCTTGAGCACCACCGTGTTGCCGGCGGCCAGTGCCGGGGCGAAGCCCCAGCCGGCGATCGGCATCGGGAAGTTCCACGGCACGATCACCCCGACCACGCCGAGCGGTTCGTGGAAGGTGACGTCCCACCCGCCGGGCACCGGGATCTGCTGCCCGGTCAGCCGCTCCGGCGCGCCCGCGTAGTAGTCGAGCACGTCACGGACGTTGCCCGCCTCCCAGCGCGCGTTGCCGATGGTGTGCCCCGAGTTGCGCACCTCCAACAGCGCCAACTCCTCCAGGTGCGCGTCCACCAACCCGGCGAACCGCCGCAGAATCCGCCCCCGCTCCCCCGGCGCGACCACCCGCCAGCTCTCGAACGCGACCGCAGCCCGCCCGATAGCCGCATCCACCTCCCCCACCCCGGCCCCCGCCACCTCCGCGACCACCGCCCCACTCGCCGGATCCACCACCCGCGTCACACCCCACCCCTTTCCCCGTCGATCATGGAGTTGCGGTCCCCCACATAAGCCACAATCAGCCACATACCGCCCACCAATACTCCATGATCGATCCGGGGGTGGGGTCAGAGGCGTTCGAAGCCACGGGTGAGTTCCCAGTCGGTGACGGCGGCGTCGAAGGCGGCGAGTTCGACCTGGGCCATGTTGGTGTAGTGGGCGTGGACCTCTTCGCCGAAGGCGGTGCGGGCGAGGTCGGAGGTCTGCCAGAGGGTGAGGGCGTCGCGGAGGGTGGGCGGGACGCGCTCGGCCGTCGGGTCGTCGTAGGCGTTGCCGGTGCACTCGTCGGGCAACTCCAGCTCCTGCTCGATGCCGTGCACCGCCCCGGCGACCAGGGCGGCGATCGCCAGGTACGGGTTGACGTCCGCGCCGGGCACCCGGTTCTCCACCCGCATGCCCTGCCCGTGGCCGACCAGCCGCAGCGCGCAGGTGCGGTTGTCGGTGCCCCAGCGCAGCGCGGTCGGCGCGAACGAACCTGGCTGGTAACGCTTGTAGGAGTTGATGTTCGGGGCGAACAGCAGGCTCATCTCCCGCATGGTGGCGAGCAGCCCGGCCAGCACCCGCTGCCCGGTCACGCTGAGTTGCGCCGGCCCGTCGCCGAGCATCGCCGAGCGGCCGTCGATGTCGCGCAGCGAGAAGTGGATGTGGCAGGAGTTGCCCTCCCGGGCGTTCGGCTTGGCCATGAAGGTGATCGACACGCCCTCCTGGGCGGCGATCTCCTTGGCCCCGTTCTTGTAGATCACGTGGTGGTCGGCGCAGGCCACCGCCTCGTCGTACCGGAAGGCGATCTCGTGCTGGCCGAGGTTGCACTCGCCCTTGGCGCTCTCCGGGGTGAGCCCCGCGCCGGCCATCTCGGTGCGGATCCGGCGCAGCAGCGGCTCCACCCGGGCGGTGCCGAGCAGCGAGTAGTCCACGTTGTACTGGTTGGCCGGGGTGAGGTCGCGGTAACCGCGCTGCCAGGCCTCCTCGTACGAGTCGCGGTAGAGGACGAACTCCAGCTCGGTGCCGGCGTACGCGGTCAGCCCGTGGTCGGCCAGCCGGTCGAGCTGCCGGCGCAGGATCTGCCGGGGCGAGGCGACCACCGGGCCGGAGCCGTCCAGCCACTCCAGGTCGGCCAGGAGCAGGACGCTCCCCGGCTGCCAGGGCATCCGGCGCAGGGTGGACAGGTCGGGGCGCATGGCGAAGTCGCCGTAGCCGCGTTCCCAGCTCGACATCGCGTACCCGTCGACGGTGTTCATGTCGACGTCCACGGCGAGCAGGTAGTTGCAGCCCTCGCTCCCGTTGGCCACCACCTGGTCGAGGAAGAACGGGGCGTGGAACCGTTTGCCCTGGAGGCGGCCCTGCATGTCGGTCAGGGCGAGCACCACCGTGTCGATCTCGCCCTCGGCGACGGCGACCCGGAGCTGTTCCAACGTGAGCGGGGCTCTTCTCATCCGTGCGCCTCCATCACCAAGGTCTACCGGCCTAGCGGATCACCGTCAATGCCCCGTCCGGACGTCCCGGCAAACCCCCATCGGTGGGCACACCGACCCGGCCCGTGCCGGGTCGGCGGCCGCTCCCCGGGCGGCACCCGGCCGCACCGGTCCGGCGACCGTACTCCGGCCGACCGTCGGGTTCCCCGGCGCGTGCGGACGCCACGCGACACGGACGCGAGATGCCCTGCGGTGCAGGCGGAAGATGCCGTGCGACACGGGCGGAAGATGCTATGCCATACAGGCGGGAATTTCAGGAGCGCACAACACCGGAGGCGGTTCTTTCGCGCGCGGGAAAGATGCACGGCGAAACGCAGTTCATCCGTTCGGGCAGACCGTCAATCCGGTTATCGGTAATCGCAAGGTGACCTTGCGTGAAGGCCGCCGCCTTGCCAGACTCTGACCAATCGGTTTCGACGCACCGCGCTTTATCGAATGACCCGCCCACCTTTCCCGGCGAACACCTGCGCAGGTGCGCGCGATGCGCGGTGCGTTCATCGGGAAAACGGCTGGTCGGCGCATCCGTCGCACCCGATGGGATTCCAGCACCGCCCGAACTGCTCCATCACGACGCACAAAGGACGGGTAATGACGAGAGTACGTAGGCGTGGCACACCCCGATCCTTCGCCGCCCTGGTGGCGATCGCCCTCTCCACCGTGCTGCTCGCGGTGGCCGCCCCGGCCCAGGCCGCACCCCCCTCCGGCGCCGAGTCGACAGGCCCCCTGACTTCCCTTTCCGCCGGGAACATCGGTCGGTCGGCGAATTCCTCCGGCACGCTCGCCTCGACCTCGATAACGGGGACCGTCGGCTCCATCAGTGTCACCTGCACGCTGACGCCGAGCACCCCGTTCGTCTACTACGGCGGCCCGTACGGCGGCGGCGAGGAGGGCCTCGCGTCAGTGCAGTGCACCTATCCCGTCTACGCGATCCAGGTCGAGGTCGCCCTGTTCCGCTACGGCACCCAGGTCACCTACAACACCAAGACGGCTTACAGCACCACCCTCGGTACCGTCGACACCGAGTACCCCCGGTCCACCGGCCAATACCAGACGGGTGCGGACGCCTTCATCACCTGGACCTACGGCGGCTCCACCAGTTTCATCCCGCTGACCTTCAGCAACAGCGTCTACCTCTGATCCTCTGACCCGCACCGGCGCACACCGGCCGGCACCAGGGCAGCCCCTGGCCGGAGCCCTCCTCCCGGAGGCTTCCGCCAGGGGCTGCCCACTGGCGTACCGTGGGCGACCGGAAGGTCCGTGGTCAGGCCGGTCCGTCGGCCCGCGCGGCGTCCGCCGTCGCATGCGCCCCCGGCCCGGGTACGTCGACGGTGCGGCGGGGGCCGGTGAACCACTTCCGGGCCGACGCGTACCACCAGATGCCCACTCCGAGCAGCACCCCGCCGACGGCCAGCGGCGCGTAGTTCACCGCCGACCAGCTGAACTCCGCGTTGCCGGGCACCCCGGCCGGCACGATCGGCAGCACGAAGTAGACCGAGATGATCACGATCTCCACCACCGCGATCCACCCGAACAACCTGTACTTGCGGCCGAGCGTCCACGGCCCCGGCTCGAACCGGTCCCCCATCCGCAGCCGTAGCGCGATCGGGATGACGAAGGACAGGTAGAGGCCGATCACCGCCACCGACACCACCGCGTAGAAGGCGACCGGGACACCGCCGCTCTGGTAGAGCGCCGGCAGGGTGAGCACCAGGCCGGCCAGCGTCGCCCCGATGATCGCGTTGGCCGGGGTGCCGTTGCGGTCGACCTTGGACCACAGCCGCCAGCCGGGCACCGCGCGGTCCCGGCTGAACGCGTACGTCATCCGGCTCATCGAGGTCACGCAGCTCATCCCGCAGAAGAACTGCCCGATGGTGGAGATGATGATGACCGTCTTGAAGAAGAACGGGGTCAACGCCGACTCGAAGATCGCCCCGGAGAATCCGCCGGCCGCGTTGATCGCGTCCACGTCGGTGGCGGCGAACAGGAACGCCAGCAGCAGGATCCAGCCGCCCACAGCCGAATAGAAGATCGACCGCCACAGCCCCTTCGCGGCGGCCTGCGACGCGCCCCGGGTCTCCTCGGAGACGTGCGCGCAGGCGTCGAATCCGGTGATCGTGTACTGGGTGAGCAGGAATCCCAGCGGCAGCACATAGAACCAGAACGTCAACCCGCCGGTGTCGCCGTCACCGAATCCGGAGTTGTTGAACCGCTCGGTGAACACGAACTGGAAACTCTGGTGCTCGTCCGGCACCAGCAGCAGGATGGCCACCACGGCGGCCGCGCCGGCCACGTGCCACCAGACCGAGACGTTCTGGAGTACGTCGATGATCCGGTGCCCGAAGATGTTGATCAGCCCGTGCAGGGCCAGGATGATCACGAACAGGACGAATGCCTGCCGTAGCGTCCCCTCCCACCCGTCGAAGAGCGCCGACAGGGTCAGGTTGAGGAAGGTGGCGCAGCCGTAGTCCACCGACGCGGTGACCGCGACGAGGCCGATCAGGTTGAGCCAGCCGGTGAACCAGCCGTGCACCGGCCTGCCCATCTTCGCCGCCCACCAGTAGATCCCCCCGGCCGTCGGGTACGCCGAGACCAGCTCGGCCAGGCAGAACCCGATGATCAGGATGAACAGCGAGATCAGCGGCCAGCCCCAGGAGATGGCGACCGGCCCGCCGTTGTTCCACGCCTGGCCGAAGGTGGTGAAACAGCCGGCCAGGATCGAGATGATCGAGAACGAGATGGCGAAGTTGGAGAAGCCGCTCCACTTGCGGTGCAGCTCCTGCTGGTAGCCGAGTTCGGCGAGTCGTCGGGCGTCGTCGTCCGGCGCGTGCGGTTGCCCGACGGTCGGCGGTTGTCCGGTGGTCGGCGGGGGCGTTGTGGCCACAGCACACCTCCCTGAGGTGGTACCCGGTACTGCCCGGGTGGTCCCGGTGCGAGTGCGCCCGAGTCTCGTCCCGCCGATCACCACGGTCAATCCGTCGCCGGTGCCGAACTCGTAAAATCGCGTCGCCCCAGCGCGGCGGTGGGGACGTCCCGGCCCGGCGGTAATCAGGTTGCCCCGGGCACTGCACCGACGCATGCTTGAGCCCGTGACCAGGCCCGATCGCGACGGGCCGACGCCGGGCGCTCGGCAGGAGCCCGGCTCACGGCGGCGCGGGGCGTCCACCTCTCTCTCACGTACGGCGTGTCGCCGTACCCGACGGACGTCCCGCATCGCCGTACCCGGTCGACACCGGGCCGACCGCCCTGGTGACCATGCGCACCGCCCTTGCCGCGACGGTGGACCGTCCGGTCAGAGGCTGCCACCGGTGCTGCGGAGGTTACTGCCGTCAGTCGGGTTCCGGTGATCGTCCAGACGACGGCGGGCCTGCGCCGACGCCGCCAGGTCAAGGACCACGTCGTCCCCGTCGATCGCCGTCCGTCGCCTGCGGAACCACAGTGCCGACGCCACGAGGACCAGCAGATCGTGATGGGATCAGTACACGACGTTAATCTATGCTCACGGACGTTCGTGACATCCACCATGGAGGCGGGATGAACCACGCACTTCAGGAGGCCATGGCAGAGGTCGGCGAGACAGCAGAGAGTCTTGCTGCTCAAACAGGCGTAGACCCCAAGACGGCAGCGCGGTGGATATCTCCGGGACGTGTGCCGCAACCACGCCGACGGGTGACAGTGGCCGCCATCCTCGGCCGGGACGTTGGTGACCTATGGCCCGATGTCCTCAAGCGCCGCGAGCCACAGTGGCTGAGAAAATGGGTCGACTGGGAGCGCGAAGCGGTCGCGCTGCGGTGGTACGAACACACCTGGGTTCCCGGCCTGCTCCAGACCGAGGCGTACGCGCGAGCCACACTGGGACACAACCTGCTGCCTCCGGACGAGATCGAGGAGCGCGTGGCCTCGCGGCTCGATCGCAGCTCCATCCTCACCAGCGACAGGCCCCCGCAACTCGTCGCCGTCATCGACATGGCGGCGTTACGTCGCCCAATGAAGAGTCACCCCGCCGCGATGAAGGAACAGTTCACCCACCTGGCCGAGATGGCCGAGCTACCGCACATACAGATCCTCGTGGTGAGTGAGGACACTGGGCTCTACCCTGGACTACAGGGCGGCTTCATTCTTGGCACCCTTGGTGACGGCTCAGTAGTGGCACATCTCGATCATCAAGTGCGAGCGCAGGTGGTGAACGAGACCGATGACCTTGTTACCCTCCAGCAAACGTGGGAGGTGATCAGAGGCGAAGCCTTCTCCCGTAAGCAATCACTCAACCTGATCAAGGAAGCAGCGAATACATGGACCTGACCGGCGCACAGTGGCGCAAGAGCACCAGGAGCGGCAGCAACGGCGGCTCGTGTGTCGAAGTGGCCGACAACCTCCCCGGCGTCGTCCTGGTGCGGGACACCAAGGACCGCGACGGCGGCACCCTGACCCTCGCGCCGGACACCTGGCAGGCGTTCGTCGACCTGGCCAAGCAGATCGGCCCCGCTGCCTGACCTGCCGCCCGTCCATCGCCGGTCCACGGTGGGCGGGTCAGGTGAAGAGGAGGCCGGCGATCCAGAGGGCGGCGACCACCAGGCCGGCCAGGAACTCCACCAGCATGGACAGGCCGGCGGCCTTCAGCGCCTGCACGGTCGCCGGCCAGGCGAGCTGGTTGCTGCCCAGCCGCAGCCGTTCGGCCCCCCACACGCCGCCGACGAAGCCGATCACCAGGCCGATCACCGGGATGACGAAGAACCCCACCAACCCGAGCAGCCCCCCGACGAGCAGCGACGACGTCGGCACCCCGGTGCGCTTGAGGTTGCGCCCCGGCCAGGCGTACTTGATCACGGCACCGGCGGCGGCGACCACGGTGGCCGCGCCGAGCACCGCCCAGCGTCCCGGCCCGGCGTCGCCGAAGATCGCCCAGAGCAGCACCCCACCCCAGCACAGCGGCAGCGCCGGCAGACCGGGCACCACCACCCCGGCCAGCCCGGCGACTATCGCGATCGCCGCGACCACCGAGACCGCCGCCCCACCATCGGTCAGGCTCACCCCGCCACCTCTCCCCCGCACGGTCCCGCCCCGGTCACGTCGTCACCATGCCAGAGCACCGGGCTCCCCGCCGGCCACCCGCACCCGACCGGCCGCTTCCGGCCGCCCCACCCCGAACTGGCCGGGGAGCAGGTCACTCCGTCGTCTCCCCGCGCAGGCGGGCGGTGATCTGGTCCGCCGGGGCGGGCGCGCCGAACCACCGGCCCTGCCCGGTGTCGCAGCGCAGCGCCCGCAGCCGTTCAGCCTGCTCCCCGGTCTCCACCGCCTCGGCGGTCACCCACAGCTCCAGCGCGTGCGCCAACCGGACCAGCGCGTCCACGATCCGTTCGTCGCGGTGGTCGGGCGGGGAGTCGCCGCCGTCACCCCGGATGCCCTCGACGAACGGTCCGGCCAGCTTCAGACAGTGGATCGGCAGCCGTCGCAGGTAGACCAGGTTGGAGTAGCCGGTGCCGAAGTCGTCGATGGCCAGTCGTACGCCCAGATCGGCCAACCGGTACAACGACCGTAACGGCTCCCCGGCGGTGCCCATCACGGCGCTCTCGGTCAACTCCAACTGCAACAGCTCCGCCGGCAGGCCCGTCCGGCTCAGCGCGCTGGCCACCGTGTCCACGATGGCCGGATCGTCCGCCTGTCGGGCCGCCAGGTTGACGCTGACCACCAGCTTCGCCTCGGGGAACTCTCGGTGCCAGGCGCGGGCGTCGCGGCACGCCTGCCGGAGCACCCACTCGCCGAGCCGGACGATCAGCCCGGTCTCCTCGGCCAGCCCGATGAACCGGTCCGGGCCGACCAGGCCCAGCTCCGGGTGTGCCCAGCGGACCAGCGCCTCCACCGCGATCATCGAGCCGTCCAGCAGGGAGACGATCGGCTGGTAGTGGACCACGAACTCGCCCCGATCCAGGGCCGCCGGCAGGCCGGCGGCCAGCGCGGACCGGGCGATGTCGGCGGCGCTGCGCTCCGGGTCGTACACCGCCCAGCGGCCCCGGCCCTCCGCCTTAGCCCAGTACAGCGTGGTGTCGGCGGCCTTCATCAGCTCGGAGACGCTGGTTTCGCTGGCCGGGCACTCGACCACCCCGATGCTCGCCGAGACGGCGAGCTGGTGGTCGCCGACCAGCACCGGCGCGGCCACCGCGGCGAGCGCCAGCTCGGCGACCCCCACCGCGTCGTCGATCCCCTCGCCGCCGTTCACCAGGATGACGAACTCGTCGCCGCCCATCCGGGCCACCAGGTGCCCCTGACCGATGACGCAGTCGGAGAGCCGGCGGGCGATGGTGACCAGCAGCCGGTCGCCGAGGTCGTGGCCGAGGCTGTCGTTGACCGCCTTGAAGCCGTCGAGGTCGAGGAAGCAGACGCCGATCCGCTGATCCGGGGCGGCGTCGGCGAAGACCTGACCGAGGGTCTCGAAGAACAGCGTCCGGTTGGGCAGGCCGGTCAGCGGGTCGTGCAGTGCCTGGAAGCGTAACCGCTGCTGGAGCTCGTACCGCTGGGTGATGTCCTCGATCATCGCGACGGTGAACCGGGGGCGGCCGTCGTCGTGCCGGATCAGCGAGACGGCCAGATCCGTCCAGACGACGGTGCCGTCCTTGCGGTAGTAGCGCTTCTCCACCCGTACGCTGTCGTGCTTGCCCTCGATCAGCTCCTGGTAGAGCTCCCACATGCCGGCCGCGTCCTCGGCGTGGAAGAGCGACGCCACGTTGGCCTGCCGCAGCTCCTCAGGGGTGTACCCGAGCATGTCGGCGAAGGACTGGTTGACGTCGATGATCTGACCGTCGATGCCGGCGATGCCGATGCCGATGGCCGCGCCGGTGAAGACCGCCCGGAACCGGGCCTCGCTGTCGCGCAGCGCCCGCTCCACCGAGTCCCGGGCCTGCCAGGCCGACCTGGCGATCCGCTCCTGCTGACTGAAGGTACGGTCCCGCAGCGCGCGGCCGAACCCGGCCGCCAGCCCGCCCTGCGATGCGGCCACCCGGGCGGCCAGGTCGGCCGGCAGGTCGACCGGGGGCAGCACCCGCTGCGGCAACTGCTCACCCAGCGCCCGCACCGACCAGTCGAGAATCCTCGGCTCGGTCAGGTGCGCCTCCACAAGCGCCCGACCGACGTCCTCCGCCGGGGTGGTGGAGAAGTCGTCGGCGAGCAGGGCCTGCGCCAGCCGTACGGTGTGCACGAGCAGCAGTCGTTCGGTCTCGTCCGCGCTCATCGGCACGAACCCGAGCCGGCGTACCGCCCGGGCCCAGTCGGCGGCGTAGCCCTGGGCGCCCGGACGGGCCGCGTCGGTGCCGCCGGATTCCGGTACGGCGGACATGTCCGGCTCAGCCGGCCGGACGGTCGTGCCGCGCGACGCCGCCGAACGCCCCGAACCGCTCGGGGTGATCGTCCACGTCGGACGGCGAGTCGGGCCGCCACAACGGCATGTGCACCACACCGGGCTCCAGTACCGTCCAGTCGCCGAAGAAACCGGTGATCTCGGCGCGGGACCGCAGCGTGATCTCGGTGTCGGTACGCGCAGAGAGGCGTTGCGCGTCCAGCATCTCCTGTGGCTGGTCCTCGAAGGTGGAGTGGGAGACGACCAGGAAGCTGCCGGGTACGGCGGCGGCCCGCAGGATGGCCAGGATGTCGGCCGGCCGGTCGGCGTCCGGGACGAAGTGCACGACCCCGGCGAGCAGGATGCCGAGCGGCCGGTCGAAGTCGATCAGGCCACTGGCCTGGGCCTCGTCCAGGATCCTCTTCGGCTCGCGCAGGTCGGCGTGGACGGCGACGGCCTTGTCGTTGCCGGCGAGCAGTTCCCGGCTGTGCGCCACGGCGACCGGGTCGATGTCGACGTAGACGATCCGGGCCTGCGGGTTGGCGGCCTGGGCGACCTCGTGGACGTTGCCGACGGTGGGGATGCCCGAACCGATGTCGAGGAACTGGTCGATGCCGGCGTCGAGCAGCACCCGGACCGCGCGGCGCAGGAACTCCCGGCCGGAGCGCATGGTGGCGGCGAGGTTCGGGGTCATGCTGGCGATCTGCTCGGCGAGCCGCCTGTCGATCTCGAAGTTGTGCGCACCGCCGAGGAAGTAGTCGTAGACCCGGGCGGCACTGGGCCGGCTCAGGTCGATCTCGGCGGGAAGTCCGTCCGGCGTCTGCATCTCTGCCTGGCCCCCAGTGTGTCGCCGCGGTGCGGGAGGGCACCGGCATCGGCGGCGTGCGCGGGCACGCGGAGCCGCACCGGCCGACCCGCGGATCGTGTGGTGCTGACCACTCTAGGCCCGTCGGTCCAGGTACGGGAGATCAGCTCAGCCCGATCTGTGGCCGGCCGGACAGCCTGGCTGACCTGCGGTCACCGTAGGAAGTCAAGCGCACACCGAAAGGTGACGGCGGTAGCCGGACCGGACACCCCGCCCGGTTGATCGGCGGGAGGTCCGACGGTCGGCCCGGCCGGTCTGGCCCTATGGCCAACAGTGATCGGCCCGGCCGGGTCAGGCGGCGGGTCACCGATAGCCGGCCGAGCCGGTTCAGTCGGCGGATTCGAGCAGCAGGGAGATGCCCTGGCCCACCCCGACGCACATGGTCGCCAGGGCCCGCCGGCCGCCCCGGCGGCGCAGTTCCAGGGCGGCGGTCAACGCCAGCCGGGCCCCGCTGGCCCCCAACGGATGCCCCAGGGCGATCGCCCCGCCGTTCGGGTTGACGTGCTCGGCGTCCTCCGGCAGGCCCAGTTCGCGCAGCACCGCGATCCCCTGCGCGGCGAACGCCTCGTTCAGCTCGATCACGTCGACGTCGGCCAGGGCCACACCGAGCCGGTCCAGCAGCCGGCGGGTGGCCGGCACCGGCCCGATCCCCATGACCCGGGGCGGTACGCCGGCCGCCGCCGCGCCGCGGACCCGGGCGAGCGGGGTCAGGTCGTACCGGGACACCGCCGCCTCGGAGGCGACAAGCAGGGCCACCGCGCCGTCGTTGACGCCCGAGGAGTTGCCGGCGGTGACCGTGCCGCCGGCCCGGAACGGGGTGGGCAGCGCGGCAAGCTTCGAAAGCGTGGTCTCCCGGGGGTGCTCGTCGACCTCGACCAGCTTCGTCTCCCGGCGGCCGGCCGGCACGGTCACCGGCACGATCTCCTCGGCGAACCGGCCGTCGGCCTGCGCCTTGGCGGCCCGCTGCTGCGACCGCAGCGCGAACTCGTCCTGCGCGCGCCGGTCGACGCCGAACTCGGCGGCCACGTTCTCGGCCGTCTCCGGCATCGAGTCGATGCCCCAGCCCGCCTCCATCAGCGGGTTGACCAGCCGCCAGCCGAGGGTGGTGTCGTACACCTCGGCGGCGCGGGAATAGGGCGTGGTGGCCTTCGGCATGACGAACGGGGCCCGGCTCATGCTCTCCACACCACCGGCGAGCACCAGGTCGGCCTCCCCGGCCGCCACGGCGCGGGCGGCGGTGGCCAGCGCGTCCAGGCCGGAACCGCAGAGCCTGTTGACGGTGCTGCCCGGCACCTCCTGCGGCAGGCCGGCCAGCAGCGCCGCCATCCGGGCCACGTTGCGGTTGTCCTCACCGGCCTGGTTGGCGCAGCCCAGCACCACGTCGTCGACCCGGTTCCAGTCCACCGTCGGGTGTCGGGAGACCAGTTCGCGCAGCACGTGGGCGGCCAGGTCGTCGGGGCGCACCCCGGCGAGGGCGCCGGCGTACCGGCCGATCGGGGTACGGACTCCGGCCACGAGGTATGCCACGGTCATCGACGCACGTCCTTCGGGGGTGGGAAGGGGCTGGCGGTCGCCCGGGTCACGGGGGACGTCGGCGTCAGGATATCCGGGCCCGCGCCGGAGGGCTTCCCGCACACCCGCGCCACGACGGGACGCCTGTCGGCCTGGCCCGCGCCGGATAGGTTGGCGGTATGACCCGGGCCCAGTTCAGCGCAGAGACCTCCGGCGGCGGGGCCTTCGTCCGCCAGCCCAACCGGTTCACCGGCCGGGTCAGCCCGCACTCCACGTCGCCCGCGGGCGGCGGCCCGGACGACCAGGGGCGTTGGCCGCTGGAGGCCGGTCGCTACCGGTTGATCTGGTGCCGGGCCTGCCCGTGGGCACACCGGGCCCGGATCGTGCGCGGTCTGCTCGGCCTGGACGAGGTGATCTCGCTGGGCACGGTCGACCCGATCCGCGACGAACGGGGGTGGCGGTTCACCCTGGATCCGGACGGCGTCGACCCGGCGCTGGGCGTCTCTTTCCTCTCCGAGGCCTACCTCGCCACCGACCCGGACTACACCGGCCGGGTGACCGTGCCGGCGCTGGTGGACACACTGACCGGCCGGGTGGTCAGCAACGACTATCCGCAGCTCACCCTCGACCTGTCGACACAGTGGCGACGGTTCCACGCCCCGGACGCCCCCGACCTCTACCCGGTCGCGCTGCGGCCGGACATGGACGCGTTGATGGCGGACATCCACGCCGACGTCAACAACGGTGTGTACCGGTGCGGCTTCGCCACCTCCCAGCAGGCGTACGACGAGGCGTACACGGCGTTGTTCGACAGGTTGGACGCGCTGTCGCAGCGGCTGGCGGAGCGGCGCTACCTGATGGGTGACTCGATCACCGAGGCGGACGTCCGGCTGTTCACCACCCTGATCCGCTTCGACGTGGCATACCACGGACATTTCAAGTGCAACAGGCAGAAGCTGACCGAGATGCCGTTGCTGTGGGCGTACGCCCGGGATCTGTTCCAGACCCCGGGCTTCGGTGCGACGGTGGACTTCGACCACATCAAGCGGCACTACTACGCCACCCACCGCGAGATCAATCCGACCGGCGTCGTGCCGGCGGGTCCGGACACCGCCGGTTGGCTCACCCCGCACGGCCGTGCCTGACCCCGCCCCCGGGTCCGACGCTGGCCCCGCGCTCGCCCCTGACCTCGGTGCCGAAGCGGGAGCACGCCCCGGCCCCGAGGCCGGACCCGTACCGGTCCGGGTGGTCGCCGGGTGGGCCGCCGCCGGGTGCGTGCTGGTCGGCACGGGCGCGGTGACGGTCGCCGTCGCGGCCGGTCCGGTCAGCCTGTCGAGCGGGTACGTCAGTGAGGCCGGCATCACCGGCAACGCTTTCGCGTCGACGTACCGGATGGGGGTCTTCGCCCTGGCGGCGGCGCTGCTGGTGCTGGCCGCCGCGCTGCCGGCGGCGCTGCGGCTCGCGGCCGGCCTGCTCGCGGCCGGCGCGGCCGGCACGGCGCTCTCCGGTGCGGTGACGTGCAGCGCCGGCTGCCCGCTGCCACCGTTCGAGGCGACGACGCCGGCCGACCTGGTGCACGCCGGGGCCAGCATCGCGGCGGCCGGGGCGACAGTGCTCGCGATGCTTGTGGTCGGGTTCCTCCGCCCGGCGACGGCGGCCCTGCGACGGGTGGCCCGGATGGCCGGGGTGGTGGCGTTGCCGGTGGCCGGGGTGATCGCGCTGGGTCTGCTGACGGTGGGGCGGGGTGGCCTGGTGGGGGGCCTGGAACGGGTGCTGCTGGTGATCTGCGCCGGCTGGGGCCTGAGCACCGCTCTGCTGCTGACCCGGCACCGGCACGACCTGCCCGCAGCGGTCCGGCCCGGTGCGACCGGAGCTGACCGACCAGGCGTGACAGGTGATCCGGAGCAGGCCGGACGTGACGAACGGGTCGCCGGGTCGAGAACACCCGTGTAAGGAGCCTCACGCCGGGCACTCATTCCACCTGCCGTCCGGCCGGGAGTAACGTCGGCAGGCGATGACCAATGTCTGGCACCTGACCGTGCGCCTGTACGTCGACCTCCGACGGCAGGCCAGCGGGGTCTGTCCGGCGTAGCCGCGCTCCTGACGCCGCCCGCCGACCACCCCTGCTGACCTTGGACACATCCTGATGGCTTCCGCCCTGCGTAAGTTCCCCTTCTCCGCCCAGATCCTGCTCGGCCTGGTGCTCGGCGTGGCGCTGGGCTTCCTCGCCCGCGCCAACGACCTGAGCTGGCTGGCCAGCACCCTCGACACAGTCGGCGGCCTCTTCGTCCAGCTGCTCAAGCTGGCCGTACCGCCGCTTGTCTTCACCGCCATCGTGGTCAGCGTGGTCAGCCTGCGCGGGGTGGCCAACGCCGCCCGGCTGGCGCTGAAGACGCTGCTCTGGTTCGGCATCACCGCGCTGATCGCGGTGAGCATCGGCATCGGCATCGGCCTGCTCACCGACCCGGGCCGGGGGGTGACCCTGGACGTCGGCGGCGCCACCCCGCCGAAGACCACCGGCTCGTGGACGGACTTCCTCACCGGCATCGTGCCGACCAACCCGGTCGGCGCGTTCGTCGAGGGCAACGTGCTCCAGATCGTCTTCCTCGCCGTGGTGGTCGGTGCCGCCGCGCTGCTTGTCGGCGCGGCTGCCGAACCGTTCGTCGAGCTCAACCGGGCGGTGCTGAGCATCGTGCAGAAGGCGCTGTGGTGGGTGATCCGGCTCGCCCCGATCGGCACCCTCGGCCTGATCGGCCACGCCGTCGCCGCGTACGGCTGGGACCTGCTGGCCCCGCTGGCGAAGTTCACCACCGCCGTCTACGTCGGCTGCGCGATCGTCCTGTTCGTGGTCTACCCGCTGCTGCTGGTGACGGCCGGCCGGCTCAACCCGCTGCGCTTCTTCGCCGGTGCCTGGCCGGCGATCGAGCTGGCCTTCGTCTCCCGCTCCTCGGTGGGCACCATGCCGGTGACCCAGCGCTCCGTCGAGCGGCTCGGCGTCCCCCGCGAGTACGCCTCCTTCGCGGTGCCGTTCGGCGCGACCACCAAGATGGACGGCTGCGCCGCGATCTACCCGGCGCTCGCCGCGATCTTCGTGGCGCAGGTCTTCGGGGTCGACCTCGGGGTCGGCGACTACCTGCTGATCGCCTTCGTCTCGGTGGTCGGCTCGGCCGCCACCGCCGGCCTGACCGGCGCCATCGTGATGCTCACCCTGACCCTGAGCACGCTGGGCCTGCCGCTGGCCGGGGCCGGTCTGCTGCTGGCGATCGACCCGATCCTCGACATGATCCGCACCGCCACCAACGTGGCCGGACAGGCCGTCGTGCCGACCATCGTGGCCGCCCGCGAGGGCACCCTGGACCGGGACGCCTACGCCAACGCCGGCCGGCGCGACCTGATCGACCCCGACGACGAGACCGCCGACGCCGACCGGCCGACCCGCCGGGACGAACTGACGCCGGCACCCGCCTGAGCGCCGGCCGGGTGCCCTGCCGTCGGGGCGGTGGGGCACCCGGCCGGGTCCTCCCCGCCCTGCACCGCTGCCCGTCCGTACCGGAGGATCACCCGCATGAGTGCCCTGTTCACCCCGCTCGCCCTGCGCGGCGTCACCCTGCCCAACCGGATCGCCCTGGCACCGATGTGCCAGTACAGCGCCGGCCCGGACGGCCTGCCCACCGACTGGCACCGGGTGCACCTCGGCTCCCGGGCCGTCGGCGGTGCCGGCCTGGTCCTCACCGAGGCGACCGCCGTCGTCCCCGAGGGGCGGATCAGCCCCCAGGACACCGGCCTCTGGTCCGACGCGCACGTCGACGCGTGGCGTCCGGTCACCGCGTTCGTCGCCGGCCAGGGGGCGGTGCCCGCCGTGCAACTCGCCCACGCCGGGTTCAAGGCCAGCACGTACCGGCCGTGGGCGCAGGAGCGCGGCGGGGTGCCGGACGCCGAGGGCGGTTGGACGCCGGTCGGGCCGGGAGCCGAGCCGTTCCTGCCCGACTACCGGCAGCCGACCGCGCTGGACGCGGCGGGGATCGCCGAGGTGGTGTCGGCCTTCGCCGTCGCCGCCGGTCGGGCCGTCGACGCCGGCTTCGCCGTGGTGGAGATCCACGCCGCGCACGGCTACCTGCTGCACGAATTCCTGTCCCCGCTGACCAACCACCGCACCGACGGCTACGGCGGCGACCGGGCCGCCCGGATGCGGCTCACCCTGGAGGTGGCCCGCGCGGTACGCGCCGCCGTCGGTGAGCAGGTCCCGGTGCTCGCCCGGATCTCCGCCACCGACTGGGTCGACGGCGGCTGGACGGTGGACGACAGCGTGGCCCTCGCCGCCGAGCTGGCCGCGACCGGGGTGGACCTGGTGGACGCCTCCTCCGGTGGGGCGGCGGCCAGGGCGACCATTCCGGTCGGGCCGGGCTACCAGGTGCCGCTGGCCGCGCGGATCCGCCGCGAGGCGGGCGTCCCGACGGGTGCCGTCGGCCTGATCGTCGAGCCGGAGCAGGCCGAGCAGATCGTCGCCGGCGGGGAGGCCGATCTGGTGCTGCTCGGTCGGGAGCTGCTCCGCGACCCGTACTGGCCACGCCGCGCCGCCGCCAAGCTCGGTGCCACCCCCGACTGGCCCGACCCGTACGCCCGCGCCTTCTGACCCCGCGCCTTCTGACCCCGCGCCGGACGGCCCGGCGGCGGCCCACGCCGGGTCACCGCGCCCTGCGGTCCCGCGGTCGCTGTCTTTGTGGAGAGTTCTTGTCGCCCCAGCGACAAGAACTCTCCACGAACCTGCGGCACCCACCCTGCCCGACGTCGCCCCACCCCAGGCGCGGCACCATCCCGCATCGCAGCGGCGCACCCGGCGCACCGGCCCCGGGTCAGCCGGCCAGGTGGCCCCAGTCGTCCTCCAGGTCACGCCACGGGCCCTGGGCGACGACCGTGCCATCGACAAGCACCACCACGTGGTCCGCGCGGACCAGCGCGGCCCGTTTGGAGGTGGAGCCGACCACTGTCACCCCGTGCTCGCGCAGCGCCGCCCAGAGCGCCAGCTCGGTGGTGACGTCCAGCGCGGACGACACGTCGTCGGCGACAAGCAGTTCGGTACGCGGCGCGAGGGCCCGGGCCAGCGCCAGCCGCTGCAACTGCCCGCCGGAGAGCCGGGTGCCCTTGTGCCCGATGAGCAGCCCCAACCCGCCCCCGGTCGCCAGGTCGTGGGCGAGCTGGGCGGTGGTCACCGCCCCGGCGGCGTCCACGTCGTGCCCGAGGGCGATGTTGTCGGCCACCGTGCCGGAGAGCACCCGGGGGAGCTGACTGACGTAACCGACCTGCTGGGGGCGGAGGAACAGCTCCGGCTCGGTCACCGGCTCGCCGTTCCAGCGCAGCTCGCCGACGTGGTGCACGATCCCGGCCAGCGCCCGCAGCAGCGACGATTTGCCCGCGCCGACCGGACCGACCACCAGCACCAGTCGGCCCCGGTCCACGGTCAGGTCGACACCCCGGACGGCCAGGGTGCCGTCGGAGTGCACCGCCCCGAAGCCGACCAGTTCCAACCGGCGCAGTGGCCGGCGGGGCGGCGGCTCCGGCGCGGGGGCGGTCCCGGCGACGAGGTCCACCCCGGGCAACTGCGCCGAGTACGCCCCGGTCCCGGTCATCGCCACCGTCCGGCGGGTCCAGACCCGCGCCGACGGGTACTGCGAGACCAGTGACGCGGCGGTCCAGGCAAACCAGCGGGCCGCGCCGAGAGTGGAGACGGCGACCAGGGTGGCACCGGCGGAGAGCCCGCCGGCCAGGTAGAGCGCCCACGCACCGATCGGCAGCAGTCCACTGGCCAGCGAGGGGGTGGACCGGGCCCACACCTGCGCCGAGATCTCCCACCGCTGCCGGTCGCTGCGGACCAGGTCCAGCGCCGAGAGGTGGTCGAGCACCGGCCGGGTCGCGCCGGCCAACTTGACCGTCCGGGCCGCCGACAGCGAGGAGACCAACGCGGTGGCGAAGGCGGCGCGGGCGGCGACGGTGTCCCGGGCGGAGCGTTCCAGCCGGGGGCCGAACAGGGTGGCGGCGAACCCGGAGACGGCCATCGCGCCGAGGAAGAACAACGCCGGTACGAAGCTGCCCGTCACCGCCGTCATGACCACCATGATGACCAGGGCGATGAACTGGTCCGACATGTTGTCGGCGAGCTGCACGACCCGTTCGGTGTCGCCAGCCTGGGCCACCACCTCGGCCGGGGTGTGCGCGCTGGTCCGGCGCGGGCCGGTCTGCCCGTTCACCAGCCGCAGGCTGATCCGCAGCATCTGCCGTACCCACCACTGGGGGAAGCGCAGGTTGGTCCAGTAGGGCAACGGCAGCACGACCAGCAGCGCGCCCGCGATGCCGATCGCCGGCAGCCACGGGTTGCCGCCGTCGACCACGTCCGCCCAGAGCCAGGGCAGCACCGTACCGTCCAGGCCGAACACGGTCATCACCACGAACATCGCGATCGACAACAGGCCGAAACGCGGGTCGTTGGTGGCCAGTCGCAGGATCTCCCGCATGGTCCGCGCGGGGGCGGCGGCCGGCAGCGGCGGCGGCTCCCCCTTCGGTACGGCAACCGCCGCCCGCCCGGACGCCCCGGTCTCCCCGGTCGCCCCGGCGGCTCCGACCCGAGCCGGCCCGTCGGCTCCGACCCGAGCCGGCCCGTCGGCGGTCGGGCAGGTGACGCCCGGACCGTCGAGCAGGTCCACCCCGCCCCGGGTGGCGCCGGCCAGGGCCACCCCGACCGGGGCGTACGCGGCGGCGTGGCTGGTGGCGAGCAGCTCGGCGAAGCGGGCCGAGGAACGCAGCGGTCCAGCCTCCAGGACCGCCCCGTCGGCCATCACCACCACCTCGTCGCAGCGCTGCACGGAGGAGAGCCGGTGCGCGATGATGATGCCGATCCGGTCGGTGAGCAGGCGTTCGGTCGCCTCGCGTACCCGGGCCTCGGTGACCGGGTCGAGCCGCGCGGTGGCCTCGTCGAGGATCACCACGTGCGGATCGCGGACCAGGATGCGGGCGAACGCCACGAGCTGTTCCTGACCGGCCGAGAGCACGTGGCCGCCCTCGCCGAGCCGGGTCCGGATGCCCTCCGGCAGCTCCGCGACCCAGCCGGTGAGGCCCAGCTCGGCCAGCGCCCGGGGTGCCTCGTCGAGCAGGTCGGGGTCGAACAGGGCGACGTTCTCGGCGAGGGTGCCGGCCAGGATCTCGGTACGCTGCGGCACCACCGCGATCCACCGGCGCAGTTCCTCGACGTCCAGGTCGCACAGGTCGGTGTCACCGAGCAGGACGGTCCCGCGCGGCACCTCGACCGCCCGGGTGAGCACCTTGGCCAACGTGGACTTGCCCGACCCGGTCCGGCCGACCAGCGCGTACGACCGGCCCCGGACGAAGCTGAGCCGGACGTCGCGCAGTGCCGGCCTGCGCTCGCCCTCCCCGCCGGCCGGACGCTCGCCTTCCCCGGCGGCCCGATGCTCGCCCTCCCCGCCGGCCGGACGCTCGCCTTCCCCGGCGGCCGGATAACGGAAGGTGAGCCCGCGCAGGGTCAGGTCGCCCTCGGTGGGGACGACCCCGCCGGACGGTTCCTGTCGGGCGTCGGAGAGCAACAACACCCGGGCCCAGGCGCCGAGCGCGTACTGAAGGTGTGGCACCCAGCGGGAGAGGTGTTCGACGGTCGCGCCGAAGCTCAGCGCAAGCAGCCAGATCGCGGTCAACCGGGCCCCGTCGACCCGGTCGGTGGTCAACGCCCAGGCCCCGGCGAGCACCACTGCGGCGATCCCGACCCGGATGGTGCCGGCGGCGACGGCGGTAACCCGCGCCGACATCAGGAAGACCCGGCGGCAGCGGGCCAGCACCTCGGCCGCCCGCCGGGCGTAGAGCCGCAGCACGTACGGCTGGGCGAGGCTGGTGCGTACGTCGTCCTGGCCGTGCACCGCCTCCTCCATCACGGCGGCCAGGTCCGACCAGGCCTCCTCCTCGAACATCCGCGCCGGCGCGATGGCGGAGGTGGGGCGGCGCAGCAGCACCCCGAGCAGCACGGTGAGCAGCAGCATGGCGACGCCGGCCGGCCACCAGACGAACAGCGCGCTGACCGTGGCGAGCAGGCAGAGCACCAGCCCCTGGACGAGCCGTACGCCGTTGTTCCGCAGCTCGGCGGCGACCTGGTAGACGTCGTTGTCGATCCGGTCGAGCAGTTCACCGACGGGGGTGCCCTCCAGCGTGGGCAGGTCCTGCCCGAGAGCGACCCGGCAGAGCCGGCGGCGCACGTCGGCGGACCAGTCGGCGGTGATGCCCGCCATCAACAGCGCGATCACCAACTCGGCGCAGACGGCGACGACCAGCGCCACGACCAGCGCGGTGAACCAGCCGGCCGAGCGGTGCACCAGTACCGGCCCGGCGACCGCCGAGGCGGCGGCCTGGCCGGCGGCGCCGAGCACCACGAGGACGATCACGACCGTCACGCGACGCGGCGCGGAGGCCCAGAGATCACGGAGCAGGCGCATGGAGATTCCCTCCGGACTCGGGGCGGCGGTCCCCCCAGCCTGCCCCCCAAACCCCCTCCCCTCAACACATTTACCCCCACCCCCACTCCCACCTACCCCCGCTCCCACCTACCCTCACTCCCCCTGCCCCCGCCCCGCTGCCCCCCCGTCCCGCCCCGCTGCCCCGTCCCGCCCCGGTGATCAAGAGCTTTACGTCACCCGCCACATCAAAGTTGACCCAAACCTCTTGATCACCGAACACCATCGCCGTCCCGCCCCGGTGATCAAGAGGTTTGGGTCACCTGCCGGGGGGATGTTGACGTATTTCTCTTGATCACCGGGGCGGGACGGGGCAGCGGGGCGGGACGGGGGGCAGCGGGGCAGGGGGCAGCGGGGCGGGGCAGGGGGCAGCGGGGCGGGGCAGGGGGCAGCGGGGCGGGGCAGGGGGCAGCGGGGCGGGGCAGGGGGCAGCGGGGCGGGGCAGGGGGCAGCGGGGCAGGGGGCAGCGGGGCGGGAGGGGGAAAGGGGAGGGAGGGGGGAGGGGGTGTTAGAAGAGGATGGTGGCGAGGGTGCCTACCGGGTGGAAGCCGCAGCGTTGGTAGACGCGGCGGGCGGGGAGGTTGAAGTCGTTGACGTAGAGGCTGACCGTGGGGGCGACCCGGAGCAGCGCGTCGCGTACCACGGCGGCCATCGCGGCGGTGGCGATCCCGCGTCCCCGCCACTGCGGCGCCACCCAGACGCCCTGGATCTGGGCGGTCCGGCGGGTCACCACCGCCAGTTCGGCCTTGAACACGACCTCCCCGTCGACCAGGCGGGCGTACGCCCGACCGGCCCGGACCAGGTCCTCGACGCGGCGGCGGTAGGCCCGGCCGTCGTCGTCGGCAAGCGGTGAGACACCGACCTCCTCGGCGTACATGGCGACCGCCGCCGGGAAGAGCCGGTGCACCTCGCTGGGCCGCACCCGACGTACCTCGGGGTCGACCGGGATGCGGGGCAACGCGTCGGTGGCCAGTAGCGGCTGGTTGGGGCGTACGTCGCGGGCCGGGCCCCAGTGGTCGGCGAGCCGTTCCCAGAGGCCGAGCACCGCGTCGGCCCGCCCGACGATGGAGGAGCAGAGCCGTTCCTCGCCGGCGAGCTGCTCGGCGAAGGCGGCGACGGCCGAGTCGGTGGCGAGGATCGGGGTGAGGTTGCCGCCGAGCCAGCAGATCGACTCCAGGTTGCGGCGGGTGCCGTAGCCCAGGATGCGTCCCTCGGCCCGCCACCAGGCCAGCCCTCGGGCGGAAACCCGTTCGGCGACCTGCGCGCCCGCGAACGGGTCGAGGTCGAGCAGCCGCTCGACCGCGCGTCGTTCGGACTCTCCCAGTTGACGTACCGGCACCGTCAGCACGGTTACCAGCCTGCCAGATACAGGCGGTGGTCCGCCGGGCGACCGGCGCAGCCGCCTGTCCGCCGGCCCCGGCCCGGTCCCACCGCGAACACCCTTGTCGGCGACACGTTGGCGATATATCGTTGATGCATCAGCGACACTCTACGGAAGGAACGACACGATGGGATTCCACAGTCGGATCCACGCACTACAGGAGGCACGTCAACGCGGCTTCGGCTTCCCGCCCGTACCGCCCGGCCCACACGGGCACGGGCACGGGGGTTGGGGCGGCGGCCGGGGTGGTCGCGGGCGGGGCCGGGGACGCCGGCCCAACGTCCGGGGTGCGGTGCTGGCCCTGCTCACCGAGCGGCCGATGCACGGCTACGAGATGATCCAGGAGATCGACTCCCGCACCGGTGGGGCCTGGCGGCCCAGCCCCGGTTCGATCTACCCGACCCTGCAACTGCTTGAGGACGAGGGCGTCATCGCCATGAGCACCGACCCGGCCGGCGGCGGGCGCAAGCGGTTCGACCTGACCGACGCCGGTCGGGAGGAGGCCACCACGGCCGCGCAGACCCCGCCCTGGGCGGAGTTCGCCGAGGACACCGTCAACAGCTGGCACGACATCCGCGACGCCGGCGCGCAGGCCATGCACGCGCTGCGGCAGGTGATGACGACCGGCACCGACGACCAGCGGGAACGCGCCGCCCAGGTGCTCGACGAGACCCGCCGCAAGCTGTACGCGATCCTCGCCGAATCCGAGTGACCAGGCCCGCACGGGAGAAGGGCGGCCGTCCCCTGCTGGGGGACGGCCGCCCTCGGCGGTGTCTACAGGTCAGTGCACGGTGACGGTGGGGCCGGGGATCAGGTCGCGCAGCTCCTCGGGGATCTCCGCGCCCATCTCGTCGGCGATCCGCAGCGCCTCTTCGATAAGCGTCTCGACGATCTGCCCCTCGGGGACGGTCTTGACGACCTGCCCCTTGACGAAGATCTGCCCCTTGCCGTTGCCGGAGGCGACGCCGAGGTCGGCCTCGCGGGCCTCGCCGGGCCCGTTCACCACGCAGCCCATCACGGCGACCCGCAGCGGCACCGGCAGCCCCTCCAGGCCGGCGGTGACCTCCTCGGCGAGCTTGTAGACGTCCACCTGGGCCCGGCCGCAGGACGGGCAGGAGACGATCTCCAGGCCACGCTCGCGCAGGCCCAGCGACTCCAGGATCTGGTTGCCGACCTTGATCTCCTCGACCGGCGGCGCGGACAGCGACACCCGGATGGTGTCGCCGATCCCCTCGGCCAGCAGCGCCCCGAAGGCGACAGCCGACTTGATGGTGCCCTGGAACGCCGGCCCGGCCTCGGTCACGCCCAGGTGCAGCGGGTAGTCGCACTGCTCGGCGAGCTGCCGGTACGCCCGGATCATCACCACCGGGTCGTTGTGCTTGACCGAGATCTTGATGTCCCGGAAGCCGTGCTCCTCGAACAGCGAGCACTCCCACAGCGCCGACTCGACAAGCGCCTCGGCGGTGGCCTTGCCGTACTTGGCGAGCAGCCGCTTGTCGAGCGAACCGGCGTTGACGCCGATCCGGATCGGCGTACCGGCGGCGGAGGCCGCTGCCGCGATCTCCCTGACCTTGTCGTCGAACTGGCGGATGTTGCCCGGGTTGACCCGGACGGCCGCGCAGCCGGCGTCGATCGCGGCGAAGACGTACTTCGGCTGGAAGTGGATGTCGGCGATCACCGGGATCTGCGACTTGCGGGCGATCGCCGGCAGCGCCTCCACGTCGTCCTGGCTGGGCACGGCGACCCGGACGATCTGGCAGCCGGAGGCGGTCAGCTCGGCGATCTGCTGGAGGGTGGCGTTGACGTCGGAGGTGAGGGTGGTGGTCATCGACTGCACCGAGACCGGGGCACCCCCACCGACCGGCACCGAGCCGACCATGATCTGGCGGCTGGCCCGGCGGGGGGCGAGCGGCGGGGGCGGTACGGCGGGCATACCGAGACTGACAGCGGTCACTTGAGCACTCACCTCGTGAAGAGCGTGATCGGGTTGACGATGTCCGCGGTGGCGGTGAGCAGCGTGAACGCGCCACCGATGAGGATCACCGCGTACGTGATGGGCATCAGCTTGAGGTAGTCGACCCGGCCCGGGTCGCGCCTGCCGATCCGGGCGTAGAGCCAGGAGCGGGCCCGTTCGAACCAGGCGATGGCGATGTGGCCGCCGTCGAGAGGCAGCAGCGGCAGCAGGTTGAACACGCCGACGAAGAAGTTCAGCGAGATGAAGAGCAGGACCAGCAACTGCCAGACGCCGTTCTCCAGCGCCTCACCGCCGAGCCGGCTCGCGCCGACCACGCTGATCGGGGTGTCCTTGTCCCGTTCGCCGCCGGTGACGGCGGTCCACAGGGCGGGGACCTTGTCGGGGATCCGCTTGAGCGCCTCGTAGGTGCCGACGGCCAGGTCCTTGGTGTAGCCGGCGGTGGCCGGGATCGCCTCGACCGGGCCGTAGGTGACGTTCGCCGGGACGCCGGGCGGGAGCATCGGGCCGGCGACGCCGAGGGCGGAGACGGTGACCGGGGCGCCGTTCGGGTCGTCGAGCGGCTTGCGCTGCACGGCGGCGAGGTCGGCCCGGACCTCACCGGGCGTCCCGTCGCGCTCGTAGCTGATCGTGGCCGGCTGCCCCGGGGGCAGGTCACGGACGGTCTTGACCAGCGCGGTGTAGTCGGCGACCGAGACCCCGTTGATGGCCACGATCCTGTCGTCGTCGCGCAGCCCGGCCTGCTTGGCGGGGCTGACCGGGTCGCCCGGGGCGCACTCGCGGGCCGCGTCGGTGGGGATGACGCAGTCGACGACCTTGACGTGTGCCGGCAGCGGGTTGGGCAGGTTCTTGTTGGGCAGGCCCATGAACATGGCGGCCAGCCAGATCGCGATGACGGCCAACGCGAAGTGGGTGACCGAGCCGGCCGACATCACGATCGTCCGCTTCCAGACCGGGTAGCGCCACATCGCCCGCTGCTCGTCACCCGGTTCGACGTCGTCGTCCTGCGGCGTCATCCCGACGATCTTGCAGAAGCCGCCGAGCGGGATGGCCTTGACGCCGTACTCCGTCTCGCCCCGGCGGAACGACCAGATGGTCGGCCCGAAGCCGACGAAGTAGCGGGTGACCTTCATCCCGAACGCCTTGGCGGTCAGCATGTGACCCGCCTCGTGCAGGCTCACCGAGATGAGGATCGCCAGGGCGATCACCAGCACCCCGAGCAGATAGAGCATCAGGCTTCCTTCCCCGACCCCGAGATGATCTCCTGCGCGTGCGCGCGCGCCCACGACTCGGCGGCGAGCACGTCCTCGACGGTACCTGGTGCACCGAAATCGGGGGCGTCCTCCAACACCCGCTCCAGGGTGTCGACGATGCCGAGGAACGGCAGCCGCCCGGCGACGAACGCCGCCACGCACTCCTCGTTCGCCGCGTTGTAGACCGCCGGCCTGCTGCGGCCCGCCTCGCCGGCCGCCTTGGCCAGCGCCACCGCCGGGAACGCCTCGTCGTCGAGCGGGGCGAACTCCCAGGTGTGGGCGGTGGTCCAGTCGACTGCTGCGGCGGCGTCCGGCACCCGGTCGGGCCAGCCGATGCCGAGCGCGATGGGTAGCCGCATGTCCGGCGGACTCGCCTGGGCCAGGGTGGAGCCGTCGACGAACTCGACCATCGAGTGGATCACCGACTGCGGGTGCACCATCACGGTGATGTCGGCGTAGGGCACGTCGAACAGCTCGTGCGCCTCGATCACCTCCAGCGCCTTGTTGACCATGGTGGCCGAGTTGATCGTGACGACCGGCCCCATGTTCCAGGTCGGATGGGCCAGCGCCTGCTCCGGGGTGACAGCGGTCAGCTCGTCGCGCCGCCGCCCCCGGAACGGCCCGCCGCTGGCCGTGACGACCAGCCGCCGTACCTCGCCGCGCGTCCCGCCGCGCAGGCACTGGGCCAGCGCCGAATGCTCCGAGTCGACAGGCACGATCTGCCCCGGCCGCGTCACCGCGGCCTTCACCAGCGGGCCGCCGGCCACCAGCGACTCCTTGTTGGCCAACGCGAGGGTACGACCACAGCGCAGCGCGGCAAGCGTCGGCGCGAGCCCGAGCGACCCGACCACCCCGTTGAGGACCACGTCGCAGGGCCACTGCGCCAGCTCGGTCATCGCGTCCGGGCCGGCGATGATCTTCGGCAGCTTGAAGTCACCGGTGGCCCAGCCCCGGCGGCTCGCCTCGGCATAGAAGGCGAGCTGGAGATCCTGCGCGGCGGACGCCTTCGCCACCCCGACCGCGTCCACGCCCAGTTCGAGCGCCTGGGTGGCGAGCAGTTCGACGTTGCCGCCGCCGGCACCGAGCGCCACCACCCGGAACCGGCCCGGGTTGCGCCTGACGATGTCGATCGCCTGGGTGCCTATCGAACCGGTGGAGCCGAGCAGTACGAGATCCCGGGGAGTTGTCACGCGGCCATTCTGCCCCGTACGCGCTGTGCGCCGGCTGGGAGCCTCACCCCTCGACGTCGCCCTCCGCGCCCGACGACCCGCCCCACGCGCTTGATCAACACATCGGGGCCGATACGGGGGTATCCACGTCGACCTTCACCCCCATATCGGCCCCGTTGAGTCGATCATCACGTCGGCGGCAGGCATGTGGGACGGGCCTGTCGCCCGCCTGTCGCCCGCCTGTCGTCCGGGCGGCGAACGGCAATGAAACGGCGGGCGACTGCGCCGGCAGTACGATCAATTTCGGGCGGAGTTCAGGTCACCTGAGCGGGTCGCGGCGACGAAGCTGACCCAGGCAGCGGGCGGGAAGGTCAGCGCGGGGCCGCCACGGTCCTTGCTGTCCCGCACCCCGACCACCTGCGGCAGATTCGTCGCCACCTCCACACAGGTGGAGCCACCGTTGTCGCTGCGGGTCGACTTGCGCCAGACTGCACCGGTCAAGTCCATGACTTCGCCAACTCCCGAATGAGATCCCGGGAGGCCCGGCGTGGCAGTGCTTCACCGCGCAGGCTCTCCCATCTGCGCTGAAGGCTATCAACATCGTCCGGCCGGTCGGTGATGTGCGCCCGCAGGGCGCTGTCCAGGTGCACGACCTCCCCTCCGTCGGGCACGCGGACCAGAATGAACGGACCAGCCAGGCCGGCGTGCATCCCCGCATCTGCTGGCACCACATGCACGCTGATGTGCGAGTGCTCAGTCAGCCGCAGTAGATGCTCGAACTGCTCGATCATCACCGCCGGTTCGCCGATTCCCCGGCGCAGCACCGCCTCGTCGATCACTGCCACCACCTCGGGCGGATGCTCCCGGGTCAGCACTGCCTGCCGATCCATTCGGGAGGAGACACGCTGCTCGATCTCACTCTCCCGAAGCATTCCGCCGCCGTGCAGCACCGCACGGGCGTACGCCTCGGTCTGTAATAGGCCGGGGATGAGGGACGGTTCGAACCAGCGGATCAAGGTGGCCTCCCGCTCCACGCTGATCCATTCGCGTAGCCACGGGGGTGCGGAGTCGGCGCGGACCAGGGCGAGCAGCCGTTCGAAGAGGCCGCCGGCCGCCAGGGCGGCGTCCGCGCGGGTGATGAAGTCCTGCGACGGCGTCCGGTGGCCGATCTCCACCATGCCCACCAGCGACGACGAGTAGCTGATCTGTTGGGCCAGGTCCTCCTGACTCAGCCCGCGCTCCTTTCGCGCCCGGCGCAGCTCCGCCCCGAGAAATTCCAGGGTCGACATCGGTCCACCGGTCATCACACCTCCACCACACATTTGTCACCAACCGCCAGCGCCGGCCACCTGGCCGGACCCGTTCGGCACACCCGACGCTGAGACCCCGCGCCACCTTCCGACAGTAGTCGCGTCCACAGCAGAGTGTGAACAGGCACAAGGAAGGACGAACCAATGAGGAAGCGGCACACCCCCGTACCGATGTCGCCACGGCATCGGCGGAACTGGTCGCGGTGGGGTCGGTACTGCACCTGCGGGCTGCGCTGGCCGTGCCCGGACCGGCTGGCCGGCGTACCCCGGCGGGAACCGCCACCAGCCACGCTGCCCGCGCCGCGCCACCACCTGTGGAACGGTCCCACCGCCGTGCACTGGGTGAGCGCGACGGGCCTGATCACCCCGGGCCAGGCGTTCCGGGCGAACGGCGGCCACCGGTGACCCCGCCGGGCGGCGCACCGCCGACGAACCGGCCTGAGGGCACCGCGCCGGTGACCGCTGCGGAAGGTGCGCCACCGCCCGCCGCACCGGTCGTGTCGGCCGGCACAGTGACGGTGGGCGACCTGGTCACGGTGGGCGAGGCCGACTACTGCTACGGGACCGGCCCGTTGCGCCTGCGGCTCACCGCGCCGCCGATCGGCCTCGACCGCGTCGGGCTGGAATGGGTCGAGCTGACCGGGGTGCCCCTGCACCCGGACGGCAGCGTGGCGCAGGGTGGACGATCGCGCACCGTCCTGGTCCGGGTGGCCGCGCTGCACCGCCGGTTCGCGGGACCGGCCCGATGAGCGACGACCCGGCGACCGACCGCCGGACAGGCGGCGACCGGGCGACGGCGCTCGAACGGTGGCGGCAGGCGGCGGGACGGCGGGACGGTCCCGGGCCGCACGTCGCCGCGCGGCCCACCTGGCGGTGCCGGGTCTGCGCCGCCCCGTGGCCCTGCCAGCCGGCCAAGCTGAGCCTCCGGCGGGAGTACGCCCAAGACCGGCCGGCGCTGGCCATCTACCTCTGCCTGCTCATGCAGGATGCGATCACCGATGCGCTGCGGGTCGGCACCGGCACTGTCGACCCGGCCGCATACTTCACCCGGTTTCTCGCGTGGACCCGCCACGGCTGGCCGCCGCCCCCACCTTCGGAAACGGGTTGATCCACACCACGGGGCCGAGGTGGGTGTGTCCCCGCCGACCGGACACCCCTACCTCGGCCCCGCTGAGTTGATCATCGCCCCGGGACCAGCCCGGGACGACGGGTCAGGCGTAGGTCTCGAACTCGGCGACCTTCGGGGTGGCAGCAGAGCTGTTGATCCGGAAGGTGATCTTCTTGAGGGAGGTGCGGGTGAAGGTGATCACGCCGGCCCGGCTGCCCGACGCAAGCACCGCGCCGGTGTCGCCGTTGAGGACCTGCCAGGAGGTGATGCTGCCGGCCGAGCCGGACGCCTCCCGGATGTTGATCGAGGACACGCCGGTGGCGGAGCCCCACTTGATCGAGATGTCACCGGTCGACCCGGCCGGCGACCAGAAGGTGCCCATGTCGCCGTCGCGGACGTCGCCGTAGCTCGTGCCGCTTGCCTTGCTGGAGCCGTCCGAGCCGGCCCCGATGCTGAGGTTGGTCCCGCCGGGGTTGCCGGTGGGCGGCGGGGTGGTCGGGGCTGGGGTGGTCGGCGCGGGCGTCGTCGGTCCCGGGGTGGTCGGGGCCGGAGTGGTCGGCGAGCAGCTTCCGTTCGACTCCTTGAGGCCGGTGTTCGCGCCGGCCGTCTGCCGGACGATGTCCGGCACGCAGCTCGCCCCGTCCAGCCGGTAGGAGTACGGGATGCTGACGCTGGTGTTCGACGGCATGCCCGGGCCGGCGGGGTTGGTCTCGCTGCCGGGCGACGACCAGGTCACGTTGTCCAGGATGTTGCCGCTGGCCTGCCAGTAGCCGGCCTCGCTGGTGTAGAAGGTGCCCAGCACGTCCCGGGAGTTCTTGAAGTAGTTGTTCTCCACCTTGGCGCGCGCGCCGGCCCGGGAGTTGATCCCGGACTCGTTGAGCTGCACGTACGAGTTGTTGTAGGCGTGCGCGATCCCGCCCCGCAGCAACGGCGTACGGGAGTCGATGTTCTGGTAGAGGTTGTGGTGGAAGGTGACGAAGCCGTTGCCCCGGTCGCTCTCGCTGGACCCGATCAGCCCGCCCCGGCCGGAGTTGCGCAGGATGCTGTACGACAGCGTCACGTACTGGACGTCGTCCTTCATGTCGAACAGCCCGTCGTAACCCGCCGACTCGCCACCCGACGCCTCCAGCGTGGTGTGGTCGACCCAGACGTTGCGCACGCTGCTCTCCATGCCGATGGCGTCACCGCCGTTGGAGATGGGCGAGCCCGACTTCTTGACGTTCCGGACGGTCACGTTCTGGATGATGATGTTGCGGGAGTCCCGGATGTGGATGCCGAGCTGGTCGAAGACCGCGCCGCTGCCCACCCCGACGATGGTGACGTTGCTGATCTCCTTCAGCTCGATCTTGTCGGCGGCGGTGTTGCAGCTGCTGCCGGAGACCTTCGTGGTGTTCCCGTGGTTGATCGTGCCCTGCACCTCGATGACGATCGGGGTGCTGCTGCTGGCCCGGTTGCACAGGGCGGCGTGGATCGCGGTGCCCGTGCTGGCCCGTACGGTCTGCCCGCCCGCGCCGCCGGTGGTGCCGCCGTTCTGGGTCGCGTAGCCGCTGGCGCTGCCGGCCGCCGCCGACGCCTGGTGCACCGGCAGGGCCACACAGATCGCGGCACCGACGGCCGCCGTGGCCAGCCCCGCCTGGACTCGTCGTGCAACTGGTCGTCTCATCCTCGCGTCACCTTTCTCATTACCTGGTGGTGGTGCCGCTGCCGGGGTGGTGTGGTGCCCGGCCGGGCGGCGGTGATGGTGGTGATCCTGCGAACCTCTGCGCGCCGGGGACGGGCCGGGCCTTCGCGGCCGTCGGGCGGAGTCGCCGGTCGGCCAGGGTGGTTGCGCCGGTGTACCGGATCGACCCGCTCACCGTGCTGCCGCGCACGGCGAACTGGCGCCTCCGGCGGCAGCAGAACTCGCCGAGGCACCCGCACTGAGCATCTGGAAAGCGCTTTCCACAAGCGAGGATAGGACGACGTCAATCGATACCGCAAGATGTCGTCCGGATTGCGGGCTAATGACCACCTGAGGGGGTTAATGACCACCTGGGGAGTCCGGGAGCGCCCGACGGACGAAGGTCTCCAGCTCCTCGCCGCCGTACCAGTCGGTGCGGCGGCCCAGGTGGGTCATGCCGAGCCGGCGGGCCACCGCCATCGACGCCACGTTGCCGGGGGAGACGACCGCGTACACCTGCGGGGTGCCGGTGGCCAGTTCCCGGTCGACCAGGGCGCGGGCCGCCTCGGTGGCGTACCCGTGACCCCACGAGTCGGGGTGCAGGTGCCAGCCCACCTCGATGTCGTCGGTGGGCACCTGCTCGTCCCGGCCGGGCAGCGGCTTGAGCAGGATCGTGCCGACCACCAGGCCGGTGTCGCGCACCTGCACCGCCCAGGTGCCGTACCGGTCGCCGTGGGTGGCGTGCCGGGCCCGCCAGAGCGCCAGCCGGTCGGCCGCCTGCGCGGGATCGGTCAACGGCAGGCCGGGGGCCGCGCCCAGCCAGCGCACCACCTCGTTGCGGGAGTAGAGGTCGAAGATCCGGGCCAGGTCGGCCGGCGAGTCGGTCCAGTTCCGCAGGATCAGCCGGGCGGTGGTGAGCACGGTCATGTCGCGGGATCGTAATGCGTGCCCGCCGCCGACAGGGGGAAGAACATCGCGATGGGCGACCCTTGGCAGCGTACGAAGCGGATCATCGGCGCCGCGTTCCGGCCGGTACGCGGACGGGACCTCTCCCTGCACGCCGCCGCGATCACCTTCTACGGGGCGATCGCCGTGGTGCCGGTGGCCCTGCTGGCGATCTGGCTGACCTCGCTGCTGGCCGGCGCGGACCGGGTACGCCGGCTCACCGCGTACGCCGTGGAGACGCTGCCGGACGCGATCGGTGCGCCCGACGCGGTGGACGCGCTTGTCAATGCCGGGGTGCAGTTGACCCCGCTGCTGGCGCTGGCCTCCCTGCTGCCCGCCTCGCTCTACGGGGAGGGGCTGCGCCGGGCGTTCGTCTCGGTGGCCGCGTCGCACACCGGTGAGTCGTTCGTCGGCTGGCGGGGGCGGTTGCTACTGCTGCCGCTACTCGCCCCCGCCCCCGCCCTGCTGCTGTCGATCCTCATCGCGCTGCCCACCACCACCCGGCTGATCCGGCAGGGCGGCTGGGTCGCCGCGCTCGGCATCGTGCTGTCGTTCCTGGCGGTGTGGCTGGTGCTCACCCCGGTGCTGATGTGGGTGTTCCGGGTGGTCGGGCCGGCCTCACCGGACTGGTTGTCGACGCTGGCGGTCGGCTCGTTCACCGCCGCCAACCTCTCCGGCTTCCTGCACGGGTTCGTGCTGTTCTGTTCGCTCCCGCTGGACCTCGGTGTCCCGTTCGGCGGTTTCGACCCGGTCGGGGCCGGTGTCGCGGTGCTGCTCTGGCTCTACCTGTTCCACGTGATCGTGCTGGCCGGCTACTCCGCCACCCTCGCGTTGTCCCGCTGGCGGGCCCGCCGCGCCGCCGCCTCCGGGTCGGCATCCGGCTCCGGGGCCGCACCCGCAGCCGACGGCTCCGCCGGGTCGTCGGTCTCGCGCAGGCCGTAGCGGGCCCAGAGCCGGGCCAGGGGTGTCGGGGCCCACCAGTTCCAGCGGCCCAGCAGGCGCATGGTGGCGGGCACGAGCAGGGCCCGGACCAGGGTCGCGTCCACCACGATCGCCACGATCATGCCGATCCCGATCAGCTTGATGTAGGCCATCCCACCGGTGGTGAAGCCGGCCACCACGATGATCAGCAGCAGCGCGGCGGCGGTGATGATCCGGCCGGTGCGTTGCAGGCCGACGGCGACCGCTGCGGTGTTGTCGCCGGTGCGGTCCCACTCCTCGCGGACCCGGCTGAGCAGGAACACCTCGTAGTCGGTGGCCAGTCCGAACAGCACCGCGAGCATCAGGATGAGGTTGCTCGGCTCGATGAACCCGGTGGAGGTGAAGCCGAGCGGGCCGGCCAGGTGCCCGTCCTGGAAGATCCAGACCACCACGCCGAACGACGCGCCGATCGACAGCAGGTTCATCAGCACCGCCTTGACCGGCAGCACCACCGAGCCGAAGGCGAGGAAGAGCAGCAGCAGGGTCGCGCCGGCCATCAGCAGCGCCATCCAGGGCAGCCGGTGACCGAGGCTGTCCAGCAGGTCGACGTCGGCGGCGGGCCGCCCACCGACGAGCACCTCCGCCCCGGCCGGGCCGGGCAGGTCGCGCAGCTCCCGCACCAGGTCCCGGGCGTCGTCGCCGGTCGGCTCCCCGGGGTAGCTCACCGACAGCAGGGTGGACTCCCCCTCGGCCGCCGTGACCTGGACGCCGGTCACCCCGGGCAGCGCCGCGATCCGGTCGGCGAACGGTCGCGCCGCGTCGGCCGGCGCACCGGAGACCAGCACCTCGATCGGGGCGATCGTGCCGCCGGGGAAATCGGCGGAGATCCGCTCGGAGACCACCCGGGGCGCGGCGTCCGCCGGCAGCACCCGCTCGTCGACCCCGCCGAAGGTGATCCGCGCGAACGGGGTGGCCAGCACGCCGAGCAGCACCGCGACCCCCACCAGGTAGAGCACCGGCCGGCGCATCACGCTGCGCGCGATCCGGGCCCAGGCGCCGCCGGCCTCACCCGTCGCCCGCCGCGCACCCCGCGACCCCCGCCGCCACGGCAGCGGTACGCGCACCGCGTCCACCCGGTGGCCGAGCACCACCAGCAGGGCCGGCAGCACGGTGAGCGCGGCCAGCATGGCGATCAGCACGGCGGCCATCCCGCCGAAGCCCATCGAGCGCAGGAACGGCTGCGGGAAGATCAACAGGCTGGCCATGGCGAGCGCGACGGTGAGCCCGGAGACGAAGACGGTCCGACCGGCGGTGAGCATGGTGCGCCTGATCGCCTCGGCGGTGCTCCGCCCGGCGGCCAACTCCTCCCGGAACCGGCTGATGACGAACAGCGCGTAGTCCACCGCCATCCCGAGGCCGATCAGGGTGATCACGTTGATCGCGAAGATCGACACGTCGGTGACCATGTTGACCAGGCGTACCGCCACGAATGCGCCGAGGATGGCCAGCCCGCCGACGAGCAGCGGGGTGCCGGCGGCGACCAGCCCACCGAAGATCAACACCAGCAGCACCAGCAGCACCGGCATGGACAGCAGCTCGGCCCGGGTGACGTCCTCGGTGCTCTGGCTGGTGGCCTCCGCCTGGAACGCCACCAGCCCGCCGACCTCGGTCCGCAGACCTGGTGCGTCCAGTGCCGGACGCAGCGCCTCGAACTGCGCCGAACGGGCGTCCTCGTCGGTGCCGGTGAGCTTGACAAGCGCGTAGGTGGCCCGCCGGTCCTCGGCGACCAGCGCGGGCGCGGGGGCGTCGTACCAGGTGGTCACCTGGGCCACCTCGGCGCGCTGGCGCAGCCCGGCCACGATGAAGGTCACCGGGTCGCGGAACTCCGGATCCTCGACTGAGGCGGTGTCGCTGGACCAGAGCACGATCACGTCGGCGCCCTGCCTGCCGAGTTCGGCGGTGACCCGCTGCACGGTCCGGCTGGACTCGCTCGCCGGGTCGTCGAACCCGCCCCCGGTCAGCTCGCCGAAAACCCCGGTGCCCCAGGTGGCCCCGACGGCCATCAGCACCCCGGCGGCGGCCAGCACCACCCACCGGGCGCGCACCACCACCCGCCCCCACCAGGCGAACATCGCCTCTCCCCTCGTCGACCCCACCGTCGCCCGACCCGGGCCACCGTCACCGGACCCGAACCGCCCGGCGACGGCAGTCGCGCCGTGACCGGGATCAACTATCGCAAGTGTCGTTCGCGTTCCGGGGGCGACCCGGCACCGCTGGGACCGCAACGGCCCGCACCCGATCGAGCCGGCAGACGGACGCGGCGCGCCGCAGTAGGCTGCGCAGGCATGAGCGATGCGAGTGAGCTGCCGTCCCGCGCCGACGTCGTGATCATCGGATCGGGGCACAACGGGCTGGTCTCCGCCGTCCTGCTGGCCCGTGCCGGGCTGGACGTGCTGGTGCTGGAGGCGGCAGAGGTGATCGGCGGGGCCACCCGCACCGAGAACCCGTTCCCGAAGGTGCCCGCGCTGCGCCACTCCACCGGGTCGTACCTGCTGGGGTTGATGCCACCGGAGCTGCTCGCCGCCCTCGACGTGCGCATCCCGGTGCTGCGCCGGGACCCGCACTACTTCCTGCCCACCCCGGGCGGGGCCGGTGCGCCCTACCTGCTGTTCGGCAGCGACACCGCCGCCACCCGGCGGCAGCTCACCGAGTTCTTCTCCCCCGCCGACGTGGCCGCCGACGACGCGCTCCAGGCCGAGCTGGCGCAGCTCCGCGCCGACCTGGCCCCGGCCTGGCTGGCGGACCCGCTGCCGGTGGAGCAGACCGCCGAGCGGTACGTCCGTCCCGGACTGCGACAGGTCTTCGTCGACCTGGTACGCGGCTCCGTCGCCGACTACCTGGCCCGCTTCGACTTCCGCTCCGAGCTGCTGGTGAGCATGTACGCGGTCACCGACGGGCTGTCCGGCCTCAACGCCGGTCCGGACGACCCCGGGACCGGTCACAACTTCCTGGTGCACAACATGTGCCGGTTGCCCGGTTCCGACGGCACCTGGATGATCGCCGAGGGCGGCATGGGCACCGTCTCCCGCACCTTCGCCGAGGCCGCCCGGTCGGCCGGGGCGACCATCCTGACCGGTGCCCGGGTCGACGCCGTCACCCTGGCCGGGGGCGCGGCCTCGGGCGTCCGGCTCGCCGACGGGCGGGAGGTCACCGCCGAGGTGGTGCTCGGCGCGTGTGACCCGTACCGGCTGATGGAGCTGGTGCCCGACGGCGCGCTGCCGGCGGAGCTGGGCGCGCGGATGGCGGCGGTCCGCCGGCCCGGCACCACCCTCAAGCTGAACCTGGCGCTGACCGGGCTGCCCCGGTTCTCCTGCCTGCCGGCGGACGCGCCCAGCCCGTTCGGGTCCACCATCCACCTGCTGCCCGGATCCGCGTCGCTGGTCGGGGCGGGAGGCGAGTCGCCGATGGCGGCGCTACGGGCGATGTGGGCGGACGTCCAGGCCGGTCGGCTGCCCGACGAGCCGACCATCGAGTGGTACCTGCACACCACCGTCGACCCGTCGCTGTCCGACCCGGCCGGGCACCACTCGTCGGCGCTGTTCGTCCAGTCGGTGCCCTACACGCTGGCCGGCACCGACTGGGACGCGGCGCTGCCCGGCTACGTCGCCCGCCTGGTGGAGATCTGCGAACGGTACGCCCCGGGCACCGGTGACCTGATCGCCGACGCGGTGCCGCTGCCGCCGCCCGGCATCGAGGCGCACTTCGGCATCACCGGCGGGCACATCCACCACGTCGACAACACCGTCTCGTTCACCGACCGGATGCCGTGCGCCACCGGCATCGACGGGGTCTACGCCGGCAGCGCCGGCTGCCACCCGGCCGGCAGCGTGATCGGCGCGGCCGGCCACAACGCCGCCCGACGCATCCTCGCCGACCTGGGCCGCTGAGCCGCACCACGCTCGGACCGCGAACACGACCGCCCGGTCGGCGCACCACGGGCCCGGCTCGGCACCGGGGCGGTCAGGCACGGGCCGAGCAGGAAGCGCCGGGCCACGGCGCGGGCGAGCCGGGGATCCAGCCCGGGGTGCAGCAGGCGTCGGCGGCGGGCCCACCACCAGCTCAGGTTGAAGAAGAGCGCCTCGCCCAACACCGTGCCGACATAGAGCGCGGCGGTCAGCCGCTGGTCGGCGGGGGTGCCGCGCAGGTTGTCGGCGAGCAGGCTGGCCGCGAACGGAATGGCCGCGACGAACAGCAACAACAACAGATTGAGTACGACGAGCAACTGGTCGACCCGGACGACGTACCGCCACATGTTGTGGTGGGTGAGCCAGACCTGCCCGACGATCGCGAAGGTGATCACGTACGCCAGGTAGGCGGGCCACTCGTGGAAGAGCGCGTCCGGTAACTCCTGCCCCTCGGGCCGCTGCGGACTGAGTTGGAGCAGCTCCACCGACATCAGCGTCAGCACGATCGCGATCACCGCATCGCTGAACGCCTCCACCCGCGAGGCGTCCCGCTCCTTCTCCGTCCACCGCCCGAACTCGTACTGCTCCCCCTCATCCACCCGTCCCACCCCACCCCCACGCCCACGCCCACGCCCACGCCCACGCCCACGCCCACGCCCACGCCCACGCCCACGCCCACGCCCACGGCGATCATGGAGTGGTGGTGCCCGGAGTGCACCGGTTCAGGGCCTTTGCGGCCCAGCACAACTCCATGATCGCCGGAAACAGGGGTCGGGCGGGGTGGAACGGGTCAGGGGGTGGGGGGAACGGTCAGGGGGTGGGGGTCTCGGTGCGGGCGGCGCGGATCTTGTGACCCACGCTGGTCAGGCAGCGGCCGGAGGGTAGGTCGAACTTCCAGCCGTGCAGTTGGCAGGTGAGCTGGTCGCCGTCGACGATGCCGAACCGGGTCAGGTCCGCCTTGAGGTGCGGGCAGCGGCGCTGCACCACCCAGTCGCCCAGGGTGACGTCCTCGGCGTCGACGGCCCGCTCGTGCTCGTCGTACCAGCCTTCGGCGTACTGCAGGCGCTCGGTGGACAGGCACTTGAAGAAGGCGTACACGAACTCGTTGTACTGGCCGATCCGGGCCGCCGAGAAGCGGCAGGACAGGAAGAGCGAGTTGACCCAGTCGACCTCGTCGATGTGCAACAGGTGCTCGATCAGCGCCCGCTCGGTACGGAACCGGTACCGGACCTTCTCGTCGGCGTACGGCCGGACCTGCTTGCCCGGGAAGTCCACCACGATCGACTCGACGCTCTGGCCGTCGTAGCCCACCAGGTCGAAGCGGACCGGCCCCCCGACCCCCTTGGCCAGGTAGATCGACTCGTCGAGCAACGGCTCGATCCGGCTCTTCATGCCGGCCAGCACGTCGATCTCGGGGTGCCGCCAGGACGCCTTCTCCGCCTCGATCACCCCGCGCTTACGCTCCCGCATCTCCTCCAGGTGCGCCGTCTTGTTCGCGAAGAACTCCTCGACCGGCTGCGGGTGGGTGGTGGTCGCGCCGGAGGTGGTCACCTCGGCGACGCTGCCCGGCAGCAGCACGATGCCGTTGGTGCCGCCGACCTTCGCGTACTCGGACAGGAACACCGACTGGTCGGGGAAGATGTTGCCCTCGTCGCCGTGGATGTCGTTGAACTGCCACAGCGCGTCGTCGAGGAAGCACGGCGGGCCGGCGATCGGAAAGACGTGGTCGGCCTTCAGGTCGTCGATGTAGCGCCAGGTCCGGTCGAACTGCCGCTCCCGCTTCTGCTTGCCGAACGCGGTCTTGGCCGACTGTGGCAGCTCGTAGACCATCGGGTACCAGATCGCGCCGGAGAACTGGAGCAGGTGCGCGTGCACGTGGCCCAGCTCGGCGAAGACGGTCAGGTCGGTGGGGCGGGCGTCGTTCTGGTTGAGCAGCCGGACCCCGTCGTACTCCACCCAGAGCGACGAGTCGCCGATCGGGCCGTCGGTCGGGCTGGTCAGCGCCTGGATCATGATCTTCAGGCCGCCGTCCAGCTCCACCACCTGCTCGTTGGGCGCCCGAAGGAACTTCGTGAAGCCCAGCGCCCGCAGCTCGTCCTCCATCTCGGAGGTGGGGAACTCGGGCAGCAGGACGGTGGCGTCCTTCGAGACGAAGTCGCGCAGGTGCTTGGCGTCGAAGTGGTCCCGGTGCAGGTGCGACACGTACAGGTAGTCGACCCGGCCCAGGGCCTCCCAGTCGAGCAGGGAGTTGTCCGGGAACGGGAACCAGGAGGCGAAGTAGGCCGGATTGACCCACGGGTCGCACAGGATGCTGCCCGCAGCCGTGTCGATCCGCATGCTGGCATGCCCCGTACCGGTCACTCGCACCGCAGTCCCCCTCAAACAGACAATCAAGGTGTACGTCCGAACGCTACCGGAGGCAGTGTGGTCGACGGTCCGCGACGCCGGTAGAGCCGATCCGCCCCGCCGGAAACGGGTCCTACGGCCCGGGTCCCCGGACGGCTTCCCGGCGGGTCCTCCCGGCTCCTGCCGGGGCTGCCGCCCCGGCCGCCGATCCTGGCCGGCGCGGGTGCTGTCGGTCGACAGCCGCACCGCACTCCACACTCCACGCGAGCCGCACCGCACTCCAAGCGAGCCGCACCGCACCCCAAGCGAGCCGCACCGCGCCCTACGCGAGCCGCACCGCACTCCATGCGCTCCCCGGTCCGTCGCGCCCCAGCAGGGCGGACCCCGCACCGGGCCCGGGGCAGGGCGTGCCAGACTAACCGGAGATCCGATCGCGAGGGAAGGACCGACAGTGGCAGGAAGCGAGCCGGTAACCGCGCCAGATCAGCACAGGCCCGGGCACCGCAAGGCCGGGCGGATCGGCGCGGTGCTCTCCGCGTTGGCGCTGTTGGCGATGCTGTGCGGCAACCACGAGGGCAAGGTCGAGGACATCTGGCTGGTCGGCCTGGCCGTGGCGTTGCTGGCGATCGTCGTCGGCGACGCCGTGCTGCGCCGCAGCGGGCTGCGCTCCTGACGCACCGCCCCCCAGACGCGCGAGGGCCCGCCCCGGTCGGGGCGGGCCCTCGTCATGTCCGGGGGATCAACGACCGAAGAGGATGTCCTGGACGTCCTTGAGCGCGGCGTCGACCTCGGCCTCGAAATAGCCGCCGGGCACCAGCCCGAACCGCAGCGTGTCCAGTTCCTTCGGGTTCACCGGCATCTGGTTGCGGCCCTGCATCCCACCGAGCAGGCTCTCGAAGAACCGGTCCACCTGGTCGGGGTCGTACCCGCTGCCGAAGCGGCGCACCTGGAAGCTGCGCCGGATCTGGTCGACCCGGTACAGCTCGCTCCCGGGCGGACCGGCCATCGGCGGACCCACCATCGGCGGACCACCCACCGGCGGGCCCATCGGCGGCGGACCACCGATCGGCTGGCCCATCGGCTGCTGTGGCATGGGCGGCGGACCGGCCGGGCCACGACCACGCAGGTCCCGCGGGTCGCGCTCGGGCATCCGGTCCCGCTCGGGCATCCGGTCGCGGTCCGGCATCCGGTCCCGCGGGTCCCGCTCGGGCATCCGGTCACGCTCCAGCATCCGGTCGCGCTCGGGCATCCGGATCTCGGCGGTCATGTCGGTACGACCGTGCCGGCCCGCCTCGAACCCGTCGAAGCGCTGCTCGTCCGGAGGGCCGTAGCCGCTACCCGGGCCTGCCGGCAGGCCACGCGGCGGTGGGCCACCGTGCCCCATCGGCCCGCCCGGACCGGGACCCATCGGCCCGCCCGGACCGGGACCCATCGGCGCAACGGGACCGGGTCCCATCGGCCCGCCGGGGCCCGGCCCCAACTGCCCACGCGGTGCGTCGTACCCGCCACGCGGTGCGTCGTACCCGCCGGCGAAGGCGCCCGTCGGCTCGTCGTAGCGGTTGCCGTAGCGGTCCGGCGGGCCGGGCTGGGCCGGCATGGCCCGGGGCGGCATCGCCTGTGGTGCCGGTGGCAGACCGCGGTGTTCGTCGCGCATGGGAGGGGCGAGCCGGTCCGCGCCGCGCGGGTCGGCACCCCGACCGCTCGGCACGGCGCGCTCCTCCAGCTCGGCCAGCTGCCGCTCGACCCGGTCCAGGTGCAGGTCGACCTGCCACTCGTCGTAACCGTTGAAGCGGACCCGGAAGACCACGTCGTGGACCTCCTGGGAGGCCACGGGAGCACCGACCGGCTGACCGGCGAGGGTCGCCTCCACCCGGTCCAGGAAGGCATCGACCTCGTCGACCTTGTAGCCCCGGCGGAGCGCCTTACGCCGGAAACGCTGACCCTGACTCGCCACTATGTCTCCTGGTCTCGTACCGCTACGCCCGGTCGCGCCCGCGCGGCGCTTCGATGTCACTGTCCACCGCGGCAGCCAACTGCCCGCACGCACCGTCGATCTCGCGTCCCCGGGTGTCACGCACCGTGGTGGAGACGCCGGACTCCCGCAACCGTCTGACGAACTCCCGCTCCACCGGCTTGGCACTGGCGTCCCAACGGCTGCCCGGCGTCGGATTGAGCGGGATGAGGTTGACGTGCGTCGACCTACCGGCCAACAGGCGTCCGAGCAGGTCGGCCCGCCAGGGCTGATCGTTCACGTCCTTGATCATCGCGTACTCGATCGACACCCGGCGCCCCGTCGTCGCCGCGTAGTCCCACGCTGCGCCCAGCACCTCGGCTACCTTCCAGCGCTGGTTGACCGGCACGAGTTCGTCGCGCAGCTCATCATCGGGCGCGTGCAGCGACAACGCAAGGGTCACCGCGAGGTCTTCGCTGGCCAGCCGGCGGATGGCCGGCACCAGGCCGACCGTGGAGACGGTGATGTGACGCTGCGACAGGCCCAGTCCCTCCGGGGCCGGAGCGACCAGCCGGCGGATCGCCGTGACGACCCGGGAGTAGTTGGCCAGCGGCTCACCCATGCCCATGAACACGACGTGGGACAGGCGCGGTGGCGACCCGGCCACCGCCCCCGAGGCGGCGACCCCGGCGAGGTAGACCGCCTGGTCGACGATCTCGGCGGCGGAGAGGTTACGGGTCAGCCCGGCCTGACCGGTGGCGCAGAACGGGCAGGCCATGCCGCAACCCGCCTGGCTGGAGATGCAGACGGTGACCCGGTCCGGGTAGCCCATCAACACGCTCTCCACGAGCGAACCGTCGTGCAGCCGCCACAGCGCCTTGCGGGTGGCGCCGTCGTCGCAGGCCAGCTCGCGCACCGGAGTGAGCAACCGGGGCAGCAGCGCTCCGGCCAGCCGCTCCCGGGTGGCCGCCGGCAGATCGGTCATCTCGGCCGGATCCCGAACCAGCCGACCGAAGTAGTGGTGGGACACCTGCTTGGCCCGGAAGGCCGGCTCGCCCAACTCGGTGACGAGCGCCTGCCGACCCGGCAGATCCAGGTCGGCGAGGTGCCGGGGCGGCATCGCCGGGCGGCGACCGGGGGCGTCAGGGTCAACGGGGATAACAGGCAGGCTCGTCATGGCTGGTCCAGTCTGTCACGCCGTTCGCCGAACCTGCCCGTCCGGAGGTGCCGATTCGGCCCCCACCAGGGGGACCACCCGGGCGACGCGGCGTGATTCATCCCTCAGCCCACCACCGGTACGAGGACCGCCAACAACAGATAGGCGGTGGGTACGGCGAACAGGATCGAGTCCAGCCGGTCCATCAGACCACCGTGTCCCGGCAGCAGGTTGCTCATGTCCTTCACGCCGAGATCCCGTTTGATCATGGACTCGGCGAGGTCGCCCAGGACCGCCGTGCCGGAGATCGCCACCCCGAACAGCGCCCCCCACCAGGGGGCCACGTCGAAGAGCAGCCAGATCAGCAGGGCGCTGCCGAGGGCTGCGGCGGTGACCGAACCGGCGAATCCCTCCCAGGACTTCTTCGGGCTGATCCGGGGTGCCATCGGGTGCTTGCCGAAGGACACCCCCGCGGCGTACCCACCGGTGTCGGAGAGCACCACGCCGACCACGGTGACCAGCACCCGCAGGTGGCCGTCGCCCGGGGCCGCCGCGAGCATCGCCGCGAAACCACCCAGGAACGGCACGTAGACCGCGATCAGGGTGGCCGCGGTGAGATCCCGCTGGAAGCCGGCCGGGCCGTCACCCAACCGCCAGACCATCGTGCCCAGCACGGTGACCAGCAGACCCAGGCTGAGCGCGTCCGGCCCGGCGAACCAGGCCAGACCGATGGTCAGCACGCCACCGGCGAGCAGCGGCACCAGCGGCGGGTGGGCGCCACTGCGCCGGACCGCGCGGGTCATCTCCCAGATGCCCACCCCGATCGCACCGGCCAGCACGGCCAGGAACCCGGGGAGGAAGAAGAAGAGCGGCACCAGCACCAGCGCGCCGAGGCCCAGGCCGACGCCGACGGCAGCCGGCAGGTTACGGCCGGCCCGACCGGTCGCCGACAGCTGGGTGGCCGGCCGGTCGGCGCTGGCCCGCCGCCGCCCGCGGAACCGTCGGCCGGTCGGTGGTGCCATCTCCAGGTCGACGTCGGTCGACGGGAGTGGCGACCGCGCCCCGCCGTCGTCGGGTACCGGGGTGAGCGGTGAGGTCGGCGGACCGTCGTCCCGCACCGGTGTCAGCTGGGCGGTCGGAGCGTCGTCCTCCCGCACCGGGGCCGGCTGCGCGGTCGGGTCGTCGTCACCTGAGGGCGGCCGGACCAGCCCGGCCACCGGACGGACACCGAACCGGCCGTCGTACGGCCCGGGGTCCGGCTCGTCGTGTCCGCGTCCCGACGGCCGGGGTGGGGCCTGCGGCCCGGCGGACAGGTCGGGGCCGGACTGCCGGGGCGACCACGGTTCGACCTCCCGTTCCGGCCAGGGCAGGGTCGGGGGACGTTCGGACCGGTCCCAGCCGCGAGGCTCGGCGCTGCCGTAGGGGTCGAGGTGGGACATCACGCACCGGACGAGGGTACGAGTGCCACCACATGACGCAAGACCACAACCATCCCCTACCCGCGTGACTGCTCCGGTATCCGCGTGACTACTGCGGTTGACCGACCCGACGGCCGGCCGATCCCCGCCGTTCACCGCACGGTGGCCGGGAATCGTGCCGAGCCTACTGCACCGGCTGGCCGGGCACGGCGGACGTCAGCGCGGCGAGCCAGCCCGGTCCGGTGCAGCCCGGTGCCTGACCTGGTCCGGCCCGCCCGACCGGTGCTGGCCGGCCCGACCCGGTGCTGGCCGGTCCTGCGCTCGTTCTGCCATCTGCCCGGCCACCGGCCGGCGACGGCATCGGCGCGACACCGCCGCAGGACGGTGGTACGCCGATGCCGTGACAGCCGGGGTCAGACTTCGAGCAGCTCCGACTCCTTGTGCTTGAGCAGCTCGTCGACGGTGGCCACGTAACGCTGGGTCAGGTCGTCGAGCTCCTTCTCGGCGCGGCGGCCGTCGTCCTCGCCGACCTCGCCGTCCTTGACCAGGCGGTCCAGCTCTTCCTTGCCCTTGCGGCGGACGTTGCGGACCGCCACCTTGGCCTCCTCGCCCTTGTGCCGAGCCACCTTGATCATCTCGCGGCGGCGTTCCTCGGTCATCTGCGGCAGCAGGATGCGGAGCTGGTTGCCCTCGTTGTTCGGGTTCACCCCGAGGTCGGAATCGCGGATCGCCTTCTCCATGGCGTTGATCTGCGAGTTGTCGTACGGCTTGATGATGACCATGCGCGGCTCGGGCACCCCGATGGAGGCCATCTGGGGCAGCGGCGTGGGCGTGCCGTAGTAGTCGATGATGACCTTGGAGAACATGGCGGCGTTGGCGCGACCGGTACGGATGGCGCCGAACTCCTCCTTGGCGTGCTCGACCGCACGCTCCATCTTCTCCTCGGCCTCGAGGAGGGTGTCGTCGATCACCGGTCTCCTCGCCTCCTTCTGTGTTCGTCGTGGGCTGAAGCTGCTGCTCTGGTACGCGAGGACCGCGGTGGTGGCCAGCGGGACCGTCAGGCGGTGATCAGCGTACCGATCTTGTCGCCGCCGACGGCCCGGATGATCGTGTCCTCGCCCTGGGCGCCGAAGACCAGCATCGGCAACCCGTTCTCCATGCACAGGCTGAACGCCGCGGCATCGGCCACCCGCAGGTTGCGTTGCAACACCTCGGAGAAGGTGATCGAGTCGAACTTGCTGGCGTCCGGGTCGATCCGCGGGTCGGCGGTGTAGACGCCGTCCACGCCGTTCTTGCTCATCAGCACCACGTCGGCACGGATCTCCAGCGCCCGCTGGGCGGCCACCGTGTCGGTGGAGAAGTACGGCATCCCGGCGCCGGCTCCGAAGATCACCACGCGCCCCTTCTCCAGGTGCCGGATCGCCCGCAGTGGAATGTACGGCTCGGCGACCTGGGCCATCGTGATCGCGCTCTGCACGCGCGTCTCGATGCCCTCCTTCTCCAGGAAGTCCTGCAGCGCCAGGCAGTTCATCACGGTGCCCAGCATGCCCATGTAGTCGGCACGGGCCCGGTCCATACCGCGCTTCTGCAACTCCGCGCCGCGGAAGAAGTTGCCGCCGCCGACCACCACGGAGACCTGCACACCGCGACGTACCACGGTGGCGATCTGCCGGGCGATGGCCTGCACGACGTCGGGGTCGACGCCGATCGCCCCGCCACCGAAGACCTCACCGGAGAGCTTCAGCACCACCCGGCGGGCGCGGCCGGGCGGCGGCGCCGTCGGGTCGTCCGCCTCCAGGCTCCGGTCGTTCACAACCTGTGTCATCCGCCCCGCCCCTCCCGCGTGCACGTCGACCGCGCCGCGTCACCGCGTACCTGCCCGTTGCCGACCCTATGTGACGAGGAGGCCGCGGTGCCTGTCGCGTACACCTGCGGCCTCCTCGTCGACGTTGCGTGCCCGCCCGGACGCGACCCGCGTCGCGGACGGTGGCGGCTCAGGCCTGGCCGACCTCGAACCGGACGAAGCGGGTCACCTCGATGCCGGCCTCGGCCAGCACCTGCTTGACGGTCTTCTTGTTGTCGGAGACCGACGCCTGCTCGATCAGGACGTAGTCCTTGAAGAAGGCGTTCACCCGGCCCTCGACGATCTTCGGCAGGGCCGCCTCGGGCTTGTTCTCCTCGCGGGCGGTCTGCTCGGCGATGCGCCGCTCGGACTCGACGACCTCGGCCGGCACCTCGTCACGGGTGACGTACTTCGGCCGCATCGCGGCGATCTGCATGGCGGTGCCCCGGGCGTCGGCGTCACCGGCCTCGTCGGTCTTGCCGCTGTACTCCACCAGCACGCCGACGGCAGGCGGCAGGTCCTGGCTCTTGCGGTGCAGGTAGACCGCGACCGTGCCGTCGAGCTTGGCGAAGCGGTTGAGCACCAGCTTCTCGCCGATCTTGGCGGACTGCTCCTGGATCACGTCGGCGACGGTCTTACCGTCCAGCTCGGTGGCGAGCAGTTCCTCGGCGGTGCCGACGTCGCTGCGCTCGCCGTGCTCGACCAGCTGCTGGGCCAGGGCGACGAACGCGTCGGTCTTGGCCACGAAGTCGGTCTCGCAGTTGAGCTCCAGCAGCGCCTTGCCGGAGTGCGCGACGAGGCCGTTGGCGGCGGTCCGGCCGGCCCGCTTGCCGACGTCCTTGGCGCCCTTGACGCGCAGGATCTCGACGGCCTTGTCGAAGTCGCCCTCCGCCTCGGTGAGCGCCTTCTTGCAGTCCATCATGCCGGCGCCGGTGAGGTCGCGGAGCTTCTTGACGTCCGCGGCGGTGAAGTTGGACATGGCTCTCTCTTCGGTGTTGAGACTGCGGTGGGTGGTCTGAGGTGCCGGTTACCCGGCCGGGGCCGGGTGTTCCCGGCAGGGACCGCCGCACCCCGCCGCCCGAACGGACGGGCGACGGGGACGCGGCGGTGCGGTCACTCGGCGGCGGCGGTGGCCGGCTGCTCGACCGGCTTCTGCTCGGCGACGGGCTGCTGCTCGGCGGCCGGCTGCTCGGCGGGAGCCTGCTCGGCGACGGGCTGCTCGGCCGGCTTCTGCTCGGCGGCGGGCTGCTCGGCCTTCTTCGGCTCCAGCAGCTCGCGCTCCCACTCGGTCAGCGGCTCGTCGCTGCCGACCTGGCCCTCCGGCTTCTCGTCGCCACCACGGCGACGGCCGGAACGGGCGATCAGACCATCGGCGACGGCGGCGGCCACCACCCGGGTCAGCAGCTCGGCGGAGCGGATCGCGTCGTCGTTGCCCGGGATCGGGAAGTCGACCTCGTCCGGGTCACAGTTGGTGTCCAGCACCGCGATCACCGGGATGCCCAGCTTGCGGGCCTCGTCGACGGCGATGTGCTCCTTCTTGGTGTCGACGATCCAGACCGCGGCCGGGAGCTTCTGCATGTCCCGCAGACCACCGAGGGTCTTGGTGAGCTTGGTCTTCTCACGGAACAGCTGAAGGGTCTCCTTCTTGGTGTAACCGGCGGCGGTGCCGGTCAGGTCGCCCAGCGCCTCCAGCTCCTTCATCCGCTGGAGCCGCTTGTACACCGTCTGGAAGTTGGTGAGCATGCCACCGAGCCAGCGGTGGTTGACGTACGGCTGACCGACCCGGGTGGCCTGCTCGGAGATGGCCTCCTGGGCCTGCTTCTTGGTGCCGACGAACAGGATGCTGCCACCCTCGGCCACCGTGCTGCGCACGAAGTCGTACGCCTTCTCGATGTAGTCGAGGGTCTGGCGCAGGTCGATGATGTAGATGCCGTTGCGCTCGGTCATGATGAAGCGCTTCATCTTCGGGTTCCAGCGCCGGGTCTGGTGCCCGAAGTGGACACCGCTCTCCAGCAGCTGACGCATGGTCACGACGGCCATGGTGGGGTACTCCTCAAGATCCCTGGTTTGTCACGCCCGGCCGGTGGCCGGGCGTCCTGGCGCCTGATCGCCGGCCATGGTGGGCCCGAAGGAGATCGGGACCAGGGAGGCCGTCGCTCCACGACGAAACGTGGAGAGGGCACGCGAGGTCGACCGCACGAGGCGGTCGCCAAGAGGCCAGTGTACGCCTCCACCCCGCCACCCGACCTCTGGGTACACACCCGCGTCCTCCCACCCTGCAAGAAGGTAGGGGCCCCGGGGCGGGGCGCCTGGCCAGCGGAGTGGCGGGTGGAGCGGGGCACCGGGTGGAGCGGGGTGCCGGGTCAGCGGGCGGCGAGGGCGGCGGCGACGAAGAGGACCAGCCCGACGGTGAGGTAGGCGGTCGGCGGGCGCAGCCAGCCCCGGCCGCTGTCGGCCATCGCCAGGCCACCGGTCCGCAGCCCGTACAGGCCGCCGGCGAAGATCGGCAAGCCGACCACCAGGAAGGTGCCCACGACGACGTGTGACGCCGGGACCGGGTCACCGGTGAGGCCGTGTAGCAGCACCCGCAGCGCCGGGACCTCGAAGACCAGGACCAACAACCCCAGCAGCACCGCCAGCGCCGGCCGTCGGGTGCTGTAGACGCCGTCGGAGGCCGGCCCACCCGTCCGGTACGCCCCGTCGGCCGGGCCGTCCGGGCGGGGCGTCACCGGGGTCATCGGGCCGGTCGGCACCTCCAACGGGGAGGGCTCCGCCGGGCGGTGGGGCTCGATGATCGGGTAGCCGCCCAACGCCGCCGGCCGTGCCGGATCGACACGTTCGGATCCACCCGTCGACGGGCCGACACCGCTGACGCCCAACATGCCGGAGTCGGCGGCGAACCGGCCGGTGCCGCTGTCGCTCCCGGCGAGGCGACCGGTCCCGGGACTGCTCAACCGGCCCGTCCCGGTATCACCGACACCCCGGCCCGCCCCGGTGTCGGTCAACCGGCCCGTCCCGGTATCACCGACACCCCGGCCCGCCCCGGTGTCGGTCAACCGGCCCGCCCCGGTGTCACCGACACCCCGGCCCGTGAGGCCGCCGAGCAGGCCCACACCGCTGTCGCCGACACCCCGGCCGGCGACGCCGCCGAGCGGACCCACGCCGCTGTTCCCGAGCGGGCCGACGTCGCTGGTTCCGGCCTCCCGGGCGGCGCGGCGGCCGACCCGGTCGGTGGGTAGCTCACCGGAGACGTCCGGGTCGTCCCGGCGGGACCGGGTCGGCCGGTATCCGACGCTGTCGCCCCCGCCGTCACCCAACGGATCGGCTGCGTCGAAGCGTCCCGAGTCGTAGCGGCCCGCCTCCGCGTACCGGCCCTCCTCTGCAGCCCGCTGGTCGGGGGTACGCGACTCGTCGTCGCGCCGGCGCACCCCGCTCGCCGTCCGCCAGTCCGAGTCGTCGTACCCGGGTTCCCGACCGGCCGGGTACCAGCGTGACTCCTGATCTTCGGGGTAGCTCCGTCGTGCGTCCACGTCCGGCACCGTATGCGACCGCCTCGCCGGGCGCCATTCACAGGTCGGACCGGCCGGACTGGCCGTCAGGGCACCCGGCGCGGGCCACCTCGACGGACAGGGCCGGCGTGGGTGACCTCAGCGGGCAGGCCGGTGCGGTCGGCCACCAGGGCGGGAGTTCACCCGGACGCCCATACCACGCCAGGACCTTGATCGTCCGGCCGTCCACAGGGCGCCACGTCGTCCACAGGCACGGAAACGGGTGTCGCACCGGTCCCCGCCCCACCCGCAGCCTGACGGGCATGACGAAGCGGAACCAGGCGGTTGGCGCGTACGGCGAACAGTGCGCCGTACGGCACCTGATCGGGGCCGGGCTGCGCCCGGTGGCCCGCAACTGGCGCTGCCGGGAGGGCGAGATCGACGTCATCGCCTGGGACGGCCAGGTCCTCGCCTTCTGCGAGGTGAAGACCCGGCGGGGCGACGCCTACGGCAGCCCCGCCGAGGCGATCGTCCCGGCCAAGGCCCGACGGTTGCGCGGCCTCGCCGCCAGGTGGTTGGCCGAGACCGGGACCACCGCCGACGAGGTGCGCTTCGACGTCCTGTCGGTCCGACTGCCGATGGCCGGCGCGGCCCGGGTCGAGCATGTCAAGGGAGCCTTCTGATGACCGACGGCCGCACCGCCGCCGACCCCACGACCGGCAGTCTCACGACCGGTGACCGCACGAGAGGCGCCTCGCGGTGAGCTACGCCAAGGTGCTCTCGGTCGGACTGGTCGGGGTCACCGGCCATCTGGTCGAGGTCGAGGCGGACCTCTCCCCCGGGCTGCCGGCGGTGGTCATCTCGGGTCTGCCGGACACCGCCCTGCACGAGGCACGGGACCGGGTCCGCGCGGCAGTGGTCAACTCGGGCCAGCGCTGGCCCAACCGTCGGATCACCCTCAACCTGCTCCCCGCCACGCTCCCCAAGTACGGCTCGGCGTTCGACCTGGCCATCGCGGTCGCGCTGCTCGGTGCCGCCGGTGAGCTGCCGCTGCTGCCGATGGAGGGGGTGGCGGTCCTCGGCGAGTTGGGCCTCGACGGCACGGTCCGGCCGGTCCGCGGGGTGCTGCCGATGGTCACCGCCGCCGTGCGGGCCGGCCTGGACCGGGTGGTCGTTCCGGTGGGGAACGCGGCCGAGGCGGCGGTGATCCCCGGGGTACGGGTTCGCGCCGTGGACACCCTGCACCGGCTCGTCGCCTTCGTCCGGGACGGCACCGCCCTGTTGGAGCCGCCGCCCGCCGCCCCCGCCGAGACGCCGTCCGGGCCGGATCTGGCCGACGTCGCCGGGCAGGGACTGGGCCGGCGGGCGTTGGAGGTGGCGGCGGCCGGCGGGCACCATCTCTCCCTGTTGGGGCCGCCCGGTGCCGGCAAGACGATGCTCGCCGAGCGGTTGCCGTCGATCCTGCCGTCGCTCGACGACGACGACGCGCTGGAGGTCACCGCGCTGCACTCGATCGCCGGCACGCTACCGCCGGACGGGCGACTGCTGCGCCGGCCGCCGTTCCAGGCCCCGCACCACTCGGCCACCGTGCCGTCGCTGGTAGGTGGTGGTTCGGGGCTGGCCCGGCCCGGCGCGGTGTCGCTGGCCCATCGGGGGGTGTTGTTTCTCGATGAAGCCGCCGAGTTCAGCAAGGGTGCCCTGGAGGCGTTGCGCCAACCGTTGGAGAGTGGGCACGTCCACCTGACCCGGGCCAGAGGGCGCACCCGGTACCCGGCTCGGGTGCAGTTGGTCCTGGCCGCCAATCCCTGCCCCTGCGCGAAGCCCGGCGGCGACGCCCTGTGCGAGTGCAGCCCGCTGGTACGGCGGCGGTACCTCGGCCGGCTCTCCGGTCCCCTGCTCGACCGGATCGACATCCAGGTCAGGGTGCTGCCGGTGGGGGCGGCCGAGCTGATGGGCACCGACCTCGACGGCGAACCGTCGGCGGCGGTCGCCGCCCGGGTGGCGGTGGCGCGTGGGGCTGCCGCCGAACGTTGGGCGCCGGCCGGGCACCGGCTCAACGCGGAGGTGCCCGGCCCACTGCTGCGCCGGCCACCGTGGCGGCTCGCCGGCCGGGCCACCGCCGAACTGCGGGGCCGGCTCGACCGGGGCTCGCTGTCTGCCCGGGGCTTCGACCGCATCATCCGGCTCGCCTGGACGATCGCCGATCTTGACAGCCGGACACGGCCCGATCTTGAGGATGTCCGGGAGGCCACCGGACTCCGGACGGGGGAGGAAGTGTGAACAGCACCGATGACCTGCACGCCCGGGTGGCGCTCACCTGGCTGGCCGAGCCGGGCACCCGGCTGGTGCACCGGCTGGTGGGCCGGCTCGGTCCAGTCGCCACGCTGGACCTGCTGCTCGACGGCGGCGCACCCGACGAGACGTTGCGGGCGGCGGTGGCGGCCCGGCTGCACGCGGGGGATCCCCGGGCGGTGGCCGCCGAGGCGGTGGCGCTCACCGACCGGCTCGGCGCTCGGATCATCGCGCCGCCGGACGACGAGTGGCCCGCCCCGCTGGGCGACCTGGAACGGCTGGTGCTGCCCGGGGCGAGCCGGAAGGTCGACCGGGAGACCGCCCCACCACTGTGCATCTGGGTACGCGGCGGGTGGCCGCTGGCCGAGGTGCTGGACCGCTCGGTCGCGGTGGTCGGCGCACGGGCCGCCACCGGGTACGGCGTACACGTCGCCACCGAGCTCGGGTACGGCCTGGCCGACCGGGAGTGGACGGTGGTCTCCGGCGGCGCGTTCGGCATCGACGCCGCCGCCCACCGGGGCGCGTTGAACGCCGGTGGGGTGACGGTGGCGGTGCTGGCCGGTGGGGTGGACCGCCCCTACCCGATGGGCAACTCCGCGCTGTTCGACCGGATCGCCGAGACCGGGTTGCTGATCAGCGAGTGGTTGCCGGGAGCGGAGCCGTTGCGTCCCCGCTTCCTGATCCGTAACCGGGTGATCGCCGCCGGCACCCGGGGCAGCGTGCTGGTGGAGGCGGCGGCACGCAGCGGCGCGGCCCAGACCATGCACCGCGCGATCGCCCTGCGACGACCGGCGATGGTGGTGCCCGGCCCGGTCACCTCGGCGCTGTCCGTCGGCGCGCACGAACTGCTGCGGGACTACGCGCACACCCGACTCGTCACCGGGCTCGCGCACGTGCTGGAGGAGGTGGGTCGGATCGGGGCGGACCTGGCACCACCGGCCAGGGGCGCGGAACGCCCGACGGACGTCCTCGACGACGAGGCGGCCATGCTGCGCGAGTCGATGCCCCGACGCGGCACGATCGGCGCGGACGCGCTCGCCGCCCGGGCCGGCGTGCCGGTCCGGACGGCGTTGCGCAAGCTCGCCCTGCTGGAGGAGCTGGGCCTGGTGACCCGCCGCGACGACGGTTACGCCCTCACCCGACCGCAATCGTCCAGGGGTTGAGGATGCCTCGGTGAGCAGTTCGACCCCACCGGTCGTTCAACAGCTTGACGAGCAGCGGATTCACCGCTATTCATCGGCCGCGGGTGAGGCCTCTCGTCCACAACGGAAGGGCTAGGTCGGTGCAGGCCGTCGGTCGCGCTGGCCCCGTGGTCGACACGGGTGCGATGATCGCTACCGTGTCGATTCCCCGTCGTTCCGTGCTCGGTCTCGGGTTCGCCGCCGCCCTCGGGTTGGCCGGCTGCGCCAAGAACCCGCCCACCGGGCCGGCCGGCTCCTGGGCCACCGCCGTGCCGGGTGACGGTACGCAGGGCGGCCAGGGTGCTGCGGCGGCCAACCGTGCGGGAGCCGCAGCCCGGGGCACCGCCCCGGTCCCGGCCAGCAAGCCGCGTACCCTCACCGTGGCGCTCCAGCGTTACCTCCAGCCCACCACCGAGAACCCGAAGCATCCGACGTACGCCGGGGCGGTGGTGCTGGCGGTGACCGACGGTGAGCCGACCGACCACCTGGCGGTCGGTGAGGCGCTGCGCTACGACGCCGGGCCGGTGCTGCTGCCCGCGGCGAAACGGGTCGCCATGCGCCCCGACTCGATCTTCGACCTGGCCTCGCTCACCAAGGTCTACACCGCGATCCTCACCCTGCAACAGGTCGACGCCGGCCGGATCGACCTGGACGCGCCGGTGGTGCGCTACCTGCCCGAGTTCACCGGCACCGGCAAGTCCACCGTCACCGTGGCGATGCTGCTGGCCCACACCAGCGGCCTGCCGGTCGGTGCGAAGGTCACCGGTTACGCGACGATGGCCGAGCGGTGGCGCGCGGTGCTGACCACGCCGCTGGTCAGCGGTGCCATTCCGGGCACCGTGTTCCGTTATTCCAGCGTCGGCCTGATGGTGGCCGGGAAGATCGTCGAGAAGGTCACCGGGCTCAGCCTCGACCGGGCCCTGAAGACCCACCTGACCACCCCGTTGGGGCTGCGCCACACCGGGTTCAACCCCAACACCTGGCTCGGCACGGCCGACCGGGCCAACCGGCTGGTCGCCACCGACGCCCGCTCCTCCCGGGGGCTGCTGCGGGGCGTGGTGCACGACGACGTCGCCAACCACCTCGGCGGCATCGCCGGCCACGCCGGCATCTTCGCCCCCGCCGAGGAGGTCGCGGTCATCGGGCAGCTGCTGCTCGACGGCGGCAGCTACGGCGGGAAGCGGATCCTCGCCGAGGGCACCGTCGCCCGGATGCTGCGCAACGCCAACACCGGGCTGCCCGCCGTCGACCCGGACCGGCCGAACCGCACCTCCGACCACGGCCTCGGCGTGGTGCTCAACCAGCCCTGGTTCATGGGCAAGCTCGCCCGCACCACCACCTTCGGGCACACCGGGTTCACCGGCACCTCGTTCCTGGTCCAGCCCGACCGACGCCGGGTGCTGGTGCTGCTCACCAACCGCGCCCACCCGAACTGGAGCTGGGCCGACCCGGACCCGGCCCGGGTCGCCGTGGCCGACACGTTCGCCTGAGCCGTCGCCCTGCCCGCCGGCGTCCGTAAGCTGTGCGGGTGGCCCCGGACGACCGCTCGCTCCCCCGTCGGTCACCGCCGACGTGCGGGCGTCGCCACCTGTCGACCACTGCGGAGGCGGCTCGATGAGTCGACGCGGTGCGGGCACCCGGGTCACCCACCAGGCGCTTCCCCCGGCGATGCGGGACGCGGTGGACGAGTTCGCCGCCCACCTCGCCCAGGTGCGCAACCGGTCCGCGCACACCGTCCGGGCGTACGTGGCCGACCTGGTCTCGCTGCTCGACCATGCCGTCCGGATGGGCTGTGCCGAGCCCGCCGACCTGGAGCTGGGCGTGCTGCGTAGCTGGCTGGCGAAGCAGCGGACGACAGGCGCGGCGCACAGCTCGTCGGCCCGGCGGGCCGCCGCGGCGCGTACCTTCAGCGGTTGGGCGCACCGGTCCGGCCTGCTGGCCACGGATGTAGCCGCCCCGCTGGCCACCCCGAAGGCCCGTCGGGAGCTGCCGGTCGTGCTCCGCGCCGACCAGGCCGCCACCCTCGTCGAGGCCCCGGGCGACGGCGGGTCTTCCGGACCGGGCGGTGCCGGTGGCCCCGGGTCGCCGGGGACGGCCACGGCGGCCGATCCGGTCCTGTTGCGCGACCGGGCGTTGCTCGAACTGCTCTACGCGACCGGCGCGCGGATCAGCGAGGTGTGCGGGTTGGACGCCACTGACGTCGACCACGAACGCCTGGTGGTCCGGGTCCTCGGCAAGGGCAACCGGGAGCGGACGGTCCCGTACGGGCTGCCGGCCCAGCGGGCGATCGACAGGTGGTTGGCGGTCGGCCGGCCCGAACTGGCCGGCCCGACCTCCGACCGGGCGCTGTTCCTCGGCACCCGGGGCGGGCGGCTCCATCCCACGACGGCCCGCCGGATCGTCGCCGGTTACGCCCGGGCCACCGGGCTGCCGCCGACCAGCCCGCACGGGCTGCGCCACTCGGCGGCCACCCACCTGCTGGACGGCGGCGCGGACCTGCGGGCGGTGCAGGAGCTGCTGGGGCACTCCTCCCTGGCGAGCACCCAGATCTACACCCACGTGTCGGTGGAGCGGTTGCGCGCCGCCTACCGCCAGGCCCACCCCCGGGCCTGACCACGTCGGGCCTGACCCACCCCGGGCCTGACCCACGCCGGGCCAGGCGCACGCCGGGCCAGGCGCACGCCGGGCCAGGCGCACGCCGGGCCAGGCGCGTCACGCAGACGGGTCGCAGTGACCGGCGACGATCGGTCCGCCGGTCACCGGGGTGCCGGCTACGATCATCGGATGAGCGTCCCGCCGCCGCCCGAGCCGATTCCCGGGGCCCGACTGCTCTTCACCCTCGACCCCTCGGTCAGTTATCTCAACCACGGCGCGTTCGGCGCGGTGCCGATCGGGGTGCAGCGGACCCAGCAGCGGCTGCGCGACGAGATGGAAGCCAACCCACAGCGCTTCTTCGGCCAGGCGCTTGTCGACCGGCTGGCCCACACCCGGCGGCACCTGGCCACCTTCCTCGGCGCCGATCCGGAGGGCACCGCCCTGGTCGGCAACACCACCACGGGGGTGGCCGTGGTGCTCCAGTCGCTCGGCCTGCGCCCCGACGACGAGGTGCTCGGCACCGACCACGGGTACGGCGCGGTGAACTACTCAGTCGCCCGGGAGTGCCGGCGTACCGGTGCCACCACCCGGAGCCTGCATCTGCCCCGGTCGGCCACCGACGGGCAACTCGTGGAGATCGTCCGGGCCGGGCTGCGGCCGGGGCGGACCCGGTTGCTGGTGGTCGACCAGCTCACCTCGGCCACGGCCCGGGTGCTGCCGGTCGCCGCGCTGGTGGCCGTGGCCCGGGAACACGGCATTCCCGTGCTGGTGGACGCCGCGCACGTGCCGGGGATGCTGCCGGTCCAGGTGGACGCGATCGGGGCAGACTTCTGGGTGGGCAACCTGCACAAGTGGGGGTACGCCCCGCGCGGCACCGCGGTCCTGGTGGTCGCCCCGTCGTGGCGGGAGCGGATCGAGCCGTTGGTGGTCTCCTGGCAGCAGCCGAGCGGCTTCCCGGGAAACGTCGAATGGCAGGCCACCCTCGACTACACCGGCTGGCTGAGCGCCCCGGCCGGCCTCTACACGCTGCGTAGCCTCGGGGTGGACCGGGTCCGCGCGCACAACGCCGCACTGGCCGCGTACGGGCAGCGGGTGGTCGGGGACGCGCTCGGGGTGCCGCCGGCCGACCTGCCCGACCCGGGCGGGCCGGGGGTGGCGATGCGGGTCGTGCCGTTACCACCGGGCATCGCCGGCACCCTGGAGGAGGCGGGGGCGTTACGGACCCGGATCGCCGAGCGGCTCGCCACCGAGGTGTCGGTGATGGCCTGGCACGGTCAGGGCTGGCTCCGGCTCTGCGGCCAGGTCTACAACGCCCCCGACGAGTACGAGCGGTTGGCGGCCCGGCTGCCGGCGTTGCTGGCCAAGGGCTGACTGGCCGGGAGGCTGGCCGGTCGGGGGTCGACTGGTCGGGGCTGCTCGGATGCCGGGGCGCTGACCACAGCGGCAGGGTGCCCACCCCTCCCGCCGGGCAACCCCGTCCGGCCCCTCGCCCCACCGCCGACCGGTGTCGGAGTCGTCGCCCCGGGTCAGTCGACGCCCGGAGGCGGCGTCGCCGTCCCGGGGCCGCCGACCGTCGACGTCGCCGGCCCGGCCCGAACCGTCGTCCTGGGAGAAGCCCACGTCGACGCGTGCGGCCACCGGCAGCAGGCGGACCGGGCCGAGCCCCAACAGGGCCAGCGGGTCGAGGTATTCCGGGCCCCGCCGCGCCCCCCAGTGCAGGCAGCTCCCGGTCGGGGCGGCGGCCCTCGCCGTGGGGCAACCCGGATGCCCGGCCAGCAACACGCCCAGCGGCGCGCCGGCCGCCACGACGTCACCGGGGTGGACCTCGGGGTGGACCGGCTCGTAGGTGGTCCGCAGACCCCCGGGGTGGCCGACGGTGACCACCGGCCGGCCGGCCACCATGTCCGCGAAGAGCACCGTGCCTGCCCCGGCAGCCCGGACGGTGGCGCCGGGCGCGGCGGCGAGGTCCACGCCCCGGTGGCCGGGAAGCCACGGCAGCGGGGGCGGGTCGAACCGGCGTACCGGCCGGGGTGGGCCGTCGAGGGGCCACCGGAACACCGGTGCCGGCTCGACCCGGGTCGGGACGGAGGGTGGCGGGGTGGCCCGCCCGGGGAGCCAGTGGGCGCCGATGACGAGCACGGCGACCCCGAGGGCCACCGTCTGCCGCAGTCCTGTGAGCATCACCGCAGCATGTCCGGATCGGCCGACCGGTGCCACGGACCGGTTGTCCGCTGTGGACGAAGGGACCGGCTGTGGACAAGGCCCGCCCGGCCCGTCGATCTGCTATGACACACCGGGCGGCGGGGGTCCGCCGGTCTAGGCTGGCGGCATCACAGGCGGGTGCCGACCGGGAGGCCACCGATGACCACCATGGACGAGGTGAGCCGGCCGTCGCGGGTCGCCGGGGCGACCGAGGCGATCAGCCCGGAGGAGCTCCAGCTCGCCGCCCGCAACCACGGCATCCCGCTCGAAGCGCTGCGCTACGACGTCACCCCGGCCGGGCTGCACTACCTGCTCATCCACTACGACATCCCCGATCTCGACCCGGTGACCCACCCGCTGACCGTGGACGGCGCGGTACGTCGGCCGCTCCGGCTCGGGCCGGCCGAGTTGCGCGAGCGCCCCCGGGTGACCCGCCGGGTCACCCTGGAGTGCGCCGGCAACGGCCGAGCGCTGCTGCACCCCCGCCCGGTCAGCCAGCCGTGGCTGGTGGAGGCCGTGGGCAACGCCGAGTGGACCGGCACCCCGTTGGCGCCGTTGCTGCGTGAGGCCGGGCTCGCCCCCGAGGCGGTGGACGTGGTGTTCACCGGCGCCGACCACGGCGTGGAGCGCGGGGTCGAACAGGACTACCAGCGGGCCCTGCCGGTCGCCGACGCGCTCCGCGAGGAGGTGCTACTGGCGTACGAGATGAACGGCGCTCCCCTGCTGCCCCAGCACGGCGCACCGCTGCGGCTGATCGTCCCCGGCTGGTACGGCATGGCGCACGTCAAGTGGTTGCGCTCGATCACGGTGCTGACCGGGGAGTTCGACGGTTACCAGAACGCGGTGGCCTACCGGCTGCGACGCGATGCCGACGACCCGGGGGTGCCGGTGACCCGGATCGAACCCCGGGCGCTGGTCCGGCCACCGGGTTTCCCGGACTTCATGTCCCGCAGCAGGGTGCTGCGTCCCGCGCCGTGCACCGTGGACGGACGGGCCTGGTCGGGTCACGGCCCGGTGGTGGCGGTGGAGGTGACCACCGACGGCGGGGTGAGCTGGACGCCGGCCACCCTGGACCCACCGAGCGGCGGCGAATGGTCCTGGCGACGCTGGCGGTACGAGTGGACGCCGCAGCCCGGCCGCTACTCGCTCGGGGCGCGGGCGACCGACGCGTCGGGGCGTACCCAGCCGGTGGAGCAGGAGTGGAACCGGGGTGGTTTCGCCAACAACCTCGTCCAGCGGTTGGACGTGCTCGTCGTCGCGGAGTGAGGCCGGCGGGGCGAGCCCCGGCCCGGCGTCGGCGGGTGGGATGCCGACGCGGGGCGGGGATCAGCTACCGAAGCCCGAGTCGGCGGGCAGCGAGATGTCGGGCTTCTCCAACTCCTCGACGTTGACGTCCTTGAACGTCATCACCCGGACGTTCTTGACGAAGCGGGCGGGGCGGTACATGTCCCAGACCCAGGCGTCGTGCATCTCGACCTCGAAGTAGACCTCGCCGTCGGAGTTGCGCACGTGCAGGTCCACCTGGTTGGCAAGGTAGAAGCGGCGTTCCGTCTCCACCACGTAGGAGAACTGACGGACAATGTCGCGGTACTCCCGGTAGAGCTGCAGCTCCATCTCGGTCTCGTACTTCTCGAGATCTTCCGCGCTCATCGCACTCCGCCTTCCATGACCACATCTTCCCCCACCGGTGCCGGAGGCCGAGGCTGCTCGCCCAACGCCACGCCGACGGTACCCCCTGACGAGCCCGAGCGCTCCATCGGCTCGGGAGCAGCTGCGTCGAACGGCCGGCGGGCCCGGGGCGGGGCGCCCTCCCGGCCGGAGACGGCAGCCACATTGACGTACGAGAACCGGTGCTCCACGCAGGGCCCGCGCTCGCGCAGCGCCTCGGTGTGCTCGGCCGTGGCGTACCCCTTGTGCTCGGCGAAGCCGTAGCCCGGATGGCGTCCGTCCAGCTCCACCATGAGCCGGTCCCGGGTGACCTTGGCCAGTACGCTGGCCGCCGCCACGCAGGCCGCCACCCGGTCGCCCTTCCAGACCGCCAGCCCCGGCACGTCCAACCCGTCCACCCCGAAGCCGTCGGTGAGGACGTAGTCCGGCCGGGTGGTCAGCAAGGCCAGGGCCCGGCGCATCGCGGCCAGGTTGCACACGTGCAGCCCCCGGGCGTCGACCTCCTCGGCCGGGATGACCACCACCGAGTACGCCAGGGCGCGGGTGACCACCTCGGCGTACACCCGCTCCCGGCTCGCCGGGGTGAGCAGCTTGGAATCGGCAAGTCCCTCTACCTCACCGCGCCGCCCCTCGGGGAGCACCGCCGCGGCGGCCACCAGCGGGCCGGCGCAGGCCCCCCGGCCGGCCTCGTCCGCCCCGGCGACGTGCCGGAAGCCGCGGCGTTGCAGGGCCCGCTCCAGCGCGTAGAGCCCACCGTCGCGGCGGACCACCGTGCGCGGCGGGGTCAGCACGACGCCCCCGGAACCGGGACCGTGGCGGCGTCGCCGTCCAGCACCCGCGCCAGCAGGGCCGACAGGTCGGCCGGGTAGCACCGCTCGGCGGTGTCGGCCAGCTCGGCCGCCGACCACCAGCGGTGCCCGGTGACGCTGGCCCGCTCGATCTCGTCGAAACCGGCCGTGTCCACCTCCCAGGCGGGCACCCGGACCACGAAGAACTCCTGTTCCTGGCGGTACCACACGCCGTCGAAGGGAAACTCGATCGTCTCGTACCGGACCGTCGCGCCCAGCTCGGCCGGGGTCAGCCGCAGCCCGGTCTCCTCGGCCAACTCGCGGGCCGCACCGGCCGCCGCGGACTCCCCCGGGGCGAGCCCACCGCCGGGGGTGAACCAGTACCGGTGACCCGGACGGGCCGGATCGGTGCCGGCGAAGAGGAGCACCCGGCCGGACGCGTCGACGAGCAGCACGCGTGCCGCGCGCCGGGGGTGGAAGACGGTCACCGTATTAGCCTGCCAGACGACACCTGCTGTCGGCCACGCCCCGGCGGGCCGAACCGGTTCAGGGGTTGGGAATCCCGTCGAACGACTTGGGCACGGTCAGCCAGGTGGCCCGGTCGAACGGCCAGAAGACGGTGAAGGCCCGGCCCACCACCTCGCCCTCGGGGATGGTGGCGCTGTCGATGTTGCGACCTGACTGCTGCCAGTGCTCCAGGGAGTCGCCGGAGGCCGAACGGTGGTCACCCATCACCCAGAGCCGCCCCGGCGGGACGGTGATGTCGAACTCCTGGTCGGCGGGCTTGTCCTGCTGCCCGTTGGCGGAGTAGACGTACGGCTCGTCGAGGGACCTGCCGTTGATCGTCAGCCGCTCCTGCGCGTCGCAGCAGACCACGTGGTCGCCGCCGACCCCGATCACCCGCTTGATGAAGTCCTCACCGTCGGGGTTGCCGCTCCACTCGGTCGGGGCCTTGAACACCACCACCTCGCCACGGTGCGGTGAGCGGAAGTCGTAGACCAGTTTGTTGACCAGCACCCGATCGTCGATCTTGAGGGTGTTCTCCATGGACGGGGACGGGATGAAGAAGGTCTGCAGCACGAATGCGCGGACCAGCACCGCCACCAGGATCGCGACGCCCAGGAGGATGGGCAGCTCCTTCCAGAAGGAGCTACGCGGCTTTTCGGTCTGCTCGTCAATCACGGGTGGAGCCTACGTCGCCGGAGCCGAACGGGCCGCCCGGAACGCCGGAGGTGGTCCGGGCACCGGGAATGCCAGGGCCGGTCCCGGCACAGACGCGGTGGCCCGCCGGAGCCTCCGGGACCGCGCGGCCACACCTGCCGCCCGGACCGGGCGACGGCGGAGAGCAGGGCGACGACCGGGAGGAGCAGGGCCACGTCACCGGACGGGGTGGGCCGCACCGGCGCCGGAGCGGGCGCAGCGGCGGAGCCGGCCAGCCGTTCGAAGGTGGCCGGCACCGGCAACGACGTCCACCGGGACGACGGCCACACCACCATGAACGCCCGGCCCACCACGTTGTCGATCGGCACCGGGCCCTGGCAGCGGGCATCCTGGGAGACCAACCGGTGGTCACCCATCACGAAGATCTGACCGGGGGGTACGACCACCTCGTCGAACCGGCGGGACCGGCACTCCTTCGGGTTCGGCGGCACGTCCAGGGGCGAGTCGCGCACCACGTAGGGCTCGTCCAACGGGATGCCGTTGACCAGCACCCGACCCTGGTCGTCGCAGCACTTGACCCGGTCGCCGGGCACCCCGATCACCCGCTTGATGAAGTCCTTCTCACCGGGACGGCTCACGCCGATCAGGTCGCCGAGGGTACGCCCGATCTTGCCGGCGGCGCCGGTCGGTGGCGCGGGGCTCTCCTGGGCGACCCACTTGTCGGTGCCCCGGAAGACCACCACCTCGCCGCGCAGCGGGTCGCGGACGTCGTAGACGACCTTGTTGACCAGGACCCGGTCGCCGATGAGGAGGGTGTCCTCCATCGAACTGGACGGGATGAAGAAGGCCTGGAGCAGGAAGGTGCGGATCAGCACCGCGAGACAGAAGGCCACGATCAACAGGAGCGGCAACTCCTGCCAGAGGGGCATCTGCCGACGGGTGGGCCGGGCCCGCCGACGCCACGGGTCGGCTGTCTCGTTCGAGTCAAGCACCTGCACCACGCCACTCCCCGGTCCGCAGAAACGACACTACCGCCCGGGAGCCTCGTCGAGGCCCCACGGGCGGCAGTGGACGATCGGAGCACCGCAACCTGGGTCGCGGTGCCACCTGCCGGTCTGCGCCCGTACCGATCAGCGTAATGCGCTCTGGTCGATACGACATCCGCGCAGCTCAGGCGGCGTGGCGATCGGGAAGTCAGCTGGGCTGCTTCTCCCGCTTCTCCTTGATCTTGGCCTTCTTGCCGCGCAGCTCGCGCAGGTAGTAGAGCTTGGCCCGGCGCACGTCGCCACGGGTCACGATCTCGATCCGGTCGATGCCGGGGCCGTTGATCGGGTACGTCCGCTCCACACCCACCCCGAAGCTGACCTTGCGGACCGAGAAGGTCTCGCGCAGACCGTCACCCTGGCGGCGGATGACGACGCCCTGGAAGATCTGGACCCGGGACCGGTTGCCCTCGACGACCCGCGCGTGCACCTTGACGGTGTCACCGGCACGGAAGTCGGGGAGGTCGGTGCGCTTCGACTGGGCGTCAAGGGCGTCCAGGATGTTCATCGCTGCGTCCTCGTGATGCTCACGGCGCACCGTCAGTCGGTGCGCGGATGGGTGATTCTGATCCCCGGACGGTGGTCGGCCGGGCCGACCCCGGTCGGGAATCCTCGCAGCCACCCACGGGCGCGGGCGGATGCGGCAACCCCCCTACTTTGCCACATCCTCCGCGGGCAGCGGAAACCCACCCCGCTCCAAGGCGACGACGTCCCGTTTGTCCAGGACCTCCGGGGGCAGCGCGGCGATCATGTCGGGCCGCCGGGCGGCCGTCCGGGTCAGCGCCTCGTCGCGCCGCCAGCGGGCGATCCGCCCGTGGTCGCCCGAGCGGAGCACCTCGGGCACCTCGTGCCCCCGCCAACTCGCCGGCTTGGTGTACATCGGGGCTTCCAGCAGGCCGTGGGCGTGCGACTCGTCGTCAAGCGAACCGGCGTTGCCGAGCACCCCCGGCAGCAGCCGGGTGACCGCCTCCAGGACCACCAACACCGCGACCTCGCCGCCGAAGAGCACGTAGTCGCCGAGTGAGACCTCGGTGACCCGCAGCCGGGTCGCGGCGTGGTCCAGCACCCGCTGGTCGATGCCCTCGTACCGGCCGCAGGCGAAGAGCAGGTGCGACTCGGCGGCCAACTCGTGCGCCATCGCCTGGGTGAACGGCTCGCCCGCCGGGGAGGGCACCAGCAGCCGGGGCAGGGTCAGACCGTCCGGGGCCAGCTCGTCGGGGGCCAGCGCGTCCAGCGCCGCACCCCACGGCTCCGGCCGCATCACCATGCCCGGCCCGCCGCCGTACGGCGTGTCGTCGACCGTGCGGTGCACGTCGTGGGTCCAGCTTCGCAGGTCGTGTACGGCCAGCCGGAGCAGACCCTGCTCACGGGCCCGCCCGATCAGGGACAGGTCCAGCGGGGCGAAGTACTCCGGGAAGATCGACACGATGTCGACGCGCATGTGGGTGGCTTCCGGTCTAGAGGTCGAGCAGACCGGCCGGCGGGTCGACGACGACGCGTCCGCCGGCGAGATCGACCTCCGGGACGATCGCCTTGACGAACGGGATCAGCGCGGTACGCCCCTGCGGGCGACGCAGGACGAGCAGATCGGAGGCGGGCGCGTGGTCGATCTTGGCCACCTCGCCGAGGTGTTCCCCGGCCGGGGTCACCACGGCCAGACCGACCAGCTGGTGGTCGTGGAACTCCTCAGGGTCCTCCGGTGGGGCGACGGAGGCGCTGTCCACCCCGAGCAGGGTGCCGCGCAGCGCCTCGGCGGTCTCCCGGTCGAGCACCCCGTCGAAGGCCACCAGCATCCGCCCCTGGTGCCAGCGGGCCGCCTCGATGGTCAGCTCGCCGGGAACCTCGTACACCGCCCCCGGCTCGGCGGTCGGGGCCGACTCGGTGGCCGACCCCCCGGCAGCGCGGGGCGGCGCGGCACGGGGCGTCGCCCCCGGCTCGGTGCACAGCACCGCGCCGGGGGCGAACCGCGCTTCGGGCTCGTCGGTCCGCACCTCCACGGTGACCTCACCGCGGATGCCGTGCGGCTTGCCGATCCTGCCGACGATGAGCAGCATCAGTACGAGTCGACGATGTCGACGCGTACCCCGCGTCCACCGATGGAGCCGATCACCTGACGCAGTGCCTTGGCGGTCCGGCCGGACCGCCCGATCACCGTGCCGAGATCCTCCGGGTGCACGCGGACTTCCAGCCGCTTGCCCCGACGGGAGTCGACCATCCGGACGCGCACGTCGTCCGGGTGGTCGACGATTCCCTTGACCAGGTGCTCCAGGGCGGGACGCAGCGGCATGTCAGGCCTGCTCACCGGCGTCGGCAGCAGCGGCCGGGGCCTCGGCCGGAGCCTCGGTCTTCTCGGCCGGGGTCTCCGGGGCCTCGGTCTTCGGGGCCTCCGCCTTCGGGGCCTCGGTCTTGGCGGCCTTCCGGGCCGGCTTGGCCGGGGTCTCCGGAGCCAGGCCGGCAGCGGCCTTCGCCTCGGCCTCGTACGCCGCCTTGCGGTCGGCCCGCTCGGCGGCGACCTTCAGCGGCGGCGGGGCCGGCAGGCCCTTGTACTTCTGCCAGTCACCGGTCAGCTCCAGCAGACGCTGGACGGCCTCGCTCGGCTGCGCGCCGACCGAGAGCCAGTACTGGACCCGCTCCGACTTGACCTCGATGATCGAAGGATCTTCCTTCGGCTGGTACACGCCCACGAACTCGATCGCGCGCCCGTCACGCTTGGTGCGCGAGTCGGCGATGACGATGCGGTACTGCGGGTTGCGGATCTTGCCCATCCGCAGGAGCCGGATCTTTACGGCCACAGTTGTTTCGCTCCTGTTGCGATTTCACCGACCCGGCTACGGGCGGTGCACGGGTGAGCGTCGACCGGCACAGTGGGGTTGGGCCGGAGACTGCTCGGGTGGACTGACGACGCGCCCGGGTTAGAGGGCGCCGAACGCGCGTCGGATACCAGCGACCTATTGTGCCAGACAGCTCGCCGGACGCTCACATCGACCCCGGCCGGCGCCCACCCGACCGGGATTCATGTGAGCAGCGACACACTCACCGCGCCGGCGGTCGGTCCCAGCCGGGTGGCAGGCCCTCCGGGGGCGTCCAGTCGGCCGGCGGAGTGAAGTCACACCAGGTGCCGTCGAACGGGAACTCCCCCGACTCGACGAGGGCGATCACCCGCTCCCCCTCGGCCCGGACCGCCTTCTCGTCGGTCACCCAGTAGTGGCCGGGGAAGGCGAGCCGCTCGGTGAACTCGTCCTCGTCCTTCCACCGCCAACCGAGGTCGGGGCGGACCACCACGTCCAGGTCCTGGTCGACAACGTCCACCCCGGCCACCGGCCCGTCGTCCCACCGGACACCGGGCTCCTCCAGGTTGACGTACCACTCGGCGAAGCGCTCCTGCGCGTCGCGGAAGAACCAGACCGAGTGGGCCGCCCCGGCGGGCAGGAACTCCAGCAGGGGAGGACCGTCCCACCGGCCCTGGGCCAGCCGGTAGGACGAGGTGATCCACTCGGTGAAGGGCATCGCCCGCATGCCCAGCCCCGCCTCGGAGACCTCGTGCGCCACCGGCGAGTCCCGGGCCACCCAGAGCAGCAGGCCCCGGTCGTCGTCGAGGACCACCCGGGCCGGTCGGACCCAGCCGATCCGGCCGTGCCGCACGTTCCGGTGCATGATCAGCCGACCTGGCTCGAAACGCACCCACACCTCCACAGGTCAGAGCGGGCCTCCCGCCCACCACCGACTGGCCGCGACCGGTGCGCGGCGGGCGGAGGGCGGTCCGACGGGTGTGCCGACGTCGCTCAGTAGGCGCGGGCCAGGATGGCGACGAGGTCCGGCTCGTCCTCGCTGTCCGGGACGGAACCGTCGGCGCGCAGCAGGCAGCGGACGGTGACGCCCTGGCCGTTGGCCTCGGCCTCGCCCGGGACACCGACGGCCGACCACGGCACCATGGCCCAGCCGGTGGCGGCCGCCTCGATCGCCTCGGCGAGGGTCGACACCTCGACGGTCCGGGAACGTCGGTGGGCGAGCGCCTGGTCGTGCAGCGCCCGCTGGTCGGCCTCCAGGGCGGCCAGGACCGCGCCGACCACGTCCGCGACCGGGGTGGGCGCCTTCGAGCCGTCCGTACGCCGGACCACCACCGCGTTGCCGGCGGCCAGGTCACGGGGGCCGACCTCGACGCGTACCGGATAGCCGCGCAGCTCGGCGTCGACGGCCCGGCGGCCGAACGCGGTGTCGGTGCGGTCGTCGAGCGCCACCCGGACGCCGGCGTCGCGCAGCGCGTCGCGCAGCGTGGCCGCCGCCTCGCCCACGCCGTCGCCCGCCTTGACGATCATGACGTACGCCTGGATCGGGGCCAGCCTCGGCGGCACCCGCAGACCGTTGTCGTCGCCGTGCGCCATGATCAGGCCGCCGAGCATCCGGGTCGAGGTGCCCCAGGAGGTCGTCCAGGCGTGCTCCCGGCCACCCTCGGCCGAGGAGTAGCTGATGTCGAACGCCTTGGCGAAGTTCTGCCCCAGCTCGTGACTGGTGCCCAGCTGGAGCGCCTTGCCGTCACCCATCATGCCTTCGCAGGTGTAGGTGGCGGTCGCCCCGGCGAAGCGCTCCCGGGCGGTCTTCAGCCCGACCACCACCGGGATGCCCAGAACGTTGACCATCAGATCCTCGTACGCCTCGTGCAGGATCCTGCGGGCGTAGGCCCGCGCGTCCTCCCGGGTGGCGTGGGCGGTGTGCCCCTCCTGCCAGAGGAACTCGCTGGTCCGCAGGAAGATCCGCGGGCGCAGCTCCCAACGGACCACGTTCGCCCACTGGTTGAGCAGCAGCGGCAGGTCGCGGTACGAGTCGATCCACTTGGCCATGAACTCGCCGATCACCGTCTCGCTGGTGGGGCGCACCACCACCGGCTCGGCGAGCTGCTTGCCACCACCGTGGGTGACCACCGCCAGCTCCGGCGAGAAGCCCTCGACGTGCTCGGCCTCGCGCTTGAGGTAGCTCTCCGGGATGAACAGCGGAAAGTACGCGTTCTCCGCGCCGGCCGCCTTGATCCGGGCGTCCATCTCGGCCTGCATCCGCTCCCAGATGGCATAGCCGGCCGGACGGATGACCATGGTCCCCCGGACCGGGCCGTTGTCGGCCAGCTTCGCCTTGGCGATCAGGTCCTGGTACCAGCGGGGAAAGTCCTCCGCACGGGGAGTGAGCACACGAGCCATGACCGCAGATCCTATGCGCCCCGCCCGGGGACGACGCGCTCGGGCGCGACATCACCCACATCCCACCCACCGAACCGCCCCGCTCCCCCGCCCCTGACGCTCCCCCGCCCCACACCCCACGACAAGATCGTGCTACTTCCGGGATGTAGTGGCATCCCCGAGCCGCGAGGCCACTACATCCCGGAAACATCCCGGACAACGCCGTTGCGTTAACGCCGTGGGCGGCTGGTCAACCCGGGACAGGAAGTGCCAGATCGGGGAGCGGGGTGGGCCCGCTTGGCGATCATGGAGTGGTGGTGCCGACTTTGGGGGTTTTACAGGCGTTCTGTCACCCACCACAACTCCATGATCGGCGAGGCAGCGCTGGTTGACGAACAGCCGTTCCACCTAACGCAACGGTGTTGACATCCCGGATCGAGCACGATCTTGCCCGCGGGCAGCAGGCGGCGGGCAGGGGACGGCGGGCGGCGGGGGTGACGGGCGGGAACCGCAGGTGGACGGTGGGACCGCGGCGTGGGGAGCGGCAGGTGGGAGTGGGGCGGGGTGGGAGTGGGGTGGGGGTGGGGTGGGAGTGGGGTGGGAGTGGGGTGGGAGTGGGGTGGGGGTGGGGGCGGGGGTGGGAGTGGGGTGGGGGTGGGGGTCAGCGGACCACCCGGCCGCGCAGGATGATGCGGGAGGGGTTGCGCACCACGCTCAGGTCGCGGCGCGGGTCCTCCGGGTAGACGACCAGGTCGGCCAGCCCACCCTCGACAAGGCCGGGGAAGCCGAGCCATTCCCGGGCCCGCCAGGAGGCGGCGGCGAGGACGTCCACCGCCGACATGCCGGCCTGCTCGTGCAGCAGCAGCATCTCCTCGGCGGCCAGTCCGTGGTCGATGCCGCCGCCCGCATCGGTGCCCACGTAGATCGGCACCCCGGCCTCGTGGGCGGCGCGGACCACGGCAGGGAAGCCGTCCCGCAGGGCGAGCATGTGGTCGGCGTACCCGGGGAACCGGGGGCGGGCCCGGTCGGCGATGCCGCCGAAGGTCCGAATGTTGATCATCGTGGGGACCAGCGCGGTGCCCTGCCGGGCCATCAGGTCGATCAGGTCGAGGCTCAGTCCGGTGCCGTGCTCCACCGAGTCCACCCCGGCCCGCACCATGATCTCCACCGCCGACTCGCTGAAGGTGTGCACCGCGGCGCGTACCCCGGCGGCGTGTGCGGCGGCCACCGCGGCGGTCATCGTGTCGGCGTCCCAGGCCGGCGCGAGGTCGCCGACGCCGCGGTCGATCCAGTCGCCGACCAGTTTGACCCAGCCGTTCCCGGCGGCGGCCTGCGCGGCCACGGTCGCGGCCACCTCCGCCGCGTCGACCTCCAGACCGATGTCGCGCAGGTAGCGCTTCGGCGGGGCCACGTGCCGGCCGGCGCGGGCCAGTCGCGGCAGCTCCGGTTCGTCGTCGAGTTCGGGGTACGGGTACGGCGAGCCCGCGTCCCGCAGCGCGAGCACCCCGGCGTCCCGGTCGGTACGGGCCGATTTCCGGGCCTGGTCGAGGGAGGTGATCGGGGTGCCGCCCCGGGCGATGCCGAGGTGGCAGTGGGCGTCGACCAGACCGGGCAGCACGAATCCACGGTCGACGACCGTCTCCGCCCCGGGCACCGGGTCGAAGGTGACCCGGTCGGCGTCGAGCCAGATGTCGCGTACCTCGTCTTCGGGCAGGAGCACACCGCGCACATGCAGAGCCATGCGCACAGTCCTACCCGATCACTGCCCGTCGGGGGCGAGCAGGTCGTTCTTCCGGGCGGTCAACGCCGGCAGGTCGACGGAGACCTTCCACGGCTGCTCGGTGACGAAGAGGTCATCGGTGTGGGTGACCTGCTCGTACTCGCGGTTGGCACCGAGCGTGTACTCGGTGAGCGTGAGCCGGTCCTGGAGCGGGTCGAGCACCCAGTAGGACCGGACACCGGCGTGCGCGCAGACCTTCGCCTTGTCGTACATGTCGCGGAAGGTGGAGGTGGGCGAGACCACCTCCACGGCGAGCAGTGCGTCCTCGACCGGGACCGGCGATCGGCCGGCGTGCTTGCGACGAATGACGACCACGTCGGGACGCGGCTCGTTGCGGCGGTCCACCCGCATCGACAGGTCGAAGCTCACCAGCTACTCCGGCGGGCAGTTGACTCGAAGCGCAAGCAGCAGCTCGACACACAGCTCTTGGTGCATGGCAGTCGGCGACGGCACGATCAACCTTCCGTTGATCAGTTCGTACGGAAGGTCCTGCGGCAGGTCGCCGAGGTCGTCGACCGTCCACTCGTGCCGTTCGGGCAGGATCGGGGCCGCGGTCATGACATCTCCTTCCAGGGGGCGGCAACCACCCTAGGCTCCGGAATCGTCACCCACCGCCACCGACACGCGTCAGCGGGGACGGTTGTCGCCCTTGCCGAGCTTGTTGAAGTCGATCTTCGGCAGCTTGAAGCCCGGCGGCAGGCCCTGACCCCCGGCCAGGTCTCCCGGGTCCATCCCCGGGGGAAGCTGCGGCATGCCACCGGGGAACCCGCCCGGCAGCCCGGCCCCCGCACCACCGCGTGGCCGGTTGCCACCCTTGGTGCCCTTGCGCTTGTTCTTGGGCGACTTGGTGGCCTTGCGGCGACCCCCGCCGGGCAGGCCCATCATGCCGCCCATCTGCTTCATCATCTTCTGTGCGTCGGCGAAGCGGTTGAGCAGCTGGTTGACGTCCATCACGGTGACCCCGGAGCCACCGGCGATGCGGGCCCGCCGGGATCCGTTGATGATCTTCGGGTTGGTCCGCTCGGCCGGGGTCATCGACCTGATGATCGCGGTGACCCGGTCGAAGTGCTTGTCGTCCAGCTCGGCGAGCTGGTCCTTCATCTGCCCCATCCCGGGCATCATGGCCAGCACGTTGGCGATCGGGCCCATCCGCCGCACCGCGATGAGCTGGTCGAGGAAGTCCTCCAGGGTGAACTGCTCACCGCCCATCAGCTTGGCGGTCATCTTCTCCTTCTGATCGGAGTCGAAGGCCTGCTCGGCCTGCTCGATCAGAGTGAGGACGTCGCCCATGCCGAGGATCCGGCTGGCCATCCGGTCGGGGTGGAAGACGTCGAAGTCCTCCAGTTTCTCGCCGGTGGAGGCGAAGAGGATCGGCTGGCCGGTGACCTCCCGCACCGACAGTGCGGCGCCACCCCGGGCGTCACCGTCGAGCTTGGACAGCACCACACCGGTGATGCCGACGCCGTCGCGGAACGCCTCGGCGGTACGGACCGCGTCCTGACCCACCATCGCGTCGATGACGAAGATGACCTCGTCGGGGTCGACCGCGTCGCGGATGTCGGCGGCCTGCTGCATCATCTCGGCGTCGATGCCGAGCCGGCCGGCGGTGTCGACGATGACGATGTCCCGGGCGGCCCGCTTCGCGTGCTCGATCGAGGCGCGGGCGACCTGCACCGGGTCGCCGGTGCCGTTGCCGGGCTCCGGGGCGTACACCTCGACGCCGGCACGGCCACCGAGCACCTGGAGCTGCCCGACGGCGTTGGGGCGCTGCAGGTCGGCGGCGACCAGCAGCGGCTGGTGCCCCTGGGCCTTGAGCCAGCGGGCCAGCTTGCCGGCCAGGGTGGTCTTGCCCGAACCCTGGAGACCGGCCAGCATGATCACCGTCGGTGGCTGCTTGGCGAACTGGAGCCGTCGCCCCTCGCCGCCGAGCACGTTGATCAGCTCGTCGTTGACGATCTTGACGATCTGCTGGGCCGGGTTGAGCGCCTGGGAGACCTCCGCGCTGCGGGCCCGCTCCTTGACGTTCGCGATGAATCCCTTGACCACCGGCAGCGCGACGTCCGCCTCCAGCAGCGCGAGGCGGATCTCGCGCGCGGTGGCGTCGATGTCGGCGTCGGTGAGCCGGCCCTTGCCGCGGAGCTTGGTGAAGATTCCGGACAGGCGGTCACTCAAGGTGTCAAACACGCGAACATCCCGTTTGTCGTTTTCCGGCGGGCACAACGCGGCCGGGCAGAAGTCCAGCCACCGCTAGGGTAGCCCGCCACCCGCCACCGCGCTCCGGCCCCGCCCAGCCACCGCGCTCCGGCCCGCCCAGCCACCGCCCGGACCGCCCTGATCCGTCGACGTCATCAGCTCCACAGCATCCCCACCCATCCACCCGCACCGCCGGCCGCCCCGTCCGCGCACTCACACGGCGGCCAGCACCGCCGCTTCCAACCGGGCCCGCTCGGCGTCGTCGGGCCAGCCGCCCACCAGGTAGAAGGCGTCCACCACGTCGCCACCGAGGGTGGAGATCCGGGCCGCCCGGACCTGCGCCCCGGCCTCGTCCAACGCGCAGGTCACCCGGTAGAGCAGGCCGGCGGCGTCGGCGGCGCGCAACTCCAGCAGCACCGCGTCGGTGGCCGCCTCCCGGTGCCACACCACCCGGGGAGCGGCCCCCTCGGCCCGCGCGGCGAGGGCCCTCCCCCGCAGCCGCTGGGTCACCGAGACGTCACCGTTGACCGCGCGCCGCAGGTCGGTGCTGAGCGCGATCGGGTCCGGGGCCAGCCCGTAGCGGGGCTGCACCCGGCACTCCACCAGGGCCCGGCCGTCGACGGTGGAGGCGTCGGCCGCGAGCACCTCAAGCCGGTGCAGGGCCAGGCAACCGGCCACCGTGGCGAGCAGCCCACGCCGGTCGGCGGCGGCCACCGCCACCACCTCCTCGGTCAGGTGTACGGCCGGTAGCGGCCCGGCCACCAGCGCCGGATCCGGAGCCGGTGGCGCGGGCAGCGCGCCGGTGTCCAGTGCGGTGCGTACCCGGGAGACCAGTTCGGCGACGAGCCGACCCTTCCAGTCCGACCAGGCCGCCGGGCCGGTGGCGGCGGCGTCGGCCCGGACCAGGGCGTGCAGCAGGTCCAACGTGGTGGTGTCACCGACCCGCTCGGCCACCCCGGCGATCGTCTTCGGGTCGGACAGGTCGCGCCGGGTGGCCACGTCGGGCAGGAGCAGGTGCAGCCGCACCAGCGTGCCGATCAGCCCCGCCTCCTCGGCGGGCAGGCCGATCCGGGTCGCCACCGCCTCGGCCAGCGGCGCACCGACGGTCGAGTGGTCGCCGCCCAGCCCCTTGCCGATGTCGTGCAGGAACGCGCCGATCAGCAGCAGGTCCGGGCGCTCGACGTCGCGGGTGTGCCGGCTCGCCTCGTGGGCCGTCTGCACGAGGTGCCGGTCGAGGGTGAACCGGTGCACCGGGTTGTGCTGGGGCAGGCTGCGCAGCCGGGTCCACTCGGGCAGCCAACCGTCGATCAGGCCGTACCTGTCGCAGGTCTCCCAGGCGGGCACCAGGCCGGGGCCGGCACCGAGCAGGGTGACGAACGCGGCCCGGGCGGCCGGTGGCCAGGGCGCGGGCAGCGGCGGGCAGTACGCGGCCAGCCACTCGCAGGTGGCGCGGGCGATCGGCAGCCGGGTGCTGGCCGCCGCGGCGGCGATCCGCAGCGACAGGCTCGGGTCGGGGCGGGCCCCGATGGCGGTCCGGGCGAGCACCAGTTCCCCGTCGTGTTCGACCACGTCCCGGGCCACCGGCCGGCGCAGCGGCCGGCCGTCGGCACCCCGGCGGCGGCCGGAGCGGAGGCGGTCGGCGGCCCGCCAGGCGTCGTCGAGGGCGTGGCTGACGGTGCGTGCGTCACCGGCCACCCGACGCAGCAGGGCGTCGCCGTCGCCGGACTCCGCCCGTGCCCCGGCGTCGGTGGCCTCGGACGCCGGCTGGCGCAGGCCGAGCAGCGCGGCGACCCCGGCGCGTTCCTGGGCGACCAGCCGGTCGACCCGGCGGCCCACCTGCTGGTGCAGGGCGTCGCGGGTGTCCAGCAGCCGCAGGTGGGCGGCGCGGACGGCGGGACGCAGCGCGTCGGTGATCCCGGCGGTGGCGATGGCCCGCAGGATGCCCACGTCACGCAGCCCGCCAGCGGCCTCCTTGAGGTCGCCTTCGAGCAGGAAGGCCAGCTCGCCGTGGGTACGCCAGCGCACCTCGGTGATCTCCCGCAGGGCGGGCAGCTGACGGACGGCGGTCCGCCGCCAGTGGTCGGTGGCGGTGCGGACGAGGGTGTCGGCGAGGCTGGGGTCGCCGGCGACGAACCGGGCGTCGAGCAGGGCGAGGGCGACCTTGACGTCGTCCTGGGCCACCGACAACGCCTCGGCGAGGGTACGCACGGAGTGGTCCAGGCGGACCCCGGCGTCCCAGATCGGATACCACAGCGAGGCGGCCAACTCGTCCACCCCGGCCACCCCGGCGTGCAGCAGCACGAGGTCGAGGTCGCCGTACGGGGCGCACTGCCGACGGCCGAGGCCACCGACGGCGACCAGCGCGATGCCCTCCCGCCCCGGCAGCAACCCCCGCAGCCACGTGTCGAACGCCCCCGCCCGGGTCACCCGGGCCGGTTCCCCGATCCCCCCGGGCACCCGGACGACCCCGTCGACCAAGAGGTTTGCGTCCCCGTCGCCGGTGTCGCCCGACGCATTCCTCTTGATCGACGAGGTCATCTGGTGGGTCCTCCTACAGGGCGTCGAGGCCGCGTTCGCCGGTACGGACCCGGACGACCTCTTCCACACCGGTCACCCAGACCTTGCCGTCGCCGATCTTGCCGGTCCGGGCGGCGGCCACGATCGCGTCGACCACCTTGTCGACGTCCATCTCGTCGGTGAGCACCTCGACCCGGATCTTGGGCAGGAACTCGACCGTGTACTCGGCACCCCGGTAGACCTCGGTGTGCCCCTTCTGACGCCCGTACCCCTGGACCTCGCTGACGGTCAGCCCGGCCACGCCGAGGGCGTGCAGGGCCTCCTTCACCGCGTCCAGTTGGTACGGCTTGATGACCGCGGTCACCAGCTTCATGTCCAAGCCCTCCATTCTCCGAACTTAACCGGCGACCTTCTCGTCCACCGGCGCGGTGGCCGGCTCGGGGGCCTCCGGGGAGGCCGACTTCGCGCCGCCCGGGGTGATCCCGGCCATCGCGAACGCCCCACCACCGGCACCGCCGGTGCTCGGGGAGAGGTCGTAACCGCTCTCCGCGTGCTCGCTGATGTCGATGCCCTCGACCTCGTCGTCGGCCTTGACCCGGAAACCGAGGGTCTTGTCGATGACGAAGGCGAGCACCCAGGCGACACCGAACGACCAGACGGTCACGATCAGGCCGGCGAGGGCCTGGCGGCCGAACTGGGTCACGCCGCCGCCGTAGAACAGGCCGTCGGAGGCGCCGACCACGTCGCTGATCGCGGCGTTGACCGAGTTGGTGGCGAACAGGCCGAGCCAGAGCGACCCGATCCAACCGCCGACGAAGTGCACGCCGACCACGTCGAGCGAGTCGTCGTAGCCGAGCTTGTACTTCAGGCTGATGGCCAGCGCGCAGACCACACCGGCGACGATGCCGAGCAGGACTGCCGCCCAGGGGGCGATGAAGCCACAGGCCGGGGTGATGGCGACCAGACCCGCGACGGCACCGGACGAGGCACCGACCATGGTCGGCTTCTTGTCCTTGATCCACTCCACCGCGATCCAGCCGAGCACCGCCGCGGCGGTGGCGAGCTGGGTGTTGATGAAGGCCAACCCGGCGACCGAGTCGACGGTCAGCTCCGACCCGGCGTTGAAGCCGAACCAGCCGAACCAGAGCAGACCGGCACCGAGCGCGACAAGCGGGATGTTGTGCGGCTTCATACCCTCACGGGGCCAGCCCAGCCGCTTGCCGAGCACCAGGGCGACGGCGAGGGCCGCCGCACCGGCGTTGATGTGCACCGCGGTGCCACCGGCGAAGTCCAACGCGTGGATCTTGGCGCCGATGATGCCGCCGCCCCACACCCAGTGGGCGACCGGGAAGTAGACCAGGGTGGCCCAGCCGAAGGCGAACAGCAGCCAGCCGCCGAACTTGGCCCGGTCGGAGATCGCCCCGCTGATCAGCGCGACGGTGATCACCGCGAAGACCATCTGGAACGCCATGAACACGTACAGCGGTACGCCGATGCCGCTGGGGTTCTCCGCCGTGGCACCCCACAGGTCGGTCTCGGCGAGGAAGGTCTTGGTGCCGAGGTACGCACCGGGGTCGCCCCAGAAACCGTTGACGTCGGTCCCGAAGGCAATGCTGAAACCGTAGAACCACCACAGAACAGAGATGAGCCCGATGGCGGAGAAGCTCATCATCATCATGTTGAGCACGCCCTTGGCCCGGTTGAGGCCGCCGTAGAACAGCGCCAGTCCCGGGGTCATGAGCAGCACGAGAGCGGTCGAAACCAGCAGCCAAACGGTGTTGCCGCCGTCGATCGTCGGTGCTTCAGGCACGCTGGCCTCCTAAAGGTGAAGTTCCCTCCTTCGCGGCTTCCGGGGCAGCGTCGCCCGTACGCCGGTTGGCCGAGAGCTTGGTGGGCCGCTGTTTCCTGCACCGACCCCCCTCGATTTCCGACACGTGACGGGTTGTTTCCGGCGTGTGAAGAACCTCGATCATGAGAATCGGAAAACGAAAGAGTGGCCGTTCGGTACCGAACGGCCACTCTTTCCCCGATGGCGACTGCTCGGAGGGGTGCTCCGGGTGGTCGGCGCGCGGGGCTACCGGGCCCGGCTCGCGCGGGGTGTGCAGGGCTCCTCGCGCGCAGGAGGGGGGTTGAGCTCAGCGCAGGGCGTGTTCCAGGGCGTGCCGCTCGTAGTCGAGCAGCCGCAGATCGCGCATCGGGCGACGGAGGTGACCCTTGTGCACGATCCGGACGAACGCCGGCTCGCCCGCGGCGGCCATCCGGCGGATGCCCTCCACGTGGTCGACGACCCGCTTGCGGATGGTCCGGATCAGCCGGTGCCGGTCCCGGGGGATCAACCCGTACGCGTCGGCGAAGAGCCGCAGCCGGCGCGGCCGGTCCGGGTTCTTCCAGCCGAGCGTGATCGAGTCCCGGTCGGCGAAGATCGGCACCCAGGTCCAGGCCGCGTACGCCACGTCGTAGATCCGGGCGCCGGGCGAGGCGAGGTCGAAGTCGATCAGGCCGAGGGTGCCGTCAGGCCGCCAGATCACGTTGTGCGGGGCGGCGTCGTGGTGGCAGATCACCTCGGTGTCCGGCGGCGGCGGCCCGAACGAGCGCCACACCGCGCCGGGCGGCGGGGCGAACCCGTACTGGGCGTCGTGGAACATCCGCAGCATGGTGGCCACCGTCACCAGCGCCTCGTCGGTGACCCAGTGCGGGGCCAGCGGATATTCCCCGCACTCCCCTTCGAGGTAGGACAGGACCTCCCGGTTGCGCTCGTCCATGCCCAGCGCCCGGGGTGCGCCGGTGAACCCGACGTACTCCAGGTGGCGCAGCAGGGCGTGTACCGAGGGCGTCCACGGGCCGGCGTTACGCCGGACGGTGTCGCCGACCCGGACCACTGTGCTCACGTTCCCGCCGTGCAGCGGGATCTCCTGCGAGGTCACGTACGGTCTCCCCAGGCCCGGTGCCGCATGGCGGGGGTCACGCCACCCGGCGTACGCGCGATCGTCGTTGCTCACCGCGAGGTTACGCGTCCCGGGAGAGCGGCTCGGTGCCGAGCAGCGCGTCGACGAACTGCGCCGGGTCGAACGGGGCCAGGTCGTCCGCGCCCTCGCCGAGGCCGACCAGCTTGACCGGGATACCGAGCTTGCGCTGTACGGCGATCACGATGCCGCCCTTGGCCGTCCCGTCGAGTTTGGTCAGCACCACGCCCGTCACGTTGACCACCTCGGTGAAGACCCGGGCCTGTTCCAGCCCGTTCTGCCCGGTGGTGGCGTCCAGGATCAGCAGGGTCTCGTCGATCGGGCCGTGCTTCTCCACCACCCGCTTGACCTTGCCCAGCTCGTCCATCAGGCCGATCTTGTTCTGCAGGCGGCCGGCGGTGTCGATGAGCACGGTGTCGGTGCCGGCGTCGATGCCCCGGCGGACCGCGTCGAAGGCCACGCTGGCCGGGTCGGCGCCCTCCGCGCCCCGGACCGTCTCGGCGCCCACCCGGCCGCCCCAGGTCTCCAGCTGGTCGGCGGCGGCGGCCCGGAAGGTGTCGGCCGCGCCGAGGGTGACCGAGCGCCCGTCGGCGACCAGCACCCGGGCGATCTTGCCGCAGGTGGTGGTCTTGCCGGCCCCGTTGACCCCGACCACCAGCAGTACCGCCGGCAGGCCGTCGCGGCCGGTGGTGCGCAGCGACCGGTCCAGGCCCGGATCGAGGGCGTTGACCAGCTCGGCGGCGAGCAGATCGCGCAGCTCACCGGCGGAGCGGGTGCCGAGCACCCGGGTCCGCTCGCGGAGCCGGTCGACGATGTCCCGGGTGGCGTCGATGCCGACGTCGGCGGTGATCAGGCTGTCCTCGATCTCCTCCCAGGCGTCCTCGTCCAGGTGGTCCCGGGCGAGCAGGCCGAGCAGGCCCTTGCCGAAGGCGTTCTGCGAGCGGGCCAGCCGGGACCGCAGCCGGACCAGCCGGCCGGCGGTCGGCTCGGGGACCTCCAGCGGCGGGGCCTCGACCATCGGCGGCTCGACCAGGACACCGGTGGACAGGTCGGACTCCGCCGCCTCGACGGGCGGCCCGGCCAGCTCCTCCTCGGCCCGGGTGTCGACCTCGGTCTGCGGCAGCGGGGGTTCGGCCCGCCGGCGCAGCCGGGGCACCACCAGGCCGAGGCCGCCGAGGATCAGCACACCGAGCAGGGCCAGTGCGACGAGGAGGTAGTCCGTCATGCCGAAATCCTGTCAGATGCCGGCGACGGCGTCCCACTCACCGCCTCCGGACCCGAGCGAGCTGCGGGTACGCTCGCCGCTGCCGGGGGTGACCCACCCGCCCACGGGTAGAAAAGATGAATCGTCTTCTCCTCGGAGGTGCCACCCATGCCCGAGCCGCGTCTGCTCATCGGCCCGTTGCTGCGCCGGGTCGTCGGCACCCGGGCAACGGTGTGGGTGGAGACGAGCGGGCCCGCGGTGGTCACCGTCCGCACGGCCGACGGCGCCTCCGGCTCCGCGCCGACCTTCTCCGCGTACGAGCACCACTACGCGTTGGTGGTGGTGGAGGGGCTCACCCCGGACCATGCCACCAGCTACGAGGTGCTTGTCGACGACGAGCTGGTCTGGCCGGTGGCCCGGGACGGCTTCCCGCCCAGCGTGATCCGGACCAGGGCGGCCGACGACCGGGACCAGCCGGTCAGCCTGATCTTCGGGTCGTGCCGGGAGACCACCCAGCACAACACCGCCCGCCGGCTGCCCCCGGACGCGCTGGACGCGTACGCCCGGCGGCTGATGGCCGCGCCCGACCCGGACGACCTGCCCGACCTGCTGGTGCTCCTCGGTGACCAGGTCTACGCCGACGTCACGTCGCCCACGGTCAAGCGCCTGCTCAAGCGGCGTCGGCGGCGGCCGCAGGACGCCCCGGCCGACCAGGTGGTGAGCTTCGACGAGTACACCAAGCTCTATCTGGAGTCGTGGCGCGACCCGGAGATCCGCTGGCTGCTCTCCACCGTGCCGAACGTGATGATCTTCGACGACCACGAGGTGATCGACGACTGGAACACCTCCCGGTCGTGGCGGGCCGACATGCGCGCTCAGGCCTGGTGGGCCGAGCGGATCCGCAGCGGCCTCGCCTCCTACTGGGTCTACCAGCACCTGGGCAACCTGGCCCCGGACGAGATCGCCGCCGACCCGATCTACGCCAAGGTGGTCGCCGCCGGGGACGCCACCGACGTGCTGCGGGAGTTCGGTGAGCGGGTCGACAGGGAGGCCGACGAGGCGCACGACACCGAGCGCTGGCGGGCCGTGCAGTACCAGTGGAGCTACGCGCTGGACCTGGGCCGGACCCGGCTGGTCATGCTGGACAACAGGTGCAGCCGGGTACTCGAACCGGGCAGCCGGGCGATGCTGCCCGCCGGCGAGTGGTCCTGGTTCCTCGACCGGGCCCACGGCGTCTACGACCACCTGGTGATCGGGGCGTCGCTGCCCTGGCTGCTGCCGCCTGGCATCCACCACGTGGAGGCGTGGAACGAGAAGCTGGCCGACTCCGGCCGACCGTGGGTGGCCGGGCTCGCCGAGAAGCTGCGCCGCGCCCTCGACCTGGAGCACTGGGCCGCGTTCCGCCGCTCGTTCGACGCCCTCGGCGCGCTCTTCGCCCGGTTGGGCAGCGGCGGACCGAGCACCCCCGGGGACCGGGTCGGCGCCGGGCCCGCCTACCCGGCGCCGGCGTCGATCAGCGTGCTCTCCGGCGACGTGCACCACTCGTACGTGGCCCGGGCCCGGTTCGACGACCCGGCGGTACGTACCCCGGTGCACCAGCTCACCTGCTCGCCGATCCACAACCAGGTGCCGGCGGCGATGCGTCCGCTGATGAAGCTGGGCTGGAGTTCCGGGCCGGCGGCGGCCACCCGGGCGCTGGCCCGGTCCGCCGGGGTACGCCGTCCGACGGTGCGTTGGAAGAAGCTGGCCGGCCCGTACTTCGGCAACGCGGTGAGCACGCTGCGTCACACCGGGCGGGACGCCGAGGTGCTGATCGAGGGCACCACAAGCGACGGGCACCTGCGGGAAGTTGCCAGACAGCAACTTTCCTCGGCGAAGTGACGAACGGCACGTAACCTTTGCCCCGTGGACGATCATCTGCCGGAGACGCTGCGCGTGCTGGAGCACGAACTGGCGGCGCTGCTCCGCCGGGGCCGGGCGCTGTCCTGGGAGATCGCCGGGGAGGTGCACCCCAACCTGGAGCCGAACGCCTACGGCCTGCTGCTCTGGCTGCGCCGGTCCGGTTCCACCCGGCTCACCGACCTGGCCGTGCTGCTGGGCATCGGCAAGGGCACGTTGAGCCGGCAGATCCAGGGGCTGGAGGTGTTGGGCCTGGTGCGCCGCGATCCGGACCCGGCCGACCGGCGGGCGGCGCAGCTGCGGCTGACCGAGGAGGGCACCCGGCGGTTCGACGCGGCCCGGGCGGCCCGGATGGACCAGATCAACAGGTCCATGGAGAAGTGGCCCAAGCGGGACGTCGAGGAGTTCGCGCGCCTCATGCACCGGTTCAACGAGACCTTCTGACCCGCCGCGCCCGCTTCCCCGGGCGGAATAGAGTCTCGTCACGTCCGGTTGTTGCTTGAGGCAACAAAAGCTTACGGTTGCCCGAGGCACCCTTTTCACCACCGGAGGCAGCAACGATGACCCAGGCGACAGCGCCCACCAGGGCGACCGGCGTCGAGATGACCCACCGGCAGATCCTGGAGGCCCTCTCCGGACTGCTGCTTGGCATGTTCGTCGCGATCCTCTCCTCCACGGTCGTCTCCAACGCGCTGCCGCGGATCATCACCGAGCTCAAGGGCGGGCAGTCCGCCTACACCTGGGTGGTCACCTCGACCCTGCTGGCGACGACCGCCACCACCCCGATCTGGGGCAAGCTCGCCGACCTGACCAGCAAGAAGATCCTGGTCCAGCTCTCCCTCACCATCTTCGTGCTGGGCTCCGTGCTGGCCGGCCTGTCCCAGTCCACCGAGCAGCTCATCGCCTGCCGGGTGCTCCAGGGCGTCGGCGCCGGCGGCCTCACCGCCCTGGCCCAGGTGATCATGGCAACGATGATCGCGCCCCGCGAGCGCGGCCGGTACAGCGGCTACCTCGGCGCGGTGATGGCCCTCGGCACCATCGGCGGCCCGCTGATCGGCGGCGTCATCGTGGACACCTCCTGGTTGGGCTGGCGCTGGTGCTTCTACGTCGGCGTGCCGTTCGCCATCGCCGCCCTGGTGGTGCTCCAGAAGACCCTGCACCTGCCGGTGGTCAAGCGCCAGGTGAAGATCGACTGGTGGGGCGCAACCCTGATCACCGCCGCCGTGTCGCTGCTGCTGATCTGGGTCACCCTGGCCGGCGACAAGTACGACTGGCTCTCCTGGCAGAGCGCCGTCATGGTGACCGGTGCGGTCGCCCTCGGTGTGCTCGCCGTCCGGGTGGAGAACCGGGCCAGCGAGCCGATGATCCCGCCCCGGCTGTTCCGCAACCGGACCATCACCCTCGCCGTCGTCGCCAGCATCGCCGTCGGCGTGGGAATGTTCGGCGCCTCGGTCTTCCTCAGCCAGTACTTCCAGATCAGCCGGGGCGCGACCCCCACCATGTCCGGCCTGATGACCATGCCGATGATCCTCGGGCTGCTGGTCTCCTCCACCGTGGTCGGCCGGATCATCACCAACACCGGCCGCTGGAAGCGTTACCTGGTGGCCGGGTCGGCGCTGCTCACCGCCGGCTTCGCGCTGATGGGCACGATCCGCTACGACACCCCGTACTGGCACCTCGCCATCTACATGGCGCTGATCGGCCTGGGCCTCGGCATGACCATGCAGAACCTCGTCCTCGCCGTGCAGAACACCGTCGGCACGCACGAACTCGGCGCGGCCAGCTCGGTGGTGGCGTTCTTCCGCAGCCTCGGCGGCGCGGTCGGCGTGTCCGTGCTCGGCGCGGTGCTCGGCCACCGGGTCAAGGACTACATCGCCGACGGCCTGGCCGCGCTTGGCATTCCGAGCACCGGCTCGGGCAGCGGCGGTGTGCTGCCGGACGTGCACAGTCTGCCCGGTCCGATCCGCACCGTGGTGGAGAGCGCCTACGGCCACGGCGCGGGTGACATCTTCCTGGCCGCCGCCCCGTTCGGGCTGATCGCCCTGATCGCGGTGATCTTCATCAAGGAGATCCCGCTGCGCCAGCACACCGGCGACGCCCTGACCGACACCGTCGACCAGGAGTCCACCGTCGTCGCGGGCGGCGGCGCGGCGGTGGTGCGCACCGGGACCCGGGACTGACCGGTGAGCACCCCCGTCGAGCGCGAGCAGTACGGCCCGCAGGCCCGCCCGCTGGAGTTCGAGCGGGGCACCGACGGGCCCCGGGTCGTGCTGGTCGGCGTCGACGGCAGCCGGACCTCGCTGCGGGCCGCGTCGTACGCGGCGGGGCTGGCCCGCCGGCAGGGCGCCGGGCTGGTGGTGGTCTTCGTCAGCGCCCCGGTCGCCTACACCGCGCTGATGTCCGGGGTGGTGGCCGGTGCGGTCCAGCAGACCCACGACGAACTCACTTCCGAGCTGCGGCAGGAGTGCCGCCGGGGCGCGGAGGAACTCGGGCTGCCGGTGACGTTCCTGTGCCGGCGCGGCGACGCGTACGCCGAACTCCGCGCGGCGGCCGACGAGTCCCGGGCGGACCTGGTGGTGGTCGGCTCCTCCGCGCAGGCCGGGCACCGGCTGGTCGGTTCGGTCGCCACCCGACTGGTCCGCGCCGGCCGCTGGCCGGTCCTCGTGGTCCCCTGACCGCGGGCATGCGGTGCGGCGGCGAATACCTGTCGCGGAATGTCGGACCGGCGGGCGAGGATGCCCGGCATGACCTGGCGAGCACCGGAGATCACCCGGACCCCTGAACTCCCCGTCGGCGACGAGCGGGCCATGCTGGAGAGCTGGCTCGACTACCCCCGGCAGACCCTGCTGCTCAAGTGCGCCGGGCTGACCGCCGCGCAGTTGCGCACCCCGAGCGTGGAGCCGTCGGCGCTGACCCTGCTCGGCCTGGTCCGGCACCTGGGCGAGGTGGAGTCCTGGTGGTTCCGGGAGAACTTCGCCGGGCAGCAGGTCGACTACCCGTACGGTTCCGTGGACGACCCGCGCGCCGACCTCGACGTCAGCCACGCCGACGCCGAGGCCGACTTCGCCGCCTACCACGAGCAGGTCGCCCTGGCCCGGGCTGCCACCGTCGGCCGCTCGCTCGACGAGACGTTCACCGAGGTCCATGCCAAGAAGCGGACCTTCAGCCTGCGCTGGGTCTACCTCCACCTGATCGAGGAGTACGCCCGGCACAACGGTCACGCCGACCTGCTCCGGGAACGCCTCGACGGCGTCACCGGCGAGTGACCCCGGTGCGGGCGTCCGCAGGGACCGGCCCACCGGTCGCCGACCCGCCCGGCGGGCACCGCCACCCCGGCCGGCCCACCGGGCGCCGGGTCAGTAGGCCAGCGCCGCCCGCAGGTAGCGCAGCCCCTCCGGCCCGCTCCACCGGTACGCCGACAGCCCCGCCGCCCGGGCACCCCGGATCGCCCAGTCCTCGTCGTCGACGAAGAGCACCCGGGCCGGTGGGGTCACCAACGCCGCGCAGGCCGCCTGGAAATACTCCTTGGCCGGCTTGTGCACCCCGACGACCGAGGAGTTGACCACCACGTCCAGCTCGCCGACCAGGCCCAGCTCGGCGAGGTCGGTGTCGAGCAGGTCGGTGGCGTTGGTGCCGAGCCCGACCCGGATCCCGGCGGCCCGCGCCTCGCGGACGAAGGCCAGCACGTCGGCGTCGACCTCGCCCCGGTAGCGCTGCCACTGCTCCACCGCCGCCCGCGCCCGGTCCGGGCCGACCGACTCGGTCAGCGCGTCGGCCACGCTCGACACCCAGTCGGCGTGGCTGACCTGGCCGGTCAGCACCGGTTGGAGCCGCCCCCAGTGCATGGCGATCTCGCCGAGCACCCCGGCGGAGAGGCCGTACTCCCGCTCGATGCCGGCGGCCACCGCCGGGTCCCAGTGCCGCAGCACGCCGTCGAAGTCGAGCAGGAGTGCCGTCGGCCGTTCCCGTGCCACTACTGATTCTCCTCAGTTCGGTCGGACCGTTCGTCGTCGGTCCGGTTGAGCCGTTGGCTGATCACCTGGGTGACGCCGTTGCGCATGGTGACGCCGTAGAGCGCGTCGGCGATCTCCATGGTCCGTTTCTGGTGGGTGATGACGATCAGCTGGCTCTTCTCCCGCAGCTGGGCCAGCAGGGTGATCAACCGACCCAGGTTCACGTCGTCGAGGGCCGCCTCCACCTCGTCCATGATGTAGAACGGGCTGGGCCGGGCCCGGAAGATCGCCACCAGCATCGCCACCGCGGTCAGCGACCGCTCGCCACCGGAGAGCAGCGACAGCCGTTTGATCTTCTTGCCGGGCGGCCGGGCCTCCACCTCCACGCCGGTGGTGAGCAGGTCGTCGGGTTCGGTGAGGATCAACCTGCCCTCGCCGCCGGGGAAGAGCACGGTGAAGACCTGCTCGAACTCGCGGGCGGTGTCCTCGAACGCGCTGGCGAAGACCTCCAGGATCCGCTCGTCGACGTCCTTGACCACGGTGAGCAGGTCACGCCGGGTGGCCTTGAGGTCCTCCAACTGCTCCGAGAGGAACTTGAAGCGCTCCTCCAGGGCGGCGAACTCCTCCAGCGCGAGCGGGTTGACCTTGCCGAGCAGGGCCAGCTCCCGTTCCGCCTTGGCGGCCCGTTTCTCCTGCACCGGCCGCTCGTAGCGGACCGGCTCGGGCACCGGCAGGCCGTCGCGTTCGGCCGCCGCGACGTCCACCGGGGTCGGCGGGACGGGCTGCGCCGGGCCGTACTCGGCGACCAGGGTCTCCACGTCCAGGCCGAAGTCCTCGGCGGCCTTGGCCTCCAACTGTTCGATGCGCAGCCGTTGCTCGGCGCGGGCCACCTCGTCCCGGTGCACCTGGCTGGTCAACCGCTCCAGCTCCGCGCCGAGCCGCTTCGCCGCGCCGCGTACCTCCTGGAGTTCGGCCTCCCGGGCGGCGCGTTCGCGGGCGATCGCGTCGCGGTGTTCCTCGGCACGCGCGATGGAGGTGCCGAGCCGGGTCAGCGCCTCGCGGGCGCCGCCGACCACGGCGCGGGCGATCGCCGCGCCCCGGGTCCGCGCCGCCCGCCGGGCCGCCGCCCGCTCCCGGGCCGCCCGCTCGGCGGTGGCCTGCCGGGCCAGCGAGTCGGCCCGGCCGGCGATCGAGGCGACCCGCTCCTCCGCGGTACGCACCGCGAGCCGGACCTCCATCTCGTTCTGCCGGGCCCGGGGCACCATCGCGGCGAGCTGGTCCCGTTCCTCGGTGGAGGGTTCCGCGTCGATCGGGGTGTCCTCGGCGAGCCGCAGCCGTTGCGCCAGCTCGGCGAGGGCTGCCAGGTCCCGTTCCCGGGCCGCCTCGGCGCGGGAACGGCTCTCGCCGAGCCGCTCGGTCTCCGCCTTCGCCGACCGGGCCGCCGCGCCCAGCTCGGCCAGCCGCCGGGCGGCGGCGTTGCGGTGGCTCTCCGCCTCCCGTTTCGCGGCGGCGGCGTGCTGCACCGCCTCCTTCGCGGCGGCCACCTCGGCACGCGCGTCGACGAGCTGCTCACGCAGCTCGGCACCGGTCTGCTCGGCGGTGAGCCGGTTGGTCCGGGCCTCCTCCACGGCGGCCTGCACCTCGATGAAGCTGGCCGCCTTGGCCGACCCGCCGGCCGCCGCGTACGCCCCGACCACGTCGCCGTCCGGGGTGACCGCGCGCAGCTCCGGGTTGCCGGCGACCAGCTCGGCGGCGGCGGTGAGGTCGTCGACGAGCGCCACGTCGCGTAGTGCCCGGTGCACCGCGGGACGCAGCTCCGGGGCGCACTCCACCAGGTCGGGCGCCCACCGGGCGGTCTGCGGCAGCCGGGGGCGCAGCGCGTCGGCGGGACCGGTCATGCCGGGGCCGGCGGGACTGCCGACCAGCAGGCCGGCCCGGCCGGCGTCGGAGATCTTCAGCAGCCGCATCGCCTCGACGGCCTCGTCTACCCCGCTGACCGCGACCGCGTCGGCGAGCCCGCCGAGCGCGGCGGCGAGCGCCGCCTCGTGGCCGGCGGCGACGGTGAGCAGCCCGGCCAGGCTGCCGAGCAGGCCGGGCACCTCGTCGGCGCGGGCCAGCAGCGCCCCGGCACCGTCCTTGCGGCGCAGGCCCAGGGCGAGCGCCTCCTCGCGGGCCTTCCAGGTCGCGGCGTCCTTCTCGGCGGCCCGCTCGGTGTCGGTCAGCGCCCGGACGGTGGCCTGCGCGCGCTCGTGGACGGCCACCGCCTCGGCGTGCCGGTCGTCGAGTTCGGCGTTGTCCCGGTCGGCCTCGGTGGACTGCTCGGCGACCGTGTCCAGCTCGGCCTGGGCCTGGTCGGCGCGGGCCAGGGCGTCGGCGTGCGCGGCGGCGAGCCGGTCGATCTCCTCACCGGCGCTTGTGGTGCGGGCCTGCGCCGAGTTCACCTGACCGGTCAGCCGGGCCAGCCCCTCGCGCCGGTCGGCGATCGCCTTGGCTGCGGCGACCAGTTCCCGTTCGGCGGCGGCGAGCTGGCGTTCCAGCTCCTGCCGGTGCTCGACCGCCTCGGCGAGCCGGATCTGGTCGTCGGTGAGCGCCGCGCGCAGCTCCTCCTCCTGCTCGCGGACCCGTAGCGACTCGGCGTCCAACTGGTCGGGGTCACGGCCGGGGCGCTCGTCGTCGCCGGTGGCGCTGAGGTGGCGCAGCCGTTCCCGGGCCAGCTGCTCCACCGAGCGGAACCGTTCGGAGAGCGCGGAGAGCTTGTACCAGGTGTCCTGGGCGGCGGCGAGCAGCGGCGCGTCCTCGGCGAGCGCCGCCTCCAGCTCGCCGAGGCGGCCCTGGACCTCGGCGTACTCGCCCTCGATCTGCTCGCGTCGCTCCCGCAGCGCCGTCTCGTCGGCGATCTCCTTGTCCAGGGTGGCCCGCAGGGTGTGCAGGTCGTCGGCGAGCAGCCGGAGCCGGGCGTCGCGCAGGTTGGCCTGGATGGCGGCGGCCCGGCGGGCCACCTCGGCCTGCCGGCCCAGCGGCTTGAGCTGGCGGCGCAGCTCGGCGGTGAGGTCGGTCAACCGGTTGAGGTTGACCTGCATCGCATCGAGCTTCCGCAGCGCCTTCTCCTTGCGCTTGCGGTGCTTGAGGACGCCGGCCGCCTCCTCGATGAACGAGCGGCGGTCCTCCGGCTTGGCGTGCAGCATGCCGTCGAGCCGACCCTGACCGACGATGATGTGCATCTCCCGGCCGATGCCGGAGTCGCTGAGCAGCTCCTGGATGTCGAGCAGCCGGCAGGAGTCGCCGTTGATCTCGTACTCGCTCTCGCCGGAGCGGAACATCCGGCGGGTGATGGAGACCTCGGTGTACTCGATCGGCAGCGCGCCGTCGGTGTTGTCGATGGTGAGGGTGACCTCGGCCCGACCCAGCGGCGCCCGCCCTGCGGTGCCGGCGAAGATGACGTCCTCCATCTTGCCGCCCCGCAGCGCCTTGGCGCCCTGCTCGCCCAGCACCCAGGCGATGGCGTCGACGACGTTGGACTTGCCGGAGCCGTTCGGGCCGACCACGCAGGTGATCCCCGGCTCCAGCTTCAACGTCGTGGCGGAGGCGAAGGACTTGAACCCCTTCACCGTCAGGCTCTTGAGATGCACCTTCTCGATCCTCGTCCGGTGACCACCGCAGGCGTCGCGGGCTGCGCGGACCTGGTGAACCCGCAGACTAACCCGTCGGTACGTGGTGGCCGGCACGCGACCCGCCCCGGCTCCGCGGTGCCCGCGCGTCCCCGCCCGCGCCGGTGGGGCCGGCCGGTGCGCCCCGTCCGTCGGGAAATGATCAGGTGCGCCGTGCCACATCGGGCGCCAAGATCGCGAATTGGCGATCGGGAATTATGTCGGAGACAGCACTGCGCGCCGGCACAGAAGTGACGGCGCGCTTTTTCGCGGTGGTGCTGTTCAGTTTTCTGCGGATCCGAAGATCAGGTGAGCGCCGGCTCGGCCAGCCGGAGGAGGTCGTCCACCTCCGCCGCAGCCGCCGCGAGCCGATCGTTGTCGGCGCGCAGGCGCGTGATCTCGAACTCCAGGGCCTGCACCCTGGAACGCAGTCGGGTGACCTCGTCGAGCAGACGCCGGTCGGGCGCTGCACCTACGTGGCCGTAGAGGGCCTTCGCCATGCTGACTCCTTGATATGCGCTGCCGGAAAAGCCGGCCAACGCGCGCCCATTTCGTGTTCGCGACTACTACCAGGCCACTGAGATCCGGGCGTGGCTGGGCGCGACTGGCGACACCTATATATTGAGCGATAACCCGCCGTTCGTCAAGTTCTCGCAGGCCGTAGATCATCTCCACGCCTACCCTGACCACTTACACCGGGGGCCGCAAGGCTCGGACACTCTCTGTCCGGACTTCTTGACTCTACGCCTTCGGAAACGGGTACGGTGACCCTGGACGCCTGTCCCGCCTTAACTCTTCCTTAGCCACGTTGCCGCTGTTGTCGTCGCCGCCGTAGCGTCACCCCGGCCCGCAACCGACCCGTGGAGGCGACAGGCGTGTACGGCTGGACCGATCCGAACGACCCGGACGCCGCATACCGACGGCCGCAGCCGTCGGCGGACGACCCGGCCTGGCTGACCGACCGCCCCGAGCCCCGCTCGGCGTACCTCTTCGGTGACGGGCCGGTGCAGGACGGGCCGGTGCAGCCGGACTCCGGTGCGGTCGACGCCTCCGCCCGGCACTTCGAGGACACGCCGGACCGTTGGGTCGACCCTTCCGGTCCGACCCCCTCCGCGTCGCCCGGGGAGCCCTGGGCCGGTGTCCCGCGCGGCCAGCACCCGACGGAACCGACCGGGCAGTGGCGCCACGAGCAGGCTGGCCAGTGGTCGGCCGGGCCGACCGACCAGTGGCGGGACGAGCCGACCGGGCAGTGGACCGGTGGGCAGACCGGATCATGGCAGGGCGAACAGGCCGGGCAGTGGCAGGACGAACAGGCCGGGTCGTGGCAGGGCGAACAGACCGGGTCGTGGCAGGGCGAACAGGCCGGGCCGCAGGCGTACCGGGCCGCCGCCGTGCCGGTGCCCGCCGACCTCGACCGGGACGCCACCGCGCTCACCCCGGCGGTCGTGCCGGTCGGCGGGCGTCCGGTGGCGACCGACCGCACCCGGTCGCGCCGCCGGTCGAAGCGCCCGTTGCTCATCGGTGGGGCCGCCGCCGCGGCTACCCTGGTGGTGAGCCTGGGTATCGGCGCCCTGCTGCTGCCCGACGACGACGGGCCCGCCGACCGGGCCGCCCTCGACGAGCCGGTGGCCACCGCGCCGGTCATCCCGGACGCCGCGCCGAGCGCCACCACCGCCGCCCCGGCCTCCCCCAGCGCGTCACCGAGCCCGTCGACGGTGTCCCCGAGCCCGTCGCCGAGCCGGACCGCCACGCCGACCCCCACCCCGAGCCGGACCCAGGCGGCCTCCCGGCAGACCACCAGGGGTGGCGCCATCCCCACCGCGGCGACCACCACCCGGGCCGCGGTGAGCGGCGGCGGTGGCAGCCAGACCCAGCAGGTCGTCGACCTGGTCAACGCCGAGCGGGCCAAGGCCGGCTGCGCCGCCGTCACGGTGGACGACAAGCTGACCCTCGCCGCCCAACGGCACAGCCAGGACCAGGCCGACCACGAGAGCATGACGCACACCGGCAGCGACGGCAGCAACGCCGGCCAGCGGCTGGACCGGGCCGGCTACACCTGGCGCACCTACGGCGAGAACGTCGCCTGGAACCAGCAGACCCCGGCCGCGGTGATGGCCGCCTGGATGAACAGCTCCGGGCACCGGGCCAACATCCTCAACTGCGCGTTCACCGAGATCGGCGTCGGCGTGGCCAGCAGCAACGGGCCGTACTGGACGCAGGACTTCGCCGCCCCGCGCTGACCGGGGACGGCCACGCCCTCCGGTGACGACGTGACCGCGTCGTCACCGGAGGGCGTTCGTTTGACCGGGTGAGGAGTGCGGCGGGCACCGCACGGGACCCGGGAGCTGCCGATGCGGATCCGGCTGCCAGCGTCCGCGACGCGCGGCGGGTCGCCTGCCGCGTCCGCCCGGTCACCACACCGGCAGCCGGCCCGCCGGACGCTGCCGGCCGCCGTGGCACTCGCCCTGCTGACCCCGGTGTACGCCTGCCGTCCCGACCTCGGGCCGCCCGGCGCACCGACCCCCTGGCCGCCCGCCGCCGCCCCGCAGTGGCGGTGGCAGTGGCAGCTCACCGGGCCGGTCGACACCACCGTCGAGGCCGACGTGTTCCTCCTCGACCCGGTCCGGGTGAGCAGCGCCGAGACCGGGGCGCTGCGCCGGCGCGACCGGCGACTGGTCTGCCACGTCCCCGTCGGGACGTACGCCGGGACCGATCCGGACGCCGACCGCTACCCGGCGGCGGTCGGCGGCGGTGCGGCCGGGCGGCCCGGGAGCCGTTGGGTGGACGTCCGGCGGTGGGACCTGCTGCGTCCCGTCCTCGCCGACCGGTTCCGGCTCTGCCGGGGCAAGGGGTTCGGCGCGGTGGCCCTCGTCGACGCCGACGGGTACGCCCACCGGTCCGGCTTCCCGCTCGACTTCGACGACCAGTTGGCGTTCAACCGGCTGACGGCCGGGCTGGCCCGGGGGCTGGGCCTCTCCCCCGGCCTGGTCGGTGACGTCGGTCAGGTGGCCGCGCTCGCGCCGGACTTCGACTTCGCGGTCGACGAGGAGTGCGTCCGGCTGCGCCGCTGCGCCAAGCTGCTCCCCTTCGCCGACGCGCACAAGCCGGTCTTCCAGGTCGAGTACGCCGGTGACCCGGCCCGTTTCTGCGTGACCACGATCGGCTACGGCTTCGCCTCGATCCGCAAGAACCGCACCCTGGACGCCTGGCGCGAGCCCTGCCCCACCCCAGGGCAGCCGGCCGCCGGGGCGACCCCGAACCGGCTCCGGGTCACCCCCTGAGGGCACCCCGGGGGCGGGGCTGACAGCGGGGGCAACTGTACGACGACCGGTTCATGAACGCCTCCCGGCGGATCGGCGCACCGCAGCGGCGGCAGGGCTCGCCCTCCCGGCCGTAGACGTTCAACGACCTGTCGAAGTAGCCGCTCTCCCCGTTGACGTCGACGTACAGGTCGTCGAAGCTGGTGCCGCCCTGCTTGATCGCCTCGCCGAGGACGTCCCGCACGTGCCCGAGCAGCCGACCCGCAGCGGGGGCGGTCACCGCGTCGGTCGGCCGGGCACCGTGCAGCCCGGCCCGCCACAGCGCCTCGTCGGCGTAGATGTTGCCCACCCCGGAGAGCAGCGTCTGGTCCAGCAGGGCGCGCTTGACCTCCGTACGCCGGCGGCGCAGCGCGGCGACGAACCCGGCGTCGGAGAACTCCGGGTCCATCGGGTCGCGGGCGATGTGCGCGATCTCGGCGGGCAGCTCGGCCCCGCCCTCGCTGACCGCGAGCCCGCCGAACGTCCGCTGGTCGACGAAGCGCAGCTGCGGACCGTCGTCGGCGAACCGGAACCGGACCCGCAGATGCAGCTCGTCGGCCGCCTCGGCCGGCTGGAGCAGCAGCTGCCCCGACATGCCCAGGTGGCCGACGAGGGCGTCACCGCTGTCCAATGGCAGCCACAGGTACTTGCCCCGCCGTCGTACGTCGGTCACCGTCCGACCGGCCAGCACGTCGGCGAAGTGCGCCGCACCGGGGAGGTGCCGCCGGACGGCCCGGGGGTGACGTACCTCCACCGTCGCGATCCGCCGGCCGGTGACCCACTGGGCCAGCCCCTGCCGTACCGTCTCGACCTCGGGCAGCTCAGGCACGGCCCGACCCCACCTCGGCGGCCTCGTCCACCATCGGCTGCACGCCGTCGGGCTGCTCAGCGTCGGATGACACGGCGTCGGACCGGTCCCGCTCGGCCTGCGCGGTGAGTTCCCGCCAGGCCGCCTCGGCGGCCCGCTGCTCGGCCTCCTTCTTGCTGCGCCCCTCGGACCCGCCGTAACGGTTGCCGGCCACCACCACCCAGGCGGTGAAGGTCTTCAGGTGGTCCGGGCCGGTGCCCTCGATCCGGTACTCGGGCACCCCCAGGCCCAGCGCGGCGGTCAGCTCCTGGAGGCTGGTCTTCCAGTCCAGTGCGGCGCCCCGGCCCGCCGACTCGGCCATCAGCGGGTCGAAGAGCCGGTGGACGACGATCGCCGCGGTGTCCAGCCCGTACTGGAGGTAGATCGCGCCGAGCAGCGCCTCCAGGGTGTCGGCGAGGATGCTCGCCTTGTCCCGCCCGCCGGTGGTCTCCTCCCCCTTGCCGAGGAGCAGGTAGGCACCGAGCCCGTCCGGGCCTAGCCCCCGGGCCACGTCGGCCAGGGCGCGCATGTTGACCACGCTGGCCCGCAGCTTCGCCAGTTGCCCCTCGGGCAGGTCCGGGTGGTTGCGGAACAGCGCCGTGGTGATCACCACGCCGAGCACCGAGTCGCCGAGGAACTCCAGCCGCTCGTTGGTGGGCAGCCCGCCGTTCTCGTACGCGTACGACCGGTGGGTCAGCGCCCGCTCCAACAGCTCGGCGTCGAGTGTCACCCCGAACGCCCCCTCCAGATGGCTGACGGGCGAACGCCGCCGCTTGTCGTTGGTCATGTCCCTACCTCTGCTTCGTTCACGACTACGGGATACCCGGTCGGGTGACCGGCGGGCCGGGCCGGCGCGTCCCCGCGCTCCTGGTCGGTGCCGTCGTCGGCCGGGAGGGCGGCGAGCTGTTCCCGGACCCGGTCGGTGGCCCGGCGACGCCACAGGTGGGCGGCCAGGGCGATACCGGAGGCGACGTCGTCCGGGGTCGCCGCGCCGTGGCAGACCACCACGGTGCCGGCCACCCCGAGCAGGGCCGCCGCCCGTGGGGCGCCACCGCTTGCGGGCGGTCCCCCGGCCATCGCGTAAGCCCCCTCGATGGCCTTGAGCAGGACGTTACCGGTGAAGCCGTCGGTGACCACCACGTCGGCGTGGACGCCCAGCGTCACGTCGTACCCCTCGACCAGGCCGACGTAGCGGGCATCGCAGGGCAGCGGTGCGGCGGCGAGCAGCGGGTCGGCGGTCCGGCGCGGGCGGTCCCCCTTGCCGGCCTCGGTGCCCACCGAGAGCAGGCCGACCCGGGGCGCGTCGATGGCGTGCGCGACGGCGGCGAAGGCCGCACCCAGCGCGGCGTGGCGGACCAGGGTGGCAGGTCGGGGTTCCAGCGAGCCACCGACGTCGAGCAGGATCACCGGGCCGGAGACGGCCGGGAGGGTCGCCACCAGCGCGGGTCGGCGCACGTCGGCCCAGCGGCCGAAGCCGAGGGCGGCGGCGGAGACGGTGGCGCCGGTGGACCCGGCGGAGACGAGCGCGTCGGCAGCGCCGTCACGGACGGCGAAGACCGCCGCGCGCACGGTGCTGTCGGCACGGGGGGCGTGGTCGGCCGACCCGGCGGCGGTACGGGTCGCGCGGATCGTGATCCGGGTCCGTTGCGCCGGGGTCAGGGCGTCGACCACCCCGGCCGCGACCTCGGTCGGGCCGACGAGCAGCAGGTGCAGGTCCGGGTCGGCGCGCACCGCCCGCAGAGCGCCGTCAACCACGACGGCGGGAGCATCGTCCCCGCCGAGGAGGTCAACGGCGATCCGCGCGGTGCCCGGCTCCGTCGTCACGCCGGCCGGAGCAGGCCGGTCGGCGTCGGACGGAGCCGGGGCACCGGGCGATCGTCTGGGTGCGCGCGCCACCCGACCCGTGGTCGGGGGTGTCACTCGGCGTCCAGGTCAGACCTCGAGAACCTGGCGGCCGTTGTACGTGCCGCATACGGAGCACGCCGCGTGCGGCAGCTTGGGGGACTTGCACTGCGGGCAGGCCACGGTCGCGACCACAGCCGCCTTCCAGTTCGCCCGGCGGGACCGGGTGTTGCTGCGCGACATCTTGCGCTTCGGGACGGCCACGGTTCCTACTCCTCTGTACGGTTCAGTTGCGACAGGCTCGCCCAACGCGGGTCGATCTGCTGGTGGCTGTGATCGGCCGGCAGATCGTCCCAGTGCACCCCGCATTCGGGGCACAGCCCTGGGCAGTCCTCCCGGCAGAGCGGGTTGGTCGGCAGCGTGAGCACCACCGCGTCCCGCAGCGCCGGCTCCAGGTCGATCAGATCGTCCTGCATCCGGCCCACCTCGTCCTCGTCGGTCGTGATGTCCGTGGTGCTGTTCTCGTACGCGTACAGCTCCTGGACGTTCACGGCCACCGAGTAGTCGATCGCGCGCAGGCAACGGCCGCACTCGCCCTGGACGGGACCGGTGACGGTCCCGGAGACGAGCACGCCCTCGGACACCGACTCCAACCTCAGGTCGAGGTCGAGGTCCGCGCCCGCCGGCACGCCGATCAACTCCACGCCGAGGTCCGCCGGTGCCGGCACGACCCGCCGAAGCGTACGCAACGCACCAGGGCGACGCGGCAGATCCCTCGTGTCGAGGACCAGCGGCGCCTTGGGGTTGAGTGATGAAGGCGAGTGTTTGGGCATAGTCAGACTCCGGCCGGTGAGAGGCCGACAAAAAAGGTTACCTGGGCGACCGCCGGATCGTCGAACCGGGGGCGACGCCCGACCAGTCCGTCGGTGCGATGAGGTGCCGCTCAGAAGGGTAGCGGGCGTTCCGCCTCGTCCCCACCGAAGGTGCCGATCTCCCGCAGCGCGTGCATCTTGTCCCGCCCGCGCTCGATCGACGCCAGCGCCCGGGTGAGGAACTGCTCGAAGTTCGCCAGCGCGGTGTCGACGTAGTCGTCGACCTCGTCACGCAGCCGCTGCGCCTCGGCGCGGGCCTCGGCGATGATCCGCGCCCCCTCGTGCTCGGCGGAGACCGTGATCTCGTTCACCGACACCAGTCGGGCGTGTTCCGCCTCACCCTCGCTGATGATCCGGTCGGCCTCCCGCTTGCCGGCGTCCATGATCTTGTCCCGCTCCTCCAGGAGGGCGGCGGCACGGCGCAGGTCGGCGGGGAGATCGGCGCGCATCTCGTCGAGGGCGGCGATCATCTCGCCCCGGTCGACCATGCAGTTGTTGCGCGACATCGGGACGGAGCGCGCCTGCTCCACCATGGCGATCAGTTCGTCGATGCGATCGAGCGGGTCCACCGGTACCTCACTCCTGTCGTTCGTCGGCCGACCTACATGATGCGGCCTGCGCCCGGCTTCGGCGCTGCACCACATGATGTCGTGCCCCGGCCACCACCGCCGCCACCACCCCGGCCCGACGCGCCGCCCGCTGCCGGACGACGGTCAGGGACGGGGGACGGTGAGCCGGGCCGCAAGCGCCTGTCGGACGGTCTCGGGGACGTGGGAGGAGACGTCGCCACCCCACTTGGCCACGTCCTTCACCAGGCTGGAGGAGAGGAACGAGTAGAGCGGGTTGGTCGGCATGAACAGCGTCTCCACGCCGGCCAGGCCGATGTTCATCTGGGCCATCTGCAGCTCGTAGTCGAAGTCGCTGACCGCCCGCAGGCCCTTGATCAGCACGCTCGCCTCCTGCGCCCGGCAGAAGTCGACGAGCAGGCCACGGAAGGACTCGACCCGCACGTTGCCGTATGAGGAGGTCACCTCGCGGAGCATGTCGATCCGCTCCTCGACGGTGAACAGGCCGCTCTTGGACTGGTTCACCAGCACGCCCACGATCACCTCGTCGAAGAGCCGACTGGCCCGTCCGACGATGTCGAGGTGTCCGTTGGTGACCGGGTCGAACGAGCCGGGACACACCGCACGTCTCATGATCGGCGACCGTACCAAAGAGTGGTCTCGCCGTAACGCCGGCTGCGGTCGGCGGTGATGCCCCGCACCCATTCCAACGGTCCACCGCGGGTGGACCGTTCGACCACCACCAGCGCGTCGGGGGCGAGCCAGGCGTGGTCGACCAGGGCGGCCAGCAGCGCGGTGATCTCGTCGTCCGGCACCGCGTAGGGGGGGTCGGCGAAGACCACGTCGTACGGCTCGCCGCCGGGACCTGCCGTGAGTACCGCGGCCACCTTGCCGGCCACCAGCCGGGCGGCCGGGGCGGCGCGGAGCACGGCGACGTTCTCCCGGATCACCCGGGCGGCCCGGGGATCGGACTCGACGAGCAACACGTGCCCGGCACCCCGGGACAACGCCTCCAGCCCGACCGCGCCGGAGCCGGCGTACAGGTCGGCGAAGCGCGCGCCGACCAGGTCCACCTCGGTGGCGACGGCGCTGAAGAGCGCCTCCCGCACCCGGTCGGAGGTGGGTCGGGTGCCGGCGCCGGCGGGTGCGGCGATCCGCCGGCCACCGAGCGTGCCGGCCACGATCCGGGTCATGGTCTCCCCCTGTCCATGTCTGTGACGCTACGCGACGGGCGGACCGTCCGATCCATTCACCTTCGTGTTCAAGTGATCACTTCCTGTACATGAATGATCTCAAATACATAACAAGCTCTTCGGTGCCAGCTGTGCGCTGTGCCCGGATCGGCGAGCCCACTAGGGTCTGCCCGGTGCCGGTGCCGCTCCGCCGGCCGGGGCGCCGGGAGGCGCCGTCGCGGCGCTCCGCACGCGCACCGCGACCTGGCAACGCCACCCCCCGCCGCACCCCTGACGCATCTTCACCCCGGGAGTACGCGTGATCCGTCCCCAGCTGTCGCTCCGGCGACCGCTCGCCGTGACCGCCGCCGCCCTGGCTGGCCTGGCCACGGTCCTTGCCTGCACCGCTCCGGCGAGTGCCAGCCCGGCCTCGCCGTCCCCGACGGCCACGGCCACCCCGACGGCCACGGCCACGGCCACACCGAGCGCGACGGCCACCACCCCGTCGGACGAGCCGACCGCGCCGTCCTGCGTCGCCGCCGCCGACGCGCGCTACACGCACACCTTCGACGGCCCAGCGGGCAAGGCCTCGATCACCCTGACCAACGGCCCTCTCTGCCGGGGCGAGGAGCAGGAACTCGCCCTGGTGTCGTACGTGACGCCGTCGGCGAAGTTCGCCGTGCCGCAGTACGTGCTCGACAAGTCGATCAAGAAGTTCACCGGGGTGGCCCCGGGTGAGCTGGGGGTGGCCACCCTCGACTTCGCCGTCGAGGTGCCGAACTGCTACACCCAGGTCGACTTCGTCTTCGGCAGCAAGCTGATCGACCCGCTGACCGACACCAGCGACCGGTACGGCGACCGCAAGGTCGGCAGCCCGTCCGGCATCGGCGCCCGCTCCACCGGCCCGCGCGCCTGGTACAACGGCGGCTCGGGCACCTGCTCGGCGGCGCCCGAGGTGATCGCCGAGTCCGACTGCGACGGCAACGTCGAGCTGACCCTGGTCAACCGCAGCGGCAACGCCGAGGCGACGTTCACCATCACCGGCAGTGGTGGCTTCACCGAGAAGGTGACCGTCCCGCTTCGCAAGATCGAGACCCGGAAGCTCAGCGCCGGGGAGGCGCAGGAGATCACCGTGGCCGCCCCGGGCATGAAGGACTTCACCGGCGGCTGGCAGAAGCCGGCGGACTGCCAGCAGCCCGAGGTGGGCACGCCTGACGCCAGCTACGAATCCGACTGCGACAAGATGATCTTCCGGATCAGCAACCCGGAGGACGGCGCCCCGCTGACCTCCGTCTTCACCCCCAACAAGGGTGAGCCGAAGAAGCTGACCGTCGAGCCCGGCCGGACCGGCACGGTCAGCTTCCCGGCCAACAAGGGCCTCACCGTCACCGTCACCGGCGACCTCGACTCCGGCGGCCCGCTCAAGTGGGAGCAGCCGAAGGACTGCCCGTCCACGGGCGGCGGCAGCGGCGGGGGCGACCAGGACGGCGGCCTCCCGGTGACCGGCGCGGCGGCCGGTGCCATCGCGGCCGGCGCTGCCACCCTGCTGGCAGCCGGCGTGGTGCTCTTCTTCGCCGCCCGACGCCGACGGATCCGCTTCACCGTCTGACCGCAACACGCCTGACCCGTACCACGACGTAGGCGCGTGCCGACCACCCGGTCGGCACGCGCCTGCGTCGTGTGGCCCCGCAGCCGTCGCCCCGCCGGACGGTGGATGAGAGACGTCGCCCCGCCGGACGGTGGGGTGTCGAGAGCCAGGGGTCGCTTCTGGCACGTCGGTGGGTCGGGCGTCATTGCCCGGTGCTGCGGGATCCCCGACGCACCACCTCCGGCACTGTCCGAAGCCGAACCGAACCGAGCCGAGCCAATTCGATTGCCGATCCGATGGTGGCCGTGCTGGTGCTGGTGCCGCTGCTGGTCGTCGCGCAGGGACAGCGTTCCTTGCCGATCCGATTGCCGATCCGATTGCCCACGCGGTCGCCGACGCCTACAGCCGCTCCGGCCATCACCGGCCCCCACCGGGGGCACCGTTACCCCGTCGGTGTCCTGTAGAGCTGATGACGTTAACGAGTCACCCTCCGGACCACCGGACCACCGAACCGAACAGGACCAACAGGCGGGACTAGATCGAAGGCCCATACCCGACCGAGCCAGAACGGGCCGAGCCGAGCTAAATCGAGCCGAGCCAAGCCAGGCCAGGCCGGCCAGGCCGAACCAAGCCAAGCCGGACCGAGCCGGACCGAGCCGGACCGAGCCGAGCCGGGCCGGGCCGGGCCGCGCTAGTGGTGGGCAACACCGTTGCGTTAGGGGGAACGGCTGTTCGTCAACCACCGCTGCCTCGCCGATCATGGAGTTGTGGTGGGCAACAGAACGCCCGTAAACCCCCAAAGTCGGCACCACAACTCCATGATCGCCAAGCGGGCCCACCCCGCTCCCCGATCGGGCACTTCCTGTCCCGGGTTGACCAGCCGCCCACGGCGTTAACGCAACGGTGTTGTAGTGGTGGGTGGTGTGTGATCCGTTAACGTCATCAGCTCCAAAGGACGCGGATGTACCAAGCGTCGCTGCCCTCAGTAACGATGTGCTTCGACCGGCTAACCCGCCCTGAGCAGGGCAGCGATTGCCATTCACTAACTGTGCAGGTTGTCACACGGCGCGAGCGGGACCGGACCGCCCCGGAGCATGGTCGAGCAGCCCGGAGCAGAACCCGGCAACGCAGGGAAGCACCCCGCCGCACAGAGCGTCGCCGAGCAGCTCGCCGCCCAAAAGGAGCAGCGCAGACCACGGGCGACGCAGACCACGGGCGACGCAGACCACGGCACGGGCACGGCGGGGCGGGGGGTGGGTCAGCCCTTCTCCAGGTACTCCGCGCGCTCCTCGTCGACCAGGGCGGCGACCGAGGCCGCCAGCGCCGGGTGACGCGTCAGCTCCGGGTCCTCCTCGACCAGGGTGAGCGCCTCGGCGCGGGCGTCGCGGATCAGGTCGGCGTCGCGGAGCAGGGACAGCAACCGCAGGTGCGAGCGGTGGCCGGACTGGGTCGCCCCCAGCACGTCGCCCTCCCTGCGCTGTTCCAGATCCAGCTCGGCCAGCTTGAACCCGTCGGTGGTGGAGGCGACCGCGTCCAACCGCTCGCGCGCCGACGAACCCTCGGCCGCCTCGCTCACCAGCAGGCAGAGCCCGGGTGCCGAGCCCCGACCGACCCGGCCACGGAGCTGGTGCAGCTGCGAGACACCGAACCGGTCGGCGTCCAGCACGATCATCACGGTGGCGTTGGGCACGTTGACGCCGACCTCCACCACAGTGGTGGCGACCAGCACGTCCAGCTTGCCGTCGGCGAAGGAGCGCATCACCGCGTCCTTCTCGTCGGCGGGCAGCCGGCCGTGCAGGACGCCGATCCGCAGCCCGTGCAGCGGCCCCTCGGCGAGCAGCGGCGCCACCTCGGTCACCGCCAGCGGCGGCCGCCGCCCGTTGTCGTCCTCCCGGGGCGGCTCCTCCTCGACTGCCGGCCCCTCACCGATCCGCGGACAGACCACGTACGCCTGGTGGCCGGCGTCGACCTCCTCGCGCACCCGCCGCCAGGCCCGGTCCAGGAAGGCCGGCTTCTCGGCCGCCGGTACCACGTGCGAGGCGATCGGGGACCGTCCCTGCGGCAACTGGGACAGGGTGGACGTCTCCAGGTCGCCGTAGACGGTCATCGCCACCGTGCGCGGGATCGGGGTGGCCGTCATCACCAGCACGTGCGGCGGCTGGTCGGCCTTGGACCGCAGGGCGTCGCGCTGCTCCACGCCGAAGCGGTGCTGCTCGTCGACCACCACCAGGCCCAGGTCGGCGAAGTCGACCCCCTCGTAGAGCAGGGCGTGGGTGCCGAGCACGATGCCGGCCCGCCCCTCGGCGACCTCCGCGAGGGCCCGGCGGCGGGCCGCCGCGCCCAGCGAGCCGGTGACCAGCTCCACCCGGGTCGCGTCGTCGGCCGCGCCCAGCTCACCGGCCTGGGCAAGCGGGCCGAGCAGGTCGAGCATGCCCCGGTGGTGCTGGGCGGCGAGCACCTCGGTCGGGGCGAGCAGCGCCGCCTGGCCGCCCGCGTCGACCACCTGGAGCATCGCCCGCAGGGCCACCACCGTCTTGCCGGAACCGACCTCACCCTGCAACAGCCGGTGCATCGGGTGCGGCTCGGCCAGGTCGGCGGCGATCTCGACGGCGACGTCCCGCTGGCCGGAGGTCAGCTCGTAGGGCAGCCGGGCGTCGAACGCGTCGAGCAGGCCGCCCGCCTTCGCCGGGCGCGGCCTCGCCGGCCAGGACGCCGCCCGCAGCTTGCGCTGCACCAGGGTCAGCTGTACGGCGAACGCCTCGTCCCACTTGAGTCGGCGGCGGGCCCGGTAGAGCTCCTCCTTGCTGGACGGTCGGTGGATCTCGCGTAGCGCGGTGCCGATGCCGACCAGTTTCCGGCCGACCCGCAGCTCCGTCGGCAGCGGATCGTCCGGCGGGGTGACGGTGTCCAGCACCACCCGGACGCAGCGGGCGATAACCCAGGTCGGCACGGCCGCTGCGGCCGGGTAGACCGGAATCAGCGCCCCGGCGAACTCCTCGACCTCCTCGGAGGCCGCCACCTCACCCTCGCCCCCTTCGCCGAGCAGGACGTACTCCGGGCCGTTGAGCTGCCGTCTGCCCCGGAACTCGGTGACCTTGCCGGCGAACAGCCCCCACCGGCCGGGCCGAAGCTCCCGCTCCCGCCACGCCTGGCTGCCGAAGAAGGTCAGGGTCAGCGTCCCGCCGGAGTTGTCACCGACGGTCACCTCCAGCAGGTTGCCCCGACGCTGCCGCATCGGTCGTACCGCCGTGCGTTGCACCTGGGCCAGCACGGTGACCTGCTCTCCGACGTCCAGCGAGCGGATGTCGGTGTGCTCACCGCGCTCGTCGTAGCGGCGTGGGAAGTGGTACATCAGGTCACCGGCGGTGTGCAGGTCGAGGTGGCCGGCGAGCGCCTTGGCGGTCTTCTCCCCGACCAGCTTCTTGAGCGCGGTGTCCACCGTGGCCGGTTCGGCCGTCGTCATTCGACCCCCACCAGGAGCGGATAGTACGGTTGCCCACCCGGGTACGCCTGCACCTCGACGAAGGGCCAGCGCCGGCTCACGTGCTCCCGGACCGCCTCGACGAGACCGGTCGGGGCGTCCGCGCCGGTGAGCAGGGTGACCAGCTCGCCGCCGCCGCCGAGCATCCGGTCGACCATGGCCGCGCAGGTGTCGACCAGGTCGCTGCCGATCAGGTGGACCTCGCCCTCGACCAGGGCCAGCACGTCACCGGGGCGGCACGGGCCGGCGACGGTCAGCGCCTCCCGGCTGGCGTGGCACACCTCGGCGTACCGGCAGGCGCCGGCGGCCTCGGCCATCGCGATGACGTCGTCTTCGAACCGGCGCTGCGGGTCCCGGACGGCGAGGGCGGCGAGCGCCTGCACCGGCGAACGGGTCGGCACCACGCTCACCTTCACTCCGAGCCGGTGCGCCTCCCTGGCGGCGGCGCTCGCCACGGCCTGGGTGTTCGGGTCGTTGGGGAGCACCACCACCCGGGCGGCGGCGGTGGCCCGGATCGCGTCCAGCAGCTCACCGGTGGACGGGTTGCCCGGCACCACTGTCGCCCCCTCGGCACCGAACAGCTCGGCGATGCCGTCGCCGGCCGCGACCACCACGGCCGCCCGCCCGTCGGCGGCGGTGGGACCGGGCGCGGGGGCCGGCGCAGCCTGCTCGGCCGGCGCGTGGTGCTCGGCGAACCGGGTCACCGAGATCCGGTACGGCCGGCCGGCGACCACCCCGGCCTCGACCGCCGCCCCGACGTCATTGACGTGGACGTGGACGTTCCAGGTGGTGGACTCGGCGGGTGAGCCGCCGTCCCCGACCACCACCAGCGAGTCGCCAAGCGTGGCCAGTTCGGCGCGCATCCGGGTCACCGCCTCGTGCGGGGCGTCGAGGAGGAACTGCACCTCGTAGGCGTACTCGGTGGAGCCGGTCTCCCGGACGGCGGTCAGCGGCGGGCGGACCGTGCGGGTCACCGGCGTCGGCCGGGGTGGGATCTCCCCCGTGACCACCTCGACCAGCGCGTCGAGCAGCAGGCAGAGCCCCCGGCCGCCGGCGTCGACCACGCCGGCGCGGGCCAGCGCGGGCAACTGCTCGGGGGTACGGGCCAACGCGCGGGCGGCCTCACCGGCGGCGGCCCGGGTCACCGTGCGCAGGTCGTCGCTGTCGGCCTGCTCGGCGGCGGTCGCGGCGGCGGCGACCACGCTGAGCACCGTGCCCTCGACCGGCCGGGCCACCGCGGCATAGGCGGCGGTGGTGGCGTCGCGCAACGCGGCAGCCAGCGCCCGGCCGGCGACTGCGGGTACGACGCCGAGGGCGTCGGCGAGGCCGCGCAGGATCTGCGAGAGGATCACCCCGGAGTTGCCCCGGGCGCCGAGCAGCGCTCCCCGGGCCATCAGCCGCAACGCGTGCCCGTGCGCGGTGTTGCCGTCCTCCGGCAGGGTGCCGAGGTCCATCGCCAGCGCCTGCTGGGCCGAGGTGAGGGTGAGCACGAGGTTGGTGCCGGTGTCCCCGTCGGGGACGGGGTAGACGTTGAGGTCGTCGATCTCGCCCTGGTGCCGACGCAGGACCGCGAGGCCGCTCGCGCACCAGCGGCGTACCGCGGCGTCGTCGAGGGTGTCCAGCACGGCCAGAAGCCTACTGGCGGCGACCGACACCCGCCGGGGTCGCCCGGCGTGTCCCCGCGCCGGTCGGCGGAGACGCGCGCCGGCCGGCGGAGGCACCCGGGACGGTGACCGGGCGCACACCGCAAGCGGCTACGGCGGGCCGGGACGGGCCGGTTGGGCCGGCCCGGGGTCCATCGGGTAACCTGGCCAGGTTGTCCGGGCAGCGCCTGCCGGCGACCTCATGAACGTATCAATCTCAGGAGTATCCCGTGGCTAGCGTGTGCGACGTCTGTGGCAAGGGACCGGGCTTCGGCCACAACGTGTCCCACTCGCACCGGCGGACCAACCGCCGCTGGAACCCGAACATCCAGTCGGTGCGTACCCCGGCCGGTGGTGGCAACACCAAGAAGCTCCAGGTCTGCACCTCGTGCATCAAGGCCGGCAAGGTCACCCGCGCCTGACCCGGTAGCACCTCCACCGCTTCAGCTTCGACGATACCGGCGGGCCACGACGGCCCGCCGGTATCGTCGTGTGCCCGTGTCCGGCGGCGGTCAGAGCACCCGGCCGAACGACAGGCAGCCGGGGGCGTCGGCGTAGTAGCCGAAGTTGGGGATCCGCTCGTATCCCGCCGAGGTGTACAGGGCGATCGCCTCGGGCTGCCGGTCACCGCACTCCAGGATGATCCGCTTGCGTCCGTGCCGGCGGGCCGAGTCCTCGACGGCGGTCAGCACCGCGCGGGCCACCCCGCGCCCCCGGACGGCCGGGGCGGTGTACATCCGCTTCAACTCGGCGTCGTCGTCGCCGTGACTGCGCCACCCCGCGCAGCCCACCGGCTCGCCGTCGAGGCGGGCGACGAGGAAGTCGCCGTGCGGCGGCGCGAACTCGGTCGGGTCGACGGGGGTCTCGTCGCCGTTGCCTCCGTACCGGACGCCCAGGTCGGCCAGGGTCGCCCGGATCAGCGTCTGCGCCACCGGCGCGTCGAAGCCGAGCGGGCGGATCTCGATCTCACTCACGGGTGAAGGGTACGACCGCCCCTTACCGGAAGTGGTCCCAGCCGGCCGGTCCGTCGTACGCGTCACCGTCGACGGTCACCCCGGCGCCCTCGGCCACCCGGCCCACCACCCGCCACGACTGCGGCAGGGCCACCGCCTGGGGAAAGGTGGCGACCAGGGCATGGTCGTCGCCACCGGCCAGAATCCAGGTGTACGGGTCGACGCCGAGCGCCTGGGCGGCGTCGCGCATCTGCCGGGGCAGCTCGAAGGCGTCCCGGCGCAGGTCCACGCCGACGCCGCTGGCCTTCGCCAGGTGCCCCAGATCGGCGAGCAACCCGTCCGAGACGTCGATCATGGCGGTGGCACCGAGCCGGGCGGCCTCCGGCCCGGCCGGATAGGGCACCTCCGGTCGCCGGTACGCCTCGACCAGCAGGCGCGGGGTCCGGAAGCCCCGGGAGAGCACGGTCAGCCCGGCGGCGGCCCAGCCGGTGCGCCCGGCGAGCGCCACCACGTCACCCGGGCGGGCACCGGAGCGGACCACAGGTGGCCGGCCGCCCAGGTCGCCGAGGGCGGTCACCGCGATGGTCAGGGTCGCGCTGGCGGACATGTCCCCGCCGACCACCCCCGCCTCGACAAGCGCCGCCTCGGCGGCCAGCCCGTCGGCCAACTCCTCCACCCAGGCGGTGTCCAGGTCGGCGGGGATGCAGAGGGCGACCAGCAGGGCGGTGGGGGTGGCGCCCATCGCGGCGATGTCGGCGAGGTTGGCCGCCGCCGCCCGGTGCCCGACGTCCCGCGCGCTCGACCAGTCCCGCCGGAAGTGCCGCCCCTCGACCAGCACGTCGGTGGAGGCGACCACCCGCCGGTCGGGGGCGGCCACCACGGCGGCGTCGTCGCCCGGCCCGAGCAGGCAGGACGATCCGTAGGTCAGCCGGGCGGTGACCCGGTCGATGAGGCCGAACTCGCCGACGTCCGCGACACCCATGTCTTCCTTCCGACAAGCTCGCTAGCTGCTTCGGCTCGACCACCGATAGGGATCACCCCTGCTCCGTAGGGTATTTTCACCCTTCGGGCCGCCCTGGGCGGCGACGGACGGAGGTCGAGCGTGGTACAGGCGTACATCCTCATCCAGACCGAGGTGGGCCGGGCGCGGGACGTGGCCGGTCTGATCGCGGACCTTACCGGCGTGGTACGCGTCGACGCCGTCACCGGGCCGTACGACGTGGTCGTCCTCACCGAGGCGAACACGGTCGACGAGCTCGGCAAACTCATCGTCAGCAACGTGCAGATGGTGCCCGGCATCACCCGCACCCTCACGTGTTCGGTGGTGCGCCTGTAAGTGGACGAGAAGACTCCCTCCCCAGCGACCCCGCAGACCGCGACCGACTCCGTGGCCACCGCCGACCCGGCGACCGGGGCACCCGACGCCGCCCCGTCGACCGACCAGGTGACCGACCGGTCTGCCGCCGACGGCCGGCGGGCCGGTTGGGACCGGTCGACCCGGCGGGCCGCGTTGTTCGCCGCCCTGGTCGCCGTCCCGGTGACGGTGGCCGTGGCGGCTTTCACCTTCGACAGGCTGTCCCCGGACACGCCGGCCGCCGCGCCGAGCCCGTCGCCGACCAGTCTCCGTCCCCAGTCCGTCACCCCGGTCGAGATGGCCGCCCCGGCGCTGGCCGAGCGACCCGGTGTGGTGTGCCGGGCGCTGGTGTCGCAGTTGCCGGCGACCGTCCGGGAGCTCGCCCAGCGCCCGGTGACCGCCGGCGCGGAGCAGAACGCCGCCTACGGCGACCCGGCGTTGACGGTCGCCTGCGGCGGCCCCGAGCCGACCGTGGACGCCACCGCCGACCTGTGGATCGTCAACCGGGTCTGCTGGTATGCCGCCGAGCGGTCGGACGCCACAGTGCTCACCACCCTCGACCGGGAGACCGCGGTCACGGTGACGGTGCCCCGGGCGTACGAGGGGCCGTTGCAGTGGATCACCCCGATCTCCGACGCGGTGGTCGCCTCCGTGCCGTCCGGCGGGGACAGCCCGTCCGGCTGCCGGCGCTGAGGTCCAGGCAGCCGGTCGGTGGTGGAGACGACGGCGAAAATCGTTTGACGGCACCGATATTCTGATCCTCCGTACCTGCGGCTGACCGTGGGTGGCGAGGGGGCCCTGCCCCCTCACCAACCAGGAGCCGCAATGCGCCGGGCACCCGCCCTCTCCTTCCTCCTCGTCACCGTCTTCCTGGACATGCTCGGGCTCGGCCTGGTCGTGCCGATCATGCCGGCCCTGCTGAGCTCCGTCACCGAGGATCCCGCCGCCGCTGTCCGCTGGTCCGGGCTGCTCGGCTCGGTCTACGGCCTGTTGCAGTTCGTCGTCTCGCCGCTGCTCGGCCGGCTCTCCGACAGGTACGGCCGGCGGCCGGTCCTGCTCGTCTCGCTCACCTGCCTCGGCGTCGACTGGCTGGCCCACGCGGTCTCTCCCAGCCCGTGGACGCTGCTGCTGTTCCACGCCCTCGCCGGTGCCTGCGCGGGCACGTACACAGTGGTCAACGCGTACCTCGCGGACGTCACGGCACCCGAGGCGCGGGCCCGTGCGTACGGGTCGGTGGGTGCCGCGTTCGGGCTCGGCTTCGTCGCCGGCCCGACCGTCGGCGGCCTGCTCGGCAGCGTCGACGTACGCCTGCCGTTCCTCGCCGCCGCCGCGCTGTCCTTCGCCAACGTCGGGTACGGCTGGTTCGTGCTGCCCGAGTCGCGGCCCGGTGACCGGACCACCCCGTTGACCCTGCGGACGGCGAACCCGGTCGCCGCCATCGTCGCCGTCCTGCGTCGACCGGTGCTCGGGCGGCTCGCGTACGCCCGGCTCTGCGCCGACGTCGCCCGGATGACTCACCAGTCGACCTGGACGTTCTTCCTCACCCACCAGTTCGCCTGGGGCACCGCGCGGGTCGGCACCGTGCTCGCGGCGGGGGCGCTCGCCGGGGCGCTCTTCCAGGCCAGGGCCGTCGGGCCGATCGTGCGCCGACTCGGGGACAAGCGGGCCGCGGTGGTCGGCGGCCTGCTCGGGGTGGCCGCGCTGGCGGGTACGGCGTTCGTGACGGTGCCCTGGCTGCTCCACCTGCTCCAGGCGGTCGGCGTGCTCGCCGCGGTCGGTGGTGCCGCCGCACAGTCGTGGCTCTCAGGCATGGTCCGGCCCGACGAGCAGGGCACGGTGCAGGGGGCGCTGACCGGGATCGGGGCCGCCGCCGAAACCCTGGTGCCGGTGGTGGCCGGCGCGGTGTTCGGGTGGTCGCTGGCGTACGCGTCACCGGGCCTGGTCCTCGTCGGTGCGGCCGTCTTCGCGGCCGGGTCGACAATTCTGCTGGCCACGACACCCGACCTGCGGCCACCGCCGACCGGGCGGTGATTTCGGCACCCCGGTTCGGGTTTGCCGGGTCGTTCGGTCGGCAAGTCGGCGGCGGTCGTGCACATCCAATTCTGCATTTTGCCGTCCGCAGAAGTCCCCAGCCGCCGATCGGGTCCGCTTGCAGCGATTTCATCAAGCGGTCCTGATCGGCGAATCAGGACAGGTTCCAACGGGTGGGAATTGGGCAACTCCTGAAGCTGGGAACAGCAGGCGGCGGCACTCGCCGACTCGGCGGTCTCCGCTGGGGTATTCGCCATTTCCGAACGGGTCGTTCGACCGTCCTCGGCCGTGAAGCTCAACGAAAACGGTGTTCTCCGCTATCTACGGTCGATCGAGAGATTGCCCCACAAAGGCACGCAGGACGCCCGACCACCGGGGTCGGCAAGGGCACTGGCTGCGGAAACGGCGGGTAGGCCCCGCCTCGGAGCCCTCGGGCCGGCCGACACCGGCCCGATCGACCGAAGGGATGGCCCGGCAATCGGCTGATCAGCGGGCCAGCATGGGCTGATCGGTCACACCTGCCCCACGTCAATTGCCCGACCCGAAGCGAATGGCCGATGCGCCCGGGCGACCGACCCCGATCGCCGACCACATTCTGGACGACGCCGGCTACAGCCCTGTGAAGCGAACGTGAATGCCGTGTTTCGGTGCTCCCGGAAAAGAGCACGTCAGCGTGCCTGAGACCGACGTGACCCGACTTCACGATCCCCGAAAAAGACGTTACCGGAAGTCGCCGTCACAGGTGCGGCGCTAACATCCCACCCCGCTTGCGTCAATGCTCCACATGCGACAGGATCGGACGCTGAATCCGGAAGAATAATTGCTAGCCTTCGATGGCAACCCGGCAGCTCCTACTGAGCTGCGGCATTGTTCTTCTCCTCATCGGAGGTCACCACATGGTCCCCACCGGACCTGCGCGCCCGCGCGCGAAACGAATCGCCCTCGCCGGGCTCACCGCGCTCGCGGTCGTCCTCGGCACCCAGACCGCCGGCCTCGCCCAGCCACGGACAGCGCCAAGCACGCTGGCCCAGCCGCCGAGCGCACCCGGCCTCGGTCAGGTCGCGAGCAAGAAGGAGGCCCGACCCGGGCCGCTGCCCACCCGGTCCGGCACCGTCAAGGTCGCCCCGTCCCCGTCGGGCGCCCGCAGTGGCGCGGTGGGCACCCAGGCGCTCAACGACAAGGTCGCGCTCCGCTCGCTGATCGTGGCCACCAACACTGCGGACTTCGGCGTGGCCACGCTCACCACCACCCTCGACCGGGTCGGCGCGAGCTACGACATCATCTACACCGCCAGCCAGACGCTCTCGGCGAGCACGCTCGTCGACTCCAACGGGGTCGGCAAGTACAACGCGATCCTGCTGACCAACAGCATGTTGATCTACGAGTCGGGCGGCAACTACCTGGAGGGCCTCAGCAGCACGGAGTGGACCACCCTCTGGGCCTACGAGCGCAACTTCCAGGTGCGGCAGGTCGCCCTCTACACCAGTTACGGCACCTGGCCGGAGGACTACTGCCTCAACTCCGCCGGGGAGACCGCGGTCGGCGACACCGCCCTGCCGCTCTCGCTGACCACCGCCGGCGCCGGGGTCTTCGACTACCTCAAGAGCACCGCCCAGATCCCGTTGACGCAGTCCTACGTCTACAAGACGTCGATCAAGAGCGGTTGCAACGCCGACGCCCTGCTCACCAACGGCTCCAACGTGCTGGCCGTGCGCACCACGTCGACCGACGGTCGGGAGCGGATCGCCCTGACGTTCACCTCCAACCAGTACCTGCTCCACTCGGACCTGCTGGTCTACGGCCTGTTCCGGTGGGCGACCAAGGGCCTGCACTTCGGTGAGCAGAAGCACCACCTCAACGTCGACATCGACGACTGGTTCAGCTTCTCGGACCACTACAAGGACGACGGCACCATCGAGTACACCCCCGGCTTGCAGATCAGCGGGCACGACGCGGTCAACCTCGACACGAAGCAGACCGCGCTGCGCACCGCGAACCCGCTGGCGTCCGGCCTCACCTTCAACATCCCCTACAACGGCGCCGAGATCGACCCGTTCGCCGGCAGCACGTGCAGCCCGAACGGCGACGCCACCACGCTGACCGCCACCACGAAGTGCCTGAAGAACAACTTCCGGTGGATCAACCACACGCTCACCCACCCCGCGCTGAACACTACCGACTACGCCACCACCCACGACGAGATCAGCTCGAACCAGACCGCTGGCACCTCGATCGGGTTGAACCCTCCGGCCGCCGTGCTGAAGACCCCCGAGTACTCCGGCCTCGGTGTCTACAACAACTCCAGCGGCGTGCTCACCGACTACGGCCTCGCCGCGTCCAACCCGGACCTGATCGACGCGGCCGGCGACCTCGGCATCAACACGCTTGTCGGCAACATGTCGTTCGCCAGCCACGTGCCGGCGCACTTCAACGCGTCCACCGCGCACCCGCTGGACCCGAGCATCGCGGTGGTGCCGTGCTGGCCGACCAACATCGCCTACCACACCACCAACCAGGCCGAGGAGACGCACTTCTACAACGCCTTCTACGGTCCGAACGGCCACTTCCCCTACTGGCCCACCGACCGCACCTACTCGCAGATCCTGGACTACGAGTCGACGGTGGGGCTGCAGCACGTGACGTCCGGCTCGATCTACGCGCACACGTTCCACGTCGCCAACGTGCGTGACTACGGCTCGGGCAACAGCCTGGTCACCGACTGGGCGGGTGCGGTGCTCACCAAGTACAGCTCCTACTACTCGGTGCCGCTGCTGAACTCGGCGTGGACCGACATCGCCGCCTACACCAGGGCGCGCACGGCCCACTTCGCCGCGCTCGGCGCCGGGGCGTCGGCGGTCTACGACCGGACCACCGGTGAGATCACGGTGACCTCGCCGGCCGCCGGCTCGCTCCAACTCGGTGGCGTGACCACGACCACCGCGGGTGCCGGCACGTACGGCAGCGACGTCACCGTCCCGGTGACGCTTGTGGCGAACACCCCCGTGACGTTCACCGCCGCTCCTCGCCTGTAGGGCGGCACGACGAAATCAGCACAGCAAAGGTGAACGGGAGCAATTGGTGAGGATCGCGCTGGTCTCGGAGGGCACCTACCCGTACGCGATGGGTGGGGTGAGCATCTGGTGCGAGCAGCTCATCCGGGGAATGCCGGACTACCGGTGGGAGGTCGTGGCGCTCACCGTGGACGGCACCGAGGAGCCGGTGTTCGAGCGGCCGGCGAACCTCGACCGAGTGCACTCGATCCCGTTGTGGGGCGGTCGGCCGGCAGGCCGCCGCCCCCGGCGGGGCCGGGGAGTGCTGGTCCCGTCCGGCCGCCCCGGCGCGGAGTTCGTCGAGTCGTACGAGGTGTTCCTGCGGGCGCTGGTCACCCCGCTGGAGTCGACCCGCTCCCAGGCCGGCGCGGTGAACCGGAGCACCTTCCTGCTCGCCCTGCGCGGCATGTTCGAGTACGCCGCCGGCGGCGGTGACCTGAGCGCCGCCCTGCTCTCCAACGAGGCGCTGCGGATGATGCTGGAGGCCTGGCACACCCTGCGGGTCGAGGAGACCGGGCCGACGCCCACCGTCGCCGACGCGCTCGAGGCGGCCTGGCTCATCTCGCACATGCTCCGGCCGCTGAGCGCGCCGCCGGTCCGCGCCGACATCGTGCACTCGTCGATGAACGGACTGTCCACGCTCGTCGGGATGGCCGCCACCTGGACGTACGGCACCCCGCTGGTGCTCTCGGAACACGGCATCTACCTGCGCGAACGCTACATCTCCTATCTGCACGACGACGCGCCGCACCCGGTCCGGGTGCTGGTGCTGAGCTTCTTCCGCTCGCTCGCCGGCGCGGCCTACCTGATCACCGGCGCGCTCGCGCCGCACTCGCAGTACAACCGGCGCTGGCAGCTGCACAACGGCGCCGACCCCGACCGGATGTGGACGATGTACAACGGCGTCGACCCGGACGAGTTCCCGCCGGCGGCCGGCGAGCCGGACGAGCCGACCATCTCGTTCATGGGCCGGATCGACCCGCTCAAGGACCTGCACACCCTGATCCGGGCGTTCGCGGTGGTCCGCGCGGAGATCCCGAACGCCCGGCTGCGCATCTTCGGTGGGACGCCGGCCGCCAACAAGGTCTACCACGAGAGCTGTCTGGCCCTGATCGACGAACTCGGGTTGACCGGGCAGGCCGTCCTGGAGGGCCGGGTGGGCAACGCCGTCGAGGCGTACCACGCGGGCAGCCTGGTGGCGCTCACCAGCATCTCCGAGGGCTTCCCCTACACGGTGGTGGAGGCGATGGCGTGCGGCCGGCCCACCGTGTGCACCAACGTGGGCGGGGTCGCCGAGGCGGTCGGCGACACCGGCTTCGTCGTCGCGCCACGGGACGTCGCCGCGATCGCCGACGCCTGCGTACGGATGCTCAACGACAGGGAGCTGCGGCTGCGGCTGGGAGCGGACGCCCGCGCGCGGGTGCTGGAGAAGTTCACCCTGCAACGCTCGTTGCAGGCGTACCGCGACATCTACGAGGGGCTCGCCGAGCCCCCGACCGCGTCCCCCGCCCCGAAGCAGCTGCGCGGTCAGGCCCAGGGTTTCGTCCGCGTCCCGAACCGCTCGGTCCGCCCCGGGGTGGCCGCCGTCGCCGCCCGCCCCGAGGCCGTGCCCGTCGCCGCCCGGCCTGAAAGCGTGCCCGTCGCGCCCCGGCCCGAAAGCGTCCCCGTCGTCGCCCGGGTGCCCCGCCAACGGGGGCCGGAACAGTACTCGTCCGCCGCGTACCCGAGCCGCCACGACCCGAACTCGTCCGGGCCCGAGCTGCCGCAGTCCGCCGGAACGCGCTCGGACGGCACGTATCCGGACGGCACGTGTGCGGGCGACGATCCAACTGTCGGCATCCTGCGCGCCACCGGCGGTCGTTGATGACCGGCACCAACGACCCGGACGTCACCGACCCCTTGTTCCGACCCTTCGCCACGATGACCACCGAGGCGGGGACCGACGACCGGGCGGACAGTCCCGAACGCACGATCCTGCTGCCCCGGATCTCCACCGATCCGGTCGACGACCTGGTCGAGCGGGTCCGCCCCCAGCTGACCCGGGCGGTGGACGCGCTCCAGGTCGCCGCCGCCCTGGAGGCCGACGGGCACACCGACCGGGCCGCCCAGGTCGAGTACGGCTACCGCGACGTCTTCGTCCTCGCCTCGGAGGTGTTCCGGCGGTTGGGGCCCAACCCGCCGGTGGTGGACGGGCCGCCCGCCGCGTCCGCGCCCGGCCCCGACCGGCGGGGCGACCTGCGGACGATCTCGCACGGCCTGCTGTACGTGCTGCCCAGCGCCGCCTTCCCGGCCGTACTGGCGGTCGTGGGTCGACCTGGCCTGGTGCTCGGCATGATCCTCGCCGGCACGGTGGGGTGGATCTGGTCGGGGATGGCCGCCCACGCGGCGTTCCGCCTGCTCGGCCTGGGCCGGGTCCGGTCGGCCAGCCGGGTGCTGCGGATCGCCGCGCTGACCGCGCCCCTGCTCGGCGCGGTGGCCGGTGCCGCGCTGCTGCCGTACGGCGGCCTGCCGCTCGCCGTCATGATGGTCTTCCAACTGACCTACCAGTTGGCGAGCACGCTGCTGCTCTTCCACAGTCGTGAGTGGTGGCTGGCGGCGGCCATGCTCCCGGCGGTGCTCTCCGGCGCCGTCTTCCTGCTCGACGGGGGCGCGACGGCCCGGCTCTGGGCGGTCGGCGGGGCGGTCCTCGGCGTGCTGGCCAGCCTCGCCGCCGGGCTCTGGGCCACCCGGGAGGCCGTCCGGGCCGAGGAGCCGGTGGCCCGGGAACCGCTGTGGCCGCCCGCGCCCCGGCTGCTCGGCGTCGCCGGCTACGGGTTCTGCTCGGCGGTGCTGCTCTTCCACGCGCAGGCGCCCTACCTGCTGGGCCGGTTGGACATCGCGGCGGCGGCGGTGCCGCTGATCCTGTCCATGGGGTTCGTCGAGTGGCGGACCAGCCGGTTCTGGGCGAGCGGGGTCGCGCTGTCCCGACGGGCCCGCGTCCCGCGCGGCTTCGTCGCCGGGATCTGGCGCACCATCGGCCGGGAGGTCGCCGCCTGTCTGGCGGTGCCGGCGGTGCTCGGGGCGGTGCTGATCGTCGTGCTCGCCCAGCTGGGCCGGCTCTCGGCCGCCGGGGTGGTGATGACCGCTGCGCACGTGGCCCTCGCCGGGGCGTACTACCTGGCCTTCCTGCTGGTCGGTAGGGGCCGGTACGGCTGGCTCTGCCTGGCCATGACGGTGGTGGTCGTGCTGCACGTCGGCCTCGGCGGGCTGCTCGGCGTCGCCCCGCTGCTCGGCCAGGGCGACGACCCGGTCGCCGACACCTCGCTCTACCTGGGCAGCGTGCTGCTGCTCCAGGCGTTGTTCGCGCTCGGTCTGTTTCCGGTGATCGGGCAGGTTCGGCACTACCGATAGTCCACCGATAGTCCACGCGAGACCTATGGGGAGGTCCGGTTGCACGCGGTGATTCTTGCCGGCGGCAAAGGGGTGCGGCTGAAGCCGTACACCACGACGCTGCCGAAGCCCCTGATGCCGATCGGGGACAGCCACTCGATCCTCCAGATCGTGCTCGACCAGCTCGCCTCGCGCGGGTTCACCTCGGTGACCCTGGCGATCAACCACCTCGGCCCGCTGATCCGGGCGTTCGTCGGGGACGGCAACCGGTGGGGCCTCGCCATCGACTACGTCGAGGAGGACCGACCACTGTCCACGGTCGGCCCGCTGTTCGCCCTGAAGGACCGGCTGCCCGACGAGTTCCTGGTGATGAACGGCGACGTCCTCACCGACCTGGACTACGGCGACCTGCTGCGGGACCATCAGCTCTCCGGGGCGGGGCTGACCCTGGCGACCTCCGAACGGGTGCACCGGATCGACTTCGGCGTGCTCGACGTGGACGACGGGCGGGTCGTCGGGTTCCGGGAGAAGCCGGCGCTGCACTACCCGGTCAGCATGGGTGTCTACGGGATGTCCCGCCGGACGCTCGACCCGTATCCGGCCGGGTTGGCCCTCGGCTTCGACCAGTTGGTGCTGGACCTGCTGGCGGGCGGCGACCAGCCACGGACGTACCCGTTCGAGGGGTTCTGGCTGGACATCGGCCGACCGGAGGACTACGACGAGGCGAACCGCTCGTTCCCCCAGCTCAAGCCGATCCTGCTGCCCACCCGGTCGAGGCCGGTGGAGGTGACCGTCGGTGAGGCGGCCGAGCCGTTGGCCGTCGCCGACCTGCCGGGCGTGGTGCGGGCCGGGGAGCTGACGTGACGCGGGTACTGCTGTTCGGGGCGTCCGGATTCATCGGCGGGCACGCCCGCGACGCCCTGGCCGCGGATCCCCGGGTCACCGAGGTGATCTGCCCGGGGCGGGCGACGTACGACCTGCTCGACGGCGAGCCGGCCGCGCTCGCGGTGCTGCTGCGCGAGGTCGCCCCGGACGCGGTGGTCAACTGTGTGGGCGCCCTCACCGGCTCCGCCGCCCAACTGGTCAACGCGAACACGGTGGTCGCGGCGAAGCTGCTTGAGGCGACCGCCGCGGCGGCACCGCAGGCCCGGCTGGTCCGGCTCGGCTCGGCCGGCGAGTACGGGCCGCTGCCGCAGCGCGTCCCGGTCACCGAGGAGGCACCGGCCCGACCGGTCAGCGCGTACGGCGTGAGCCACCTGGCCGGGACCCGGCTGTTCCAACTCGCCGGGGAGGCCGGCGAGGTCGACGCTGTCTCGCTGCGGGTGTTCAACCCGATCGGTCCCGGCATGTCGCAGGAGAACCTGCTCGGTCGGGCGGCGGCGCGGATCCGGGCCGCGCTGGCCGACGGGGCGACCGAGATCACCCTGGGACCGCTGTCGGCGTACCGGGACTTCGTCGACGTGCGGGATCTCGCCGCGCTGATCACGGTGGCGGCGCTCGCGCCCGCGCTGCGGCACCGGGTCGTCAACGCGGGCAGCGGCCGGGCGGTCAGCGCCCGGCAGGCCGTCGCGCTGCTGGCCGACGCGGCGGGCTACGACGGCGCGATCCGGGAGGCCGGCGTCGGGCCGCAGCGCTCGCAGGCGGTCGACTGGATCCAGGCCGACATCGGCCGGGCCGCCCACGAGCTGGGGTGGTCGCCGGTGCGCGACCTGGCGACGTCGATCAAGGACATCTGGGCCGCCGGCGACGCACGCTGAGCCGGCGGACCGCTCCCCCATCACGACACACCCGTAACACGAGAGGACACCGCAGATGAGTACGAAGATCGGGGTCGTGGGCCTGGGCTACGTGGGGCTCACCCTCACCGCCGCCCTCGCCGACAAGGGCTTCACGGTGTACGGCGCGGACGTCTCGCCGGCGGTGCTGGACGCGCTCTCGCACGGCCGGCCGCACATCTTCGAGCCCGGCATCGAGGACGTCTTCGCCGCCCACCTCGGCAAGAGCATCCACGTCGCCGCCGACCTGCCGAAGGACACCGTCGACGTGGCGGTGATCAGCGTGTCGACGCCGGTGGACAACATGACCCACCGCCCCAACCTGGCGAACCTGGCCGCCGCCGCCCGGGTGGTGGCCGCCAGTTGCCGCCCGGACACCCTGGTGGTGGTGCGCAGCACGGTGCCGGTCGGCACCAGCCGCCGGGTGGTGCTGCCGGAGCTCCAGGCCGCCTGGGGTGAGCGGGTGAAGCTGGTGATGGCCCCGGAGCGGACCATCCAGGGCCAGGCGCTGCGGGAACTCGTCGAGCTGCCGCAGGTGGTAGGCGGCCTGGACGACGAGAGCCTCGCCGCCGGGGTCGAGTTCTTCGACGGGTTGGCACGCACCGTCGTCCCGGTCTCCGGGCTGGAGACCGCCGAGTTGGTGAAGCTGTCGAACAACTGCCACACCGACCTGATCTACGCGTTCGGCAACGAGATCGCGTTGATCGCCGAGCGGCACGGCCTCGACCCGCTGGAGGTGATCCGGGCGACCAACGTCGACTACCCGCGCCCGGATCTGGCCAAGCCCGGGTACGTGGGCGGCGGCTGCCTCTCGAAGGACCCGTACATCATGATCGACAGTGCGGGTGACAGGCGGCCGTTCCTCGTCGGCAAGGCCCGCCAGCTCAACGAGTACCTGCCGATCCACGTCGGTGAGACCGTGGTCCGGATGCTCGTCGAGGCGCGCGGGCGCAGCCTCGGCGCCCGGCTGGCGGTGCTCGGCTGGGCGTACAAGGGCTGGCCGGCGACCGACGACATGCGGGGCACCCCGATCGAGCCGATGATGCGGGTCTTCTCCGCCGCCGGTGTGACAGTCCTCGGCCACGATCCGATGGTCACCGACGACGTGATCCGCCAGTACGGCGGCGAACCGGTCAGCCTGGACAAGGCGTTCACCGAGGCGGACGCCGTGCTGATCATCAACGACCATCCGGACTACCGGGCGTTGCGGGTACCGGAGGTGCTCGGCGCGACGCCCCCGGCGTTCGTCTACGACTCGTGGCGGGTGCTCGACGGCGACGCGGTGATGGCCGCCGGGGTGCGCTACGCCGGACTCGGCTACCTGCCGCCCGCACCGACCGGTCCGGGTGACGACGGCGGTACGGCCGGCGCTGCCGCCGGCGCCGGCGCGGCGACCGCCGGGGCGGTGTCCGCATGAGGGCACTGCTGCTCGGCGGGGCCGGCTTCATCGGCCTGCACCTGGCCCGCCGTCTCGTCGCCGACGGTCACCAGGTGACTATCGTGGACGACTTCTCCCGGGGCCGCGACGACGCCGACCTCGACCGGCTGCGCGCCGATCCGGCCGTACAGGTGATCTCCGGCGACCTGACCAGCCCGGACACCTGGGCCGCGCTGCCGACCGGCTGGGACCAGATCTACCTGCTCGCCGCCGTCGTCGGGGTGCGCAACGTGGAGCAGGATCCGGCCCGGGTGATCCGGGTCAACACCCTCTCCGCGCTGCACCTGCTCGACTGGGTGGCCCCGGGTGAGCGGGTCTTCTTCGCCTCCACCAGCGAGGTCTACGCCGGGGGCGTCACCGCCGGGGTGGTGCCGGTGCCGACGGCCGAGACGGTGCCGACGATGATCTCCGACATCGCGGCCCCCCGCTTCGCGTACGCGGCCAGCAAGCTGCTCGGCGAGGCCGCCTTCCTGCACACCGCCCGCGCCAAGGGCTTCGAGACCGTGGTGGGCCGATTCCACAACGTGTACGGCCCCCGGATGGGCGCCGACCACGTCATCCCGGAGATGTCCCTGCGTGCCCTGCGCGGGGCCGACCCGTTCCCGGTCCCCGGCGCCGACCAGTACCGGGCGTTCTGCCACGTGGACGACGCGGTCGAGGCGATGCTGCGGCTGATGGGGGCACCTGCCGCCGCCGGGCAGATCGTGCACATCGGCAACGACCGGGAGGAGACCAACATCGGCGACCTGGCCAAGCTGGTCCTGCGGGTGGCCGGGGTGAGCCCCGCCATCGTGCCCCGGAGCGCGCCACCGGGATCGGTCGCCCGCCGCTGCCCGGACCTGTCCCGGCTGCGCGAGCTGACCGGCTACGAGCCGGGCGTCAGCCTGGAAGAGGGGGTACGCAGCACGTTCGCCTGGTACCAGGAGCACGGATGGACGTGACGAACCGACGCCCGATCTGCTTCTACTACGGCGACGGCCGGCTGCCCGAACTCACCAGGTACGTGCGGGTGGTCCTGCAACCGGACTTCTACCGGCCGGCCGAGCTGCGCTACCTCGCCGAGCAGGACGTGCAGACGCTCGGCTACCTGTCGCTGTCGGAGGACCAGGGGCCACCCGCGCCCTGGCAGCGGCAGGAACGCAACCCGGACTGGGGTGGCGCGTTCGTCCACGTCGACCATCCGCTCTGGGTGGCGCACGTGGTGAAGCAGGCGAAACAGGCGATCGCGCAGGGCTTCGCCGGGCTCTTCCTGGACACGCTCAACGTCGAGCTGACCTTCCCGGAGGACGTGCCGCACCTGCTCACCCTGGTCGCCGCGGTCCGGGAGGAGGCCCAGCCGGCGTACCTGCTGGCCAACCGGGGGTTCGGCATGCTGCCCCGGTTGGCCGAGATCGTCGACGGGATCGTCTTCGAGTCGTTCTCGGCCCGGTGGACCGACCAGGGTTACGCCGCCTGGCCGCCCGACGTGCTGGAGTTCCACGCCCAGATCGCCGAGCAGTTGCTCCAGTTGGAGCTGGACCTCTACAGCCTCGACTACGCCGACAGCCAGGGGCTCACCGATTTCGCCGAGCGCCGGGCCCGCCAGTTCGGGCTCCAGTCCTCGGTCAGCGACCGCGCCCTGTCCCGTACCTGACCACCCCGTTCGGGACGTCCGCCCGGACCGGTCCGGTGCCCGGTCCGGCTTGGGCACCCGCCCCTGCCGGGCCGGGACCGGATCGTGCGTCGGCACCACGCGCGACCGGCTCCCGCCCGACGGGGGCGGGGTTCCCCGCAGCGGTCGGGCGGCAGACGGCGTCCGGCCGGCGGGCAGGCAGCGGGTCGGGGCGGCGGGTCAGGCCGTTGCGGTGTCGAAGGCGGGGGCGAGCGGCAGCAACGCGGCCCGGACGAGGTCCGGCAGTGGCCCGGACGGCACCACGAACCCGGCCATCGACGGCACCTCGCTCGTGCCGTCCAGCCACTGCCGCAGCGCCACCCTGGTCGCCGCGCCGACGGCGGCGGAGAGCACCCGGGCGGTCAGAAGTTCGATGCCTGGGCAGCGGGCGGTGACCGCCTCGAAGAGCGGTTCGTCGATCGTGGTGACCGCGTCGACGTAGCAGGCGCGCAGCGCGGGGCTGGCGGCGATCATCAGCAGCGCGGCGGGGGGATGGTCGCCGGGGTCGGTGTACAGGCCCACGACGGCGTCGATGACCGCGTCACCGAGGCCGACCCCGGCCGGCCGGGCGAGCACGGCCCCCGCGATCCCGGCCGCGCGGTCCGCAGCGACCCCGGCGACGATCGCCTGCTCCCGGCTCGGGAAGTAGTTGTTGTAGGTCCGGGGCGACACGCCCGCCGCCTGGGCGATCTCCTCGACGCGGACGTTGTCCGGCCCGCGTTCCAGCGCGAGGCGCAGGGCCGCCGACTGGAGCGCCTCCCGGGTGGCCCGCTTCTTCCGTTCCCGCAGCGTCGATGGACTGCTCACGGTGCCACTTTCGCACACTCGGTACGTGCACGCAAACTTGCGTGCACGCAAGTTTGTGCTACGGTTCCTCCGAACCGTCTTGGAGCACCACGATCGAAAGGGGCCGACATGCGCGCCAAGGGCATGGCCTACGACACCGGCTTCGTCACCGACGGCGTCAGTTCGGTACCGCACTGGGACCCCGAGGTGGTCCGCCGGGAACTGGCCATCATTCGGGACGACCTGCACTGCACCGCCGTACACCTGGTCGGCGGCGATCCCGGGCGGCTGGAGTCGGCCGCCCGCACCGCCGCCGAACTCGGCCTGGAGGTCTGGTTCTCGCCGTATCCACTGGAGCTGGAACCCGACCTGATCCGCGCGCTGTTCCTCGACTGCGCCGAGCGGGCCGAGCGGCTCCGCGCGACGGGGGCCGAGGTCGTGTTCGTCACCGGCGCCGAGCTGAGCATCATGAACCGTGGCTTCATCGCCGGGGAGCGTCTCGCGGACCGCCTCCACCACCTGTTTACCGACCCGAACGGCCGCGCCGAGCGCATCGCCGAGGTCCGCGTCCGCCTCGACAAGTTCCTGCGCACCACAGTGGCGGCGGTCCGCGAACGCTTCCACGGCAAGGTCACCTACGCCGCGATCCCGTTCGAGGGCGTCGACTGGGACCTGTTCGACGTGGTGACCGTCGAACTCATCCGGTCCGCCGAGGTCGCCGACCAGTTCCGCGACGGCGTACGCCGGCTGGTCGACCAGCCCAAGCCGGTCGCCGTCACCGGCTTCGGCACCGCGACCTGGCGCGGCGCGGGCGAAGTCGCACCACGCAGCATGGAGATCATCGAGTACGACGCGACCAGCGGGAAGCCCCGGCGACTGGACGGAGTGTACGAGCGCGACGAGGACGGTCAGGCCGCATACCTGCGCGAACTGCTCGACATCTTCGACAGCGAGGGCGTCGACAGCGCCTTCGTCCACCTCTTCGCGCTACCCAGCCTGCCGCACCGGCCGGACGGCGATCCCCGGGACGACCTCGACCTCGCCAGCCCCGGAATCGTCAAGGTGCTCGACGGCCGCACCGGCGAGACGTATCCCGGCCTTCCCTGGGAGCCGAAGGCCGCGTTCGCCGCCGTCGCCGAGCACTACTCCCGCCCACCCGCGTCGGCCGGTCGGCGCGGCTGAACGGACGACGCCCGGCCGGAGGGGGCAAGTGTCCGGGCCACTGGGCACTGCCCCCTCAGCGCAGGCGCAGCCCCGCGACGAGGAGCCCGACCATGCGGCGTGCGTCGTAGTAGGGGGCGCGGCCGGCGCAGAGGTTGCCGACGGCGAACAGGAACTCCTGGGCGTTCTGGCCGGGGTGGATCTCGCCGGCTTCGGCGGCGGCGTCGAGCAGCTGGGCGCACGCGGGGACGAGCCGGTCGAGGAAGTACCCGTGCAGCGTCTCGAAGGCGGCGTCGTCGGACTGTAGCGCCCCGGCCAGGCCGTGCTTGGTGACCAGGAAGTCGACGAACAGGTCGATCCAGGTGGCCAGGGCGGCGTGCGGCGTACCGCTGGTGGCGAGCAGGGCCGGCGCGGCCTCGGCGCACGCCTGCACCTGGTGCCGGTAGACGGCGACGATGAGGTCCGCCCGGGTCGGGAAGTGGCGGTAGATCGTACCGACGCCGACGCCGGCCCGTGCGGCGATGTCGCGGACGGGCGCGTCGACGCCGACAGCGAGGAAGGCCGCGGCGGCGGCCTCCAGCAGCGTCGCCTCGTTACGCCGGGCGTCGGCCCGCTTGCGTGGGGCCGGCGACGCCGCTCCCCCGTCGCGGCCGGTCATCGCGCCCACGCCTCCACCCTCCTTGGCAAGCGGAACAGGGTTCCGTATAGTTCTTAGCGGAACATTGTTCCGCTTGAGCCATGATGCCAGAACCGGCCGGCCGACCGCCAGCGCGGGGACGGCCGCCGTCATCCCCAGGAGGAACAGCCATGCAGTACCGCACCCTCGGCCGCACCGGCGTGCAGGTCAGCACCCTCGCGCTCGGCGCGATGAACTTCGGCGCCATCGGTCGGACCGGCCAGGACGAGGCCACCGCGATCATCGACGCCGCCCTGGAGGGAGGGATCAACCTGATCGACACCGCCGACCGGTACAGCCAGGGCGAGTCGGAGGAACTTGTCGGCCGGGCCATCGCCGGCCGCCGCGACGACGTCGTGCTGGCCACCAAGGCGACCATGCCGATGGGCGACGAGCGCAACCACCAGGGCAGCTCGCGGCGTTGGCTGGTCAGCGCGCTCGACGACAGCCTGCGCCGGCTCGGCGTCGACCACGTCGACCTATACCAGATCCACAGGTGGGACCCGACCACGAGCGACGAGGAGACGCTGTCCGCGCTGACCGACCTCCAGCGGGCCGGCAAGATCCGCTACTTCGGCAGCTCGACGTTTCCGGCGTACCGGATCGTGCAGGCCGAGTGGGCCGCCCGGGAGCACCGCCTGAGCCGGTACGTCACCGAGCAGCCCAGCTACTCGATCCTGCAACGCGGCATCGAGACGCACGTGCTGCCCGTCACCGCACAGTACGGGCTGGGCGTGCTCGCCTGGAGCCCGCTCGCCTCGGGCTGGCTGTCCGGCGCGGTCCGGGCGGGCCGGGAGATCGCCACCCACCGCGCCGACGTCCTGCCGCAGCGCTTCGACCTCACCGTCGCCGCCAACCGGGCCCGGCTCGACGCCGTCGAGCAGTTGGCCAAGGTCGCCGACGGGGCCGGGCTGACCCTGATCCAGCTCGCGCTCGGCTTCGTCACCGCGCACCCCGCCGTGACCAGCGCGATCATCGGCCCCCGCACGCCGGACCACCTGCGCAGCCAGCTCGCCGCCGCCGACACCGTGCTCACCGCCGACGTGCTCGACGCGATCGACACGATCGTCGCCCCCGGCGTCGACCTGGCCCCGGACGAGAAGCACGACGCCCCGCCCGCCCTGCTCGACCCGACGCTGCGCCGCCGCTGAGCGGTCACCCGCTCGATCCACCTGCGGCGCGGGGCTCCGACTCGCACCGCCTACCGGGTGGGCCGGGCGGCGAGTGGGAAGGTGACGCCGGTCAGCTCCTCGGAGACCGTCCACAGGCGACGGGCGGTAGCGCCGTCCCGGGCTGCCTTCGACCGGCCGACGAGCTTGGGCGCACCGCGCCCTTCGAGCAATCCGTCGGGCCCGACGTAGCTGCCGCCCGGGATGTCGGCCACCGCCGCGTAGAGGGTGGGCAGCGCGCCGTCCGCCTCGCTCTGGGCGAAGCGGTTGACGAGGGTCGTCTGGAGCCGGTTCCACAGGGAGCGGTCGTGGTCGAGGTGCCCGAGCAGGTTGGTGGCGGCCAGGCCGGGGTGGGCGGCGGTCGCCCGCACCGGCGAGCCGACCTCGGTGAGGCGGCGGTGCAGCTCCGCGGTGAACAACAGGTTCGCCAGCTTCGACTGCGCGTACGCGGGGAACGCCCGGTAGGACCGGCGCTCCCAGTTCGGGTCGTCGAAGTCGATCTTCCCGGCCCGGTGCCCGCTGGAGGAGACGGTCACCACCCGCTCCCGGATCTGCGGCAGCAGCAGGTTGGTGAGCGCGAAGTGGCCGAGGTGGTTGGTGCCGAACTGGAGCTCGAACCCGTCCGCGGTACGGCCGAGCGGCGGGATCATCAGCCCGGCATTGTTGATCAGCAGGTCGATCGGCCCGGTGCAGCCCTCGGCGAACGCCCGGACCGAGGCGAGGTCGGCCAGGTCGAGCCGGCGGACCTCGACCTCGCCGGTCATGGTCGCGGCGGCGGCAGCGCCCTTCGCGGTGTCCCGGACGGCGAGCACGACGTGGGCGCCCCGGGCGGCGAGCACCCGGGCGGCGATCCGGCCGATGCCGCTGTTCGCCCCGGTCACGACGACGGTACGGCCGGTCATGGCGGGAACCTGGGCGGGCGTGAATGTTGTCATGGAAAACAATGTAGCCGGCGACAACAATGTATGCAACGACGACTTTTTGTCGACTACGATGACCGTCGTGCCCGCGTACCACCATGGAAACCTTCGCTCGACGCTGCTCGCGGCGGCCGAGCGCAGCCTGCGTCAACACGGCGCGGGCCAGCTCTCGCTGCGTGAACTGGCCCGGGAGGTCGGCGTCAGCCACGCCGCGCCACGCCGGCACTTCCCCGACCGGCAGGCGCTGCTCGACGCCCTCGCCGAGGCCGGCTTCGCCCGGCTGCACGCCGAACTGTGTGCGGCGCTCGCCGCCGCCGGGGACGACTTCGGGCCGCGCCTGCACGCCATGGCCGCCGCCTACCTGCGGTTCGCCACCGAGGACGCCGCGCTGCTGGAGCTGATGTTCACGGCCAAGCACCGCCAGGGGGCCGACCATCTCGTCGTCGCCGCCGCCGGGCCGTTCGGGCTGATGGACGATTTGATCGCCCAGGGGCAGGCCCAGGGCTTGCTGGAGCCCGGCCCCCCGGACCGCGCCGGCATCGTGCTGTTCGCGACGTTGCAGGGCATCGCCACCCTGGTCAACGGCAACCTGGTGGCAGCAGAGCTGCTCGACGGGATCACCCAGACCGCCGTCGACCAGTTCATGCGGGGGTCCCGCCCCCGTTAGCGGGCGACGTCAGCCGCCGAGCGGGGAGATGCGGGTCACGTTCGGACATGTCACTGGGCGGTGGGCTGCCCCGTCTCAGGGGGTGTAGCCATGAACGACCGCAGAGGAGCACATCATGGACGCCCGACTGAACTTCCTCGCCGCCCCGACCGCCGGCAGGGCCCTCAAGCACATGATGTCGGCGGGCAAGGCGTTGAAGGAGTCACCGCTGCCGACCGCCACCCAGGAGTTGGTGGCGCTGCGCGTGAGCCAGATCAACGGCTGCGCCGTCTGCGTCGACATGCACACCAAGGACGCCGCTGCGGCGGGCGAGACGTCGGTGCGGCTGAACCTGGTCGCGGCCTGGCGGGAGGCCACGGTGTTCACCGAGGCCGAGCGGGCCGCGCTGGCACTGGCGGAGGAGGGAACCCGGGTGGCGGACGCGGCCGGCGGGGTCAGCGACGAGGTGTGGACGGACGCCGCCAAGCACTACGACGACGAGCAACTGGTCGCGCTGGTGTTCCTGGTCTCGTTCATGAACCTGGCGAACCGGATGAACATCATCACCCGGCAGCCGGCCGGCGCCTACCAGCCCGGACAGTTCCACTGAACGCACCACAGCAGCCACCGGCCCGGTGTCCCGACTACGGGCCACCGGGCTCGGAGCCCGCGCAGGTGCACACGAGTGGGTGGGAGGGGTTCCGCGTGACCAAGGTCGAGGAGTTCGAGGAACTGCGACCGCTGCTGTTCTCGATCGCCTATCGGATCCTGGGAAGTGTGGGTGAGGCCGAGGACACGGTGCAGGAAACCTGGCTGCGCTTTGACGGCTCAGCGACCCGGCCCACGTCGACCAGGGCTTTCCTGTCGACCACGGTGACCCGACTCTCGATCGATGTGTTGCGCTCCGCGCGGAGGCGGCGGGAGGAGTACGTGGGCCCGTGGTTTCCCGAGCCGCTGCTGCACGACCCGTACCAGGACCCGGCACGGTCGGTGGAGCTGGCCGACTCGGTGTCGATGGCGGCGTTGCTGCTGCTGGAGCGGCTCAGCCCGTTGGAGCGGGTGGTGTTCGTGCTGCGGGACGTGTTCGCCTTCGGGTTCGACGAGATCGCCGGCGCGGTCGGCCGATCGGAGCCGGCATGCCGGCAACTGCTGGTACGGGCACGCCGGCACATGGCGGCCGGGCAGCCGCGCTTCGAGGCGGACCGCCAGGAACGGCAGAGGCTGGCGACCCGGTTCTTCGACGCGCTGACCGACGGCAACGTCGACGAACTGCGCGAGCTGCTGGCCGCCGAGGTGCAGCTGGTCGGCGACGGCGGCGGCAAGGCCCCGCAGCTGGCCAGGGCCGTGACGGGCGCAGAGAACGTGGCCCGGGTGCTGGGCACGGTCCTGCCCTGGCTGACCCGGATCGACGTGTCGTTCGCGCCGCACGAGATCAACGGCCAGCCCGGCGTGATCTTCCGCGACCCGGATGGCAGGGTGCTCCAGGTCCTCGCCCTCGATGTGCACGACGGACAGGTGCAGACCATCCGGGCGGTCATCAATCCCGACAAGCTCCGCCACATCGGGCCGGTCGCCGACGCCTGGGCCATCAGTCGTCAGGCGAAACAGGCCCGTCGACACCGGAACTCAGAGGGTGCGACGCCTCAAAGGGCCGGTCAGTGAGGCTGGCGGATGGTGGCGAGGAAGCTCCGCCAGGACTGGGCGGAGAACACCAGTACCGGCCCGGCAACATCCTTACTGTCCCGCACTCCCACCCCGACAGCCAGACTGTCGGCGAACTCCACACACGCGCCCTCGGCACTGCGTGTGCTCTTGCGCCAGCGAGAACTTGCCAGCTCATTCATCGTAGGTCTCCTTGATCACACGTCCGATGAGATCCTCGGACTCACGCTCGTCGAGGGCAAGCGCCGAGAGCGCCTGCCAGGCTTCGGAGTAGGTTTCCAGCTCGTTCGGGCCGTCCAGGTAGAGACTGCCGGTGAGCGACGCGCTGTAGATAGTGGAGGGTTCGGCAGGGCGGGTGCCGAGGGCCGGAGAATCCAGAAAAATGAAGGCGCTCGCGACAAAGACCATGTGCGGACCAGCCGACTGCGGAACGATGCGGACCGACACGTTGGGCGCTTGAGCGGCGTTCACGGTATGCGCAAGTTGCCTGCGCCACGCCTCCACATCGGCGATGGGTCGGCGGATGACCGCCTCGTCGATGATGGCCTCGAAGGTCGGAGCGACCGGGCGGCGTCGAGACAGCAGACGCTGCCGCTCCAGCCGAAGGGACACCTTCCGCGCCACTTCCTGTGCGGCACGCCCAGGCTTGCTCTCGAACACCGCCGCCATGTACTCCGGAGATTGCAGCAGGCCCGGGATCAACATCGTCTCGTAGTGGCGGATCTGGCGTGCTGCCGCTTCCAGCCCCACGTACAACTCGAACCATGCAGGGATGACCTCTCCAGCAACCGGCCGAGCTGCCTGCGGGGGACCGAAGATCCGTCGCTCACGTTCCGCTTCCCGTCTCAACACCGTGCGTCACCTGTCTCATCTGAAACAGATGGCGGGCCCGATGAGGCATCGTCAACATCTTTCGCTGAATTTCTCGATGAGACGTTGCACCTCGATCCGTTTCGGACTCATCGTGGCGGACAGGGCGGCCTGTCGACGATCAATGGAGGTGGCACTGTGCCCCGATGGAATTGGTTCCAGCGCCCGGATCATCCGGTCGATGTGGTCGGTCGGTCGAGTGCCCCGCAGAAGGCCGACACCATCGGGCACACCGGGAGGGATGCGGGGCGGGCCGACCGGCGTGGAACAGCCCTACGGTGATCTTCGCGCGGGACCTTCCGTTGCTGACCTCCGCCGCGTAGTGGCGGGCACGGAACGCGGTCAGGGGGCACCGCCGATGAGGCTGCACATGCCAACCTGCCCAGCGGTGCGCCGGACAGGAACGGGCGTCGAGCGGGGCACCCGCCATGTTTGAGGGACGACCCGGGCCGCCGTTCCGCGTCCTGATGGCCGGCTACGTGGTCGACTTCCACCACTGCAACGCCTGCCCCCCGCTGCCGCCCCGACGGCTCCTGCCGCCGCCTCACCGCAGTCGCCGACACCGTCCGCGCCTGGCGCGACCGCCCCGACCGGCAACCCCGCGAGCCCGCCACCGGTGAACAGGGCGGGTCGACCGACCGGCCCGCGCAGACCAACCGACATGCGCAGACTGACAGGGGTACGCCGTGAAGCCCGGCGACCTGCTGCTGATCACCAGGGCCGCCAGTGTGCAGTTCATCCGCCCGATCCGGTGCCGGCTGATCCGGATCGACGACCGGCCGACGTACGACGGGTGGGTCTGGCTGGATGTCTATCAGCTCGACGCCCGGGACCGGGCGGCGGTCCGGCGGAGCATCTTCGTGCAGCGCGCCGGGGTGCGGCCGGCTGCCCATGGGCAGCCACCCCCGCAGCGCGCCACCCAGCGACCTCCCCTGCGCACGACGCCCAGCTAGATCCGGCGCGGGTCCTGACAATTTCCCGACACCCGGCGCGCATTTCCACGACGGGAAGGCACGACAGTGCCCTGGCCGGCGGCCAGGGCACTGTCGGGGGAGGGAATTACGCGGGAGAGCCGGCTTCCGCGTAGTCGTACAGGCTCTTGATGTCGTCGTCGTAGTACGGGCCGTCGAATTGCCCGTTACCCGGATTGTCGCCGTGGCTGACGGTGCTGTTGATGTATCCGGCACCGATCGAGTCGTTGTATTCCTGCAACCAGGGTCCGCCGCTGGAACCGTAGGTCATGTTGCAGCTCATCCGGATCTGCTGGCCGCCCGCGTCCCAGGTCGTGCCCTGGCAGTATTGCTGGCTCTCACCGCCGCCGAGGTTGGACGGGTAGCCGAGGGCGGTGACAGCGACGCTGTAGCCCCAGTTCCAGCGCAGGCCGTTGCCGCCGACGGTGTCGACGACCTTGGCGTTGTAGATGCCGCCGTTGGACATCACCGCGATGCCCATGTCCTCGGCGTAGCTCGACGAGCTGGCCCACGCGCCACGGGTGGAGAGGGTGTACGCCACGAAGGTGCCGAACGGCCGGACGCCGTTGCGGTACCGGGGGACGAACTGCCAGTTGGTGTACCACCCACCGCCGGCGCCCTGGTGGACGCAGTGGCCGGCGGTCACCACCAGCCGCCGCTTGGCGCTGGCGACAGTGCTGGCCGAGCAGGAGGCGGTGCCGCCGCCGGGGACGGTGAAGTAGACCTTGCCCACGGTCACCGCCTCGTTCAGCAGCGTGCTGGGGCCGCCGGCGATGCGCGGCGTCACCGGCGCGACCGAACCGGCAGGCCCGGTCGGCCTCGGCGCGCGGCCGGTCGACTGGGTGGCGGACGCCGACTTCGGGAAGTCCAGGTCGACGGCGGACGCCATGCGCGCCGGGGTCCAGAAGTCGGCGACCTCCTTGGCGATTTTCTCGTTGGTGATGGCCCGGCCGTCCAGGGTACGGGCAATCGCGGTGATGTTTCCTTTCTGGGCGACAGTTGTCGAATTCGCCTCGGCTGCCGGCGCACCGGTCAGGATCAGGGTAAATGCCGCACCGGCACTCACAGTCCAACGCAGAGCGGATTTCAAGAGGACCTCCTAATGCCCCTCACACCATCCAAGCTCCGGCAGCATATTGAATTGATTCTATTGATCACAACGCCGGACATTGTCAGGAATCCGTGCCACCCGGCCGCGACCGCCATCACCGACGCCACTTTTCCCACCAATGGGAAATGCCGCTGCGGGCCCCGACCCAACTCGACCCACCCGTGGTCGGGCCCCGCCTGGAAAGATCGCCAGGCGACCAGGAGGAGGAGCAGTGATCGATGCAATGGCCGAACGGGTATTGCAATCTCCCGCCCGCGTCCGGATACTAACGAAGAGTATTCACGTCTACGAATGGATCACCGTATGATTCATCTCCATCGTGATCGCCGTGCCCTCACGGCAGGATTCGGGGCCGCCCTTCTCGCGCTGAGTCTTCTGGTATGGCCGGCCGCCGGCGCGACGGCGCAACTGGAAGCTCCCGGTCGGAATGACACGAAAGCGGGTGTCAACGCCAACTACTACCAGCTCAAGAATCCAGACTCCGGATTGTGTCTCACGCTCTACAACGGCAACACGATCGATGGGGCGCCGCTGGTCGTCATGCCATGCACCCAAGGCGGGAAGCCTATGAGCTGGGCTTTCAGCGCTGGGAACGCTGGCACTCTTTCCTCCCAAGCCGATCCGCAACGATGTGTCGATGTCCTGAATGGCGTGACCGCCAACGGAACTTCCGTGCTCGACTGGACCTGCGGTTCCACTAACCCCAACCAGCAGTGGACTCTCACCAATGGCGGCAGATTGCTGAGCGGCCTGTCAGGCGGCTGGTGTCTCTCCATCTACGGGAACAGCCCGACGCCTGGGACGATCGTCGTCCTGATGTCGTGCCTGAATGAGGGTGGAAGCCCGCCCCCCTCCCCCTCGTCGTCTCCGTCTCCGTCTCCCTCTTCGTCTCCATCCCCGCCTCCGAGTGGGGCGGGCGATTACGCGAAGTGGGTTGTCAACTAGTGCCATGACCATGACGTTCGCGGTGTCGGGCCAGGCGGGCCGGTCGCGGGCCGGCCCTGGACCTGGACGACGTGGAGCTGCCCCTGCGGCGTTCCCTTGCCCACTAGTCGGGCCAGCTGTCCGGCCGCCGACAAGGCGACGTTCCGCCGATGTGGCGGTATCCGAGGTGCGGGGATACCGCCACATCGGCGGAACCGGCGTCGGGACCACGCCCGGACGCCGGTCTGCGGAAGGGCCGGCCACCGCCGGCGCGGAGGTCAGCGCGAACCGGAGCCGAGGGCCGTCCGGATCAGCCGGTTGACAAGCTTCGGGTACTCCAGGCCGCTGGCCGCCCACATCCGGGGGAACATCGACGTCGGGGTGAACCCGGGCATCGTGTTGATCTCGTTGAGGTAGACGTCCAGGTCGGGGGTGACGAAGAAGTCGACCCGGGCCAGGCCGGCGCAGTCCAGCGCGGTGAACGCGCGGGTGGCGTACTCCTGGACCTGGCGGGTGACCCGGTCGGGCAGGCCGGCGGGGACGTCGTACTCGCAGACCTCGTCGGCGAAGAGGTACTTGGCCTCGAAGTCGTACCACTCGCGGTCGCCGACCATCCGGACCTCGGCCAGCACTGACGCCTCGGGCGCCCCGCCGGCCTCACCCTCCAGCACACCGCACTCGATCTCCCGGCCGACGATCGCGGCCTCGACCAGCACCTTGGTGTCGATCTCACGGGCGGTGGCGACGGCGGCGTCCAGCTGTGCCCAGTCGTCGACCCGGGTGATGCCGAACGACGAGCCGGCCCGGGACGGCTTGACGAAGACCGGCAGCCCCAGCCGCTGCTTGTCGGCCTCGCTCAGGGTCACCCCGTTGCGCAGCACCGCGTACGCCCCGACCGGGATGCCCTCGACGGCGCAGAGCTTCTTGGTGAACTCCTTGTCCATCGCGGCGGCGGAGGCGAAGACGTTCGCGCCGACGTAGGGGATGTCGGCCATCTCCAGCATGCCCTGGATGGTGCCGTCCTCGCCGTACGCGCCGTGCAGCACCGGGAAGACCACGTCGACGTCGGCGAGCGCCCGGGGGCCCTCGGTCGGGTCGAGCACCAGCAGGCCACCGGCGGTCGGGTCGGCCCGGAGCACCACCTCGACGCCGGCCCCGGCGGTGACCTCCGGGAGCTTGCGCGCCCGGATCGCCAACTCGCCCGGTTCCCCGCTGGTCAGCACCCACCGGCCCTGCCGGGTGATGCCGACCGGCACCACGTCGTACTCGTCGGGGTCCAGCGCGCCGAGCACGCTGCCGGCGCTGACGCAGGAGATGCCGTGCTCGGGGCTGCGTCCGCCGAAGACGATCGCCACGCGGGTCTTGCCTGGGGTGGTCACTCGGGTCACCTCTCGATACGCGACTGCGGAGCCGTCAGCTGCGCTCACCCGACTGACCTTACTGTGGGTGGCGACGCGCCGATGGGGATACCCGGCAGGACGCGAGTCACCCTCGCAAACGGTCATCCACCCCGATACGGTACGTGACGGTCAGCCCCGTCCGGGCGGCAGGACGCGGCGTCGCCGACCGACGGCGATCACCTTCACCCGCTGTCGCCCGGCCCGGACCATGCCCAGCGCCATGAACGCCCCGGCGATCCGGTCGGCAGCCTCCCTGCTGTTGGCGCCCACCACCTGGCGGCGCCGCTCGGGACAGGACCGCTCGTCGCGTCCCTCCGTCTCCATGGGCCGGACGTCACTGAGCACCACCAGGAACCGGGTCATCGCCGTCATCAGGCCTCTCACAGTCCGAAGTCCCTTCCAGACGGATGGCGGCGGCGGCGCGTGACGATCGGGAACGGGGGAGTAAACCCGATCGCCACGCGCCTCATCCCCTCCGGTCACTCACCATCGCCGTCGCCACGACAACCGTTGGTGAGGACGTAGTCACAGAGTGCCATGTGGACATGCATGAATGCAACTCTCATCGACCTTCTCTCATGCACTGATTCCCATCGACGTGTGTCACCATCAACGTATGGCACCGAAGACCGCTCGGGCTCGCCGCCTGGGCATCGCCCTGCGCACCCACCGGGAAGCCGCCGGCCTCACCCTGGAGGCCGCCGCCGACGAGATCAACAGCACCCGCAGCACGCTCAGCCGCTACGAGAACGCGCAGACCCTGGTCAACCCGGCCACCGTCCGCGCGCTGCTCAGCCTCTACGGGGTACGGCCCGAGGAGATCGCCGCGGCGGTCCAGCTCGCCAAGGACACCCGCAAGCCCGGCTGGTGGGTGCCCTACTCACACCTGTTGGACAAACGCACGATCGACTTCATCGCCCTGGAGGCCGAGGCCACCGGCATCGCCAACTTCGAACCGTCGATCGTGCCGGGGCTCCTCCAGACCGCCGACTACATCCGGGGCGTGATGCGGGGCGGCCCGCACACCCTCACCGACGAGCAGGTCGAGCAGCGGGTCAAGCTCCGCCTGGACCGGCAACAACGGATCACCGCCGCCGAACCACCGATCTTCGACGCGATCATCGACGAGGGCGCGCTGCTGCGCCCGGTGGGTGACCACACGGTGATGGGGGCGCAGCTCAGCCACCTGCTCAAGACGTCGGAGCTGCCGAACATCACCGTCCAGGTGATCCCGCTCTCCGCCGGCTACCACCGGGGCACCCGGGGCTCGCTGCACATCCTGGAGTTCGCCGACCCGGAGGACCCGCTGATCGCCTCGGTGGAGACCGTCGCCGGTCAGATGGTCCTGGACCGGCCGGGCGACCTGCGTACCTGCACCAAGATCATGGAACACCTGCGGACCGTGGCGCTCAGCCCGGCGGACAGCCGCGACCTGCTTCTGCAACTGGTGAAGGGACGGTAGGAGACCGATGACACCGACGATCAGCGCGGCCCTGTCCAGGACCGCCTGGCGAAAGAGCAGCCGCAGCGGGGACGAGGGGGCCTGCGTCGAGCTGGCCCCGCTGCCGGGCCGGGTCGCGATCCGCGACTCCAAGGACCCGACCGGCCCGGTGCTGCTCTTCCCACCCGCCGCCTGGGCCGCCTTCGCCGCCGCCCCGCCGCGCCGCTGACCCCGCCCGCCCCCGCAGTGCACCGACGCGCTGCGGGGGCGGGCGCGTCCGGCCAGCGGGTCGGGTCAGTGGGCCAGCCGGGCGGGTCAGTCACCCCGGGTGGCGTCGGGGCGTACCGATTCGGCGGCGGCGATGGCGGCCCCGCGTGCCCCGGCCATGTCCCGGTCCGGGACCAGGGCGAAGGTGGCCAGCGCGGCCTGCTCCGCCCGGAGCACGGTGTGCGCGCGGACGGTGTCGAGGAACCAGTCCCGGAACTCCGGCGTCGCCTCCACCACCCCACCACCGACGAAGTACGCGTGCGGGTCGGTGAAGTTCGCCGCGATGGTGAACAACCGGCCGAGCGCCGCCGCCTGCTGGGCGAAGACCTCCCGGGCCAGCGGGTCACCCTGCTCGGCGTACCCCCGGAGCAGCTTGGCGGCCCGCGCGGGCGGCTCCTGGGCCAGTGGGTGCCCGGGATACCGGGACAGCCAGTACGGCAGCAGGTTGCGCCCGATCGCGGTCAACGAGGCGACGCTCTCCGCGTCCCCGACGAAACCGCAGGCGCACCGCGGTTCCGGCTGGCCGGGGGCGAGCAGCCCGCCCAACGGGATGTGCACGTGGCCGAACTCGCCGGCCATCCCGGCCGCCCCGGTGACCACTCGGCCGTCGACCACCACCCCGCCGCCGAGCCCGGTGCCGACGATCGCCGCCACCGAGGACCGGGTGACCGCATCCGCTCCGAAGTGGACGTGGTGGGCGTAGAGCGCGGCGGCGTTGCCGTCGTTGTGGTAGACCACCGGGAGGCCGAGCCGCCGCTCCAGCGCGCCCCGCACGTCGAAGCCGTGCCAGGCCGGCTGGGCGAAGTTCGTCGAACCCCGGGACGAGATGACGCCGGTGGCGCTGGCCGGGCCGGGGGTGTCCAACCCCACCGCCCGGACCAGCTCACGGCGCACGCCGGTGTGGGTCAGCACCCCGTCGAAGGCGCGGGCCAGCGCCTCGATCGCCGCCTGCGGCCCTGCGGTCACCTCGCTGGGGATCTCCACCAGCCCGTCCACCAGGAACCGGTCGTCCAGGCTGAGCACGGTGGCGTTGTTGCTGGTGCCACCGTTGTCGAGGCCGACCACCACCGGTACGTCCGCGCCACCCATCCGCCACCTCCGCCACGCCTGATGCGAGGTTAGTTCCCGTTCCCGCCGCCCGTCACGCCCGGACGGCGGGCGAGGACGCCTGTGGCGTCCCACTCCTCGGCGTACAGCACCGTCGGCACCAGGCCCAGCCCGGTCATCGCCGCACACAGCGCCTCGATCTGCCCGGTGCTGACCTCCACCACCAGGTGACCGCCGGGCCGCAGCCAGTCGACCGCCCCGGCGGCCACCCGACGCAGCACGGCCAGCCCGTCGGCACCACCGTCCAGCGCCACCGGCGCCTCGTGCAGCCGGGCCTCCGCCGGCATCAGCGCCACCGCCGGGGTGGGCACGTACGGGGCGTTCGCCACCACCACGTCCAGCCGGCCCCGCCAGTCGGGCGGCAGCGGGTCGTACAGGTCGCCCTGCAGCACTGTGGCGTCCCGGCCGGCCAGGTTGCGGCGGGCGCAGGCGACGGCAGCCGGGTCCACGTCGACGGCGGCGAGCCAGCGCGGGGCGAGCCGGTCGGCCAACGCGACGCTTATCGCGCCCGACCCGCAGCAGAGGTCGACAAGCGCCGGCGCCGGCCCGGCGACCGACGCGGCGGCCTCCACCAGCAGCCCGGTGCGCGCCCGGGGTACGAACACCCCCGGGTCGACGGCGATCCGTCGGCCGCAGAACTCGGCCCAGCCGAGCAGGTGTTCCAACGGTTCGCCGGCGATCCGGCGGTCGGTGAGAGCGGCCAGCTCCCGCGGCGAGCCGGCGGCGGCGCTGATCAGCGCGGCCTCGTCCTCGGCGTAGACACAGCCGGCGGCACGCAGCCGGGCGACGAGAGCGGTGTGGTCGTGGTGGAACGGATCGGATGCCATGGTGCTGCCTTTCGGGAACGCACGTCGACGCTCCCACCGTCGCTGTCACGGCGACGGGGACTCCGTTACCGCAGCGACGGGGACTCGACGGGGAGCGCCGGTCCTGATGTCTGACGGATCGGACTCACCTCCTCGGGTCGGGGCCCGTGCGGGCCGGCATCACGATAGCGGACCGGCCGCCCCCGCGCTGTCCAGTGCCGCGGCCACGTCGGCGACCAGGTCGACGGTGTCCTCCACCCCGCAGGAGAGCCGTACGAAGCCGGGGGCGGTGTCGTCGCCCCACTGCGCCCGCCGGTCGGCGCTGGTGTGCACGCCGCCGAACGAGGTGGCGGCGGCGACCAGCCGGGACGCGGCGACGAACCGGGCCACCCGGTCGGCGTCGCCGAGGTCGAACGAGAGCACCCCGGGCATCCGCCGCAACTGCCGCGACGCCACCGGGTAAGCCGGGTCCTCCGGCCGCCCCGGCCAACGCAGCCCGGTCACGTCGGCCCGACCGGCGAGCAGTTCGGCAAGCGCCGCCGCGTTGGCGCTCTGCCGGGCCAGCCGCAGGTCGAGGGTGGCCAGCGAGCGGTGCGCCAGCCAGGCGTCGAACGCCCCGGGCACCGCGCCGGTGGTGGTCCGCCACCCGGTGACCGTCTCCAGCAGCTCCGCCGACCGGGACGCGACGTAGCCGAGCAGCAGATCCGAGTGGCCGGTCAGCGCCTTGGTGCCGGAGGCGACCACCAGGTCCGCGCCGAGGTCCAGCGGGCGCTGACCGAGCGGGGTGGCGGTGGTGTTGTCCACCGCCAGCAGCGCGCCGGCCGCGTGTGCCGCCTCGGCCAGTACGGCGATGTCGGCCACGTCCAGGCCCGGGTTCGCCGGGGTCTCCAGCAGCACCAGCCGCACCCCGTCGAACGACGGGTACGGCCCGGCGGTGGGCACGAAGCCGACCCGTACCCCCATCCCGGCCAGGGTGGCGGTCGCGAACGCCCGGATCGGGAAGTAGCCGTCGGCGGGGAGCAGCACGGTGTCGCCGGGGCGCAGCACCGCCAGCAGCACCCCGGTGATGGCCGCCTGCCCGGAGGCGAAGGCCCGGCAGTCGCCCCCCTCCAACTCGCCGATGGCCGACTCCAGTAGCCGCCGGGTCGGGTTGTCCGGGCGGCCGTAGCCGTTCGGGGTCGCGGCCGGCCCCTGCCGGGGGTCGAGGTGGTACGGCGCGGCGAACACCGGGCCGGGCAGGAACGGCTGCCCCGGCTCCGGTGCGGGCAGCCCGGCGTGCACGCACCGGGTGCCGTCGTGCCAGTGCGGCGTGGTCCCCGGTCGGCCGCTCACTCGTACGACTCCGGCTTGGCGGTACGGCTCATCAGGGTCTCCACGGCCAGCCTCGGGTCCATCCCCTCGTGGCAGATCCGCTCGATCTGCTCGGTGATCGGCATCTCCACCCCGTGCGCGCGGGCCAGGTCCCGGATGGCCAGGCAGCTCTTCACGCCCTCGGCGGTCTGCCGGGTGGCCGCCTGGGCCTGTTCCAGGGTCTCCCCCCGGCCCAGGTGCTCGCCGAAGGTGCGGTTGCGGGCCAGCGGCGACGAGCAGGAGGCCACCAGGTCACCCATCCCGGCCAGGCCGGCGAAGGTGATCGGGTCGGCGCCGAGCGCCACCCCCAGCCGGGCGGTCTCGGCCAGCCCCCGGGTCATCAGCATGGCCCGGGTGTTGTCGCCGAAGCCCATCGCGGTGGCGATCCCGTACGACAGGGCGATCACGTTCTTGACCGCCCCGCCCAGCTCGCAGCCGATCACGTCGTCGTTGGTGTACGGCCGGAAGTACGGGGTGCGGATCGACTGCTGCACCAGCTCGGTGCGGCGGGCGTCGGTGCCGGCGACCACCGTCGCGGCCGGCTGCTCGACGGCGATCTCGGGGGCCAGGTTGGGGCCGGAGACCACCACCACCCGGTCCGGGGTGACCCGGGCGGTCTCCACGATCACCTCGCTCATCCGTCGGGTGGTGCCCAGCTCGATCCCCTTCATCAGGGAGACCAGGGTGGCGTCCGGGGCGAGGTGCCCGGCCCACTCGGCGAGGTTGCCGCGCAACGTCTGCGACGGCACCGACAGCACCACCAGCTCCGCGCCGGAGATCGCCTTGGCCGGGTCGCCGGTCGCGGTGACCCGGTCGGGCAGCCGCAGCTCCGGCAGGTAGTCGGGGTTGCGCCGGTGGGCACGGATCGCCTCGGCGACCTGCTCCCGCCGGGCCAGGATCGTCACCTCCCGACCGGCGTCGGCGAGGATCTTGGCGAACGCCGTCCCCCAGGAGCCCGCCCCCAGCACCGCCACGTGACCGTTCATGCCCCTGCCGTCCCTGCGTCGCAGTCGATCCACTCGCTCATTCGGTCACCTCGGGATTGTGCGGACGGGCGGTACGTTCCCACAGCGGCGGTGGTGTCCCACCCCGGATACCGGCGAGCAGGTCACGCAGGGTCACCATGATCTGGTCGGTCATCTCGTCCAGCACCACCCGGCTGGGGGTCGCCTCCGCCCACCGGCTCAGGTCGACAGGCGGACCGGCCACCACCGTCACCGGGGTCCGGGGCCGCAGGCCCACCCGGCCGGTACGTGGGTCGAAGAGCCGTTCCGGCCCCCACATCGCCACCGGGACAACCGGCGCGCCGGTGGCCAGCGCCAGCCGGGCCGCCCCGGTCTTGCCCTTCATCGGCCACAGCTGCGGCTCGCGGGTGATGGTGCCCTCCGGATAGACGACCACCGCGCCGCCCGCGTCCAGCGCGGCGACCAGCCGGTCCAGCGACCTGACGGCGGTGGAGGTCTCCCGTTCCACCGGGATCTGCCGGCACCGGTGCAGGATGTAACCGACCACCGGGACCCGGAACACGCTCGCCTTGCCGAGGAACTGCGGCCACCGGCCGGCGTCGTAGACGAAGTGCGCGCAGACCAGCGGGTCGGCATGCGACAGGTGGTTGGGGACGATGATGACGCCGCCGTCGGTGCCCAGCCGCTCGGCCCCGTGCCAGGTGCGCCGGGTCCAGACCAGCATCACGGGCTTGACCAGCGCCACCGCGAACCGTCGCCAGAAACCGAGCCTGCGCCGTGTCACCGTGCCTCCCCTCGCCCCGTCCGCGTGCCACACCCCACCGTCGCGCGCCCGCAGCGAAATCATGCCTGCTCGTCCCGGGTACGGCCAGTGAGGGTACCGCCGTCGGCGCTGGCAGGATTGTCGACGTGGGCCAGGCGAGGTGGGTGGTGGTGGTGCCGGTGAAGCGGCTCCGGGCGGCGAAGAGCCGGCTGCGGGGGGCGCTGCCGGTCGTACCGCATGAGGAGCTGGCGTTGGCCCTGGTGGCCGACACGGTCGGTGCGGCGCTGGCCTGCCCGGCGGTGGCCGAGGTGCTCGTGGTCACCGCGGATCCGCGGGTGGCGGCGACCACCGGCGCGGCGGGCGCCCGGGTGGTGCCGGAGCGGCCGGACGCCGGGTTGAACGCGGCCCTGCGGCTCGGCGTCGACACGGCGGTCGCCGACGGTGACGAACGGACCTGGGTGGCCGCCCTCACCGCCGACCTGCCGGCGCTGCGCCCGACCGAGCTGGCCGCCGCACTGCACGCGGTCGTCACCGGCCCACCGGGGGTACGCCGGTTCGTGGCCGACGCCCCCGGCACCGGCACCGCGCTGCTCGCCGCGCCGCCCGGGGTGCCGCTGGACCCCCGGTTCGGGGTCGACTCCGCCGCGGCCCACCTGGGCTCCGGGGCGGTGCCGCTGGTCGGCTCCTGGCCGAGCCTGCGGCGCGACGTGGACACCGCCGCCGACCTGGTCGACGCGGCCCGGCTCGGCCTCGGCCCGGCCACCGGCGCGCTGACCGGCGTCGTCCCGGCGGGCCCCGCCCGGCCCGACTGAACCGCCCGGCGGCCCCGACTGAACCGCCGGCGGGCCCGGACCGAGCGGCCACCCCGGCGGAACCACAGGTGTACGGTGCTGGCATGCAGGGCACCGTGGCGACCTTCGACGCGCAGACCCGCACCGGCGTGCTGCTCCTCGACGACGGCACCGAGCTGGCCTTCCCGGCCCGCGCGTTCGACGCCTCCGGGCTGCGCCTGCTCCGCCTCGGCCAGCGGCTCAAGGTGGAAACGGATCCGGACGGCGGGGTCGTGAGGGTGACGTTGCCGACCATGGCCTGAACAACCCGGGCCAAGTTCATTTTGCGTTAACCGGAATCGGGTGATTATGAGCGGGTGAGCACCCCTCGCGAGCACCCCACCAGCCCGTCCGCCGCCACCGACCCGACCGGCTCCCGCAACGGCACCCGCCGCCGCAGCGGTACCCGCACCCGCCGCGCACCCGAGGACGTCGTCGCCACCGCGCCCGACTCCCCCGGCGCCAGCGCCGCCGGGGCCTCCGCCGGCCTCGACGAGGTGCTCGACACCGGCGACCGGCCCACCGCCGCCGAAGCGTCCGCCGCCGAAGGGGCGGCTGTCGCCGACGGCCCGTCCGCCGTCGAGCCGCTGCCGGCCGACCGGTTCCTCAACCGGGAGCTGTCCTGGCTCGACTTCAACGGCCGGGTGCTGGCGCTGGCCGAGGACACCCACACCCCGCTGCTGGAACGGGCCAAGTTCCTGGCCATCTTCGCCAGCAACCTCGACGAGTTCTACATGGTGCGGGTGGCCGGGCTCAAGCGCCGGCTCTCCGCCGGCCTGCCGGTACGCGGTGGCGACCGGCTGCCGCTGCGTACCCAGTTGGAGCGGATCACCGAGTGCGCCGCCGGTCTGGTCGCCCGGCAGGCCGCCTGCTTCGTCGACGACCTGCTGCCGAAGCTGGCCCGGGAGGACATCCGGATCCTGCGCTGGGCGGAGCTGGACGACCCGGAGCGGGAACGGCTGCGCACCTACTTCCGGGAGCACATCTTCCCGGTGCTCACCCCCCTCGCGGTGGACCCGGCGCACCCGTTCCCGTACATCTCCGGGCGGTCGCTGAACCTGGCCGTGGCGGTGCGCGACCCGGACGGCGGCTCGGAGCTGTTCGCCCGGGTCAAGGTGCCCAACAACGTGCCCCGCTTCGTCCGGGTGGCCCGGGACCAGCCGGGGCTGCGGATGCTGCCGGTCGAGGAGCTCATCTCGGTGCACCTCGGGCAGCTCTTCTCCGGCATGCAGGTGGTCGAGTGCCACCTGTTCCGGGTCACCCGCAACGCCGAGGTGGAGGTCGACGAGGACCGCGACGAGGACCTGCTCCAGGCGCTGGAACGGGAGCTGGCCCGACGCCGCTTCGGCCCTCCGGTCCGGCTGGAGGTGGCCGCCTCCATCTCCGACCACATGCTGGAGCTGCTCGTCCGCGAGCTGGACATGGACGGCCACGACGTGCTGCGGGTGCCCGGTCTGCTAGACCTGTCGGCGCTCTGGCAGCTCTACGGCGAGGCGGACCGCCCCGACCTGAAGGACAAGCCGTTCGTGCCGGCCACCCATCCCCGGCTGGCCGAGGGCGAGGTGCCGCGCAGCGTCTTCGCCACCCTGCGCGACGGCGACGTGCTGGTGCACCACCCGTACCACTCGTTCGCCACCAGCGTGCAACGCTTCGTCGAGCAGGCCGCCGCCGACCCGAACGTGCTGGCCATCAAGCAGACCCTCTACCGCACCAGCGGGGACTCCCCGATCGTCGACGCGCTCGTCGACGCCGCCGCCGCCGGCAAGCAGGTGGTGGTGCTGGTCGAGCTGAAGGCCCGCTTCGACGAGGTGGCCAACATCGGCTGGGCGCGCACCCTGGAACGGGCCGGCTGCCACGTGGTGTACGGCCTGGTCGGGCTCAAGACGCACTGCAAGACCGCGCTGGTCGTGCGCCAGGAGGGCAACCAGATCCGCCGGTACTGCCACATCGGCACCGGCAACTACCACCCCAAGACCGCCCGGCTGTACGAGGACTTCGGTGTGCTCACCGCCGACCCGGAGATCGGCGCCGACCTCACCGACCTGTTCAACGTGCTCACCGGCTACAGCCGGCAGACCGCGTACCGACGGTTGCTGGTCGCGCCGCAGGGCATCCGCAGCGGGCTGATCGAGCGGATCGAGCGGGAGATCGCACACGTCCGGCTGGGCATGCCGGGGCTCGTGCAGTTCAAGGTGAACTCACTCGTCGACGAGGAGATCACCGACGCGCTCTACCGGGCGTCGCGGGCCGGCGTGCACGTGGACCTGCTGATCCGGGGCATGTGCACGCTGCGGCCGGGGGTGCCGGGGCTGTCGGAGAACATCCGGGTCCGCTCGATCCTCGGCCGGTTCCTGGAACACTCCCGGATCTTCCGGTTCGGCAACAACGGCGACGCCGAGTTCTGGATGGGTTCGGCCGACCTGATGCACCGCAACCTCGACCGTCGGGTGGAGGCGCTGGTGCAGGTGAGCGATCCGGTGGCGCGCGCCGAACTCGACCAGGTGATGGGGTACGCGATGAGCCCGGAGGTGGACGCGTTCGAGCTGGCCGGGGACGGCAGCTGGACCCGGCGTACCGGCACCGCCGAGGAGCCCCTGCACGACCTCCAGGAGCTGCTGTTGCGCCGGGTGGGCAGCTCCGCCGGCTGATCCGCGGGCGCGGTCCGACGAGGCGGACGAGCGACCGGCACGGCGGATTCCTCGGACGTAGGGTGACCAGATGGTGCAGGAGGAACCGAACGGCATCCGGGCGGCCGGTGGGGTGGCCTGGCGGCCGTCCGGGCCCGGCGGGGTAGAGGTGTGCCTGGTGCACCGGCCCCGCTACGGCGACTGGTCGCTACCCAAGGGCAAGCTGGAACCCGGCGAGCATCCGTTGCTGGCCGCCGTCCGCGAGGTGGCCGAGGAGTCCGACGTACGGGCGGTGCCGCAGGTCCGGCTGCCCACCGTGCGGTACCGCAGCGAGGGGCGGCCGAAGGTGGTCGACTACTGGTCGATGCGGGCCGTGGACACCGGCGGTTTCCAGCCGGACACCGAGGTCGACGACGTGTGCTGGCTCGACGTCGACGCGGCGGTCGGGCGGGTCAGCTACCCGCACGACGCGCAGGTGCTTGCCGCGTTCGCCGCGCTGCCACAGGTGACCGGCACCGTGGCACTGGTGCGGCACGCGCACGCCGGCAGGCGGGCCACCTGGTCCGGGCCGGACACCGGCCGGCCATTGGACGCCGAGGGGGTCGCCCAGGCCCGGGCGCTGGCTCCGCTGGTCGCCCTCGTCCGGCCGGTCCGGCTGCTGTCGGCCTCGCCCCGCCGCTGCGTGCAGACCCTGGACCCGACGGCCGCCCTGCTCGACCTGCCGATCGAGGTGTGCGGGGATTTCGACGAGCCGCAGCCCGGTCAGCAGGTCGACGAGTGCGCGCTGGCCGCCGCCGGCCGGCTGGCCGAGCTGGCCGCCGCCGGGGCAACGGTCGGGGTGTGCAGCCAGGGCAAGGTGATCCCGGGCGCGTTGACCCGGCTCACCGGGCGGGGGGACGACTTCACCACCGCCAAGGGTGGGGGTTGGCTGCTCGCCTTCGCCGCCGACCGGCTGCTCGCCGCCGACCGCCTCTGAAACTTCGGGTGCAGGCGCTGCGGCATCGGGCGCACGGGTGGCATGACACGGAAACGGACGTCCACCGTCGGGTGGACGCCCGTTTCCGTCGTACCGGAGATCAGCGCTTGGCGGTGGCCTTCTTGGCCGGTGCCTTCTTCGCCGTGGTGGTCTTGGCAGCGGTGGTCTTCTTGGCCGCCGTGCTCTTGGCAGCGGTGGTCTTCTTGGCCGCCGCGCTCCGGGCGGTGGTCGACTTGGTCGCCGTGGCGCTCTTCTTCGCCGGAGCCGTCTTCTTGGTCGCGGTGGCTGCCTTGGTGGCCTTCGCCGCGGTGGTCTTCCTGGCCGCGGCCGCCGTCGTCTTCTTGGCGGCGGTGGCCTTGGTGCCGGTGGCCTTCGCCCCGGTCGCCTTGGCGGCGGTGGCCTTGGTGCCGGTCGCCTTGGCTGCGGTGGCCTTCGCCCCGGTCGCCTTGGTGCCGGTCGCCTTGGTGCCGGTCGCCTTGGCTGCGGTGGCCTTCGTGCCGGTGGCCTTGGCAGCCGCCGTGGTGGTCTTCTTCGCCGGAGCGGCGGTCTTCGGCACCTTGCCGGTGGCCACCATCTCCTTGAAACCGGCGCCCGGCTTGAAGGCCGGGACAGATGTCTTCTTGACCTTCACCGCCTCACCGGTACGCGGGTTGCGCGCTGTTCGCGCCGCCCGGACACGCTTCTCGAACGATCCGAATCCGGTGATCGCCACTTTGTCGCCCTTGGTGACCGCCGCCTGGACCTCGGCGAGGACCGCGTCGAGCGCCGCCGTCGCCGACTTCCGGTCCCCCAGGCGAGCAGCGAGCGCCTCGATGAGCTCGGCCTTGTTCACGAATTCCTCCCGATTGTGCAACTGACTCGACGCGAGCCATTCTGCGCGCACCGTATGCCCTGTGCTGCCTGGACACAAACATTCGGTGGAAAAAAGCCCTTGTGTCGTAACGGATTCGCCCCCACCGGATGAACCGGTGGGGGCGAAAACCGTGCGCTGGTCGGGCGTACGGCTAGGCCACGGCGGGGGTGAACGACGGCCGACCCGCCTCGTACGCCTCGATGTCGGCGAGGTGCCGGAGGGTTAGTCCAATGTCGTCCAGTCCCTCCATCAGCCGCCAACGGCTGTGGTCGTCGAGCGGGAACGACCAGGTGGACGCCCCGACCCGGACCTCGCGGGCGGCCAGGTCGACGGTCACCGGCGTGGTCGGCTCGGCCTCCACCAGGTCCCAGATCTGCTCGACCGCGGTCAGGTCCAGCTCGACCGGAAGGAGCCCTTCCTTGAGCGCGTTGCCCCGGAAGATGTCACCGAACCGGGGGGAGATCACCGCCTGGAAACCCCAGTCGCGCAGCGCCCAGACGGCATGCTCCCGGGACGACCCGGTGCCGAACTCCGGCCCGGCCACGAGGATCGAGGCCCCGGAGTACGCGGGATCGTTGAACACGAATGCCGGGTCCTCCCGCCACGCGCTGAACAGGCCGTCGGCGAACCCCGTCCGGGTCACCCGCTTGAGGTACACGGCCGGGATGATCTGATCGGTGTCCACATTGGATCTGCGCAGCGGCACGGCGGTGCCGGTGTGGGTGGTGAACTTGTCCATCTCTCGGCAGCCCTTCTACAGGTCGGCGGGGGCGGCGAGCCGGCCGGCCACGGCGGTGGCGGCGGCGACCGGCGGCGACACCAGGTGGGTACGCCCACCCCGGCCCTGCCGGCCCTCGAAGTTGCGGTTGGAGGTCGAGGCGGAACGCTCGCCCGGCTTGAGCGTGTCCGGGTTCATGCCGAGGCACATCGAGCAGCCGGCGAACCGCCACTCCGCACCGGCGTCGGCGAAGACCTTGTCCAGCCCCTCGGCCTCGGCGGCCTCCCGTACGGCGGCGGAGCCGGGCACCACCAGCATCCGTACCCCGTCGGCGACCCGCTGGCCGCGCAGCACGTCGGCGGCGGCCCGCAGGTCCTCCAGCCGGCCGTTGGTGCAGGAGCCGACGAAGACCACGTCGACGGCGAGGTCACGCAGCGGGGTGCCGGGGGTGAGGTCCATGTACTCCAGGGCCCGCCGCGCGGCGGTCCGCTCGGCGTCGGTGGCGAAGTCCTCCGGGTCCGGCACGGCCGCGCCGAGCGGCGCACCCTGACCGGGGTTGGTGCCCCAGGTGACGAACGGGGTGATCCGGTCCGCCTCCAGGGTCACCTCGGCGTCGAAGGTCGCGTCGTCGTCGGTGGGCAGCGTCCGCCAGTAGGCGAGCGCCGCGTCCCAGTCGGCCCCGGCCGGCGCGTGCGGCCGACCCTTGAGGTACGCGAAGGTCGTCTCGTCCGGCGCGATCAGGCCGGCCTTGGCGCCCCACTCGATGGACATGTTCGCCACCGTCATCCGGCCCTCCATGGACAGCGCCCGGATCGCCTCGCCCCGGTACTCCACGATGTGGCCACGCCCGCCGCCCGTGCCCACCTGCGCGATCAGCGCGAGGACCAGGTCCTTGGCGGTGACGCCGGGGCCGAGCTGACCGGTGACGTTGACCGCCATGGTCTTCGGCCGGGCCTGCGGCAGGGTCTGCGTGGCCAGGACGTGTTCGACCTCACTGGTCCCGATGCCGAAGGCCAACGCACCGAACGCGCCGTGGGTGGCGGTGTGCGAGTCGCCGCAGACGATCGTCATGCCGGGCTGGGTGACGCCCAACTGGGGACCGATCACGTGCACGATCCCCTGGTTCTCGTCGCCCAGGGGGTGCAGGCGCACGCCGAACTCGGCGCAGTTGCGGCGCAACGTCTCGATCTGGGTACGCGACGTCGGGTCGGCGATCGTCAGCAGGTCGCCACGGCGCAGCCGGAACGAGGGATCGTCGTACCCGGTCGGGGTGTTGTGATCCTCGGTCGCGAGCGTGAGGTCGGGACGACGGACCCCTCGGCCGGCCAGTCGCAGCCCGTCGAACGCCTGCGGGCTGGTCACCTCGTGCAGCAGGTGCAGGTCGATGTAGAGCAGGTCCGGCTCGCCCTGGGCGGTCCGTACGACGTGTGCGTCCCAGACCTTCTCGGCCAGGGTCCTCGGTTGAGTGACTCCCACCATCTGGACATCCTAAATTCTGGGAGGTATGTTTCGGCTTGTGGGACACAGTATGAGCGGTGTCGGCGTCCTCGACAAGGCGGTGGTCATCCTGGCCGCCTGTGTCGACGGTGCCAGCCTGGCCGAACTCGTTGAACGCACCAAGCTGCCCCGAGCCACCGCGCACCGGCTCGCCCAGGCACTGGAGATCCACCGGATGCTGGTCCGGGACACCCAGGGGCGGTGGCGGCCCGGGCCCCGGCTCGGAGAGCTGGCCAACGCCGCCCCGGACGTCCTGCTGACCGCCGCCGAGCCGTTGCTGGCCGCACTGCGCGACGCCACCGGGGAGAGCGCCCAGCTCTACCTGCGCCGGGCCGACGAACGGGTCTGCGTGGCCGCCGCCGAACGGGCCAGCGGCCTGCGGGACACCGTGCCGGTCGGCTCGGTGCTGCCCATGACGGCCGGCTCCGCGGCGCAGATCCTGCTCGCCTGGGAACCACCCGAGGCCGTCATGCCGCTGCTGCCCCGGTCCAAGTTCACCGGCCGCACCCTCGCCGAGGTACGCCGCCGGGGCTGGGCGCAGAGCATCGCCGAACGGGAAGCTGGTGTGGCGAGCGTCTCCGCCCCGATCCGGGACCGCACCGGCCGGGTGATCGCCTCGATCAGCATCTCCGGCCCGATCGAGCGCCTCGGCCGCCGCCCCGGCGAACGCCACGCCATGGCCGTCGTCCGCGCCGGCCAACGCCTCTCCGGCCTCTGACCAGCCCTCCCCACCGCCCCACCCCCACCGCCCCGCCCCCACCCGCCCCGCCCCCACCCGCCCCGGTGATCAAGAGGTTTACGTCATTTCGATCTTCAGACCTGACGCAAACCTCTTGATCACCGGGGCGGTGGGGTCAGGGTGGGCAGCGGGGTGTGTGGATGGGGCGGTGGGGGCAGGGGGCGGTGGGGGAATGCGATCGGCCCGTCTCGGCGATGCGAGACGGGCCGATCGTTTTTGGTAGCCCCGACCGGATTCGAACCGGCGCTACCGCCTTGAGAGGGCGGCGTCCTGGGCCACTAGACGACGGGGCCAGGCACTTTTCCTGCTTCACCACCCCGCAGGGCGGTGCGGCAGTAGTCTAACGGCACCGGCATCCGGCCTCCGAGACGGGGGTCGGCCCGTGCGGGTCGGCCCGGGTGGGACAGCACCGGTACTGCGAAGTAGCGGCATCAGGGCGGGTGGGACAACGCAACATCGCCCCACAGGGTTGAGCCGTCGGCGTTGCGGACTTCACCGTCACCGGGACCGGCCAGCCCACGGGACTCAGGCCCCACGGACGAGGGCTGCGCCAGCCCACGGGACTCAGGCTCCACGGGCGCAGGCCCCACGGGCGGGACTGCCCGGTAGCGCACGGGGGCAGGGCTGCACACGACGAAGCCCGCCCCAACGAAATGGGACGGGCTTTCAGCGTTGTAGCCCCGACCGGATTCGAACCGGCGCTACCGCCTTGAGAGGGCGGCGTCCTGGGCCACTAGACGACGGGGCCAGAACATAGCTTGTGCTTCCCTGCCCTATCGGGCGGGGAAGCTGCACTCTTCCAGAGATCAACTTTGCCCCCAGAGCAGGGAACGTGGTCGATCTCCGCAAGAATCCAGCGTCCGAGGATTCGGATGAACCCTCGGTTGCGCTGGGGTACCAGGACTCGAACCTAGACTAACTGAACCAGAATCAGTTGGGCTGCCAATTACCCCATACCCCATTGGCCCCTTGTGGCGCCGGGAAGGAACTTTACCCTCCCCGCGCCAACAGGCCAAATCCGATCCCCCAAACCGCCTTTGAGCTGCGGAAACAGGGGGCGTACGGTCAGCCGACCGGCACCACCGAGTTGGTGAGCTCGCCGATCCCCTCGATCCGTACGGTGACGGTATCCCCGTCGGTGAGCGGGCTAACCCCGGCCGGGGTGCCGGTCAGCACCACGTCCCCGGGGAGCAGCGTCATCACGTGCGAGATGTACGACACCAGCGCCGGCACGTCGAAGACCATGTCCTTGGTCCGGCCGAGCTGGCGTACCTCCATCTCGTCCGGGTTGCGCCCGACCTCGCAGCGGACCTCCAGGTCGGTGACGTCGAGGTCGGTGGTGATCCAGGGGCCGATGGGGCAGAACGAGTCGAAGCCCTTGGCCCGGGTCCACTGCCCGTCGGAACGCTGGAGATCCCGCGCGGTGACGTCGTTGGCGCAGGTGTAGCCGAAGATGGCCCGCGCGGCGGTGGCCCGGTCGACCCGGCGGGCACCGGGCGCGCCGATCACCACGGCCAACTCGGCCTCGTGCTCCACCTGCCTGGTGAAGACGGGCAGCCGGATCGCGTCCCGGGGGCCGATCACCGAGGTGGACGGCTTGAGGAAGAGCAACGGCTCCTTCGGCACCTCACTGCCGTGCTCGGCGGCGTGCTCGGCGTAGTTGCGCCCGACACAGACCACCTTGCTGGGCAGGATCGGCGAGAGCAGCCGGACGTCGGGAAGTGCCCAGCGGGCACCGGTGAGCTGGATCTGCCCGAACGGATGACCCTCGATCTCGGCGATGGTCAGACCCTGCGGCCCGGCCTCCGACTCGCCCTCGACGACTCCGAACGACATTCCCTTGGCATGAGCGAAACGAGCGATACGCACCGGGCCAATCTATCCCCACGGCGGCGTCGGCCGTCGGCCACCGGCCGAGCGTCGGCGCAGCTTAGGCCATCGGTCGGTGCTCCGGGCGGGGTTCGGCGCTTCGTACCCGCCCGGAGGCGGCGCGCTCATACCGTCGGCCTCGGAGGTTCGTTGGTATGCCTGCATCGAAACGACACCACAGGACCCTCGCGGTTTTCGTGAACTGCCTGGGCATCCTCGCCGCCGTACCGGCGCTGCCCAGCCCAGGAACGGGCCCGGCGACACCGGCGGCCACCGCACCGGCAGCAGCGACGGCAGGGGCGGCCACCGCACAGGCGGTCATCGCACCGGCGGCCATCGCAGCGACGGCAGCAGCGGCAGCGGAAGCCCCGGCACCGGCACCGGTGGCAGCGACGGCGGCGGGGACACCGGCTGCGGCGGCGCACCGGGGGGCTCAGGCCGCACCGGCCGTGCCCGGGGTGGCGGCCAGCGGGGCGGTCGTCCCGGTCACCCCGTCGGCGCCCGCCCCGGGGATGACCACCGCCGGCAATCCGGGTGTGCCCCGACCGGCACCGCAGCTCACCGTCGCCGTGGCACCAGCCGCGACCTCGGTGCCGGGCTACCGGATCCTGGTCCGCAACAACGGCGTCTCGCCGGTGCAGACCATGGTCCGGCAGGAGTTGCCGGCCGGCACGTCGACCACCGCGGTCAGCGCGGGCGGGCTGGTCACCCGGCCGGGCGGGTCGACCGGCGGTGGGGAGGTCACCTGGCGGCTCGTCGTACCGGCCGGGGCGACCCGGACCCTGGACACCGCCCTGGCCGCCACCGCGCCGGGCCAGGCGCTGACCGCGCCGGCCTGCGCCTACACCGGCGACGGCGACCAGCCGTACGACTGCGCGACCGCCACCTGGCGCAGCGCGGTGACCCCGGAGGCGGCAGTGCCCGCGACACCGACCTGGCGGCAGCCCCCGATCCTGCTCGGCGCGGCCCTGGTGGTGCTGGCGCTGCTGGCCGGCGGGCTCTGGTGGTGGCAGCGGGCCCGGCGGCGGGCGAGCGGCATCGCGCCGACCGGCACCGCCCCGACGGCGGCCGGCAGCCCGCCCTACGCCGGCGGTCCGGCAGCACCGGGCGGCGGGACGGTGTATCCCCGACCCGCCGTTCCGGGACAGCTCGGACGGCGACGTAGCCCGTCGGTGTGGCTGGTGGTGGGGGTGGCCGCGACGGTGCTGGCCGGGGTGGTCTTCGCCGCCGCCTGGACGGCCACCCGGCAGGTCGCCGCGATCGACACCAGCAAGCAGCCGACCGCCGGGGCGTGGACGGGCACCAGCATGACCGGCACCGTCGGCACCCCGCTCCGGGAGAAGGCGTTCGAGTTCACCGTCTACCGGGTGGACTGCGCCACCGCGAGGGCGGCGAGCCAGCAGTGCCAGGCCACGGTCGGGGTGCGCAACGTCACCCCGGAGCAGCAGAGCTGGCACGGTCAGCTCCAGCGGGCCTACCTGCCGGGCGGGACCTGGGTGAGCACCGACGAGGACGCCACCCGGCTGGCGAACCTGGGGCGTGACGTCTTCGCCCAGCCGGTCTCGGCGGGCAGCCGGGTGGTGCTGCCGCTGGTCTTCACCGTGCACGGGATGCAGAAGCCGAAACAGTTGGAGCTGCGCAGCGGGGTGTTCTCCGCCGGGGTCCGGGTGGACGTGCCGTGACCGGCGGGACACGCCGAACAGAGGAGACGTGCCGGGGGACGTGCGCTGAGCGGGAGCGGGCGGCGGTCGTACCCTGAAGGTGTGACCGCCGCCCTCGCTCCCGCCGCCCTCGACGCGGCCGACTGGCGGGCCCGGCGGGCGGCCCACCAGACGCGGGTGGCCAGCTGGCTGGACCCGCACCTGGCCCGTCGGCGCACCGGCGGTCGGCACCCGGTGGAGGACTTCCTCTTCACCTACTACTCGTACCGCCCGGCGCAGCTGCGTCGCTGGCACCCCGGTGCCGGGGTGCTGCTGCGCGACGCGGACCCGGCCGAGTTCGGCCCGGACTACCGCGCCGACCCCGCCGGGGTCACCCTCGACACCGATCGGGTACGCGCACGACGCGCCGAGTCGGTCGCCTGGATCCGGGAGCTGCTGGCGGCCACCGCGAGCCGACCGGCACACCTGGGCTGCTTCGGGATGCACGAGTGGGCGATGGTCTACCGGCAGACCCAGGAGGAGGTTCGGCACAACGCCTGGCCGCTGCGGCTCAGCCCGGAACGGACCGCCGAGGTGGTGCGGGAACGCGGCGTGCGGTGCAGCCACTTCGACGCGTTCCGGTTCTTCACCGCGCCGGCCCGGCCGCTGAACGTGCTCCAGCCCAGCAGGGAGACCCAGCACGCGCTGGAGCAGCCGGGTTGTCTACACGCCAACATGGACCTCTACAAGTGGGCGTACAAGCTCTCACCCCTGGTCTGCTCGGAGCTGGTCGCGGACTGTTTCGGGCTGGCCCGGCAGATCCGGACGCTTGACATGCGGGCCAGCCCGTACGACCTGGCCGCCCTCGGCTGTCCCCCGGTGCGGGTGGAGACCCCCGAGGGCCGGGCCGAGTACGCGGCGGCACAACGCGGCTTCGCCGAGCGGGCCGCCGTGCTCCGCGCCCGCCTGCTGACCGCCCTGGACCTCGCCGAGGCTGTCCACAGCTAACCACCCCGGCGCACCCCTCGACCGCCCGCACGCGCGACCAGTCTCCTGCATGTTCACGCTCGAACCCCGAAGTAGTGGCCTCCGTCGTTCGGGAGGCCACTACTTCGGGGTTTCAGCACGATCTTGGGGGCGCCCTTCGGCGAACGGGTGGACCGGTCAACTGGCGGTGCAGGTCACCGCCGGTGCCGTGGCGGTGCCGGTGCTGGTGCCGAGGAACCCGAAGGTGGCCTCGGCGACCGGGGCGAGCGCGCCGTTCCAGTTCACGTTCCGGGCGGTGACCGCGCTGCCGGTCTGGGCCAGTTCGGCGTTCCACACCTGGGTGATCTGCTGCCCGGCGGGCAGGGTGAAGGTGACCCGCCAGCCGGTGGTCCGCGCGGCGCCGGTGCTGCGCACGGTCACCTCACCCTGGTAGCCACCCTGCCACTGGTTGGTGACCCGGTAACTCGCAGTGCAGGCGACCCCGGCCGGCGGCGAGGTGGTCGGCGGGTCCACCGTGGGCGACCCGGTGGGGCTCGCCGTCGGGCTGGGTGAGGTGGTCGGGCTGGGTGAGGTGGTGGGAGTGGGTGAGGTGGTGGGAGTGGGGGTCGGGGTGGTTCCGCCGAGGGCAGCCACCAGCGCCGGGTACCACCTGTCGGACATCTTCTGGTCGCCTGCCGCGTTGGGGTGCACCCCGTCGTAGGTATCGGTGGTGGTGCTGAACCCGGTCCACTGGTCGACCACCACGATCGGCGACGCGGTGGTGGCCTTCCCCGCCGCCCAGCCGTCGATCACGGCGTTCAGGGCCACCGCCCGCTGCCCGCACTCGGCACAACTCGACGGCGCCATCGGGATGATCTTCGCGACGATGATCCGCATCGCCGGGTTGCTGGCCCGCATCTGGTCCACCAGCTTCGAGTACGCAGCGAGGATGGTCGCCGGTGCGATGTTGCTCCACACGTCGTTGGTGCCGAAGTGCATGAGCACCACGTCCGGGCGGGTCGCGGCGAGCCAGCCGGGGAGCAGGTTCTGGTTGGCGACGTTCGTCACCAGGTAACCACCGTGGCCCTCGTTGTCCCCGTCGTACGGCTGACCGCAGCCCTGCGGGCCGAGGGTGCCGACGAAGTCGACGTCGGTGTGGCCGGTGGACTGGAGGCGGTTCCAGAGGATGGACCGCCAGCAGCCGGGTGAGCCGGTGATCGAGTCGCCGAGCGGCATGACCCGTACCGGGGTGGCGGCGACGGACCGGGCCGGTGGGGCGGCGGTAGCGGGATGGGCCGGCGGAGTGACGGCCAGCCCGACGAGCAGGGGGATGGCCGCAAACGCGGCGAGCATGGAGAGGAACGGCCTTCGGAGCATGGTGAGGGGACTCCTGTCACGTGACGACGTGCGGTCGGTGACGGCCCGGTTGCTCCCACCTACATCCCAGCAGACCGCACGTACCCGCTCAACGCCCTCCCGCATCGTGGCGAAGCGCTTCGACGGTCGCCGCGACCGAGGACACCGGCGAGCGCTCCGACGCGCAGCCGCTCCTCACCGCTCGGCGAGGGTGCACAGGGTGTCGGTGGACATGCCCGCCAGCCTGGGCAGACCGGGCCCGACCCCGACGCCGTCTTCCGGTGCGCGCGGTCGGGCGGTGGGGCTCAGTCCCCGTCGGCGCGGCGGTCCCGTTTGCGCTGGGACTGGCGCTTCTTGTCGGCGAGGCGGCGTTCCTTGGCGCCCCGGGAGGGGCGGGTGGGCCGACGGGCCGGCGGGGGTGGGGCGACGGCGGCGCGCAGCAGCGCGGCCAGTCGCTCCCGGGCCGCCTCCCGGTTGGCCAGCTGCGCCCGGTGCTCGCTGGCGGCGATGGTGAGCACCCCGTCGACCAGCCGCCCGGCGAGCCGCTCCAGCACCCGCTCCCGCAGCACCGGCGGCAGGCTGGTGGTGCCGGCGACGTCGAAGCTCAACTCGACCCGGGAGTCGGTGGTGTTGACGCCCTGCCCGCCCGGCCCGGACGAGCGGGAGAACCGTTCCCGCAGCTCGGCGGCGGGCACGGTCCACCTGTCGGTCACCCGCAGTCCGTCGTCCACCCGGCGAGGCTATCGCCCTCGGCCGACAGGTCTCAGCCGCCCTTGCCGATGATGGTGTCGGCGGTCTGCTGCACCTGGTCGATGGGGATGGCGAAGCCGATGCCGATCGAGCCGCTGCCGTCGATGGTGGCGATCGCCGTGTTCACCCCGACCACCTCGCCCCGGGCGTTGACCAGCGGGCCACCGGAGTTGCCCGGGTTGATCGACGCGTCGGTCTGCACCGCGCTGCGCCGGTTGGTGCCCAGCCGTACCTGCCGGTTGAGGGCGCTGACGATCCCGGCGGTCACCGTGCCGGCCAGGCCGAGCGGCGAACCGACCGCGAGCACCGGCTCGCCGACCCGGGTGGACCGGGGCTTGGCCAGGGGCAACGGGGCCAACCCGGCGGCCGACGGCACCTTCAGCACGGCCAGGTCGCTGCCGGGTTCCCGGCCCACCACCTCGGCGGCGTACCGGCGGCCGTCCGGCATCTCCACCGTCACCGCGCCACCGCCCCCCTTGGCCAGGATGTGGTCGTTGGTGACGATGTGCTGCTCGTTGTCGATGGCGAAGCCGGAGCCGGTCGCCGACTGCCCGGTGGCACCGCCGCCGACCAGCACGGACACCACCCCGGGCACGGTCTTCTGGGCGGCGGTGACCAGCTCCGCCGGCACCGGGGCGGCGGAGGCCGCCGTCGGCCCCGCCCCGCCCTGGCCGGCCACCCAGCCGCCGGCCGCCGCACCGGAGACGGTGGAGAGGGCGACCACCGCCGCCGCGGTCCACAACCGGCCACGCCAGCGCCGCCGGGACGGGTCCTCCCCCGGCCCCGGCACGTCCCACCGGTGCCGGCCGTCCGGACCGAGCTCGGGTGAGAGGAACCAGGGGCCCCGGGGCTCCCCCAGACCGGTCTGTACTGCCATACGTCCGCTCCTCACTGTGTGCTCCGACGGATCAGGGCAGGTCGGCCGAGGTCGGCCCGGCTCAGGGAAGACGGGAGAACCAGCGCATCGACCCGACTGCGGCACCCATGGCGAAGACCAGCCCGAACCCGATGAACCGGGCGGAGATGTCCTGACGTTCCTTGCGGTAGCCGACCGAGGAGCCGATGTCCTCGTACACGTTGCGCAGTTCGGCGCTGCTGCCCGCCTCGTGGAACCCGCCCCCGGTCTCGTCGGCGACCGCCCGGAGGGTCTGCCCGTCGACAGGCACCTGGATCGGCCGGCCCCCCCGGTCGACGAAGCCACCCGGGGTGCCGAACGAGATGGTGTGCACCGGCACCTTCGCCGCGACGGCCGCCGAGGCAGCCTCCATCGGGTCCGCGCCGGAGGTGTTCGCCCCGTCGGAGAGCAGGATGACCCGGGCCGGCGGCGGTTGCTTGGCCGCCTTCTCGTCGAGGCTCTTCACCGCGCCGAGGGAGGCGCTGATCGCCTCGCCGATGGCGGTGCCCTGCACCCCGGTGATCCCCTCGGCGAGCCGGTCGATGCCGTCGTGCAGGGCACCCCGGTCGGTGCTCGGCGGCACCAGCACCGCCGCGCTGCCGGCGAAGGCGACCAGGCCCACGTTGAACTCGTCGGGCAGCCCGTCGACGAAGGTCCGGGCGGCCTCCTTGGCGGCGGTCAACCGGTCCGGTTCGACGTCGGTGGCGAGCATCGACGTGGAGACGTCCACGGCGACCATCACGGTGGCCCGCTCGCGGGGCACCCGTACCTCGGCGGTGGGCCGGGCGAAGCCGACCACCAGCAGCGCCAGCATGGCCAGGAAGAGCCCGGCGGGCACGTGCCGCCGCCAGGCGGGTCGCTGCGGGGCGACCCGGTCGAGCAGCCGCAGGTTGGTGAAGCGGACCGCGTACCGGCTGCGTCGGCGTTGCATCAGCAGGTAGCCGGCGGCCAGCGCGACCACCCCCAGCAGCAGCAGGAGCCGGGTGGGTGACTGCCAGTTCACGCGACACCTCCCCGGGAGGCGGCGGGCGCGGTCGCCAGCCGACGCTGGGTGTGCACGTGTCGCACGATGTCGGCGGTCCAGTCCCGGTCGGTACGCAACGCCAGGTGACCGGCCCCGCTGCGGCGCAGCGACCGGGCCACCTGGTCGCGTTGCGCGGCGGCGGCGCTGGCGTACCGGCGGCGCAGTCCCGAGTCACCGGTCCACACCTCGCGCCGTCGGCCGGTCTCCGGGTCGACCAGGGTGATCAGGCCGACGTCGGGCAGCTCCAGTTCGCGTGGGTCGGTCACCTCGACCGCCAGCACCTGGTGCCGGGCGGCGAGCCGGCGCAGCGCCGGTTCCCAGGGGGCCGGGGCGTCATGGTCGTCGGGAAGCCCGTCGAGGAAGTCGGAGACCACCACCACCAGCCCCCGCCGGACGGCGGTCCGTTGCACCGCCGCGAGGGCTGCGACCAGGTCGGGGCCGACCGGCGGGCCGGTCGGGGGTTCGGCGTCCGCCCGGGGGGCGTGCAGCAGCGCGCGGAGCAGGCTCAACAGGTGGGTACGCCCGCTGCGGGCGGGAAACCGGCGCAGCCCGTCGGCGCTGAGCACCTGTGCGCCGAGCCGGTTGCCGGTGCCGGCGGTGAGGAAGCCGACCGCGGCGACGGCCGCCACCGAGAGTTCCCGTTTGTCCAGCTCGGCGGTGCCGTACTCCATGCTGGGGCTGGCGTCGACCAGCAGCCAGGTGGTCAGTTCCCGGTCGGCGTCGACCTCCCGGACGTGCGGCACTGTGGTGCGGGCGGTGACCGCCCAGTCCATCCGGCGTACCTCGTCCTCGCCGGGGCGGTACTCGCGGCTGCCGGCGAGTTCGCTGCCGGGGCCGGGCAGCAGGCCGCGCAGCTGGCCCTGGAGCAGCCCGTCGAGTCGGCGGGTGACGGTGAGTTCGAGGCGGCGCAGCCGCTGTTCGGGGGCGAGGTCGGCAAGCGCCGGACCGGCGGGTGCCGGGGTGGTCGGGGCGCTCACGCCGCCGCCAGGTCGGGCGTGTACTCGGGGTGGCCGGTGGCGAGCACCGGCGGGGGCACCGCTTGGACCAGCCGGTGCACCACCGCCTCGGCGGAGACCCCGTCGGCGACCGCGTCGAAGGAGAGCACCAGCCGGTGGGCGAGCACGTCGACCGCGAGTTCGCGGACGTCCTCGGGGAGCACGTACTCGCGGCCCCGCAGCAGCGCCTGGGCGCGGGCGGCGGCGACCAGGCCGAGGGTGGCCCGGGGGCTCGCCCCGTACGCCAGCAGCGGGGCGATCTCCGGCAGCCCGAAGCGGCCCGGGTCACGGGTGGCCAGGATCAGCCGGACCACGTACTCGGCGAGCGCGTGGTGCACGAAGACGTGGGCGGCCCGGCGCTGGTAGTCGCGCAGCCGGACCGCGTCGAGCACCCGACGGGGGCGGGGCCGGTCGCTGCTCATCCGGTAGAGGATGGCCAACTCGTCGGCGTCGCTCGGGTAGTCGACGACGATCTTCATGAGGAAGCGGTCCCGTTGCGCCTCGGGGAGCTGGTACACCCCCTCGGACTCGATCGGGTTCTGGGTGGCCAGCACCAGGAACGGCTCGGGCACCGGCCAGCTCCGGCCACCGATGGTGACCTGCCGCTCGGCCATCGCCTCCAGCAGCGCGGACTGCACCTTGGCCGGGGCCCGGTTGATCTCGTCGGCGAGCACCAGGTTGGCCATGATCGGGCCGAGCTCGACGTCGAAGTTCTCGGTGGAGGCGCGGTAGATCCGGGTGCCGACGATGTCGGAGGGGACCAGGTCGGGGGTGAACTGGATGCGGGTGAAGCTGCCGCCGACGACGGTGGCGAGGGTCTGTGCGGCAAGCGTCTTGGCTACGCCGGGCACTCCCTCCAGGAGGCAGTGACCGTCGGCGATCAGCGCGATGAGCAGCCGTTCGACGAGCCGGTCCTGCCCGACGATCACGCGTCTGACCTCGAAGAAGGTCTGTTCCAACTCGGCGCCTGCCGCGTCGGCTTCGACCGGGCTGGGCAGGCTGGCCAGGGTGTCCGAGATGTCCGTCACGGTGCTTGCTTCCCGTGGCGACGGGCCGGCAAACGTCGGAATTTCCGCCCCGGGAAGGCCCTTACCCACCCGGATCGGGACGACCTGCCCGGCAGGGTGGCAATCACCCGGGACGGCAGTAGCCGCACCGCAGCGGGTGTCGGAGCCATCCCTCCACAGCGGACGGTGCCGACCCCCTCCCGGGGGTCGGCACCGCCGACGGGACCGCGCCTCAGTTGGCGACGAACAGGTGGAACGGCTTGTTCGAGACCGATCCGCCGGAGCTGTACGTCTGGATGAAGACACCGTTCGCGGTCTGGTTGCGTGGCGCGACCGAGATCTCACCGGCCGGCGGCACGTTGAACTGGTCGTTGGTGCCGATAGTGGCCTGGAACGCCTTCCCGACCACGCTGTAGTCGAGCAGCACCTGATACTGGCCGGTGCCGTACTTGGTCGCCGAGACGACGTTCGCCGAGTGCTGGAGCAGGGTGCCGCCGCTGGTGACGACCGCCCAGGCGACCGAACCGGCGGCCGGCGGGGCGAGCGAGGCCTTCAGCGCCGCGCGGGCCTGCTGGGCTTCGGCCGCCGACACGAGCGGCTGGCCGGTGGCGCCGGCCTGCTGTGCCCCCGGCTGAGCCACCTCGGCCCGGGTGCTGGTCGTCGGCTGGGCGGCGGCGATCCCGCCGCCGGCCAGGGTGAGCGCCAGGACGCCGAGCGTCACCGCCGCCGCCTTACGCCTGAAGAATGTGGCCATGACAGGTCTCCCTTTTGTGACCGTGGCAATACGGCCGGCCCACCGTTCGGAGAGCCGGATGGGTCTGGTGCGGACGGGCCGGAATTGACACGGGCAGAAGAACTCCACCCGCGCCGGAAATGTTGAACGAGCAACAGCTCCAACCGGTCTGAGCTGGGATTACTACGCTCTGTTGCGGCACCTCAACGAGGAGGAACGTAACACCAACAAAAGCGGAGCGTCAATAGCGGGCCAATCCGTTTTGCCATCTTCAAAATGATGTTGGAAATTGCGAAAGATGAACTCTCACCCATTCATGAATTGGCTCCGAGGCCCTGCGGAACGGCATCGGCCACTAGGCTGGCCGCCGTGCTCCTGACCTCGGCGCCGTCCACCACCCGACGTCCCGCCGCCACCCTGGCCTGCTGGCTGGCGGTGGCACCCGGTCTCGTCTGGGCGGTGGTCCGCCTCGCCGGGCTGGACCAGGGCCCGCTGGTGCAGGCGCTCGCCTGCACCCCGTACGTGGCGGGGTGGAGCCTGCTGGCGCTGACCCTGACCCTCGCCCTGCGACGCCGGTGGCCGGCGGTGGTCGCGACGGTGGCGGCGCTGGCCCTGGTCGGGGCGGTGGCACCCCGCGCGCTGCCCGCCGGACAGCCGGCAGCCCGGGGGCCGGGGGCGGGGCTGCTGGTCAGACCCGCGCGTGGTCGAGGCCGTAGGTGAGGGCGTCGACCAGGGCGTGCCAGGAGGCTTCGACCACGTTGGGGTGCACTCCCACGGTGGTCCAGTCCCGGCCGGTGCCGTCGGCGGTCTCCACCAGCACCCGGGTCACCGCGCCCGTGCCGTGGGTGCCCTCCAGGATGCGCACCTTGTAGTCGGCCAACTCGAAGCCGCGCAACTCGGGGTAGTGCTTGGACATCCCGACCCGCAGCGCCTCGTCGAGGGCGTTGACCGGGCCGTTGCCCTCGGCGGTGGCGATCACCCGCTCACCGCGTACCCGGATCTTCACGGTGGCCTCGGAGACCACCGCACCGTCCTCCCGGTGCTCGACAAGCACCCGGTACGACTCCAGCGCGAACGGCCGCACCGGGGCGGCGCCCGGCAGCTCGGAGCGGACCAGCAGCTCGAACGAGGCGTCGGCGGCCTCGAACGACCAACCGCCCGCCTCCAGCTCCTTGACCCGGGCGGTCACCTTCGACACGGCGTCCGGATGGCCGGCCAGGTCAAGACCCAGCTCGCGGCTCTTCAGCTCGATGCTGGCCCGGCCGGCCATCTCGGTCACCAGGATCCGCATGTCGTTGCCCACCACCGACGGGTCCACGTGGTTGTAGAGCAACGGGTCGACCTTGATCGCGCTCGCGTGCAACCCCGCCTTGTGGGCGAAGGCGGCGGCCCCGGCGTAGGCCTGGTGGGTGTCGGGGGCGATGTTGGCGATCTCGGCGATGGCGTGCGAGACCCGCACCATCTGTTCCAGGCAGCCGTCGGGTAGGACGGGCAGCCCGAGCTTGAGTTGGAGGTTGGCCACGACGGCGAAGAGGTCGGCGTTGCCGGGACGCTCGCCGTACCCGTTGGCGGTGCCCTGGACGTGCCGGACCCCGGCCTCGACGGCCGCGATCGTGTTGGCCACCGCGCAGGCCGTGTCGTTCTGGGCGTGCATGCCGAACAGCTCCGGGGCGATCCCGGTCCGCGCGGTCAGATCGGTGATGGCGGCGGTGATCTGGGACGGCAGCATCCCGCCGTTGGTGTCGCAGAGCACGAACCGTTCGGCCCCCGCGGCGAGCGCGGTCTGGACCACCGAGGCGGTGTACGCGGGATCGTGCCGGTACCCGTCGAAGAAGTGCTCGCCGTCGACGAAGACCCGCCGCCCCTCGGCGACCAGGTGGGCCACGGTGTCGTGGACCATCGCCAGGTTCTCCGCGCCGGTGGTGCGCAGCGCGCGTTCGACGTGCCGGATGTCGGCCTTGGCGACCAGGGCGACGACCGGGGTCTGCGCGTCGAGCAGCGCGCGCACCTGCGGGTCGTCGGCGACGGCCACCCCGGCCTTACGGGTCGCGCCGAAGGCGACAAGCAGGGCGTGCCGCAGATCCAGCTCGGTTCGCGCCCGACGGAAGAACTCGGTGTCCTTCGGCACCGCACCGGGCCACCCGCCCTCGACGAAGCCGACCCCGAACTCGTCGAGCAGCCGGGCCACCGCGAGCTTGTCCACCACCGAGTAGCTGAGCCCCTCGCGCTGGGCGCCGTCGCGCAGCGTGGTGTCGTAGACCTGGAACGTCATCGCGAGTCCCTTCCTTCGGACCGTCGGACCTTGCGGGGGCAACAAAAAGACCCCCCGCGGATGCGGGAGGTCTGCGCGCTCGGCAGTGGGGAGGGCCGGCGCGCTAGCTGCGAATAATGCGGGCTGAGCTGGTCACGGTCGTCACTCTGCCACCCCGTCCCGGTTTTGGGAGGCAAAATCCACATCTCGGGACGGGGTGTGCGCGGCGGCACCACCGGGTACCCCCGGATGCGGACACCAAGCGCTTTTCTCCGATAACGACTACCACAGTCGAGGCAGGAGTTCCCATGAACAGGCTCGACCCGCACGCCACGCACGGCACCACCGACCCGATGGTCGACGACGGCCAGGGCGCGATCCCCGGTGGCGCACCCGCCGGGGCGTTCAGCCCGTGGAGTTACCGGGACGAGGCCGGGGTCGCCGACGCCGACCTGGTCGGCTACAAGGTCGAGGCCACCGACGGCGGCATCGGCAAGATCGACGACGCGAGCCACGAGGTCGGCGGCAGCTACCTCGTCGTCGACACCGGGCCGTGGATCTTCGGCAAGAAGGTGATGCTCCCGGCCGGCACGGTCGCCCAGGTCGACCACGACGACCGGAAGGTCCACGTCGACCGCACCAGGGACCAGATCAAGGCCGCTCCCGAGTACGACGAGACCAGTCACAGCGACTCGGCGTACCGGGACAAGCTGGGCGGCTACTACGACGACACCTACGGCAACCTGCCCCCGGGCACCGCACGGTAGCCACCCGGCTGCCGCTCGGACGGCACAGCCGTCGGCCGGCGGCACGCCCGTCGAACGGCACGCCCGTTGATCGGCACGCCCGTCGAACGGCACGCCCGTTGATCGGCACGCTCGTCGGACGGCACGGTCGATGGGGCACGGTCAGCCAGCACGGTCGATGGGCACGGTCGGTGGGGGCGCGCACACGCCCCGCCGACCGTTACCGTGTCCGGATGAACCCCACCGAGGACAGTCGCCGCATCCCGTTCTCCGCGATGTTCAACTTCCGCGACGTCGGCGGCTATCCCGGCCACGACGGTCGTACCGTCCGCTGGGGCCGGCTCTACCGATCGGACTCCCCGCACCGGATCGACGGCAACGACCGGGAGGCCTTCACCGCCCTCGGCATCCGTACCGTGATCGACCTGCGCCGCCCGGACGAGGTGGCCCGGGACGGCCGGGTGCCCGACGTGGACGGACTCGCCTACCGGCACATCCACCCCGAGCACGCCGACTGGGCGCTGCGGATGTACGAGCCGGACTCCAGCCTGGCCCGCTACCTCGCCGACCGGTACGTCGACCTCGCCGACACCGGCACCGCCGGGCTGGCCGAGGCGGTCGGCCTGATCGCCGACAGCGCCAACGCTCCCGTCCTGGTGCACTGCGTCGCGGGCAAGGACCGCACCGGCATCGTCTGTGCACTGACCCTGTCGGTGCTCGGCGTCGACGACGACCGGATCGCCGAGGACTACGCGCTGAGCACCGAGGCATCCCAACGGTTCAGCGCCTGGTTGGCGGAGGCCATGCCGGACGCCCAGAAGCCGCCCGCGCCGTTCCTGGGCTCCCCCGCCGAGGCGATGTCGCTCTTCCTCACCGAACTGCGCCGGCGGCACGGTTCGATCGAGGACTACCTGCGGCACGCCGGAGTCACCGACGCCCAACTCGCCGCCCTCCGCGACCACCTGCTGGAGCAGCCCGACCGAACGCAGTAGCCGCACCCACACCAACAGCTGGCTCGGGAGGGCGGTGCGGTCGGGCGGTGCGGTCGGGCGGTGCGGGCGGGTCGGGCGGTGCGGGCGGGCGGTGGGGGCGGGCGGGGCGGGCGGGCGGGCGGGGCGGGCGGTCGCGGGCGGGCGGTCGCGGGCGGTGGGGGCCTCGCGGTTGGGGGTCGGCGATCCATGGTCAAGGTCATCGGTCGCAGATGCCCGGCCCAACCGGCGCGTAGGGGCCCGACGCCCCAGGTATCAGATCCCTCGGTGTGTCCTTTAGAGCTGATGACGTAAACGGATCACCACCACCACGGCCCGACCTACTGACCGTCCGTCAACACGCACGCATGACCGGTAGGGAACACACCCGAGACCAGGCACGCCCAGCATCGCCGGCACGACCGAGACGACAGGCACGACCGAAACAACCGGCACCACCGGCACCGAACCAACCCGCACCACAAACCAACCGGCACCACGAGACAGCCGGCACGACCGGCACCACCGAACCAACCAACACCACCAGACGACCGGCACCACCGGCACCACCGAACCAACCAACACCACCAGACGACCGGCACCACCGAGGCAGCCGAGCCGACAGGCATGACCGAGACGACCGGCATGACCAAGGTGAGGGCCGGCAGGCAGGGCTCTAACCACCCGCTGTAGACCCGCCACCATGCCCGGCCCGGATAGCCGGGGTGATCAATCCCGGCAGGGTCGGCCGCTGCCGGCGAGCCGCATGTCTGTCGGCGGCACCGTGATTCGTCTACGTCATCAGCTCTAAAGGACGCGAACCTACCTACCTACCTACCGCAGCAGCAGCCAGGCGGGGCAACACCGGCCGAGCAGCGCTCAGCATGCCCAGGGCGCAACACAAGCAGGGCTCAGGCAAGCAGGGCTCAAGACGAGCAGAGGCAAGCCACGGCAGCAGTGGGGCGGCTAGCAGGGTCAGCACCATCAGAGGTCAGCAGGGGCCGACGCGGGGCGTGGTCGCGAACCACCTACCAGTGTCCGGACACCAGGGACGCACGAGCACCAAAGCCGCCCGAGCACCACAGACGCCCGAGCACCACAGACGCCCGAGCACCACAGGTGTCCGGACAGCACCGGTGCCCGGACACCACCGACGACGGATCAGAGGACGCGCTGTACCCAGCCGTGCGGGTCGGGGGCCGCGCCACGCTGGATCGCCACCAACTGCTCCCGCAGCGCGGTGGTGGACCGTCCCGCCTCGCCACCGCCGATCACGAACTCGCCGTCGGGGAAACGTACCCGGGCGATCGGGGTGATGACGGCGGCGGTGCCACAGGCGAAGACCTCGCGCAGGCGGCCACTCTCCGCGTCGGCCTGCCACTCGGCGAAGCTGATCGGGCGTTCGACCACCTGGTGCCCGGCGGCGGTGGCCAGGGAGAGCAGCGCGTCCCGGGTGATGCCGGGCAGGATCGTGCCGTTCAGCGGCGGGGTGACCACGGTGTTGTCGTCGTAGACGAAGAAGACGTTCATGCCGCCCAACTCCTCGACGTAGCGGCGCTCCACCGCGTCCAGGAAGACCACCTGGTCGCAGTCGGCCTCGATCGCCTCCGCCTGCGCGGAGAGCGACGCGGCGTAGTTGCCGCCGCACTTGGCCGCGCCCGTACCGCCGGGGGCTGCCCGGGTGTAGTCCGGGGAAACCCAGACCGTGACCGGCTTGACCCCACCGGCGAAGTACGCGCCGGCGGGCGAGGCGATGACGCAGTAGAGGTATTCCTTGGCCGGGCGGACCCCGAGGAAGACCTCGCTGGCGAACATGAAGGGCCGCAGGTAGAGGCTGGCGTCAGCACCCTCGGGGATCCAGTCCCGGTCGATCTCGACCAGCCTGCGCAACGACTCGACGAACAGCTCCGCCGGCAACTCCGGCATGGCCAGCCGCCGGGCGGAGGTGATGAACCGGGCCGCGTTGGCCTCCGGCCGGAACATGGTGACCGACCCGTCGGCCGTCCGGTACGCCTTCAACCCCTCGAAGATCTCCTGCGCGTAGTGCAGGACGGCGCTCGCCGGGTCCATCGGGATCGGCGCGCGGGCCTCGACCCGGGGGTCGTACCAGCCTTTGCCGTCGGAGTAGCGGATGGTCACCATGTGGTCGGTGAAGACCTGGCCGAAACCCGGGTTGGCCAGCACGACGGCCCGCTCGGCGGCGGATACCGGCGCGGGATTCGGACGGATCTCGAAATCGAGCATGTCACCACCGCTCATCGCGCTGACCTCCCTGGGAGTTGACGGCGTGTGGGGGCCACGCGCCGAACTGGTGCCAGAAACCTACCCCGAACGGTCGTTCAGTGGATAGCTCCACCCGGGTGGATCAGGCCGCCGCGTGTGCGGCGAGCCGATCCCCCACCTCGTCGGTCCGCAACGCCACGCCCGACGTACGGGCGGCCAGCTCGGCGGCGACCGCACCGGTCACCCGGGCGGCGGCATCGGCGTGACCGAGCTGGTCGAGCAGGAGCGCGGCGGAGAGCACGGCGGCCACCGGGTCGGCGACCCCCTTGCCGGCGATGTCCGGCGCCGAGCCGTGCACCGGCTCGAACATCGACGGGTACGCCCCGGCGGGGTTGATGCAGCCGCTGGCCGCCAGACCGATTCCCCCGGTCACCGCGGCAGCGATGTCGGTGAGGATGTCACCGAACAGGTTGTCGGTGACCACCACGTCGTACCGCTGGGGCTGGGTGACCAGGAACATGGCGGCGGCGTCGACGTGCTGGTACTCGGTGTCGACGTCGGGGTGCTCGGCGGCGACGGCCGCGAACGCGCGCGCCCACAACGAGCCGGCGTGGGTCAGCACGTTGGTCTTGTGCACCAGGGTGACCTTGCGGCGTTCCCGGCGACCGGCACGGGCGAACGCGTCCCGGATGACCCGCTCCACCCCGTGCCGGGTGTTCAGGCTCTCCTCCGTGGCCACTTCGGCCGGGGTGTCCCGGTGCAGGCTGCCGCCGGCACCGGCGTAGAGACCCTCGGTGCCCTCCCGGACGACGACCAGGTCGACCTCGCCCGGCTTGACGTTGGCCAGCGGACCGGCCACCCCCGGCCAGAGGCGGGACGGCCGCAGGTTGACGTACTGGTCGAAGGCGAAGCGGAGCTTCAGCAGCAGGCCGCGCTCCAGCACGCCGGGCGGCACGGTCGGGTCGCCGACCGCGCCGAGCAGGATCGCGTCGTGACCGGCCAGCTCGGTCAGCACCGAGTCGGGCAGCACCTCACCGGTGCGGTGGTACCGCGCCGCGCCGAGGTCGTACTCCGTGGCCTCGACCCCGGGGAGCACGGCGTCGAGGACCTTGAGGGCCTGCGCGACCACCTCTGGTCCGATCCCGTCCCCGGCCACCACCGCGATCCGTGCCACCAGCGCTCCCTCACCTCGTCCGTTGCCGTGAACGGTACGTCGCCGTCCCGACTTCCGGTACGGCCCTTCCATGATCTGAGACGTGCAGATCCTCAGCAGGCTCCCAGGCAGCATTCATGGTGCGGTCATCTCCACTGCCTAAGGTCAACCTCATCGACGGGTCGTGGGGCCCGGGACGGACCAGCCGCGACGCCGCGGCACCGTCGGTGAAGGAGCAGTGTAATGCGGACCGAGCAGCAGCGGGGACCAGGCCGACTGGACGAACAACCGCGCACCCGTTGGGTGGACCAGGGGGCGTTCTCCCGACGCCGTCCCGACCTGCGCCTCGGCACGCACAGCCACCGCCTCGACCGCGTCGGTGACCCGCCCGGCGGCCGGATCGCCGTGCAGCACTCCGTCCGGACCGGCACCGCCGAATACTCGCTCCTGCTCAACGCCCCCGAGCAACTGGGCCGACGGGTGGTCGGCGACGCGCTGCGCGACGCCGTCGCCGAACTGCGGGCCATCGACCTCACGTACGGGCCGAACCGGCCGGAGAGCCTGGTCTCCCGGTTACGGCGCGGCGAGATCAGCCCCGAGTCGTACCCGCCGCTGACCGACCTGGTCGACCGCTGCGCGGCCATGCGGGCCGCCACCGACGGTTGGTTCGACGCCTGGGCCGTCCCCGGCGGTTTCGACCCCGGCGGCCTGCTCAACGGTTGGGCGGTGGAGCGGGCCGCGACCCGGCTGCGGGCCGCCGGCATCACCGACTACGCGGTGCTCTCCGGCGCCGACCTGACGGTACGCGGACACGCCGCGCACGGCGGCCCGTGGCGGGTGGCGGTGCACCACCCCACCGACGGCCGGCGCACCCCGCTGGTGCTGGAGATGACGGCCGGCGCGGTCGGCACCTCCGGGGTGAGTGGCCGGCGGGGACACGTGGTCGACCCGCACACCGGGGAACCGGCCGGGCAGCTGGTCGCCGCGACCGTCGTCGGACCGGACCTGGCGGTGGCCGACGCCTACGCGACCGCGCTGTACGCGGCCGGTCCGGTGGGGCTGTCGTGGTTCCGCACCGACTCGGCCTATCAGGCTCTCTTCGCCCACCGGCGCCGCTGAGCGGTGCCGTGGCGCGTCGGCCGACCTGTGGAGGGGGTCCACGGGGTGGCGCGGTCGACGGGCCGGCGATCGGCCCCCACGGTCTCGGCAACGACCGTGGGGGCCGGTCGACGACGAGTGCGCGTGGCTCGCGCATTCGAGGGGTGCGGGCCGGTCGTGCGGCGTTCGACCCCGTCACCCGAAGACGGGTCGCCGCCACAACTTTCCGGTGACCGCACCGGTACCGTAGCGAATCGACGCAACTCGACGCAAGGGGCTCCACAGCGGACGGTATTCTTCGGACGCTCCCACCACCTGCGGGAACCACGGCGGGTCAGTGTCGCCCGGGTGAACGCATGATGGCACGCTGTCCGCCGTGAGTTTCGATCTGAGCGTGTGGGCCCTCCACGACGGGGCCACGCCGGAGGACGTCCGGACGGCGGTGCAGCGGTGCCGCGAAGGGCAGCACGGCGAGCGGTATCCGGACCCCCGGGTGGTCGGCTTCTACCGGGCCATCACCGCCTCCTATCCCGACCGTCCCTCCCATCAGGGCACCCCGTGGGAGGTCTCGCCGCTGCACGCGGCCGCCGACCACGTGGCCCTGAACCTCGTCCCGACCTGCGAGGACCAGGTGCTGTTGGACATCGAGCGGCTGGCCGGCGAGTACGACCTGATGCTCTTCGACCCCCAGGACGGCTCGGTCTACCCACCGCCGTCCCGCGTCGCCCGCTGACCCGACGTACCCGCGCCACCCGGCCGCGACCTGGCATCCCGGCGCCACCCGGCCGCCACCCGACGTTCCCGCGCGGCCGGACGACGACCCGCGTCCGCTCCCCGTCGGGTGTGGACGACGGAAGGGCCCGACCGTGACGGCCGGGCCCTTCCGAGGCTGTGCCGGTGGGACTACTCGTCGCGCAGGTCCGCCGCGCTGGCGGCGGTCGCGCCGATCGAGTCGGCCGCCGAGGTGAGCAGGTCCGCCCCGAGCGCCTGGTCGACGGTGAGGGTCATCAGGGTCTCGCCGCCGGCCTCGCGGCGGGCCACCTGCATGGCGGCGATGTTGATGCCGGCCTCGCCGAGCAGCGTGCCGACGGTGCCGACCACGCCCGGCCGGTCGGCGTAGCGCAGGAAGAGCAGGATGCCCTCCGCGCCGATCTCCACGTCGAAACCGTCCACCTCGGTCAGCTTGAGGACGTCGCGGGCACCGGTGTGGGCGACCGTGCCGGAGACGCTGACGGTACGGCCGTCGGGCAGCGCGCCCCGCACGGTGACCAGGTTCGGGTGGTCGACCGTCTCGGCCTGGGTCACCAGGGCCACCTCGACGCCCCGCTCGGCGGCCAGGTGCGGCGCGTTGACGTAGGTGACCTGCTCCTCGACCACCGAGCTGAACAGCCCCTTGGTGGCGGCGAGCTTGAGCACCGACACGTCGTGGTTGACGATCTCGCCGCGCACCTCGACGGTGACGCTGGCGGCCACCCCGCCGGCAACGGCGGTGAACGCCCGGCCCAGCTTCTCGGTCAGCGGCAGCAGCGGCCGGACGTCCTCGGCGACGACGCCGCCGGCCTGCACGTTCACCGCGTCCGGCACGAACTCGCCCTGCAACGCCAGCTTGACGCTCTTGGCGACGGCCAGACCGGCCTTGTCCTGCGCCTCGTGGGTGGAGGCGCCCAGGTGCGGGGTGGCCACCACGTTGTCGAAGGCGAACAGCGGCGACGAGGTGCACGGCTCCTTGGCGTACACGTCGACGCCGGCACCGGCGACCCGCCCCTCGGCGATCGCGTCGGCCAGCGCCTGCTCGTCGACCAGGCCGCCCCGGGCGGCGTTGACGATCCGGACGCCCGGCTTGACGATCGCCAGCTCCTTCTCGCCGATCAGGCCGACCGTCTCCGGGGTCTTCGGCAGGTGGATGGAGATGAAGTCGGCCTCCCGCAGCAACTCCTCCAGGCCCACCAGGCGGACGCCGAGCTGGGCGGCGCGGGCCGGCTGGATGTAGGGGTCGTACGCGATCAGCCGGGTGCCGAAGGCGGCGATGCGCTGCGCGAACAGCACGCCGATCCGGCCGAGGCCGACCACGCCGACGGTCTTGCCCTGCAACTCGACGCCGGTGTACTTGGACCGCTTCCACTCGCCGGCCTTGAGCGCGGCGCTGGCGCTTGCGGTGTTCCGCGCGACGGCGAGCAGCAGCGCGACGGCCTGCTCGGCGGCGGAGACGATGTTGGAGGTGGGGGCGTTGACGACCATGACCCCCCGCGCCGTGGCGGCCGGGACCTCGACGTTGTCCAGCCCGACGCCGGCCCGGGCGACCACCTTCAGGCGCGGCGCGGCGGAGATCGCCTCGGCGTCGATCTGCGTGGCACTGCGCACGATCACCGCGTCGGCCTCCGCCAGCGCGGAGAGCAGGGCCGGGCGGTCGGTGCCGTCGACGTGGCGTACGTCGAAGTCGTGCGCGAGCACCTCGATGGCGGCGGGGGCGAGTTCTTCGGCGATCAGTACGACAGGATTCATCGGTCCTCGTAGACGTCGTATTAGGTTGGGCCGGGGCGACCGGGCGCCGCGATGCGCCCTGCGCCGATCCGGGCCAGTGGCCGTCAGGTGCCGGTCACGCACCTCACCAAGGATCGTAGGGGCCACCCAGGCCAGCATGTCCCGGACTGAGGGGTGAGGGCCCTCACACAGCGTTGTCGCACGCCTGTCATCCGCCGTTCATCCGGCCCGGGAGCGCGCGGCAACGGGCCGATCGGCCCGATGAGGCATCGATCACCCCATCCCGCCAGGTGAGCCCGGCACGACGCACGACGGAACCGGGTGAGGCCCGGCGGGCAGCAGCGCCACCATCGCCTCGGCGACCACCCGCGGCAGCAGGCGGGGCGGCGCGGCAGCAGGCGGCGCGGCGCGGCGGCGAGCGGGGCGGCGACGAGCGGGGCGGCAAGCGGCGCGGCGGGGCGGCGCGGCGCGGGGCGGCGGGGCGGGCCGGTCGAGTCGCCCCGGAGTGAGTTATCCAGAAAGCGGTATGCCTGGCAGTCATATTTATGCCTGCCAGGCATACCGCTTAACTCCATGACATCGGCCTGCCGCGACACGCCCGGCGCAATCGGCGACCACGCAGGACCGCAGAGGCTCAGCGCGCGCCGCCAGCCAACCGGTCTCCCATCGGGTGCCGCCGGTCGAGCAGCCTCTCAGCGCGCCGCCGGCCAGTCGGCTCTCAGCGCGCCGCCGGTCAGGCGGTCTCGGTGAGCGGGCGGTCCACCCAGCTCATCATGGAGCGCAGCTTCTGGCCGGTCTCCTCGATCGGGTGCGCCGCACCCTCGGCCCGCCACTTGGCGAAGTTCGGCCGGCCGGCGTCGTCCTCGGCCACCCACTCGCGGGCGAACTCGCCGGACTGGATCTCGCCGAGGATCTTGCGCATCTCGTCCTTGACCCGGGAGTCGACGACCCGCGGACCACGGGACAGGTCGCCGTACTCGGCGGTGTCGGAGATGCTGTAGCGCATCCGGGCGATGCCGCCCTCGTACATCAGGTCGACGATGAGCTTCAGCTCGTGCAGGCACTCGAAGTAGGCCACCTCGGGGGCGTAGCCGGCCTCGGTGAGCACCTCGAACCCGGTCTGCACCAGGGCCGCCGCGCCGCCGCAGAGCACCGCCTGCTCACCGAAGAGGTCGGTCTCGGTCTCCTCGGTGAAGGTGGTCTTGATGGCGCCGGCCCGGGTGCCGCCGATGCCCTTGGCGTACGCCAGGGCGAGCGGGAAGGCGTTGCCGCTGGCGTCCTGCTCGACGGCGACCAGGCAGGGCACGCCCTTGCCGTCGACGTACTGGCGGCGGACCAGGTGGCCGGGGCCCTTCGGGGCGACCATCGCCACGTCCACGTCGGCCGGCGGGGTGATCAGCCCGTACCGGATGTTGAAGCCGTGACCGAAGAAGATGGCCTTGCCGGGGGCGAGGTTGGGGGCGATCGACTCGGTGTAGATGGTCCGCTGGGCGGTGTCCGGCGCCAGGATCATGATCACGTCGGCCTCGGCCGACGCCTCGGCCGGGGTGAGCACCCGCAGGCCCTGCTCCTCGGCCTTCGGCCGGCTCTTGGATCCGGCCGGCAGACCGATCACCACGTCGACACCGGAGTCGCGCAGCGACAACGCGTGGGCGTGGCCCTGGCTGCCGTACCCGATCACGGCGACCTTACGACCCTGGATCAGGCCCAGGTCGGCGTCGTCGTCGTAGTACACCTCAACGCTCATTGACTTCCCTTTCGTACGGCGGTCTCGTCGGACCGTCGTGGACTGTGTGCGGTGGCGGGTGGGCGGCGCGCGGTCAGGCGGCGCGCAGCGCGGGGCCGGCGGTGATCGATCGCGAGCCGCGCCCGATCGCCACCGTGCCGGACTGGACCATTTCCTTGATCCCGAACGGCTCCAGGTCGCGCAGCAGCGCGTCGAGCTTGTCGGGGGTGCCGGTGGCCTCGACGGTGAGGGTGTCCGGCGCGACGTCGACCACCCGGGCCCGGAACAGGGCGACCGTCTCCAGCACCTGCGCGCGGGCGGTACGGTCCGCGCGGACCTTGACCAGCAGCAGCTCCCGCGCCACCGAGACCTGCGGGTCCAGTTCAACGATCTTGAGTACGTTGACCAGCTTGTTGAGCTGCTTGGTGACCTGTTCCAGCGGCGACGAGTCGGCGTTGACCACGATGGTGATCCGGGAGACGTCGGGGTTCTCGGTCTCGCCGACGGCCAGGCTGTCGATGTTGAACCCGCGCCGGGAGAACAGGCCGGAGACCCGGGCCAGGACACCCGGCTTGTTCTCCACCAGCACGGACAGGGTGTGCAGGGTCATGCCACCGTCTCGCTTCGCTCGGTCGGGCCGTGCCAGCGCACGGTCACCGGGAATCGGGCACTCATGTCAGAGGTCGTCCTCGTCGAACGTCGGGCGGACGCCCCGGGCGAACATGATCTCGTCGTTGCTGGTGCCGGCGGCGACCATGGGCCAGACCATCGCGTCCTTGCCGACCACGAAGTCGATCACGACGGGGGCGTCGGTGATGGCCATCGCCGCCTCGATCGTCTTGTCGACGTCGCCGGCGTTCTCGCAGCGCAGTCCGATGCAGCCGAGCGCCTCGGCCAGCTTGACGAAATCCGGGATGCGGTGCTTGTGGGTGCCCAGCTCGGTGTTGGAGTAGCGCCCCTCGTAGAACAGGGTCTGCCACTGCCGGACCATGCCCAGGTTGCCGTTGTTGATCACGGCGATCTTGACCGGGATACCCTCCAGCGCGCAGGTGGCCAGCTCCTGGTTGGTCATCTGGAAGCAGCCGTCGCCGTCCACCGCCCAGACCACCGTGTCCGGCCGACCGACCTTGGCGCCCATCGCCGCCGGGACGGCGTACCCCATGGTGCCGAGGCCGCCGGAGTTGAGCCAGGTGCCCGGCTTCTCGTACGAGATGAACTGGCTGGCCCACATCTGGTGCTGGCCGACCCCCGCCACGTAGATCGCGTCCGGGCCGGCGATCTCGCCCAGCCGCTTGATCACGTACTGCGGGGAGAGGGTGCCGTCGGCGGGCTCGTCGTAGCCCAGCGGGTACCGGTCGCGCAGGTCGTCGAGCTGGGTCCACCAGTCACCCAGGTCGGCCCGGTGGCCGGCCTTCTGCTCGGCCGTCACCGCCACGATCAGCTCGTCGATGACGTGCTTGGCGTCACCCACGATCGGGACGTCGGCGTGCCGGTTCTTGCCGATCTCGGCCGGGTCGATGTCGGCGTGCACCACCGTGGCGTCCGGGGCGAACGAATCCAGCTTGCCTGTCACCCGGTCGTCGAACCGGGCCCCCAGCGCCACGATCAGGTCGGCCTTCTGCAGGCCGTAGACCGCGGCGACGGTGCCGTGCATGCCGGGCATGCCCAGGTGCTGACGGTGCGAGTCGGGGAACGCGCCGAGCGCCATCAGGGTGGTCACCACCGGGATGCCGGTCAGCTCGGCGAGCTGGCGCAGCGACTCGGTGGCGCCTGCCTTGAGCACCCCGCCACCGACGTAGAGCACCGGCCGGCGGGCACCGCCCATCAGCCGGGCCGCCTCCCGGATCTGCTTGCCGTGCGGGTGCAGGGTCGGCCGGTAGCCGGGGAGGTCCAGGGTGGGTGGCCAGGAGAAGGTGGTCGCGGCCTGGAGGATGTCCTTGGGGATGTCCACCAGCACCGGCCCGGGACGACCGGTCGAGGCCAGGTGGAACGCCTCGGCGAGCACCTGCGGGATCTCCTCGGCGGTCTGCACCAGGAAGTTGTGCTTGGTGATCGGCAGGGTGATGCCCTGGATGTCCGCCTCCTGGAAGGCGTCGGTGCCGATCGACGGGCGGGCCACCTGGCCGGTGATCGCGACGATCGGGACGGAGTCCATGTAGGCGTCGGCGATCGGGGTGACCAGGTTCGTCGCGCCCGGCCCGGAGGTGGCCATGCAGACACCGACCCGGCCGGTGGCCTGCGCGTACCCGGTGGCGGCGTGACCCGCGCCCTGCTCGTGCCGGACCAGGATGTGCCGCACCGAGGAGTCGTAGAGCGGGTCGTAGGCGGGCAGGATCGCCCCGCCGGGGATGCCGAAGACGACGTCGACGCCGAGCGCCTCGAGGGACCGCACAAGCGAACCGGCGCCGGAGACCGGGACCGGCCCGGACGGCCGTACGGCCGGGGTGGCGGCAGCGGCGGTGGCTCGCGACGGGGTGGCGGGGTCGGCGTCGACGGTCGGTTCGGTGACCGTGCGGGCCCGCCGGGCGGAGTGGGCGAGGGTCTCTGGCGTGGGTCTCGTCATGGCGGTTCAGGCCTTCGGCTGGAGTTGGGTGGAGCTGCTACGACAGGTGCGACAGAGGCGATCACGCGCCCCGGGGTTCCGACGGCAACAAAAACGGCCCTCGTGCAGATGCACGGGGCCAGCGCACTCTCGACAGCGGGAGAGTGCGCTCAGGTAAGTACTCGCAGCGACCGGTTCGACGACATGGGCCAAGCCTGACGCATCTCACGCGATGAGTCAACTGATCCCACATGTTGGTTCACGAACGGGGGACCCCGTCCCCCGTGGGGGCCTCGTCGACCGGCCCTGCCTGCGCGGACTCCTCCCGGGCGGGAGGAGGGGCGGGCACCGGCGGGTGGGACCGCAGTCGGGGCAGCAGCGGCGACGGGGCCGGTCGGGGCGGCGCGGCGGGCGGGGCCGGCGGGGCGGAGGCCGGTCGGGCCCCCGGCGAGGTGGCCGCCTCCAGCATCGCCTCCAGGTGCTCGGCCGGCACCCCCCAGCCGAAGAGCGCGCCCTGGCCGAACCGGCAACCGGCGGCGACCACCGCGGCCAGCTCCGTCGGGGTGGTGACCCCCTCGGCGATCACCTCCATGCCGAGCTGGTGGCCCAGCCGCATGACGATGTCGACCATCGGGGCGAAGGCCGGTCCGTCCCGGCCCACCGGGCGGACCGGCTCGTGCTCGGCGACCAGACTGTGGTCGATCTTGAGGATGTCGATAGGCAGCCGACGCAGCTGACCCAGCGACGAGTAGCCCGCGCCGAAGTCGTCCAGCGCGATCCGTACGCCGGTCAGCCGCAGGGCTGTCAGCCGGCGGATCAGCTCGTCCAGGTCGGTCGCGACGGCGTGCTCGGTGACCTCCAGCACCAGCCGCTGCGGCGGTACGTGGTGGGCGCGCAACGCCTCGGCCACCTGCACCACGTACTCCGGGGCGTGCAGCTCGCGCGGGGAGACGTTGACCGACACCCAGACGTCGTGGCCGTCGGCGAGCCAACGGGACAACTGCCAGCACGCCTGGTGCAGCACCCAGGCCCCCAGCTTGGCGATCATCCCGCACTCCTCGGCCAGCGGGATGAACTCGTCCGGCCGGATGTTGCCCAGCTCGGGGTGGTGCCAGCGGAGCAGCGCCTCGGCGCCCACCGGCCGGACCGAGGGCAGCGAGGCCACCGGCTGGAACGCCAGCCGCAGTTCCCCGCGCTCGATCGCGCCGCGCATCTCGTGCTCCAACCGGGTCCGCCGGGTCAGCAGTTGGTCGTAGCTGCCGTCGTAGCGCTCGATCCGGTTCTTGCCGCGCTGCTTGGCGTAGCGCAGGGCAAGGTCGGCGTGGCGCAGCAGGCCGACCACGTCCGAGTCGCCACCCTGCCCGGCCACCCCGATGCTGACCGACAGGAAGACCGCCCCACCGGCCTGGTCGTACGGCCGACCGAGCACCCCCAGCAGCCGTTCGGCCACCACGTCCGCCTCGGCCGGACGGCCCCGCATCAGCACCGCGAACTCGTCCCCACCGAGCCGGGCGGCCAGGTCACCGGGGCGCAGGTTGCTCCGCAGCCGCCGGCCCACCTCGGCCAGCACCATGTCACCGACGTCGTGGCCGCGCATGTCGTTGACGTTCTTGAAGCCGTCCAGGTCGAGCCCGAGCAGTACGCAGTCGGCCCCCTCGGAGGCGCAACGCTGCATCTCCCGCAGCAGGCCACGCCGGTTGGCCAGGGCGGTCAGCGGATCGGTGTGCGCCAGTTCCCGGAAGTGCGCCTCCCGCTCGGCCAGCCGGGCGGCATAGCGGCGGACGTCGTTGAGGGTGAGGTACTGCCGGGTGACCAGCGCGAACCCCTCCAGGCTGCCGGCGACGATGCCCAGCGCGTCGAACCGGCCGCCCTGCGCGAGGTGGTACATCGCCGAGGCGGCCATCGCGAACATCGGGATGAAGGCGTACTCGCCGTCGCGCCGGATCAGGTCGATGTCGACCTGGCCGGGAGCGTCCACCCGGTGCACGGCGAGCGCCCCGGCGAGCAGGCCCACGGCGAGCAGCGCCATACCGGCCATCGCCATCGCCGAGTCACCCTGGCAGACCCCGGCGGCCACCCCGAGGCCACCGGTGGCGGTGGCGGTGATGCCGACACCCAGCACGGCCAGCCGGGCCCGGGGGCCGTCGGCGCGTGCCACCACGATCCCGGTGAGGCCGGCGGTGAGCGCCGCGGTGACCGAGGCGAGCAGGATGGCCGGGCAGGCGCTCGGCGTCTCCACCCCGAGCAGCCGGGTGGGTTCCGAGAAGAGCACCCAGCCGACGAACCAGATCGCGGTGGCCACGACCAGCCCGTCGAGCAGCAGCCGCGCGGCGGCTGCCCGGGCCACCATCGCCCCGGGCAGTCGGAGCAGCCCGGCGCAGAACGTCAGCCCGCTCAGCGCGGTGCCGATCGAGATCAGCGACGCCCAGCCCATCCGCTGACCACGCTGGTGCGCCCCGTGCTCGCTCGCGCCGAGCAGCGCGACGGTCCCGGCGACCATGGTGACCAGGGCGACGGCGGCGGCCAGGGCGAACAGCAGGTGCGCCTGGCGGTGCGGACCGCCGCGCCGCCGCGCCGAGTCGGCCAGCAGTGCGGTGGCGGCGGCGGCGAGCAGGCCGCTCAACACCGCCACGGCGACCATGCCCGGGGGTAAACGCACGACCCCAACTGTGCCGGATCGGTACCGGCCACGGGGTACCGGGTGTGCAACTGTTGGGACACGGCGTGCGCGGTGGGGGCTACCCGCCGGACGGTGTAAGACTGGTACCCATGCCTGAGCTGCGGTCGAGGACCTCCACCCACGGTCGGACGATGGCCGGCGCCCGGGCCCTCTGGCGGGCCACCGGGATGACCGACGACGACTTCGGCAAGCCGATCGTCGCCATCGCGAACAGTTTCACCCAGTTCGTCCCCGGCCACGTCCACCTCAAGGACATGGGTGGCCTGGTCGCGGACGCGGTGGCCGAGGCCGGCGGGGTGGGGCGCGAGTTCAACACCATCGCCGTGGACGACGGCATCGCCATGGGCCACGGCGGGATGCTCTACTCGCTGCCCAGCCGGGAGCTGATCGCCGACGCGGTGGAATACATGGTCAACGCGCACTGCGCGGACGCCCTGGTCTGCATCTCCAACTGCGACAAGATCACCCCGGGGATGCTGCTGGCCGCGTTGCGGCTGAACATCCCGACCGTCTTCGTCTCCGGCGGCCCGATGGAGGCCGGCAAGACGGTGGCGATCGAGGGCGTGGTGCACTCCAAGATCGACCTGATCGACGCGATGATCGCCTCCTCCAACGAGGCGGTCACCGACGACCAGCTCGGCGAGATCGAGCGTTCCGCCTGCCCGACCTGCGGCTCCTGCTCCGGCATGTTCACCGCCAACTCGATGAACTGCCTCACCGAGGCGATCGGCCTGGCGCTGCCCGGCAACGGCTCGACGCTTGCCACCCACGCCGCGCGCCGGTCGCTCTTCGTCGAGGCCGGCCGCACCGTCGTCGAGATCGCCAAGCGTTGGTACGACGCCGACGACGCCTCCGTGCTGCCCCGCACCGTCGCCAACCGCAAGGCGTTCGACAACGCGGTCGCCCTCGACGTGGCGATGGGCGGGTCGACCAACACGATCCTGCACCTGCTCGCCGCCGCCCGCGAGGCCGAGCTGGACTTCACCGTCGCCGACATCGACGCCGTCTCCCGCCGGGTGCCCTGCCTGGCCAAGGTCGCCCCGAACTCGCCGAACTACCACATGGAGGACGTGCACCGGGCCGGCGGCATCCCGGCCATCCTCGGTGAGCTGGACCGCGCCGGCCTGCTGCACCGCGACGTGCACGCGGTGCACTCCCCCTCGCTGGCCCAGTGGCTCACCGACTGGGACGTCCGGGGCGGCTCACCGAAGCCGGAAGCGGTCGAGCTGTTCCACGCCGCGCCCGGCGGGGTGCGTACCACCGAGCCGTTCTCGACCACCAACCGCTGGTCCACCCTGGACACCGACGCCGCCGAGGGCTGCGTGCGGGACCGCGCGCACGCCTACACCGAAGATGGTGGGCTGGCCATCCTGCACGGCAACCTCGCGCCCGAGGGCTGCGTGGTCAAGACCGCCGGGGTGCCCGAGGAGTGCCTGACCTTCCGGGGCCCGGCCAAGGTCTACGAGTCGCAGGACGACGCGGTCTCGGCGATCCTCGCCAAGGAGATCGTCGCCGGCGACGTCGTGGTGATCCGCTACGAGGGCCCGAAGGGCGGCCCCGGCATGCAGGAGATGCTCTACCCCACCTCGTTCCTCAAGGGGCGCGGGCTGGGCCGGTCCTGTGCGCTGCTCACCGACGGCCGGTTCTCCGGCGGCACCTCCGGGCTGTCCATCGGGCACGCCTCCCCCGAGGCGGCCTCCGGCGGGCTGATCGCGCTGGTCGAGCCGGGCGACGAGATCGTCATCGACATCCCGGCCCGGTCGATCGAGCTGAACGTGCCGGACGACGTGCTCGAAGCCCGCCGGGTGGCGCAGGAGAAGCGGGACCGGCCGTACACCCCGCTCGACCGGCAGCGCCCGGTGTCCGCCGCCCTGCGCGCGTACGCCTCGATGGCGACCTCGGCCAGCGACGGCGCGTACCGTCGCGTCCCCGAGTGACCGGGGGGGGCCGGCCGGGTGAGGTGATCGTCTCCAGGTCGGCGGGGTTAGCGGTATCCCACGACCGGGACACCGCTATCTCGCCCCCGACGAGTGGATCAACGACCACCTAGGTTCCCCCGTATGTCACGTCAATCGGCGATCGGGCAGGTCGTCGCCCTCGGCGATCAGGTGGGCGCCGTCGTCGTCGTGGCGGTGGACGGCGCTGCCGGTCCGGGTGAACCGGACGCTGAGCGGGCGGCCGGCGTGCCGGGCGGCCAGCCGCCGCAGCCCCGGCACCGGGTCGGGCGGCAGCGGGCGGGACGCCGACCGTGGCACCGGGACGGACATCCGGGGATCGGCCGGCACGGTCTCCGGCAAGGTGACGTCGAGACACTCCATGCAGTGCGCCACGGCCGCCGCGAGGCTGGGCCGGTCCGGCAGGTCGTCGGGGCGCACCGGGGCGTCCGGCGGGCGCAGGCCGACCGACCAGAGCACCCCGTGCGCCCGCATCGGCGCGACCGGGTGCCGCCGTAGGTCCAGCACGTTCACGATCAGCGCCAGGTCCAGGCCGCAGGCGAGCCGGAGTAGCTCGGCCAGCGGCGGCGCGTCGGGGCGAACGGCGGTGACCAGCAGGCGCGCGGCGGGCAGCGCCGGGCCGACGGCGGCCACCTGCTCCCCCACCGGGTCCGCGCCGGCCCACGGCAGGGCGACGTAGCCGTCGCGCACGTCCGGCGGGAGGGTGTGGCCGCCGTCGGCCTCGGCGAGGTCCTCCGGGCTCACGCCGAACACGGCCGCCCAGGCACCCAGCCGGTAGCGGTCGGGGAGCCGGACCACCGACCGGCCGCCGGGGCTGACACTGACCGCCGACACGGGCTCTGCCACCCCGGCCCGCCACGCGAGGTGTACCACCCGGCCCCGCAGGTCGGTCAGGGTGACCAGGGCGGCCTGGTGCACCCGGCCGGTGCCGGCGCAGGTGGCGCAGGGCAGCGCGGAGGCCACCCGGCGCCTGGCGGGGCGGCAGGCCGGGCAGGGCCGCGCCGGCACCGGCTCACCGAGCCACGGCGGGTCCGGCGGCTCGACGGCCCGGCGCAGGGGCGTCCGGCTACGGGGTATGCCGTGGGGCCGGTGCGACCGGCTGCGACGCAGGCCGGTGGGCTGCCCGACCAGGTCGGGTGCGGGCTCGCCGGGACGCAGGCCGGTGTGCCACCAGCGGCCGTCCCGCCACACGGCCAGCGCGCCGGGCAGCCGGCCGCCGCCCGCCCGGCCCGCGCAGTCGGCGCGCACCCGCCGGGCGACCCGCGCCACGTTCGCCGCCGCCGGGATCAGCGGCCGGAGCGGGTCGGGGCGGAGCAGCCGGGCGGGGGCGTCCCGGCCGCGCTCGCCGAGCCCGGTCAGCGCGCCGGCCACGTCGGTGCCGGCGAGGGCCGCCGTCAGGTCGGCGAAGCCCGGCTCCGTTGGCAGGCCGGGCACCGGGGAGCCGGGCACCTCGTACCGGACGGCCCAGCGCAGGGTGTCGCCGTGCCGGCGGGCCTCCAGGACCAGGTCGAGCAGGAGCAGGTCGGCCAGCGCGCACAGCCGGCCCAGCCGCTGCGCCGGGTCGACCGGGGGCGGGGCGGTCGACCGGCCCACCCACACCCGCCACGCCGGCCGGGCCGCCACCGCGAGGGCCCGCGCCGCCAACTCCTGCCGCTCGACCGCCGGCAGGTCGGGCCGCCAGGCCGTCGGCATCGGTACGACCATCGGGTCCACGGGGGCGGCGACGCCGGCTTCGACGGCCAGCTCGCGTACCCGGGGAGTCAGGTCGACCGCCCAGCCGCCCGCCGGCCGGGGATGGGGGGCGGGGCCGGCGGGCAGCACCTCGTGGGACGCGACCGCACCGGTGTCGAGGTTGGCCACGGTCAGCACGAGCTGTGCGCGTCGCCGCCCCCGCCGCCCGCAGCGGTGGCAGGCAGCTGTGGAAGTGCCGTCGCAGTCCGGGCAGGCGACGCTGGGCGCGCCGGTCACCGGGGCGGCCGGGCCGTGCAGGGCCCGTCGTGGTCGACGCGGCGCACGCAGCGCGGCCCCCCGGCCAGCGGCAGGTCGCAGAAGACCCGACGGCGTACGCCCTGCTCGTCCTCGGCCGAGACGGTCGTCTCACCGGCGTCCACCTGCGACAGGAACGTCACCGACCGGGCCAGCGCCGCAGCGAACCGGTGGGCGGCGGGCAGGTCGGCGGCGGTGAACGGCAGGTGCGCCACCCAGCGCCCGCTCACCGGCGGATCGCTAGGTGGGTGCCGGTGGGGCGGACCTGATGGGGAATCGCGCGCACGGCGCACCTCCTCGACGACCATTCGATGCGGCAATTAATGGGCCGTGGAAATTCACGACCATCGCCTTTGACAACGCCATCTTGTAAGGTCGGAGGCGCTATCTCAATGGATGTCCCCGCACACTGTTCCGCTAATCGTCGGCAACATTCGGCGTTCCAGAACGGAGCGTCGAGATGTTGCAAAACGCAACGGGGAAAGGCGGCCGGATGGCCGAGGACATGGGATCGACTGTGCCCCGTCGCCGGCTCGGCAGGGCACTGCGTGACCTGCGCACCGAGGCCGGGATCACGCTGGACGCCGCCGCCGAGGCGCTGGAGTGCAGCCGGCAGAAGGTGTGGCGCATCGAGAGCGGGCTCGGCTCTGCGCGCAGCGTCGACGTGCGCGCCATGTGCGAGCTGTACCGGGCGAAGAACGAGCCGACCCGGGCGCTGGTCGCGCTGGCCGGCGAGACGAAGGCGAAGGGTTGGTGGCACGCGTACGGCGACGCCATTCCCGACTGGTTCGAGCTGTACGTCGGCCTCGAATCCGCCGCTTCGCACATCCGGCGATACGACGAAGCGTTGATTCCAGGGCTGTTCCAGACGCGCGGCTATGCGCTCGCCGTCTACCAGCACCGCGCGGAGGTGACCGAGGACGAGCGCGAGCAACTGGTCCAGGTGCGGCTTCAGCGGCAGTCCCTGCTGACCCGCCGGCTGCCGGTGGCGCCCCGGGTGGAGGCCGTCATCTCCGAGGGGGCGCTGCTGCGGATCGTGGGCGACCGCCCGACGATGGCCGAACAACTGCACCACCTGCTCGACGTCGGCGAGCGAGGCCGGGTCAGCATCCGGGTCCTGCCGCTCTCGGTCGGCCTGCACCGGGGCGTCGAGGCCGGAACCTTCGTCATGCTGGAGTTTCCCCTCGGCAACCGGGCGACACCGGACCCTCCGGTGGTCTACAGCGAGTCCTGGACCGGGGCGCTCTACCTCGACCGGCCGGACGAGTTCGCCGCCTACGAGAAGGTGTGGACGAGCCTGGATCAGCTCGCCCTCGATGAAGGACAATCAAGGCACCTGATCAACAAGATCGTCACGGAGGTCCACCATGGCTGACCTGACCGGTGCCCACTGGCGCAAGAGCACCCGCAGCGGCAGCAACGGTGGCGACTGCGTCGAGGTCGCCGACAACCTGCCCGGCATCGTCGCCGTGCGCGACAGCAAGGACCCGGCCGGCCCCGCCCTCACTTTCACCCCGGCCGCCTGGGCCACCTTCACCGGCCAGGTCAGGCGCACGCACTGACGGCAGGCGGGTGCGGCGGGCATCGAAGCCGCCGCACCCGCCTGCCGTCAGTGGATCGGGATTCCCACCTGCTCGGCTGGCCGACCGCAGTCGGCTACCGGACAGAAGTGTCGTCATTGGACCAAAGCGATGATGTCGACAGCTCCGTCTGACTGTCGCAGCCGGCCGGGCGGATCGGCTGACGTCCGACCCGGCAGCTTCTTCGGTTCGTTCGCGCCAACAGTCGCGCCGGTTTCTCCCCGGTTCGCCGAGTAACTTCTCGTACCACCGCCTGCACGAGGAGTCATCGCATGTCCGAGGAGACCTGGCTCGCCGCCCGCCTGATCCCCACCTCAGGCATCAACGGCGCAGAGGAACAGGAACGCCGGGCGACCTCCGCCCTGCTGGCGGTGATGAGCGCGGTACGGGAGTTCGGCCGCGTCCTGACCCAGTCCCTCGGTGCGCCGGCCGGAACGGTGCAGACCTTCATCGAGGTGCCCTTCAAGCTCGGCACCCAGCAACTCTTCCCCGACGGACTGATCCGCGTCACCCGGGGGCAGCGCCAGTGGACCGCCCTGGTCGAGGTGAAGACCGGCGGCAACACGCTGCGGACCGAGCAGTTGGAGGCGTACCTCGACATCGCCCGGGAACAGGGCTTCGACGCCCTCGTCACGATCTCCAACGAGATCGCGCCCGTGCCGGGTCAGCACCCGACCGCCGTCGACCGCCGCAAGCTGCGCAAGGTCGCCCTGTACCACCTGCCCTGGTCGGAGATCCTGACCCAGGCGGTGATCCAGAAGGAGTACCGCGGCGTCGCCGACCCGGATCAGGCGTGGGTCCTCGGCGAGCTGATCAGGTACCTGGAGCACCCCCGCTCCGGTGCGCTGGAGTTCAGCGACATGGGGCCGGCGTGGGTGCAGGTGCGCGACGGGGTGTCCGCCGGGACCCTACGGGCCAACGACAGCGGCGCGGCGGAGGTGGCCGGTCGCTTCGACGCGCTGATCCGCTACGCCTGCCTGCGTCTCGGCCGGCAGTTGGGCACCGAGGTCACCCCGGCGCTGAGTCGCCGGGATCTCGCCGAGCCGGCCGGTCGCACCCAGTCGCTGGTGAACCAGCTCGTCAGCACCGGAGCCCTGACCGGCAGCATCAGGATTCCCGGTGCGGTCGGCGCGCTTCAGGTCACGGCCGACCTGCGGGCCGGGCGGATCGTCTGCCATGTCGACGTGGACGCCCCCCGCTCCGGTCGGCCGACGACGAGGGTGAACTGGTTGGTCCGCCAACTGAAGGACGCGCCGGACACCGTACGGATCGAGGCGTTCGCCATGCATGCCCGGGGCGGCGGAGCCACGGACCTCCTGCGCCGGGTCCGCGATGAGCCCACCACGCTGATCACCGATCCGTCCCGTGAACTGCGCGCCTTCCGGGTCGCCCAGAGCACCACGGCGGGCACCAAGCGCGGCAGCGGACGGGGTGCGTTCATCGACTCCGTGCTGAAGGCGATCGACGACTTCTACGAGCAGATCATCCAGAACCTGAAGCCGTGGATGCCCGCGCCCCCACGGCTCCGGATGCCCGACGAGGTGACCCCCGTGCAGCCGGTGGCCGCCAGTCTGGTCTCCACCGCCATCTCGTCCCAGGACAGCCCGGAGTTCGACACCCCGCCCACCGGGTCAGCGCACGGTGCGGGCGTCAGCCAGTCGAAGGAGTGACCGGGACGGGTGCCGGTGACGGACTCAGGGGATCGGGCGGACCTGGGTGGCGCCCCGGTAGCAGCCGGTCCGGGCCGGCGGCGACACCCACCCCGCCCCGGCGATCCGTACCTGCGCCCAGACGCAGGTACGGGTGCTGGTGAGCAGGTTGCCGTAGGCCGAGATGCCTGCGTAGTCGATGGTGAAGTCGCGGCTGCGGGCCGGGGTGTCGCCGTCGGTCACGGTGAGCACCACCCGGGCCGGCCGGGGCACCGTCGGGGTGCCCGCCGGGGCCGGCATGAACCGGGGCCAGCTCGCCCCGCAGGTGGGCGAGTAGCGCAGTTCCACCATGCCGATCACCCGTTCGTCCACCAGCACCGCCGCGCTGTCCACTGTGGCGACGGCGGGATCGGCCGCGCAGCCGGCGTCCTTCGGGTCCGCCCCGTCGTGCACCAGCTTGGCGGGTGCCGGGTCGGTGGCGTCGGCCGGTCCGGTGAGCGGAGAGGACGGGGGCTGCGGCCGGTCGACGGCGCGCCAGCCGGCCGAGGCCAGGCCGACGGCGAGCACCACGAGCAGGCCGGCACCGGCGGCGGGGAGCAGCAGCCGGCGGTGGGAGCGGCCGGCCCGCACCGGGGGCGACGGTTCCGCCCCGCCGGCCGCCGCAGCGGCAATCGCCGGCAGGCGCCCGGCACCGGGCAACGGGCCGGCACCGGGCGAGTGGCCGGCAACGGGTGGCGGCTCGACACCGGGCGAGGGACCGGCGACAGGCGGAGAGCCGGTAGCGGGCGGAACGGGGTCGGGCAGGTCGGTCGTCGCCCCGGGCACGCTCGCGGCGACCTGACGCCAGCGATCGGCCCAGGCCGACTCGTCGCCGCCGAGCGCCCGGACGTACGCCAGGGTGGTGTCCAGGGTGGGGAGTTTCCGGCCGCCGGCCGCCTCCGACAACGAGCTGGACGACCGGTGGGCCCGCCGGGCCAACGCCTGGTAGGTGGGCCGGCCGGCCCGCTCCCGCAGGCTGCGCAGGTCGGCGGCGAACGCCTGCACCGCGTCGGCGTCGGGATCGAGAGGCCGCTCCGTCCGGGCCATCCGTGACTCCTCGGATTGATTGACCAGCGCCGGCTATTGATTGTCCAACGCCACACAGCGTAGAGACGACCGTCGACGGAAGGTAGAGATGGGAAGACGACTTCCGCCTCCGGAAGTCGACCATCCACACCGGAGGAACGATGACCGCCGCACCCCGAACGTCGAGGGCTGTCCACCGGACGTTGGCCAGCGTGGCCGCCGGCACCCTGGTCGCCGCGAGCCTGCTCGTGGCGAGCCCGGCGAGCGCCGTCGGCTGCACCACCACCGGCTGCGACGGCACCGACCCGAGCAACACCGGCTGCTCGGCCGACGCCCGCAACGCGACCAGCCAGCCGGCGTACATCGTGAAGGGCGCAACCACGTTGGCCGTGGTGGAGCTGCGGTACAGCCCCACCTGCGGCACCAACTGGGGCCGGATCAACAACCGGGTGACCCCGAGCGCCGTCAAGGTCACCGCCTACCGGGACAGCCCGCGCAAGTCGACCCCGTGGTACGGCGGCACCGGCGCCCAGTACTACGGCGACCAGCTCTACGGCGACAACTCGACGATCTGCGCGGTCGGCGAGGTCGTCTACGGCGGCACCACGTACACCAGCACGCCGCTCTGCGCCTGACCGGAGCGGCTCCGGGGCGGCCGGAGCGACGACGGGGCGGCGGTGGGCGACGAGGCCGCCCACCGCCGCGCGCGCCGGCCGGCCGGCGTCAGGTGGTGACGGTGCCGCGCAGCAGTTCCCGGGCGTGGGCGATGGCCGCCGGGGTGTCGGCGAAGACCAGCCCCTCGCGGCGCAGTTCGTCGGCCACCCCGAGGGTCGCGAGCACCTGGTCGTGGTCGGGAGTGATGCCGGAGAGCAGCACGGTGATCCCCCGGCCGCGCAGCCGCCGGATCGCGTCGCCGAGCACGTGCGCGCCGGTGGCATCCAGCGCCGACACCCGGGACATCCGCAGGATGACCACCCGGACGTCGGCCACGTCGGAGAGTTCCAGCAGGAAGGTGTGCGCGGCGGCGAAGAACAGCGGGCCGTCCAGCCGGTAGGCCACGATGTGCTCGGCCAGCAGGGCGTGCTCCTCGGCGCTGTGCTCACCCCGGTCGAGCGGGACCTGTTCCAGCCGGGCGCTGCGGGCCACCGCGCGCAGCGCGATCACCACCGCCACGGCCACCCCGACAGCCACGGCGGTGACCAGGTCCCAGGCCACGGTGACGGCGAAGGTGAGCACCAGCACCAGCGCGTCGCCCCGGGTGGCGCGGGCCAGCGCCCAGAGCGAACCGGCCTCGACCATCCGTACCGTGGTGGCGAGCAGCACCCCGGCGAGCGCGGCGAGCGGAATCCGGCCGACCAGCGGGGCGGCGGCGAGCACGATCGCGGCGAGCGCCACCGCGTGGGTGAGCGCTGCCAGTTTCGAGGCCGCCCCGGCGCGGACGTTGACCGCCGTGCGGGCGATCGCGGCGGTGGCCGGGATGCCGCCGAACAGCGGTGCGGCGAGGTTGGCCAGGCCCTGACCGAACAGTTCCCGGTCCGGGTCGTGCCGTTGGCCGACCGTCATCCCGTCGGCGACGGTGGCCGACAGCAGGCTCTCCAGCGCGGCGAGCGCGGCCACCGCCAGCGCCGACGGCAGCAGCACGCCGACCGCGCCGGGGTCGAGGAAGCCCAGCGACGGCGCGGGCAGCCCCTGCGGCAGGGCGCCGATCCGGACCAGGTCGACCGGGACGGCTTCGGCGAGCACGGTGGCGGCGGCCACCCCGAGCAGCGAGAACGGTACGCCGGGCCGCCAGCGCGCACCGAGCAGCATCAGCGCCGCCACCGCGAGGGCCACCGCCAGCGCCACCGGCCGGGGGTGTACGACGAACCGGGCGACCGCGTCGGCGGCGACGGCCCAGACCCGGTCGCCGTGCGCATCGGTCACGCCGAGCGCGGCGGGTAGCTGTTGCAGGGCGATGACCACGGCGATGCCGGCGGTGAAGCCCTCGATGACGGGGGTGGGCAGGTAGCGGACGTAGCGGCCGAGGCGGGCCAGGGCGAGGGCGATCAGCAGCAGCCCGGCCAGCGCGCCGACCATCAGCACCCCGGTCGGGCCGAACTGCTGCACCACCGGCACCAGCACCACCGTCATCGCCCCGGTGGGGCCGGAGACCTGGAGGTGGGAGCCGCCGAAGACGGCCGCCACCGCCCCGGCGACCACCGCGGTGACCAGCCCGGCCCCGGCCCCCAGCCCGGAGGTGACGCCGAAGGCGAGGGCGAGCGGCAGGGCCACCACCGCCACGGTCAGCCCGGCGACCAGGTCCCGCCGGGGTGAACGGCGTACCGCCTGCCAGTCGGCGCGGTCGGGCAGCAGGCCGAGGAACCGGTCGGCGACGGCGACGGCGCTCACCGGCCCGGCCGGGTCGGCGAGCCGTTCGTGGCGGGGGTACGAGGCGTGCGCCCGGCCCCGCCGGTGCCGGGCGGACCACCGACGGTGGGTGCAGTGCTGGCGGCCGGATCGGGGGCGGCGCGGAGTTCGTCGAGGAGGGCGTCGCGGTCGGTGAGGACGGTGCCGAGGATGCGTCGGCCGGCGGCCAGCAGGTCGGCCACGTCGGGGGTGCTCAGCGAGTACATGACCAGCGGGCCGTCCCGGTACGAGGTGACCATGCCGGCCCGGCGCAGCACGGCGAGCTGTTGGGAGAGGTTGGACGGCTCGACCTCGATCACGGCGAGCAGGTCACGGACCGGCTTCGGGCCGTCCTGGAGCAGTTCGAGCACCCGGATCCGCACCGGGTGCCCGAGGGTGCGGAACAGCTCCGCCTTGGCCTGGTAAAGCGGAACCGACATGGCACCCTCCCGATCAAGTCATGAAGACTTTACCACTTGCAAAACTCTTCAACTCACCAGTCGCATGGTTCGTGACTCTCGCTTCGCTACCCGAATCGGGCGGTGTGCCCCCGGCATACCTGCCGGGGGCACACCGCGCGGGTCAGTCGGAGCCGGGTCGACGGGTCGGGGCCGCGAAGGTCGGCGCGGCCTCGCCCTGGTCGCGGGTCGAGGCAGTCGGCGCACCGTCGGCGGGCTCGAAGAGCAGCCGCGAGCGCAACTGCCGGAAACCGGTGCGTTCCAGCTCCGCGACCACCGTCACCCGGTGGGCGTCCACGTCGGCCACCACCTCCCGGGCACCGTCGGCGGCCAGCGCCGCGACCGAGTCGGCCAGCAACTCGCCGCGCACCGCCCCGTCCAGCACACCGAGGTAGCCAAGCAGCGGGAAACAGGCGTCCCCGGTCGGCCCGGCAAGCCCCACCGGCTCCCCGGCGGCCACGGCGATCCGCCAGTTCGCGGCCGGGCCGGTCAACCAGGCCAGTGGGTCTCTGGCCAGGTCCACCCCGGCCACCGCCTGCGCGATCTCGCGGCCGGTCAGCACGTCCGGCTCGGCGATCCGGGCGACGAGGGCGTCGATCTCCCCGGCGTCGGTGGCCGGGCGGAAGGTGTAGCGCCCGGAGCCGGCCGGCAGCGGTGTGCCCGCCCACGAGCACCGGAGCCGCTCACCGCGCTCGACCAGCCCGGCGAGCCGGGCCGCCGCCAGCGGCGCCCGGACCACGGCGAGCACCTCCGGCCGACGCCGCCAGTGCGCGGGCAGGCCGGCGTAGTACCGGTGCGGGCCGCCGAGCGCCTCGTGGGCCGTACGCAGCAGTGCGGCACCCACCTCCGGCTCGGCGGTCAGGTCGAAGCGTTCCAGCCAGGGTGCGCCGGCGGCTCCGGGCGGCAGGAGCCACGCGGCCCGGCCGACCACCCGACCGCCCCGGAGGGCGACCCAGGTGCGTTCGGGACGGTAGCCACCTCCGGCGACGCCGTCGGCGTAACCGATCTTGCGCAGTTGGGGCAGCGGGTCGGGCATGGAGTCGAACAGATCTTCCTCGCCCGCGACGAGCGGGCGGATGACCAGGTCGGTCATGGGGAATCCTCCGGAAGGCGAACGCCCCGGTCAGACCCGCGTGGACGCCGGGACGCGGAGGGGGCGCAGAACATCGGACATCGTTCTGACCTCCTCCCGGCTCGACGGCGTGCCGCAGAACGTACTCGACTCCGCAGCACCGCCGCAACACCGCTCCCGCTGCTGCCGTGGACGGATCGGCGGCCGCACGGTCAGGCCGGTACGAAGCGGGCCGCGTCGGCGACGACGTAGCCGTCGGTGCCGTCGGTGCGGATCAGCACGCTGCCGGCCGTACCCGCCGGGAACCGGTAGGTCCCCAACGACACCCACTGCCCGCCCGAGGTGCGCTGGTCGACCACCCGGGTGGTCACCCCACCGTCGTGCACCACGTCGACCGGGACGTTGCTGGCCCGGTTCGGGTCGGCGGTCCAGCGCACCTGGACCACCCAGCTCCCGGCCATCGGCAGGGACGGGGTGAACCGCAGCCGGTTGACGCCCTTGCCGGTGTTGCCGTCGTGCTCGTAGTCCGACCCCCAGTAGCCGCCGATCGCGGTGCTGCCCACCCAGACACCGGACCGGGCGACCCCGGCCGCCCGGTTGTCCACCACGATCTCGCCGTCGGCGGTGGGCGGCCAGGTGAGGAGCTGCCCGTCGGCGCGCAACCGGGCCTGGAGGGCGGCGACGTCGACCTGCTGCACCGGCACCCCCGCGTCGAGCGCCAGCTTCGCCGCCGTCGCGGCGGACTGGGCGAGGATCATGAAGACCGGTTCCATCCGGATCGACCCGTACGCGATGTGGGTGGCCGACAGGCACACCGGCACGAACAGGTTGGCGCACTGCGCGGCAGTGGGCACGATCGACCGGTAGCTGATCGGGTACGGGCCGGGCACCCCGACCTGCACGTCGCCCTCGTTCTTCACCAGCCCGTTCACCACCACCCGCTGGCAGTTGTGCGAGTCCATCGTGTAGCTGGCCAACCCGATCGAGTCGGCGGCCCGTACGCTGCCCCGGCAGTCCCGCTCGGTCATCACGTACGCCGAGACCATCCGGCGGGCCTCGCGGACGTAGAGCTGTGGGGGCCAGTTGCCGGTGGCGGTGAACTCGTCGGCGGCCAGGCCCCAGCCGGCGACCCCCGCCCGGACAGTCGCCGGCAGCCGGGGGTCGTTGGCCAGGAACCACAGCAGGCCCTGCTGGTAGGTCCGGTGGTCGGCGACCAGGCTCGCCCGCTGCGCCCGGCCGGCCGTCGGGAAGGCGTAGTTCGCGCCGATGAAGTCGGTGGAGAACGCCCCGGTGTTGTTCGAGTCGGTCTTCCCGCCGCCGACGCTCTGCGTGGTGAAGAACGGCCCGGTGTAGCCGGCCTGCACGTACCGCAGCAGCAGTTCGTAGTCGGCCGGGTCGTAGCCGGCCGGCTGCGGGAACGGGACCCGGCCGGCGGCCTGGGTCAGGCACATCCGGAAGTTGTACGCCTGGATCCGGTCGTCGCCGGTGCCGTTCGGCGCGACCGGGGCGGCGGAGATGCCGGGGAGCAGACCGCTGGCCGGGCTGCCCGGCACCACGTACGGGTCGACCGGCCGGGTGAACTGGTGCTCCCCGCGCAACTGCACCCCGTTGACCGTCTCGCCGTACGCGGTGTTGGCCTCCCGGCCGACCGCGTACGACACCCCGGCGGCGGCCATCAGATCACCCTCGTACGTCGCGTCGACGAACATCGGCCCGGCGAAGAGCTGCCCGTTGTCGGTGACCAGCCCGGTGATCCGGTCGCCGGTCCGCGCGACCGTGGCCAGCGGCGCGTTCAGGTAGACCGGGACCGCGTACTCGGTGAGCAGGTCGTCGAAGACCTCGGCGGCCACGTGCGGCTCGAAGACCAGCCGCATCGGCGAGTCGGGGGTGACCGGGGTGCCCTGGTAGCGGGCGTACACCCGGCGGTAGAACTCCCCGGCGAGGCCGCCGATGGCGGCGCTGGTGCCGCTGTCGGTGTAGCCGAGTCCGCCAGTGGTGAGCCCGCCGACGTGGCTGCCCGGTTCGACGATCACGGCGGTGCCGCCGAGCCGGCGCATCTGCACGGCAGCCATGATGCCGGCCGAGGTCGCGCCGTAGATCACCAGGTCGACGGTGACGGTGCCGGCGGCGAGGGCGGGCAGGCCGAGACCGGTGCCGGCGGCGACGACGAGGGTGGCCCCGCCGAGGCGGAACAGGTGACGGCGGGTGAGCGCAGGCGACATCGCGGCTGCCCTTCGCAGGAGGGGAAGGAGCGCGCCGCCGCACCGGTATGCATCGACTTTCGTTGATCGGACGGGGGTTGTCAAGGGGCGGGTCAGCCGTCGACCAGGTCGTTGACGCAGCGCAGCACCGGGCGGCTGGTCAGCTCCGCCGGGTCCAGCGGCGCACCACCGGTCACCGTGAACGTGACCGACTCCCCCGGCAGCACTGTGACAAGGGCCGCGTCGACCTCGGCGGCCGGGTCGAGGCGGTCCGGGAAGAGGGTCAGGTCGCGCAGCACGGTCTGTGCGGTGACCCGGACCCGCTGACCACCCTCGACCTCCTCCACCGTCGCCTCGTAGCGGGCCGCCGGCCAGTGCGCGTCCCGGTCCTCGGCGAAGAACCACAGCGCCCGCTCCGCGCTGTCACCGGCCTCGGCGACAAGCAGTTCCCGGCGTTCCTCCTCCGCCACCGCCAGGTCCGCCGGCAGCGGCAACGTCACCGCCGCGTACGCCGGCACGTCGAGCCGGTACGAGGTCTTCGCCCTCGGCTCGCCGTGCAGGGTGGACCGGGTCACCGTGACCGGGGCCCGCCACGGGGTGCCCGTCTCGTTCACCGCCACCAGGGCCAGCCCGCCGTCACGGGGCTGGACGGTGAGCAGCCGGTCGGCGTACGCCCGGCGCAGCGCGTACCACAGGGGTTTGCGGCGGCCGTCGCCGTCGACGGCCGCCCACGAGGTGACCGGCCAGCAGTCGTTGAGCTGCCAGACGATGGTGCCGGAGCAGACGTCCCGGTGGGAGCGGAAGTGTTCCACCCCCAGTTGGATCGCCCGCGCCTGGTTGAGCTGGGTCAGGTAGTGCCAGTCGTCGAAGTCGGCCGGGGCGGGCAGGTGGGCGTCGAGCCCGCGTTGCAGCTTCGCGTCCCCGTCGGCGGCCTTCTGGTGGTGGGTCATCCCCGGTGAGTCGTGCGCCAGCGGCTCGTCGGAGAGCGCCCGGCGCAGCGTCGCGTACGCCGGGGGCGCCTGGTAGCCGAACTCGGCGACGAACCGGGGGACGTACTCCCGGTACTTCGTGTAGTCGTCGGTGTTCCAGACGTCCCAGATGTGCGTGGTGCCGTGCGCCGGGTCGTTGGGGTGGATCGCCTCGGTGCCCGACCACGGGCTACCCGGCCAGTACGGGCGGGTCGGGTCCAGCTCGTCGACCACCCGGGGCAGCAGGTCGAGATAGAAGCCCCGTCCCCAGGTGCGCCCGGCCAGCCGCTCCTGCCACTCCCAGTCGTGCCAGCCCCAGATGTTCTCGTTGTTACCGGTCCAGAGCACCAACGACGGGTGCCCGGCCAGCCGGGTCACCTGCTCCCGCGCCTCCGCCTCGACCTCCGTGCCGAACGGCTCCTCCTCCGGGTAGGCCGCGCAGGCGAACAGGAAGTCCTGTTGGACGAGCAGCCCCCGCTCGTCGGCGAGGGAGTAGAAGTCGGCCGACTCGTAGCGGCCACCGCCCCAGACCCGGAGCAGGTTGACGTTGGCGTCGGCGGCCTGGGTGAACCGCCGGGCCAGCCGGTCCCGGGTGATCCGGGTGGGGAACGCGTCGTCGGGGATCCAGTTCGCTCCCCGGACCAGCACCGGCACGTCGTTGACGTGCAGGGTGAACGGGGTGCCGTGGGCGTCGGGGGTGGTGTCCAGGCGTACCGAGCGGAACCCGATCCGGTGTGACCAGGTGTCCAGGGTGTGACCGTCCGCCGTCGCCAGGGTCACCGTCAGCGGGTGCAGCGGCTGTGCGCCGTACCCCCGGGGCCACCACAGCTCGGGGTCGGCGACGGTGAGGGTCAGCGCGGCCGTGCGCCGCCCGGCCGGGACGGTCGTCTCGCCGACCACCCCGGCGACCTCGGCCCGGACGGTCAACGGCACGTCGGCCGCCCGTTCGACCTCGACCTGCAGCTCCACCCGCCCCGCGCCGTCGATCACCGTCACCAGTGGACGGACGGTGCCCAGCCGGGCAGTGGACCAGGCGTGCAGCCCGATCTGCTGCCAGATCCCGGCGGTCACCACCGTCGGCCCCCAGTCCCAGCCGAAGTTGCAGGCCATCTTGCGGACGAACTGGAACGGCTCCGGGTAGGCGTTGGGCCGGTCGCCGAGCCGGTCCCGCTGCTCCTCGGCATAGCGGTACGCCGAGTCGAACCGGACGGCGAGGGTGTTCTCCCCCGGCCGCAGCGCCGACCGCACGTCGAAGCGGTAGGACCGGTGCATGTTGGCGGTGCGGCCGACCTCGACCCCGTTGAGCGTGATCGTGGCGACCGTGTCCAGCCCGGCGCAGACCAGGTCGACCCGGTCGTCGTCGCCGGGCCGGTGGACGAACGTGGTCGCGTACTCCCAGTCGGTGCGGCCGATCCAGGCGAGCGCCGTCTCGTTGTCGTCGAGGTAGGGGTCGTCGATCAGGCCGGCGGCGAGCAGGTCGGTGTGTACGCAGCCCGGCACGGTTGCCGGCACCGCCCGACCGGCCACGGCGTCGGGCACCTGCGGACCGGACACCGCGCGCAACCGCCAACCCTCGTGCAACACCTGCTCGCTCACGACTTCACCGCGCCTTCCATGATTCCCCGGACGATCTGCCGGCCGCCGACGAAGAGCATCACCAGCAACGGCACCGTGGCGATGAACGCCCCCGCGAGCACCCGACGGTAGATGACGTAGTTACCGCTCGCCAGATCGGAGATGGCCACCATCGAGGTCGGGTAGTCGGTGCCGCTGAGCGTGATCAGCGGCCACTGGAAGTCGTTCCAGGTGGCCACGAAGGTGAGCAGGCCCAGCACGGCCAGGGCCGGACGGATCGCCGGCAGCACGATGCTGCGGTAGATCCGCATGGTGGTCGCCCCGTCGACCCGGGCCGACTCGATCAGCTCGTCGGGCACGCTGTTGACGATGAACTGTCGCATGTAGAACACCCCGAACGCGGTGACCAGGCCGGGCGCGATCACCGCCAGCAGGGTGCCGTTCCAGCCGAGCTTTCCCATCACGATGTAGAGCGCGACGATGCCGAGCTGGTTGGGAACGGTGAGGGTGAGCACCACGAGGAGCATCAGCATGTTGCTGCCCCGGAACCGCAGCTTGGCGAAGGCGAACCCGGCCAGCGAGCAGAAGAAGAGCACCGAGGCGGTCACCACTGTCGACACGATGAAGCTGTTGATCAGGGAGGCGGCGAAGTAGACGTCCTGGAGGGAGAAGACCTCCTCCAGGTTGGCCAGGAACCGGTTACCAGGCACCACCGCCGGTGGCAGCTTGGCCAGCGCCTCGTCGTCGCTGGTGGCGATGACGAACATCCAGTAGAGCGGGAAGGCGGCGAACAGAAAGGTCAACGACAGCAGCAGGTACGTGCCGAGGCCGGCCGGGGTGTCCTGCGGCGCGCGGCCCGGAAGGGCGGGCCGGTGCCGTCGGCGGGTCGGTCCGGTGGGCCGTGGCGGGGCGACGACGGTCATCGGTGTCCCCTTTCGCTCGCGACTGCGGTACTCCGCTGCGCTACGTTCCTCGCGCTCACCGATGACCTTTCGCTCGCGACTGCGGTACTCCGCTGCGCTACGTTCCTCGCGCTCACCGATGACCTTTCGCTCGCGACTGCGGTACTCCGCTGCGCTGCGTTCCTCGCGCTCACCGATGACCTCCCGACAGGCGGTTGGTGAGCAGGGTGTTGAGGCCGGTGACCAGCAGGATGATCAGGAACAGCGCCCAGGACATCGCGGCGGCGTAGCCGAGGTTGAGGTCCTTCCAGCCGACCTTGTAGATGAGCTGGGCGATGGTCTGCCACTCGCCGTTCGGCCCGCCGGTGGCGGCCTGCGCGTTCAGGTCGAACAGCATCGGCTCGGTGAACAGTTGCAGCCCGCCGATGGTGGAGAGCACCACGGTGAAGACGATGACCGGCTGGATCATCGGCACGGTGATCCGCCAGAGCTGCCGCCACGGGCCGGCCCCGTCGATCGCCGCCGCCTCGTAGACGTCGCGTGGGATGGACTGCATGGCGGCCAGGTAGAGCAGGGCGTTGTAGCCGATCCACTTCCAGTTGACCATGGTGGCGATGGCGATCCAGGCGTGCGGCTTGTCGGCCCGCCAGTCGATCGCGGCGTCCCCGGTCCCGCCGATGCCCACCTCGGCGAGCAACCAGTTGGCCATCCCGAAACTGCGGGAGAAGAACGCGCTGAACACCATCGTCGAGGCGACGATCGGGGTGACGTACGGCAGCAGCACCCCGACCCGCCACCAGGTCTGCGCCCGCAGCCTGCGGTTGAGCAGCGAGGCGACCACCAGCGCCAGCAGCAGTTGCGGCACCGAGGAGAGCAGGAAGATGCCGAAGGTGTTGTAGAGCGCGTTCCAGAAGTCCTCGTCGCCGGCGAGCCGGCTGAAGTTCGCGACACCCGCCCAGTACGGCAGGGTCGGGTCGTCGAGCCGGTAGTTGCGTAGCGCGACGACCCCGTTGAACAGCAGTGGGAAGAGCCCGAAGACGCCGAAGAGCAGGAAGAACGGCGCGACCATCAGGTAGGGCAGGTAACGCATGTCGAAGCGGTACAGCCGGTTGCGCCAGTCGAGCGACCGGTCACCGGCCCCGGAGGGATCGTGCTCCGGCCCGTTGCGGTGACTCGACGGCGACGCGGCACGGGTGGTGGACACAGGACACCCTCCAGGGCCGGGGACGTGACGGGAGGTGCGGACGGTCAGGACGTGCCGGCCTTCTCGGCCTCCTTGACCGCCTCCGCCCAGGCGGCGTCCGGCTTCAGGGTCCTGTTCTGCACCCGGGTGATCACGTTCTCCACGGCGACCCGGGTCGGGCCGTTCTTCTTGCCCAGGTACTGCGGGGTCAGCCCCTGCGCCATCTTCGGGAAGATCTGCCCGACCGGCGCGTCGTTGAAGAACGGGTTCCTGAACTCGGCGATCGCCGGGTCGGCGTAGAGCGCCGGCTGTGAGGGCAGGTTGCCGACCTTTTTGAAGATCTCGATCTGCTGCTCCGGCTGGACCAGCCACTCCAGCAGCTGGTACGCCTCGTCGACGTGCCTGCTCTGCTTGGGGATGGTGAGGAACGAGCCGCCCCAGTTGCCGCCGCCACCGGGCACCGCGGCGATGTCCCACTTGCCCTGGGTGCCGGGTGCGGTGTCCTTGATGTGGCCGAGCATCCACGCCGGGCAGGCGAGCACGGCGAACGAGCCGGCGGTGAAGCCCTTGTCCCAGTCGGCCTGGAAGCTGGTCAGGTTGGCCGAGAGCCCGGCCCCGATCGCCTTGATCGTGTAGTCGAAGGCGACCTTCGGGCCCTGCTCCATCTGGAGCTGTTCCTGGTCGGTGTAGAAGCCGACCGGTTGCTGGCCGAGGATCGGGTTGAACAAATTGGTGCCGGAGTCGAGGAACTTCTTCCTGGTCTTGCCGGTGTACTCCTGACCGACCTCGATGAACTTGTCCCAGGTGGGCCAGAGCGCGGAGACCTGGTCCCGCTCGGTGGGCAGCCCGGCGGCCTTGAACAGGTCGGTGCGGTAGCACATGGCCAGGCCACCGACGTCGGTGCCGAGGCCGATCTGGCTCTTGCCGTCGGCCGACAGCGACTGCTTCCACTTCCAGGGCAGGTACTTGCTCTCGTAGGAGTTGGCGCCCTTGTCGAGCAGGTTGACGAACTTGTCGGACTGGCTGCGGAACTGGACCATGAAGCCCTCGTCGACGGCGGCGATGTCCGCCGCGCCGTTGCCGGCGACCAGCTTCTTCTGGAGATCCTCGTGCTGGGCGTTGTACTCGCCCGAGTTGAGCTGGATCTTGACGTTGGGGTGGTCGGCCTCGTAGCGGGTCTTGAGGTCCTGGAGACCGAAGTCGCCCCAAAAATTGATCTTGAGGGTGACCTGGCCGCCCTTGCCGCCCGAGTCGGTGGTGCTCTTGCCGCTGCACGCGGCGATCATCGTCAGGCTGACGGCACCGACCGCCGCCGCGCGGGCCCAGTGGGTCCAGGACCGTGTCATCTCATCCTCCGCGCACGCATGGGGAACGCTCCAGACATCGAGGAACGTTGACTGAACCGGATAAGTGAGGCCACCGTACGGGCCACCCCGTGCACTGTCAACGGCCGGTTAACAACGCTCTCGACCGGTAACCTGCGGGTGCCCATGGGAGCGTGACCAGTCGTGATGAGGCGGCTCTGTCGGCCCGCACGGCAGCCCCGCGCGCCCCTATCCGGGCGCGACGCGACTGCCGCGCTTAACCGGGCAAGCAGATCGTCCGCCCACGACGGGCAGGGGTCGACCACAGCCGGGGACACCGGCCGGACCAGGCACCGGTAGCGTGGGCACCGCCGGCGATCCCGGCCCCGTGGACGGCCTGCCCAGGCCGCGAGGAGTGGAGGAGACCCGCCGGTGAAGCGGCCGACCATCGCCGACGTCGCCCGACGCGCCGGAGTGTCCAAGGGCGCGGTCTCGTACGCGCTCAACGGGCAACCGGGCGTCTCGGAGACCACCCGGCAGCGGATCCTGGCGATCGCCGCCGAGATCGGCTTCAGCCCGAGCAGCGCCGCCCGCGCGCTCTCCGGCGCCACCGCCGACGCGGTCGGCCTGGCGCTGTGCCGGCCAGCCCGGATACTCGGCATCGAGCCGTTCTTCATGGAGCTGATCAGCGGCGTCGAGGCCGAACTCTCCGCCCGCTCGTACGCGCTGACCCTCCAGGTGGTGGCCGACCAGGAGGCGGAGATCGCGGTCTACCGACGGTGGTGGGCCGAGCGGCGGGTGGACGGGGTCCTCGTCTGCGACCTGCGTACCGACGACATCCGGGTGCCCGCCCTGGAAGAACTGCAACTACCCGCCGTGGTGATCGGCGGGCCGGGGCACACCGGCACGTTGGCCAGCGTCTGGTCCGACGAGGCGGCGGCGCTGGCCGAGACGGTGGAATACCTGGTCGCGCTCGGCCACCGCAAGATCGCCCGGGTCGGTGGTCTGCCCTCGCTGCTGCACACCGGCATCCGGACCGACGCCTTCACCGAGGTGTGCGGTCGGCTCGGGCTCACCGAGGCGGCGACCGTGTGGTCCGACTACACCGGCGAGGAGGGCGCCCGGGCCACCCGACGGTTGCTCAGCTCCGCCCAGCGCCCCACCGCGCTGATCTACGACAACGACGTGATGGCGATCGCCGGGCTCTCCGTGGCCCAGGAGATGGGGCTCGGCGTGCCCGCCGACCTGTCCATCGTGGCCTGGGACGACTCCCCGCTGTGCCAGCTGGTCCACCCGCCGCTGACAGCGCTCAGCCGGGACATCCCCGCCTACGGCGCGCACGCCGCCCGCCAACTGCTCGCCGTCATCGCCGGCGAGCCGGTCGACGGGCTCCAGGACGAGACGGCGCACCTGACCCCGCGCGGCAGCACCGCACCGCCCCGGGCGAGGTGAACCGGTTCAGGAAAGCCGCCTACCCGATCTCACCGGGGCGGTCGATCTCACCGGGCTGTGGTCGGGAACTCCGCGAAGTACGCCTCGACCCGTTCGGCGGTGGCCGGCCGCGCCAGCGCGTAACCCTGGCCGTACCGGCAGCCGGCCCGGGTAGCCCGGTCGACGTCCGGCTCGGACTCCAGCTCCGCCATCACCACCGTCACCCCCAGCCGCTCCCCCAGGCCCACCACCACGTCGATCAGCGGACGGGCACCGTCGGCCGGCACGGCCGGCTGCGGCTGCACCTTCAACAGGTCGATCGGCAGCCGGCGGAGCTGGGCCAGGGAGGCGTGCTCCGCCCGGAAGTCGTCGAGCGCGGTGCGCACCCCCATCGACCGCAACCCGGCAAGCCGGGTCACCACCGTCGGCAGATCGGTGCCGAGCCTCGACGCGGCGATCTCCAGCACCAGCCGTTCCGCCGGGACGTTGTGCCCGGCCAACACCGCCGCCACCCGGGGCACCAGATCCGGCGCCAACAGCTCGGCCAGGGTGACGTTGACCGCCAGCCACAGTTCCCGGCCCCCGTACGACCAGTCGGCGAGCTGCCGGCAGGCCCGGTCCAGCACCCACCTACCCAGCTCACCCAGCAGGCCGAGATCCTCGGCGACGGGTAACAACTCGGCCGGCAGCACGGTGCCCAGGACCGGGCTGCGCCACCGCAACAACGCCTCGATGCCGGCGGGGCGCCGGTCGGCCAACGCCAGCACCGGCTGGTAGACCAGGTCCAACTCGCCCCGGGCCAGCGCGCCGGGAAGTTCCCGTTCCAGGTCCAGCCGGCGGACCAGTTGCTCCTCCAGGCAGGCGTCGTAGAACTCGACCCGGTTCCGGCCGAGCTGGACGGCCCGGCGACGCGCCAGTTCGGCCTGGCGCAGCACGTCCGGCGGCCCCGCGCCGGCCAGCTCGGCCAGGCCCACGCCGACCCGTAACCGCACCATCCCCGTCGACACCGGACACGGCTCGGTCAACGCGGCGAGCAGTCGTCCGCCCAACGCGTACGCCGGCACCGAGGCGGCATCGGTGACCACCGCGAACTCCGTGCCGGACAGCCGGGCCACCAGGTCCCGGGGACCGACCACGTCACGCAGCCGGCGGAGGGTGGTGGTCAGGACGGCGTCGGCCCCCGCGGGAGCGGGCCCGTCCGGCGACAGGTCGAGGCCGTGCACGTCGAGCACGAGCAGGGCACCGGGCGTGCCGCACCGCTCGTCGAGCACCCGCAACAGCTCCCGCCGGGTGGCCAGCCCGGTGAGCGGGTCGGTGGCCGCGATCCGACGCAGCTCACGTTCCCACCGGCGGCGTTCCCCGACGTCCCGCACGTGCAGCACCACCGCGGCAACCTCCGGCACGTCCCGCTGGTCGCTCACCGTCGACTCGATCTCGCGCCAGCCACCGTCACCGGCCCGCATCCTGGCCACCAGCAGCGGCGGAACACCGTCGTCGGGCTGCGCGGCCAGCCGGGCCAGGACGACCGGGGCGTCGTCCGGGTGCAACAGGTCGGCCAGCGCCAGCCCGCACACCTCGTCCTGGCGCAGCCCGAACCAGCGCTCGCCGGCCTCCGACAGCCAGTGGACCCGCAACCCGTCGTCGAGCACCAGGGTCAGGTCGCGACCACCCGAGACCAACGTCCGGAAATACGCCTCCCGGGCGGCCAGCAGGCCCGCCCACCGTCGGTTGTCGGTCGCGGAGATCAACTCCCGGCCCACCAACGGCGGGATCACCGCCAGCCCCAGCAGGACGGCGGTCCGGGTGAAGCCGCCCACGAACACCAGGTGGCCGACCGCCGCCACGGTGGCCACCACCGCGGGGGCGGTCACCCGTGGCCAGGCCGGCGGTGGACCGGACAGACCGGCCGGGTCACCCGCCGAGACCCGGGCCATCGCGGTGGCGGTCAGCAGCGCCCCGCCGGCCAGCAACGGCACCGCGGTCAGCAGCGCCGCCCCGGGGGCCCGGTAGGCCAGCAGTGCCACCAGGTCGGCCAGCCCGAGCAGGACGGCCGCCGCCCCGACCCGACAGCGGGCCGCCCCGGGACGACGACGCCCGTCGGCCAACGCGCTCACCAGCAACCCGGCCAGACCACCCGCGCCGACCACGGTGACCACCCGGACCACCGGCGGCACCGGACCGGGCGGGACCAGCACCCAGCCGGCGAAGAGCAGCGCGGTGCCCAGGCCGAGCACGTCCACCCCACGGCGCAACCGGGCCCGGGGAGTCAGCCGGGAGTGGCCGGGCAGCAGGAGCAGACCGACCGCGTACGCCAGGGTGGCCACGCCGAGCCCGACCGCCGCGACCTCGACCCGCCGTACCGTCGGCGTCAGCGGTAACACCGCCACGGTCAGCCCGGCCACCGTCACCGCGGCGTTGAGCAGGGCGGCGGCCCGGCGGCGGTGCCGGGCCCGCCGGTCCGGGCCACCCGTGGTGGTCAGTCGGAACAGTCGACGGATGGCCAGCGCGCAGCCGCCGGCGCCGGCGAGCGCGGTGGCCGCCAGCGGCGGGAGGACATCTGCCAGGCCGGCACCGATCAGCAGCGCGGCGAGCAGCGAGAACACGATCGGGGCGGACGGTGGGCGGCGGAGGAGGGGAGCGACGGTCACGGCGGTCGCCTTCGTGAGGGGGACACGGGCCGGTGCAGAAGGGGTTAGCGTTTCAACGAGCCGCAATCCCCCCGGTTATGCCCCTCTGCCGTGACCCGCGTCACCTATTCGCGGCGGCAGCCCCGGGTGCCGGTCGGCCCGGCCGCAGGTGGGATCATCGGGGGGTGAGTAGCGCCGACACCATCCGCTTCCGGCACAACCAGGCCATCCTGGTCGCGGCCGTGATCGCCACCGTCGGCGCGCTGCCCCTGGCCGCCGCCCGGTGGTACCTGCTGCCCGTACTGCTGATCCCGCTTGTCGTCGCGGTCTGGGCCTGGCGCTCCGGCACCGACGCCGACCCGCGCGAGCTGCGGCTGCGAGCGCTGGCCGGAAGCCGACGGGTGCCCTGGGAACAGGTCGTCGAGTTGGCCGCCGACCCACGCGGCCGGGCCGTCGTCCGGCTCGCCGACGGGCATCAGCTGCCCCTTCCCGCCGTCCGCGGCGCGGACCTGCCCCGACTGGTCTCGATCACCGGGCAGACCCGGCCCGACACCCACTGAGCCGGGCAGCCGCCCCACCGGTCCGGAGCCCCACCATCCGAGCTGTGCGCCGGCCCGCCCACAGCGGCGCTGTCAGTAGCCGTCCACCACCCGGTTGACGAGCGGCGTCCCGGCGGCGAACCGGCGCACCTGCTCCCCCACCAGCCGGTACGCCCGGGGCAGCAGCCCGCGCACCGAGCCGGCGACGTGCGGGGTGAGCAGCACGTTCGGCAGCTCCCAGAGCGGATGGTCGGCGGGCAACGGCTCCGGTTCGGTCACGTCCAGCGCCGCCCGCAGCCGGCCCGAGGTCAGCTCCGCGACCAGCGCCGAGGTGTCCGCCACCGGGCCACGGGCGGCGTTGACCAGCAGCGCCCCGTCCGGCATGGCGGCCAGGAAGTCGGCGTCCACCAACCCCCGGGTGGCGTCGGTCAACGGCACCAACAGCACCACCACGTCGGCCTCGGGCAACAACCGCGGCAACTCGGCCACCGCGTGGACCCCTTCGGCCGGCCGGGCGCTGCGGGCGACCAGGGTGAAGGTGACGTCGAACGGGGCCAGCCGGTCCCGTACCGCCGCGCCGATCGAGCCGGCCCCCACGATCAGCACCCGCTTGCCGGTCAGCTCGTCGGTCGGCGCGACCTGGTCGTACGCCCACTCCCGCCGGGCCTGGGCGCGGGCCAGCGCCGGGAAGCCGCGCAACTGGGCGAGGATCGCGGTGACCACCCACTCGGCGGTGCCGGCGTCGTGCACCCCCCGGGCGTCGCACAGGGTGACCCCGGCAGGCACCCGACCGGTCCAGGCGTCCGCCCCCGCGGAGAGGAGCTGCACCACCGCCAGGTCGGGCAGCCGGTCCAGCATCGTCGTGGTGTCCGTGCCGGCCAGGAACGGCGGCACCCAGAACCGGACGTCCGCCGGGTCGCCGGGGGGATTCGCCGGATCGGTCCACGGCTGTACGGTGACACCGCACGGCACCGGCCCGAGCAGCTCGACACCGGCGGAATGCGGAATCCATACCTTCACGCGTGCCGACGATAGCCCTCCGACGGCGGCCCGTGCAGACGGGCCGGCCGACCGACGCCGCACCGGGCGACGTCGCCCACGTCCACAGGCGCGGATCGGCCGGGGCAGGTATAACCGAGGGTCGGACGTCGAACGGCGTCCCCCATCACGGCAGACAGGTGGTCGATGACCGAACGCACCGAACGGCCGGCCGTCGACATCCCCGCACTGGCCGACCCGGCCCGGCTGCGGTCGCTTACCGACACCGGTCTGGGCGCCGCGCCGGACGAGGCGTTCGACAGGTTCGCCCGGCTGGTCAGCGACCTGCTCGACGTGCCGGTGGCGCTGGTCTCCCTGGTCAGCGAGACCCGACAGTTCTTCCCCGGCGCGGTCGGGTTGCCCGACCCGTGGGCCGCCCGCCGGCAGACCCCGCTGAGCCACTCGTTCTGCCAACACGTGATCGACACCGAGATCCCGCTGGTGCTGCCGGACGCCCGGCTCTATCCCCGGGTACGGGACAACCTGGCCGTGCCGGAACTGGGCGTCATCGCGTACGCCGGGATGCCGCTGACCGACCTGGACGGCCGGGTGCTCGGCTCGCTGTGCGCGATCGACAGCAAACCCCGGGCCTGGACGAAGGCCCAGCTACGCACCCTGGCCGACCTGGCGGCGGCCTGCTCCTCGGAGCTGCGGCTGCGGATCGCGCTGGATGCGGCCGAGGAGGCCCGCCGCCTGGTCGAGCAGGCACACGACCGGCTCAACCTGCTCGCCTCGCTGAGCGAGACCCTGGCCGGGACACTCGACGTGGAGACGGCGGTGGGACGGCTGGCCGACGCGGTGGTGCCGTTGCTTGCCGACTGGGCCACGGTGACCCTGGTCGACCGGGCAGGCACCCCCCGACGGGTCACCGCCGTGCACCGTGATCCGGCCCGCGCCGCCGAGGTGGCCCGGCTCGGCGAGCTCGCGCTCCACCGGCTCGGCCCGGCCTCGATCACCCGGACGGTGCTGCGGACCGGCCAGCCGGTGCTGCGCGGCGTCGCCGACCTGGCCGACATCCGGCAGGCCAGCGACGCCCCGGAGCTGGTGACCCTCGCCGAACGGCTGGGCTTCGCCTCGCACCTGACCGTGCCGGTGCCGGCCCCCGGCCGGGGCGCGGTGATGGGCGCGGTGACCCTGGTCAACGGGCCGGGTCGGCGGGCCTTCGACGACGACGACCTGGGTACCGCACTGGAGATCGGCCGTCGCGCCGGGCAGGCGGTCGGCAACGGGTGGATCTACGGCGAGCAGCGGCACGTCGCCGAGGTGCTGCAGCACAGCATGCTCCCGCAGTTGCCGCAGAGCCCGTGGGTCGAGCTGGTGGCCCGCTACCAGCCGGCCGCCGACCGGGTGGAGGTGGGCGGCGACTGGTACGACGCCTTCGTCCAGCCCGACGGCGACCTGATCGCCGCGATCGGGGACGTCGCCGGCCACGACATCGAGGCCGCCGCGACGATGGGGCAGCTCCGCAACCTGGTGCGGGGCAACGCGTACGGTCGCAGCGACCCGGTCGACGAGTTGATGCGGCGGTTGGACGCCACCATCTCGGGGCTGCACATCCCGACCGCCGCCACGGCGGTGCTGGCCCGACTGCGGCCGGCCCCGGGCGGGGTCGCGGTCACCTGGTGCAACGCCGGCCATCCCGCGCCGCTGCTGGTCACCGCCGACGGCGGCGTACGACTGCTCGGCGGCCGCCGGGAGCCGCTGCTGGGGTTCACCCGCCCGGTCCCGCGGACCGGGGCGGAGGTGCTGCTCGCTCCCGGGGACACCCTGCTGCTCTACACCGACGGGCTGGTGGAACGGCGGGACCAGCCGATCGACGAGGGCATGGCGCAGTTGTGCGAACGGGTCGCCGCCGCCGGTGCCCGGCCCGCCGCCGACCTGTGCGACCTGCTGCTCGGCACCGAACAGCGGCGCGAGGACGACGTGGCGTTGTTGGCCGTACGGGCCCGCTGAGGCGTCCACCGACCGGTGGCCCGTCCGCCGCCGGCCCGGCGGGTCCGGATTCGCGGGCTAGGCTGGGGCGGGTGACCGCCCGACTCCCGTATCCCCGCACCGCCCGGGTCCGCGCGGCCCTGGCGACCTCCGGCGTCGCGCTGCTGCTGACCGGGTGCAGTCTCGGCCCGCCGGAGCCCGACCCGGCCGGTGAGCCCCCCAACCTGCCGACCCCGTCTGCGTCGGCGGGCACCCCGGAGCAGCAGGTGGTGGCCACGGTGCTGGCGAAGGGTCTACGGGTACCGTGGGCGATCGCCTTCCTGCCGGACGGGGCGGCGCTGGTCACCGAGCGGGACAGCGGCCGGATCCTCAAGGTCGGGCCGGAGTCGGGGGCGCAGGGGCTGACCGTCGCCCCGGTGCAGACCGTGCCGGAGGTGGCCGCGTCCGGTGAGGCGGGGCTGCTCGGCATCGCCGTCTCACCGGCGTACGCGCAGGACCGGTCGGTCTTCGTCTACTACACCACCGCGCAGGACAACCGGGTGGCCCGGTTGACGCTGGGCGGCACCCCCACGCCGATCCTGACCGGCATCCCCAAGGCCGGCAACCACAACGGCGGCGGGCTCGCCTTCGGCCCGGACGGGCAGCTCTACGTGAGTACCGGCGACGCCGGCAACCGCGACGCCGCCCAGGACCGCGCCAACCTGGCCGGCAAGATCCTGCGGATCACCCCGGACGGCAAACCGGCGGCGGGCAACCCGTTCCCGAACTCGCCGGTCTGGTCGCTGGGGCACCGCAACGTGCAGGGCATGGCCTGGGATTCCGGAAAGCGGATGTACGCCACCGAGTTCGGCCAGAACACCTGGGACGAGCTCAACCGGATCGACAAGGGCGCGAACTACGGTTGGCCGACGGTGGAGGGGCAGGCCGGTGACAAGCGGTTCGTCGACCCGATCGCGCAGTGGGGCACCTCGGAGGCGTCCTGTGCGGGGCTGGCGGCGACGGGCCGGTCACTGGCCACCGCCTGCCTGCGCGGCGAGCGGCTCTGGCTGGTGGAGCTGACCGACGGCGGCACCGTGCTCGGTGCGCCCCGGGAACTCCTCACCGGGAAGTACGGTCGGTTGCGGGCGATCGCCGCCGCCCCGGACGGTTCGCTCTGGGTCTCCACCTCCAACCACGACGGGCGCGGCCAGCCGGTGCCGGAGGACGACCGGCTGCTGCGGCTGGTCTTCGCCGACGGCGGTGCCGGCCGGAGCTGACGACACGCCGGCAGGCCGGACAGCGGGGCAGGTACCGGGCGGATCGGCCGCCCGTCGGGCGGGTTTGCCAAGATCTTTCACTGGGCAGGTCACAATCTCAGCATGGACGGTCAGGAGAACGAGCAGCGCGGGCCCGGGGAAACGGACACCCCCACCCGGCGTGAGCGGCGCCGGCGCACCTGGTGGCCGGCCGGCCGGTCGGGGCAGGCCCGGCGGGTCGGCGTGGTGCTGGCGGTGCTGCTGGTCGCCCTGACCGGAACGGTCATCGGGGTGTTCGCCGCCGGCCGGGTCAGCACCGACATCGGCCCGTTCCGCGCCGATCTGACCCTGGCTCCGGCGGTCCGGGGCGGGACCACTGTCGACATCCCCCCGCTGGGCGCGCTGCAGCTCGACAGCCACCAGGGCCCGACCCACCTGACGGTCGGCCTCGGCGCGCTGGACCAGCGCAAGACCGAAGCGTTGATCGACGACCCGGCGAGCATCAGCCGGGCCAGCCAGTCGGCGGTGACGGACGTCCGCAACGGGGTGCTCCGGCTCGGGCTGCGTACCCTCGGCGGTGCGGTGCTGGTCACCCTGCTGCTGGCCGCGCTGGTCTTCCGGGACACCCGGCGTACCGCGTGGGCCGGCGGGCTGGCCCTGGTGGTGACCGCCGGCAGCCTGGGGCTGGCGGCGGGCACCCTGCGCCCGCAGGCCATCGAGGAGCCCCGGTACGAGGGACTGCTCGTCAACGCCCCCGCGATCGTCGGTGACGCGCGCCGGATCGCCAACGACTACAGCCGCTACGCCGAGCAGTTGCAACGGTTGGTGGGCAACGTCAGTCAGCTCTACACCACGGTCTCGGCGCTGCCGGTGTACGAACCGGCGCCGGGCACCACCCGGGTGCTGCACGTCTCCGACATGCACCTCAACCCGACCGGCTGGCAGCTGATCCGCACCGTGGTCGAGCAGTTCGGCATCGACGTGGTGATCGACACCGGCGACCTGACCGACTGGGGCAGCGAGCCCGAGGCGTCCTACGTCGGCTCGATCGGCCTGCTCAAGAAGCCGTACGTCTATATCCGGGGCAACCACGACTCGCCCAGGACTGCCGCGGCGGTGGCCCGCCAACCGAACGCGGTCGTACTGAACAACTCGACCACCACCGTGGCCGGGCTGACCATCGCCGGCATCGGTGACCCCCGGTTCACCCCGGACAAGGAGACGTCACCCGCCGGCAGCGGCCTCACCGCGCAGGTCGCCGACCAGGTCATCGGGGCCGGCGAGACGCTCGCCGCCACGGTCCGCAGCTCGCCGCGCCAGGTGAACGTCGCGCTGGTGCACGACCCGGCCTCGGCCGGGCCGCTCTCCGGCACCTGCCCGCTGGTGCTGGCCGGGCACACCCACTCCCGGCAGGTGTCGAAGCTGCCGCAGGTGGCCGGCCAGCAACCCACCCAGTTGATGGTGGAGGGCTCCACCGGCGGCGCCGGGCTGCGCGGCCTGGAGGGCGAGAAGCCCACCCCGCTGTCGATGACGGTGCTCTACTTCGACCAGCAGAAACTGCTCCAGGCGTACGACGACATCACCGTCGGCGGCACCGGTCAGGCCCAGGTGAACCTGGAACGTCACGTGATCCGGGAACCAGCGAAGGGCGCCGACGTTCCCGTCACCCCGACCCCGACGCGGGGCGCAACGGAGTCCCCGTCCACCTCCGGGACGGGCCCGCCCCCCACGTCGCCGTCGCCCGGCCCGACCCGCTGACCCACCACTACCCAGAATCTTGGCCCTCCGGTGGGCCAGGCCGGCCCGGCGGGCGGGCGGCCCTGGCGGGCGGGCGGGCCCGGCGGGCGGGGGCCCTGGCGGGCGGGCGGGCCCGGCGGGCGGGGGCCCTGGCGGGCGGGCGGGCCCGGCGGGCGGGGGCCCTGGCGGGCGGGGGGCCTGGCGGGCGGGGGGCCTGGCGGGCGGGGGGCCTGGCGGGCGGGGGCCTGGCGGGCCCGGCGGCCCTGGCGGGCGGGGGGCCTGGCGGGCGGGGGGCCTGGCGGGCGGGCCCGGCGAGTCGACTCAGGCCTGACGGGTCGGATCGGGCGGTGTCGGCGGACGGGCGGACTGCGCCCGCCCGCCTGAAAACCACCCACTCAGTCACTCAGAGCGACGCTCGGACCGGCCCCACCTATCTCCACTCGGCCACTTTGCTCTGCTGCCCTGAGAGCGACAGTGACAGATTGTAGTGACGTCGAAGCCCATCGCGTAAACGAGGGATCAAGATAGGCGCTGCTCAGCGCTCTGTCGCTTAGATGGCAGCAGAGCAAAGGATGCAAACCGGGGACGGGTGGACCCCCCGAGCGAGCACGCAGGGTAATTTGCGATAACGCAGGCCGTTTCCTACACGGAGCGTTACCAATGCAGAGACGGCATCTATGTCGGGGTGGCTGGGATCGAGGGCAGAAACTCCGGCCCTGCGTCGTTGGCCGCACGAGAACGCGGGACCGAGGGGTTGCGAGAGAACACCGGGCCGGAAACCTGGACGCGCCCTGGGACTGGGCCTCGGCCTGGGCCGTCGACGCGGCACACCCGGCCCAGGGCCGAAGGACGCGCGACGAAGCTCAGCGCGGGAAAGGGAACGGGGACAGGGGCGGGGCGCGGGTGGCGGGTGGGGGTGGGGGTGGGGGTGGGTCAGCGTAGGGACAGGGCGGCCAGGGCGGCGTTGACGATGCTGCCGGGGAGCAGGTCGTGCAGTTCGTACAGCTCGCGGACGCTGCCGGACTGGCCGAACTCGTCCACCCCGAGCGGCACCGCCGGCACTCCGAGCGCCGAGCCGAGCCAGGCCATCGCGTGCGAGGCGGCATCGTGCACGGTCACCAGCGGGGCACGGTCCCCGAAAGCCGCCCGCAACGCACCGGGGACGCTCGGCACGGTCGCGGTGCGCACGCCCTGGCGCAGGGTGCGCTGCCAGGCCCGGTACAGCCGGTCCAGGCTGGTCACGTCGACCACGTGCGCGGCGATGCCCTCCTCGGCCAGCTCGGCGGCGGCAGCGAGCGCCTCCGGCAGCACCGCCCCCGAGGCGGCCAGGGTCACCACCGGCGCGTCCACCAGATGCGGGTACGCCTGGTGCGCGTCCACCAGCCGGTACGCCCCGGCGACCACCTGCCGGCGCAGCACCGCGTCGCCGAGGCGGGCCCGGGCCGCCTCGAACGGCGCCTGGTCCAGCGGGCGGGTGCTCAGCCGGAAGTAGTACGCCCCGTCCTCGGCCGGCGCGGCGGTGGCAGCCGGCGCGGCACCCTGTGCGATCTGGCCGAACGCGTCGCAGAGCAGCCAGTCGAGGCTGGTCGCGTACGCCGGTTCGCAGAAGGTCACGCCGGGCAGTTCCAGGCCGACGGAGGCGGTGATGGTCGACTGGTGGGCACCGCCCTCCGGGGCCAGGGTGATGCCCGACGGGGTGCCGGCCACCACGAACCGGGAACCCGAGTAGGTGCCGTAGAGGAACGCGTCCAGCCCGCGCAGCACGAACGGGTCGTAGACCGTGCCGACCGGCAGCAGCGGCTGCCCGGACAGGTCCCAGGACAGGCCGAGCTGACCCAGCAGCAGGAACAGGTTCATCTCGGAGATGCCCAGCTCGATGTGCTGCCCGGTGGGGCTCTCCGTCCAACGCAGCATCCGGTCCTCCGACCAGGAACGCCGCTCGGTCGGGGCGAACACCCCGGTCTTGTTGAGGAACCCGGCGAGGTTGGTGGAGGTGGCCACGTCCGGCGCGGTGGTGACCAGGTAGGGCGCCACCTGTGGGTCCCGGGCCAGTTCCACCAGCACCCGGCCGAAGGCCTCCTGGGTGGAGATCGGCTTGTTCGTGCGTACCCCGGTGGTCTCGGGGACGGTGACTCCCAGCGACCGGTGGCGGGGCGCGCGGGCCAGCGCCTCGCGGCGCGCGCCGGCCCGGATGCCGGCCGGGCTCGCCGGGTCGAGCCGGTCCCACTCGGTCGCGCTGGTCAGGCCGTGCGCCGTGCGCAGCGCGTCGACCTGCGCGGTGGAGAGCAGCGCCGAATGGTTGCGCGGATTGCCGGCGAGCGGCAACCCCCACCCCTTCACGGTGTACGCGAAGACGACGCTGGGCCGGTCGGTCACCGCGTCGCACTGGGCGTACGCGTCGAGCATCGCCTGCAGGTCGTGCCCGCCCAGGTCGGTGACGAGCGGGGCCAACTCCTCGTCGGTGAGGTCGGCGATGAACTCGTCGATGCCGGCCGGCGCACCGTCCAGGAACTGCTTCCGCAGCACCGGCCCGGTCAGCCCGAACAGCGACTGGTACTGCTCGTTCGGCATCCGGTCGATCCAGTCGCGCAGTGCCGCGCCGCCCGGCCGGGCGTATGCCTGCGCCAACCGGCGGCCGTACTTGACCTCCACGACGTGCCAACCGGCGGCCTCGAACTGCCCCCGCCACTGGTCGATCCGGATGCCGGGCACCACCCGGTCCAGCGACTGCCTGTTGAAGTCGACGAGCCACATCACGTTGCCCAGGCCGGTGGTGGCCGGGTCGGCGACCGCCTCCCAGATGTTCCCCTCGTCCAGCTCGGCGTCGCCGATCAACGCGACGAACCGGGAGTGCGGGCGGGCACCGAAGTGGGCGTCGACATAGCGGCGGGTCACCGCCGCGAACAACGGCGCCGCCGCCCCCAACCCGACCGAACCGGTGGAGAAGTCGACCTCGTCCGGGTCCTTGGTCCGCGACGGGTACGACTGCAGGCCGCCCCGCGCCCGCAGCGTCGGCAGGTAGGACCGGTCCAGGTTGCCCAGCAGGTACTGGATCGCGTGGAACACCGGGGAGGCGTGCGGCTTGACCGCCACCCGGTCCTCGGCGTCCAGGTGGGCGAACCAGAGCGCGGTCATCGCGGTGACCAGGGAGGCGCTGGACGCCTGGTGCCCACCGACCTTCACCCCGTCGCCGGTGTCCCGGTCGTGGTTGGCCGCGTCCACGATCCGGGTGGCGAGCCACAGCACCCGTTGCTGGATCTCGTCGAGGACGTCGAGGTCGTGCTCGTTCACGGTCACTCCATCCGGGCGTCGCCGTTGACGCCCTCGGGCGGGGGTGTGTCGCGCTGGTGTCAGCCCTGGACGCCGAGGCGCTCCAGGATCAGGTCACGGAGGGTCTTGGCGTCGGCCTGGCCACGGGTGGCCTTCATCACCGCGCCGACCAGCGCACCGGCGGCGGCGACCTTGCCGCTGCGGATCTTGTCGGCGATGCCCGGGTTGGCGGCGATCGCCTCGTCCACGGCGGCGGTGAGCGCGCCGGTGTCGGAGACCACCTCCAGGCCCCGGCTGGTCATGATCTCGGTAGGCGAACCCTCACCGTCGACCACACCCTCCAGCACCGTACGGGCCAGCTTGTCGTTGAGCTTGCCCGCGTCGACAAGCCCCTGGAGCTCGGCGACCTGCGCCGGGGTGGCCCCGATGTCGGCCAGCTCCATACCTGTCTCGTTGGCCCGGCGGGACAGCTCGCCCAGCCACCACTTGCGGGCCGCCGCCGGGGTGGTGCCGGCGGCCACGGTCGCCTCGATCAGCTCGACCGCGCCGGCGTTGAGCACCGACTGCATGTCGAGGTCGGACAGGCCCCACTGCTCCTGGAGCCGGCGACGGTGCAGCCGGGGCAGCTCCGGCAGGGCCGCCTTCAGCTCGGCCACCCAGGCGGTGTCCGGGGCGAGCGGCACCAGGTCCGGCTCCGGGAAGTACCTGTAGTCGGTGGCGGTCTCCTTGGACCGGCCCGGCGTGGTGTCCCCGGTGTCCTCGTGGAAGTGCCGGGTCTCCTGGGTGATCCGGCCCCCCGCGTCGAGCACCGACGCCTGCCGCAGGATCTCCGAACGGACCGCCCGCTCCACCGACCGCAACGAGTTGACGTTCTTGGTCTCGGTGCGGGTGCCCCACTCCTGACCGGGCAGGTTGAGGGAGGTGTTGACGTCGCAACGCAGCGACCCCTCCTCCATCCGTACGTCGGAGACACCCAACGAGCGCAGCACGTCCCGCAGCTCGGTGACGTACGCCTTCGCCACCTCGGGGGCGAGCGCACCGATGCCGGGGACCGGCTTGGTGACGATCTCCACCAGCGGAATGCCGGCCCGGTTGTAGTCGACAAGCGACTCGGTCGCGCCGTGGATCCGGCCGGTGGCCCCGCCGACGTGCAGCGTCTTGCCGGTGTCCTCCTCCAGGTGCACCCGCTCGATGCCGATCCGCACCAACTCGCCGTCGACCTCGACGTCCAGGTAGCCGTCGGCGCACAGCGGCTCGTCGTACTGGCTGATCTGGAAGTCCTTCGGCATGTCCGGGTAGAAGTAGTTCTTCCGGGCGAACCGGCACCACTCGGCGATGGAGCAGTTCAGCGCCAGGCCGATCCGGATGGTCGCCTCGATGGCCGCCTTGTTGGCCACCGGCAACGAGCCGGGCAGGCCGAGGCAGACCGGGCAGACCCGGGTGTTGGGCTCGCCGCCGAAGTCGGTCGGGCAGCCGCAGAACATCTTGGTGTTCGTGCCCAGCTCGACGTGGGTCTCCAGGCCGATCACCGGCTCGTAACGCGCAACGACCTCGTCGTACGCGGGCAGTGTCGTGGTCATGAGACGCTCCAGGCGCGATCCGGACAGAACCCGTCCAGCCTAATGGGGTTGCCTAGCCGCCCCACCCCCGGGTTTCGATCCCCCTCGCCGTTGGTCAGGCTCGCCGGTAGCCCAGCCGCGTCAGCGCGTCCAGCGTGTCGGACCACCACTGCCGGTAGGCCGGAACATCATCGAGCCTGGCCAGGGAGACCAGCTCCCCCAGCTGGCCGAAGTGATCGGTGGTGGAACGACTGACCCGGCCCATGATGTCGTTGAGCACCTTCTTGGGGTCGGCGATGCGCTCCACGCGTCTCGGCTGCGCGGGCAGCCCCATCTCCGCATCCGTCCACCGGACGCCGAGCGCGGTGCGCAGCGCGTCGCCGTCGGTCAACAGCCAGGCCTCCGTCTCGCGGACCGGCACCACGGCGATCAGTTGCTCTGCGCGATCTCCCCACAGCTGCCGCAGCGGACGCAGCCACTCGGCGGCGACCCGGTCTGCGCTGGCACCCTGGTCGTGGTGGAAGAAGATGAGCGAGAAGCTGGCGGGATTCTGCTCGACGAGCCTGATCACATCCGCCGTCGAGCACGGACCCTTCCGGTCGCGCAGGGGCTGGACGTCGGCGACCTCGACCGCGTCCTCGAACTCCGATTGGCAGATCTCAGTAAGTGCCCTGGCCAGCAGCCTCGGCAGGAACTGGTCGTCGGTGACGCCCTCGGACACCAGCGCGGAGGTGAGGTACCGCATCAGGTGTCCAACTCCGCCATCACCTCGAACTCGGCGATCTCCCGCGGGCTCACCACGCTGCCGACGTCCAGCGCGTCCTCGATCGTCAGTTGCTGCGCACCGGCGATCGACCGCCAACGGCTGACCCGGCTACGCGCCGTGCCGCGCTGGACCCGGCTCACCACATCCATGAACACCGCATCGGAGCGCACGTGTGCCTGCGCGGGCTCCAGCGCCCGCAGAATCGCCGGCGAATGGCTGCTCAGCACCAACTGAGTCAACGCGGTGCCATCGTTGCCGGCTGCCAACGCCCTTTCGACCAGGGTCCTGAGGTATCTGACGAACTGCGCGAGGCGCTGCGGGAAGATGCCGTTCTCCGGCTCCTCGAAGCAGATGAGTCCCGCGCCGCGCGGATCGTAGAGCGCCGCCAACAGCGCGATCGCCCGGAGGGTGCCGTCCGAGGCCACCCGGGCCGAGAACGGTGCCTCCTCCCGCGTGATCACCTCCACCTGACGTTGCCGACGCGCGTCGTCCTCGGTCAACCGCACCCGGACAACGCCGGGAATGACGGCTGCCAGGTCGGCCGAGAGATCGTTCAGGGCACCCTCGGGTCGGTCCGGGCTGCCTGTCTCGTCCGCCAGCCTGCGGAGGGTGTTGGCAAGGTGTCCGCCGTTGGCGGACAGGCTGTCAGGATCGTCGTAGGAATCCGGGGCGCGCAGGGCACTCGGGTCGAGGTGCAGCAGCCGCCACGACTGCATCTCCCGCTTGAGCGCATAGAGCAGCGGAAAGTCGGTGGCGGTCGTCAGACTGGACAGCACCGTGGCAGTGGCCGCCGTGGCCGGGAGCTTCCGCTTCCGTCCCTGGTTGCCCTGCTGCCTGATGCTGAAGACCGGCCGCCCCTGGTCGTCCTGCTCGGTCTCCAACGGATCGGCACCCGTTCGATAGACCGCCAACCGCCGTCGCTGCTCCGCGGTGAACTTCTCCATCCAGGTGTCGCCCGCGCGCCGGATTCGCCGCACCGACTCACGGACGACGTACGGGCGCTGCGTCCCGCTGCTACCCGTCGATCGAAGTTCGATGGCCAGCTCGTAACGGAGCCGCGAGTGGTTGACCTCGGCGGTGTCACCGAAGGCGTCGGTGACCGAGCGGCCCAGCAACACCTCGACCGCGAACGACATCACCTCCACCGACGTGCCGTCGGTGTGCTTGTGGAAAAGGTCCGCGACATCGCCCCGCATGTGCTGGGCGGCTTCCAGGACGGGATCACCGGCCAACCTGCTCAGGAACTGGATGGCGTCGAAGAGGTTCGACTTGCCCGCCGCGTTCCGTCCGATGATCACGAGAAAGGGCGGGATGTCCAACGAGAAGTCGCGGAACGACTTGAAACCGTCGATCTCGATTCGCGTCAGCATCCCGCCCGCCTCACAGTGCCGGTGGGGTGAACGTGCCGACCACGGACTCCAGCGCGGCGGCGACCCGGTACATCCGGTCGTCGGCCATCGTCGGGGCCATCACCTGCAGACCGACGGGCAGCCCCTCGGACAGGCCGCACGGCACCGAGATGCCCGGCCCGCCGTACAGGTTGGTCGGGATGGTGAACAGGTCGGCCAGGTACATCTGGTACGGGTCGGCGGTGCGCGCCCCGATCGGGAACGCCACGAACGGCGTGGTGGGCGAGATCAGCGCGTCCACCTGCGTGAACGCCGTGGTGAAGTCCCTGGTGATCAGGGTACGCACCTTCTGTGCCTGGCCGTAGTAGGCGTCGTAGTAGCCCGAGGAGAGCGCGTACGTGCCGACCATGATCCGCCGCTTGACCTCGGGGCCGAAACCGGCCTCCCGGGTCAGCGACATGACCTCCTCCAGCGACCGGTTGCCGTCGTCGCCGACCCGCAGCCCGAACCGGACCCCGTCGAAGCGGGCCAGGTTGGAGGAGCACTCGCTCGGCGCGATCAGGTAGTACGCCGGCAGCGCGTACCGGAAGTGCGGGCAGGACACCTCGACGATCTCGGCGCCCAGCTTGGCCAGGGTGTCCACCGAATCGCGGAACGCGGCCATCACGCCCGGCTCCGCACCCTCACCGGTGAACTCCTTGACGATGCCGAGCTTCACCCCGGTCAGGTCACCTGTCGCACCCTGCCTCGCGGCGGCCACCACGTCCGGCACCGGCTGCGGGATGGAGGTGGAGTCGCGCGGGTCGTGCCCGCCGATGACCTGGTGCAGCAGGGCCGCGTCGAGCACGGTCCGGGCGCACGGGCCGGGGGTGTCCAGGGAGGAGGAGAACGCGACCAGGCCGTACCGGGAGGTGCCGCCGTAGGTGGGCTTCGCGCCCACGGTGCCGGTGACCGCGCCGGGCTGACGGATCGAGCCACCCGTGTCGGAGCCGATGGCCAGCGGCGCCTCGTACGCGGCCAGCGCGGCGGCGCTGCCCCCGCCCGAGCCGCCCGGGATCCGGTCGGTGTCCCACGGGTTGTGGGTCGGGCCGTACGCCGAGTACTCGGTGGAGGAGCCCATCGCGAACTCGTCCATGTTGGTCTTGCCGAGCATCACCGTGCCCGCCGCGCGCAGCCGCTGCACGATCGTCGCGTCGTACGGCGGGCGCCAGCCTTCCAGGATCTTCGAGCCGACGGTGGTCGGCACGCCCTTCGTGGTGAGCACGTCCTTCACCGCCACCGGCACCCCGGCCAGCGGACCCAGCTCCTCACCGGCGGCCCGGCGCTCGTCGACCGCGCGGGCGGCGGCCAGCGCCCCCTCGGTGTCGACGTGCAGAAACGCGTGCACCCGGTCGTCGACGGCGGCGATCCGGTCCAGGTGGGCCCGGGTCACCTCGACGGCGGAGGTCTCCCCGGCGGCCACCAGCCCGGCCAGGTCGGTCGCGGTCATTCTGGTCAGGTCGGTCATGCCGTCGCCTCGCTCCGCTCACCGGCGCTCCGGGCACCCGGCGCACTGTGCTCGATGATTCGCTTGCCCCGCCCGGTCACCGGATCACACCCGGCCGCACCGCGCCCGGTGTCAACCTCACACCCGGTCACGACGCCACGTCCTCGTCCAGGATCCGCGGTACGCGGAACCGCTGCTCGGCGACGTCGGGGGCGCCCGACAGCGCCTCCTGCGGGGTCAGTCCGGGCACCACCACGTCCTCGCGGAGCACGTTGGTCAGCGGCACCGAGTGGGAGGTCGGCGGGATGTCCGCCGCCGTCACCTCGCCGACCTGCGCGACCGACTGGAGGATCACGTCCAGCTGGCCGGCGAAGGTGTCCAGCTCCTCCTCGGTGACGGCGAGCCGCGACAGTCGCGCGAGGTGCGCGACCTCCTCGCGGGAGATGGCGGCCATCGGTGCCCCCTTCGTGACTGTGCTGCTGCGTCTGGGTGTGCCGGCCGCGCCGTCGACGGGAGGACGCGCGGTGACCGGAGCGAGTCTATTGTCCTGCGCGCACCCCGACGCCTCCGACTCCCCCTCCGCCCGTCACCCGGGCCGGCAGGCCACCCCCGTCGGTCAGCGGGCGTGCCGGCGGGGGATCTCGGCGTCCGGACTGGGGACCGGGCTCAGGGGGCGGTAGCGGGCCAGCCAGGCGGCCAGTTCGTCGGCGGGCATCGGACGGGCGTAGAACCAGCCCTGCGCGGCGTCACAGCCGGCCGCGTGCAGCAGCCGCCAGGTCCGTTCGTCCTCCACCCCCTCGGCCACCACCCGCAGGCCGAGCGCACCGGCCAGCTCGATCGTCGACCTGACGATCGCGGCGTCGTCGGCGTCGTCGGCCATCCCCAGCACGAACGACCTGTCGACCTTCACCTCGGACAGCGGCAGCCGGCGCAGGTGCTGCAACGACGAGTAACCGGTGCCGAAGTCGTCGAGCGAGATGGCCACCCCGAGCTGGTGCAGCCGGGTGATGGTGGCGAGCACCCGCCGGGGGTCGGCCATCAGGGCCCCCTCGGTGATCTCCAGTTGCAGCCGTTCCGGGCGTACCCCGCAACTGGTCAGCCGGTCGGCGATCCGGTCGACGATCTCCTCGGTGTGCAGGTCGCGGACGCTGACGTTGAGCGCCGCCCGCAGGGTGATCCCGGCCGCCGACCACTTCGCGAGCTGTGCCACCACGTCGTCGATCACCCGGTAGGTGAGCAGGCGCATCACGGCGCTCTGCTCGGCGACCCGGATCAGCTCCTCCGGGTCGACCATCCCCCGGCGCGGGTGCCGCCAGCGCAACAGCGCCTCCACCCCGACCACCTCCCCGGTGGCGATGGCGACCTGTGGTTGGTAGTACATGGTGATCTCGCCGGCCTCCGCTGCCTGGTCACCGGCCTCCGCTGCCTGGTCACCGGCCTTCGCCGGTCGGGCCTGCGGCGTGTCGTCCTGCCCGGTCGGAGCGGTTGTCCCGCTCCCGTCCGCTCCGGCCGAGGAGGAGGTGACAGGTACCGAGGTCATCGCCGGCGGCCGGCGCGACGGGGTTCCGCTGTGGCGGCGGACCGGGTCGGCGCCGGTGAGGATCCGGTTCAGCAACTCGTCGGGATGCGTCGGCGTCGGCCGGGGCCGTCGGCGGGGCAACCACCACCGGCCCGCAGCCGTGCCACCGGAGCGGGATTCCGGGTCGGTGCCCTGGCCCGGGTCGCCGGGCGGGGTGTGCTCGCCTCCGGGGCCGGCGGCCAGCCGGGGCGGCAGTGCCGCGCCGTCGCCGCCCCGCACGAGCTGCCCGGCCGCCGGTCTCGCCTCCAGTACCCGCCGCAGGTCGGCCAGGAGCCCCAACCGCTCGGCCGAGTGGTGGTCGGACTCGGCGGCGTACACGGCCACGGTGTCGTTGCGGTGCTTCGCGTCGTACATGGCGACGTCGGCGTGGCGCATCAGGGTGGCGTAGTCCTCGCCGTGCTCGGGGAAGAGCGCGATGCCGATCGAGCCGCCCACGTCCAGCGGCAGGCCGTCCAGCGACACCGGTTCGGTCAGCGCGGCGACCACCCGGGCGGCCAACTCCCGGGCCTCGTCCACGCCGTCGAGCCCACCGGCCACGATGGCGAACTCGTCGCCGCCGAGCCGGGCCAGCAGGTCCCGGTCGTCGACCACCTGGTCGAGGCGGGCGCCCACCTCGACCAGCAACCGGTCGCCGACCGCGTGGCCGAGCGCGTCGTTGACGTTCTTGAACCGGTCCAGGTCGATCAGCAGGAGCGCCACCTGCGCGCCGGGTTCGCCCCTGGCGACCCGCTCGGCGTGCCGGTGCACCTGCTCGGCCACCTCGGCGAGCAGTGCCTTGCGATTGGGCAGACCGGTGAGCGGGTCGAGGGCGGCGAGTTGCTCCTGCTCGTCGGAGAGGTGGGCCATCCGGTAGACCGCGAACAACGGCAACAGCACCAGCGGGATCAGTGCGGCGGTGGCCCGTGCGGCGGTGACCAGGACCGGGGCGAGCAGCAGCAGCGAACCGGTGGAGAGCAGTTCGAACGGCAACCCCTGCCGGACCGCCGGCCACCACCGGCCGCCGAAGCGCAGCCGCAGCGCGGTGCTGACCAGACCGTAGTTGACCACGAACCAGGTGACCGTGGCGCCGCCGACGGCGAGGACGTCGGTCCAGCCCAACCGGCCGCCGTCGAACAGGCCGCCCGGTCCGAGCCGGAGCACCAGGTACGCGGCGGCGAGCGCGCAGGTGTACTGGGCCGCGTTGAAGGTGGTCCGCCAGGGAGCGTGCCCCAGCCGTACGCCGGAGACGGCGACCGCGACGGCCTGCACGAGCACCGCCGGACCGAGACCCCAGCCGAGCAGGATGGCGAAGGTGAAGCAGGTGGAGGGGAAGACCGCAGCGGTCTGCCGACGTGCCGAGGGCACGAAGGGGCGGGCGTCGCAGCCGACCGCGAGGACCGCCATCGTCCAGAACGCCGCCGGCAACAGGCCCGGTCGCTCGGCGAGGTCGGCAAGCGGCAGGACGGACACCACGACGGCCAGCCCGATCACCCCGGCGACGAGACCCAGGAACGGCGTCTCCCGCTCGGTCGGAAGGCGGTTGCGGGGGTCGGCGGTCTCCATCACACCTCCCGGGCACGCCCTTCAGGGTGTACGCCGGTCGTACACCTGCCCCCATGAAACGCCCTGGTGGCCGATGGACCCGCACGACAGCCACGAATCGGTCGTAGTCGTGACTAAGTTGATATACGACCCCAAGATTCACCTATGGGTGGAGCAGGGCGGGCGGCGCTCGCACCGGGCCCGCTGCCGCAGGGCCGGGCTGCGCGCCCAGCGGTCATCGCGGTGAGTCGAACGGTCGTCCGATGCCCCGAGCCGGAAGTCAGCTCTCCTCGACCCGGGCCACCTCCCGGGCCGCCTCCGGGCCGGCGTCGAGCAGCACCCGGAAGCCGTCCTCGTCGAGCACCGGCACCTTGAGCCCGGCCGCCTTGTCCGCCTTGGAGCCGGGGTTGTCGCCCACCACCACGAAGCCGGTCTTCTTGGAGACCGAGCCGGTGACCTTCCCGCCCCGGCTCTGGATCGCCTCGGCCGCCTGGTCCCGGCTGAACCCGGCCAGCGTGCCGGTCACCACCACGGTGATCCCCTCCAGCGGGCGCGGCCCCTCGTCGACCGCCTCCTCGGCCATCCGGACGCCGGCCTCGGCCCACTTGCGGACCACGTCGCGGTGCCAGTCGACGGCGAACCACTCCTTGATGCTGGCGGCGATGGTCGGGCCGACGCCGTCCACCGAGGACAGCTCCTCCTCGGCGGCCGCCTCGATCGCCTCGACCGAGCGGAAGTGCCGGGCCAGGGCCTGCGCGGCGGTGGGACCGACGTGCCGGATGGAGAGCGCCACCAGCACCCGCCACAGGTCGCGTTCCCGGGCCACGGCGAGGTTGTCGAGCAGTTTGGTGGCGTTGGTGCCGAGGCTGCCGTCCTTGTTGACGAAGAACGGGGAGCGGGCGAGCCGCTCGGTGTCGAGGGAGAACAGGTCGCCCTCGTCGGTGATGATCTCGGCGTCGAGCAGCGCGGCGGCCCCCTTGTAGCCGAGCACCTCGATGTCGAACCCGCCGCGCCCGGCGAGGTGGAAGACCCGCTCCCGCAGCTGCGCCGGGCAGCTACGGGAGTTGGGGCAGCGGATGTCGACGTCGCTCTCCTTGGCCGGGGCGAGCGGGGTGCCACAGGACGGGCAGGTGGTGGGCATCACGAACGGCCGGGCATCGGCGGGACGCAGCTCGACCACCGGGCCGAGCACCTCGGGGATCACGTCGCCGGCCTTGCGCAGCACCACCGTGTCGCCGATCAGTACGCCCTTGCGCTCGACCTCGCGGGCGTTGTGCAGGGTGGCCTGGGCGACCGTCGAGCCGGCCACGTGCACCGGCTCCAGCACCGCGTACGGGGTGATCCGGCCCGTCCGCCCGACGCCGACCTCGATGTCGAGCAGCCTGGTGTTGACCTCCTCCGGCGGATATTTGAAGGCGATCGCCCAACGGGGTGCCCGGCTGGTCGAGCCGAGCCGACCCTGGATGGGGACCGGGTCGACCTTCACCACCACCCCGTCGATCTCGTGCTCGACGTCGTGCCGGTGCTCGGCGTAGTGGGCGATGTATTCCGCCACCCCGGCCAGGTCGGGCACCACCCGCCAGCGGTCACTGGTCGGCAGCCCCCATGCCCTCAGCGCCGCGTACGACTCGGACTGGGTCGCCGGCCGGAAGCCGGTGCGGGCACCGGTGCCGTGCACCACCAGCCGCAGCGGCCGGGACGCGGTGATCCGGGGGTCCTTCTGACGCAGGCTGCCGGCGGCGGCGTTACGCGGGTTGGCGAACGGGGCCCTACCCTGCTCGACCAGGGTGGCGTTGAGGTCGGCGAAGCCGGCCACCGGGAAGTAGATCTCGCCGCGTACCTCAAGCAGCTCCGGGAGGTCGGGGAACTCGTCGGACGGGGTGAGCCGGGCCGGCACGCTGCGGATGCTGCGGACGTTGGCGGTGACGTCCTCGCCGGTGCGCCCGTCGCCCCGGGTGGCGGCCCGGACCAGCCGCCCCTTCTCGTAGGTCAGGTTGATGGCCAGGCCGTCGACCTTGAGCTCGCACAGGTAGGGCACCGGGCCACCGGCGTCCCGCTCGACCCGCTCGGCCCAGGCGGCCAACTCCTCGTCGGCGAACGCGTTGTCAAGCGAGAGCATCCGCTCGGCGTGGGTGACGGGGGTGAAGTCGGTGGAGAACGTGCCGCCGACCCGCTGCGTCGGCGAGTCGGGGGTGCGCAGGGCCGGGTACTCCGCCTCCAACGCCTCCAGCTCGCGCAACTGCCTGTCGAACTCGGCGTCGGGAACCGTCGGCGCGTCGAGGACGTAGTAGCGGTACTGGTGCTCGGTCAGCTCCTGGCTCAGCGTGGCGTGCCGCTCCCGCGCCCCGGGGGTCGGCTCACCACCGGCCGCCTCCTCCTGCGCCGCACTGACCTGCTGGGGGATCTCTTCTTCCGACACCCTGCCGCCTCCGGACATCGTGCGAACCTCCCCGTGATCACGCTACTGGAGCACCGTAACCGGCCGGTGGGACAATCCGTGCCTCCCACCGCGCCCGACGGGCGCGCGACGCCCGGCCGTGCGACGATCGCCGCACCTCGGCGGCACGGTGGCCGCCCGGATGGAGGCGGGGTACCGATGCCGGAGTGGGTGTGGTGGGGGCTGCTGATCGTCCTGGCGGTCGCCGCCGGCTGGGCCTGGAACGAATGGCGTCGACGCGGTGGCCGACCGTCGAGCGGCGGCGGGCGCACCCGGCCGGAGCGGGGCACCCCACCCCGGGACCGGGCCCGGCCGACCGCACCACCCCGCCCCCGCACCCCCGCCGGTACGCCCCGGCCGGGTGACATCTGGTGGGCGGACGTGCCGTTCCACGACGGCACCGGCTCGAAGGTCCGGCCCTGCCTGGTGTTACGCGCCGACGACCGGGGCGGCGAGGTGCTCAAGATCACCAGCCAGGACAAGAGCGACCGGGACGACCACGTGCCGATCCCGACCCGGCACTGGGATCCGGACGCCGCGCACGACAGTTGGCTCGACCTGGCCGAGCCGCTGCACATCCCGGCCGACGCGTTCTCCCGCCGGGCCGGCGGCTGCGACCCGACCCTGTGGCGTCAGGTCCAGCGACTGCACGGACGACGCAGCCCCGCCTGACCCGCTCTGGGCCGGGTGCGTCAGTCCCAGGCCTTGCCGAGGGTGGCGAGCTGGTCGGCGTACTCGATGCGGGTGGACCACCCGGTCGGCCAGCCGGGCAGACCGTGTGCGGCACCGAGGAACGCGCCGGCCAGGGCGGCGATCGAGTCCGAGTCGCCCGCGGTGGTCGCCCCCCGGCCGATCGCGGCGACCGGGTCGTCGGGGTGCCGCAGGACGCAGAGCAGCGCGGTGGACAACGCCTCCTCGGCGATCCAGCCCTCACCGGTGTACCGGCACGGGTCACCGCCGTCGTCGGACCGACGCAGCGCGGCGTCGAGCCGGTCCAGCGTCGCCAGGCACTCGTCCCAGCCACCGGCGATGAACTCCGCCGGGGAGTCCGCGCCGGAACGCTGCCACAGGTCGCCGAGCCAGTCGTCCCGGTACGTCCGCCGCTCGCCCCGGGCCCGGTCCGCCAGCAGGCCGGGCAGTTCCGCCGGGGCCGCGCCGTCGCGCAGCAACCGCACCGCGTACGCGGTCAGCTCGCTGGCGGCCAGCCCGGTCGGATGACCGTGGGTGAGGCCGGCCTGGAGCTGGGACAGCCCGGCGAGGGTGTCCAGGTCGACGTCGAGCAGCCCGACCGGGGTGACCCGCATGTTGGCACCGCACCCCTTGGAGTCGATCACCGTCGCCTGCTGCCAGGCCAACCCGCGACCCAGCTCGCCGCACGCCCGCAGGCAGGTCATTCCCGGGGCCCGGTTGTTGTCCGGGCTGGCGGCCCACTCCAGGAAGCGCCGCCGGAGCAGCGGTTCGACCGCCTCCGGGGTGTGCGTGGGCGCATCGTGCAGCGCCCACGCCACCGCGAGCGCCATCTGGGTGTCGTCGGTGACCAGCACCGGATCGCCGACCAGCTCCCGCGGCCCACCCGGGCCGTACCGGCGGTGGATCTCCGGGACGGAGAGGAACTCGGTCGGCTTGCCCAGCGCATCGCCGTAGGCGAGCCCGAACAGCGAACCGGAGGCGCGGCGGAGCGAGGAGTCGATCACGACCCGATCATGCCCCGCCCCCGCCACCCCGGCACGCCGGACGCCACCGGGCCGGACGCCACCGGGCCGGACAGCGGCGCGGCGACACGCGTCGCGCCACACCTCCCCACCCCGGAGGCCGAGAGCGGCCCGGCCGGCGACAGTAGCGCCGGTCGACGCCCGCCCGGTAGCGGGAGCGTCAGTCCCAGCAGAGGTAGCGGGAGCGTCAGTCCCAGCAGAGGCAGAACGGGTGGCCCACCGGGTCGGCGTACACCCGGAAGCCCTCCCCCTCACCGGGGAGCCGACGGGCCCCCAGGGCGAGCGCCGCCTTCTCGGCCACCTCGATGTCGTCGACCGTTACGTCGAGGTGGAACTGCTGCGGACGGGCCGGATCGGGCCAGGCCGGGGGAAGCAGGTCGGGTGCCTGCTGGAAGGCGAGCCGGGGCTGGTGCCCGACCGGACCGCCGAGCACCACCCACTCGTTGCCCTCGGAATCCCCCTCGGCCAGGGGCAGGCCGAGCAGTTCGGCATAGAAGCCGGCCAGGGCGCGTGGATCGGGACAGTCGATGGCGACGGAACGCAGTTTTCCAATCATGCCCGTCATCCTGCCCACCGGGTACGACGGGAAACTCACTCCTCGTACAGCCGTCGACCGGCCTCCCGACAGGCGGTGAGCACCTCCCGGGCGTACTCCGGGGTCGCCCCGGCCATCCCGCACGCCGGGGTGACCACCACCTGTTCGGCGAGTTGGCGGCGCGGAAAACCGAGGCGGTCCCAGAGTCCGCGTACCCGATCGGCGAGCTGGGCCGAGGTCGGCGCCCGGCCGGCCGACGGCGGCTGCGTCGGTGCCACCCCGGCCAGCAGGCCGAGACCGGCGTCGATCGCCTCACCCAGTGGGTCCAGGTCGGTGACCAGGGCGAGATCCAGCGACACCCCGACCGCCCCTGCGGTGCGGATCAGCTCCAGCGGCACGTCCGACGCACAGCAGTGCACCACGGTCGGCACCCCGGCCGCCGTGATCACCTCGCCGAGCAGGGTACGGGCGACAGCGGTGTCCACCGGCCGGTAGGTGCCCAGACCGCTCTCGGTGCGGATCCGGCCGGCCAGCGCCGCCGGCAGCGACGGCTCGTCGAGCTGGAGCAGCACCGATGCCCGGGGCAGCCGGCGGGCCACCGCCGCCACGTGCAACCGCAGCCCCTCGGCCAGGGACGCGGTCAGCTCCCGTACCGCGCCCGGGTCGCGCAGCAGCCGACCGCCGATCGGCAGCTCCACCGCCGAGGCCATGGTGAACGGCCCCGTCGCCTGCACCTTCACCGGCCCGGCGTACGCCTCGGCCTGTTCGGCGAGCTGGTCGAGGTCACGTTCGAGCAGGTCACGGGCGCGACGCAGGTCCCGGCCGGGGCGGGGGGCGATCCGCCAACGGGCGGCGTACAGCTCGACCGGCAACTCCACGAGCAGCCCTCCGGTGCGCCCGATCATGTCCGCGCCCGGACCCCGGGCGGGCAGCTCGGGCAGGTGGGGCAGGGCGGGCAGTTCACCGAGGACGATCCGTTGCGCCTCGGCGATGTCGGTGCCGGGCAGCGAACCGATGCCGGTCGCCGCGCCCGCCGGCCAGGGCCAGAGCTGGTGTTGGGTCACGGCCGAAGGGTAACCGGCCCCGGCGACTCAGCCGGTGATGGTGATGGTGGCGGTGGCGGAACCGAGCAACACGCCGACTCAGCCGGTGATGGTGGCGGAGCCGAGCACCACGTCCCCGGCCGGGTCCGGCCGGTACGCCACGACGGCCTGCCCGGCGGCCACCCCGCGGACGGGTCGGCGCAGCTCGGCGGTGAGCGTGTCGCCGTCCACCGTCACGGTGGCCGGTACGACGTCCCCGTGCGCCCGCAACTGCACCTCGCACTCGATCGGCCCGGTCGGCCAATCGCCACCGGTCCAGACCGGACGGGTGGCGCGGACCAGGGAGACCTCCAGCGCCTCGGCGGGGCCGACGGTGACCGTGTTGGTCTTCGGGGTGATGGACAGCACGTAACGCGGTCGCCCGTCCGGGGCCGGCCGGTCCAGGTGCAGGCCCCGCCGCTGCCCCACCGTGTAGGCGTACGCGCCGGTGTGACTGCCGACCACCGCACCGGTCAGCGCGTCGACCACCTCGCCGGGTGCCTCGCCGAGCCGCCCGGCCAGGAAGCCCCGGGTGTCGCCGTCGGCGATGAAGCAGATGTCGTGCGAGTCGGGCTTCTCGGCCACCGCCAGGTCACGGCGGGCCGCCTCGGCACGCACCTCCGCCTTGGTGGCGTCGCCGAGCGGGAACACCGACCGGTCGAGCTGCGCGCGGGTCAGCACCGCCAGCACGTACGACTGGTCCTTGGCGAGGTCGACGCTGCGGCGCAGCAGACCGTCGGGGCCGAGCCGGGCGTGGTGACCGGTGACCACGGCGTCGAAGCCCAGGGCCACGGCCCGGTCCAGCACCGCCGCGAACTTGATCTTCTCGTTGCACCGCAGACACGGATTCGGGGTACGGCCGGCCGCGTACTCGGCGACGAAGTCGTCCACCACGTCGGCGTGGAACCGCTCGGCCATGTCCCACACGTAGAAAGGAATGCCGATCACGTCGGCGGCCCGCCGCGCGTCCCGGGAGTCCTCCAGCGTGCAGCACCCCCGCGCTCCGGTCCGGAAGGTCTGCGGATTCCGGGACAGCGCCAGGTGCACCCCGGTCACGTCGTGTCCGGCCGCCACCGCCCGCGCCGCCGCGACGGCGGAGTCCACCCCGCCCGACATCGCCGCCAGAACCTTCACCCCACGCTCCCTTCCCCCGACGAGCGTACCCACCCCACCCGCCCCGCCCCCGCACCCGCCCCCGCCCCCCGCGCCCAGCTGTCGCCCCGCCCCCCGCCCCCACTCCGCCCCGCCCCGCCCCACCCCCGCCCCGCGCCCACCCCCGCCCCGGTGATCAAGAGGTTTACGTCATCCAAGTTCCCATTCCTGACCTAAACCTCTTGATCACCGAACACCATCGCTGCCCGGGGCGCGTGATCAAGAGGTTTGCGTCATCCGCCGGCTTGGAATTGACGTAAACCTCTTGATCACGCGGGCGGGGCGGGCGGGGGCGGGCGGGGGCGGGCGGGGGCGGGCGGGGCGGAGTGGGGGGTGGGGGTGGGGGTGGGGGTGGGGGTGTTAGCGGGGGGTGCGGAGGGCGGCGGCACGGCGGGCGCGGTCGACGGCGGCGGGCAGGGCCGCGATGAGGGCGTCGACGTCGGCGGGGGTGCTGGTGTGGCCGAGGGTGAAGCGCAGCGAGGAGCGGGCCCGGTCGTGGTTGGCGCCCATCGCGAGCAGGACGTGGCTGGGCTGGGCCACTCCGGCGGAGCAGGCCGAGCCGGTGGAGCAGGCGATGCCCTGGGCGTCGAGCAGGAGCAGCAGGGCGTCTCCCTCGCAGCCGGGGAAGGAGAAGTGCGCGTTGCCGGGTAGCCGGTCGACGGGGTCACCGTTGAACACCACCTCGGGCACCGCCTCCCGGACCCGTCGCACGAGGTCGTCGCGGAGCGCGGCCACCCGGGTCGCGTACTCCTGCTGGCTCTTGACCGCCGTCTCGACGGCGACGGCGAAGGCGACGATGCCGGCGGTGTCCAGGGTGCCGGAACGGACGTCCCGCTCCTGCCCGCCGCCGTGCAGCAGCGGGGTGGCGACGACGTCCCGGGCGAGCAGCAACGCGCCGACCCCGGTCGGACCGCCGAGCTTGTGCCCGGTCACGGTGAGCGCGGAGACCCCGCTGGCCGCGAAGTCGACGGCCACCTGGCCGACCGCCTGCACGGCGTCGGTGTGGAACGGCACCCCGTGTTCGGCGGCGACGGCGGCCAGTTCGGCCACCGGCTGTACGGTGCCGACCTCGTTGTTGGCCCACATCGCGGTCACCACGGCGACCCGGTCGGCCTGCTCGGCCAACTGTGCGCGGAGAAGTTCCGGGTCGAGCCGGCCGGAGGCGTCCGCCGGTAACCAGTCGACCTCGGCGCCCTCCTGGTCGGCCAGCCAGTCGACCGCGTCCAGGACGGCGTGGTGTTCCACCGCGCTGGAGACCACCCGGACCCGGTCGGGCCGGTCGGCCCGCCGGGCCCAGAAGATGCCCTTGACGGCGAGGTTGTCACTCTCCGTGCCGCCGCCGGTGAAGATGACCTCGGACGGGCGGGCACCCAGCACCGCGGCCACCCGTTCGCGGGACTCTTCCACCCGACGCCGGGCACGCCGGCCCGCCGCGTGCAGCGACGACGCGTTGCCGACCTCGCGGGCGATGGCGACGTACGCCGCCAACGCCTCGTCGAGCATCGGGGTGGTCGCCGCGTGATCCAGGTATGCCATCACCGTTCAGCGTAACGGCCGGGGCACGGTCCGCCAGATCCCGGACCACCCGTACCGAAGCGTGGATCGGTGCGGCGGCGGGCCGGGCGTCCGGACCGGACGGGAGAGGGACCGGGCGACGCAGGAACCGGGCCGGGGTACGGCCGGACCGGGATCGGGGTCGATCCCGGTCCGGCCCGGCATCAGGCCGGTACGGCCGTGACGACGATGTTGTCCCGGTAGTGCCGGGTCTTCGGGTCGAACGGGCCACCGCAGGTGATCAACGTGAGGCGCGGTCTGCCGTCCCGGGCGAAGTACCGGTCCAGCGGGATCTTCGTCTTGACGTACTCCTCGCGGGCGACGACCCGGTAGGCGCGCTGTTTCCCGTCCGCGCCGGTGGCGGTGAGGGCGTCTCCCTGGTCCAGCTCGCGGAGCCGGAAGAACGCCCCCTTGCCCTGTTCGGAGCTGTCGACGTGGCCGGCGATCACCACCGAGCCGGCGTCGGCCTCCAGCCCGGGGCCGTACCGGTACCAGCCGATCTGGTCCACGCTCGGCGGGACGTCGAACTCGTCGGTCCGGGTGTCGACGCCCACCGGGTTGACCGTGGCGGTGACGTCGATCGCCGGGATACGCAGCTTCACCGGCGGGACGGTCCGCTCGCCGGTCGGCAGGTCACCGGCGGTCACCGGCACCGACGGGCCACCACCGGTCCCGGCCGTCGGGCTCGGCGGGTTGCTGCTGGCCAGCGCCGCCGCCTCGTCGGCGCCGACGTCCCCGGCCGGCTGTGATCCGCACGCCACCCCGGTGGCGACGACGAGCGCGGCGACGCCGGCGGCCATCGCCGCCAGCGCCCCGCGGTTACGCACCGTCACCGGCGACCGGTCCGAGCGGTGGCCACCCGGGCCCCGCCACCGACCAGCAGCAGTACGCCGGCACCGGCCAGCACGTACCACCAGGTGTCCACGCCGGTGCCGGCCTGTCCGCCGCTGCCGCTGGGCACCCCGCCCGGTGCGGAGTGCAGACCGGTGATGGTCTGGGCGACCAGGTCGAGGTTCTTGGCCTCGGCGGAACCGATCGCGTAGACGATGGTGGCGGTGCCCTCCTTGAGGTTCAGGTCCGCCGGGCCGATCGCCACGGTGTCGGTGCCGGCCAGCACCACGTCGGCCTTGACGGTGCCCGCGTCGACGTCCGCCTTGGCCTCCTTCGGGTTGGTCAGCCCCTCGAAGACCGGCTTGCCACCGGCCCGGACGTCCACCGCCGGGGCGGCGGCGGTGTGCCGGACGATGAGCCGGGCCTTGCCGGCGGCCAGCTTGGCGGTGTCGTTCACGAACGGCGTGATCTGCGGCTTGCCGTCCGCGCTGAGGTGTGCGGCGAGGCTGATGTTCGCGCCGCCGGGCACCTCGGCGTCGTCGACGCTGAGGATCGCGCTGCCGATCGGCTCGCCCGGCTTGGTCAGGGCGATGTCGTACTCGCCCTCGGGCAGGGTCAGCGGGCCGGCGACGTCACCGGGCTTGAAGTTGTCGAGGGTCTTCTTGCCGTTGACGTAGACGTCGACGGGGGTGTCCGGAATGCCGTGCACGACGGAGACCTTGGCCGAGGCGGCGTACGCCGGCCCCGTGGTCGCGGCGCCGACGCCCGCGAAGGCCAGGGCGGCCACCGCGCCGCCTGCGGCGACCCGACGGAAGATAGCGAGCTGCATGTCTGCCTCCTGGTGATTGGTGCTGGTTCGTCAGGTCTGGCTTGCAGAACGGGTTACGCCGCCCGTCCCGCCGTCGGATGCAGCCGCACACCTGTTTCTTTTTCTTAGTCCGGGGTGCATCCGGAGCCGCAGGCGGCGACGAAGAGCAGGTGAGACGAGTGGAGGCGGACACGGACCGGGAGAGTGGGGCGACGGCTGTGGGAGCTACAGTCGGGCATGCCCCAGGGAAGGCGACCCGCCCGGTGACAGCGGTGGGAACAGCAGGACAGGACCCCGACCCCGCACCCCCGGACGAGCTGGCCGCGCGCTTCCGGGCGGGCGAGGAGAGTGCGCTGCGGGAGGCGTACGACCGGTTCGGCCGTGCCGTGCTCCACCTGGCCACCAGCACGCTTGCCAACCGCAGCGACGCGGAGGACGTGACCCAGGCGACGTTCGTCGCCGCCTGGCTGGGACGGGACACCTTCGACCCGGCCAAGGGCTCGTTGATCGGCTGGCTGCTCGGTATCGGCCGGCGCAAGGTGGTCGACCGGCTGCGTGCCTCGGCCCGGGAGAACCGGGTGGTGGAGACCGTCCGCCAACTGCCCGAGCCGGTCGCCACCGGCGGGGACCCGGACACCGTGGTCGACCGGCTGGTGATCGCCGACGAGCTGGCCCGGCTCCCGGACGACCAGCGGCGGATGCTGGAGCTGGCCTTCTACGACGACCTGACCCACCAGCAGATCTCGACGGTGACCGGGGTGCCGCTGGGCACGGTCAAGAGCCATATCAGACGGGGCATGGCGAGCTTGAAACGCAGATGGGAGGTGGACGGTGCCGCACCTGGAGCACGACCGGCTGGTCTTTCTGGCGCTCGGTGAGAGCGAGGCGGGCCACGGTGAGACCGACCACCTCGAGGCGTGTGCGACCTGCCGCGACGAGCTGGATACCCTCCGGCACGTCGCCGGGTTGGGCGCGGACACCCAGGGCCTGCACGCCCTACCCGACCCGCCGGCGCACGTCTGGGCGGGCATCCTGGCCGAACTGGACGCCGTCGAGGAGGTGCCGTCCCTGGCCGAGGCCCACCGCGGTGGCCTTGAGCAGGGCCATTCCGGAGTACGCCCGGGAGAGCCGTCACCGCAGGCCGAGGGCCGACCCGGTTCCCCCCACCGGCAGCCGTCACCGGTGACCGGTGACCGGCCGGACGCCCGTCGAGGGCAGTCGCCGTACCCGGGCGGGGAGCGGCCCGGACCACGACCGGCGGTCCGCTCCCGACGGGGCCGACGGTGGCCGCGCTGGGCGACCACCGTCGTCACGGCGACCGCCGCCGCCGCGATCACGGTGCTCGGCACCGTCGCCGTCCTCGGCGACCGGGGCGGACCCGCGCCCCGGCAGGCCGTGCTGGCCAGCGCGCCACTTGCCGCGTACGGCAACACGCCGAAGGACGCCAACGGTGACGCCCGGGTCTTCGCCGACGGACGACTACATCTGCACGTCGCGAATCTCCCGGACGTTCCGGGGTACTACGAGGTCTGGCTGATCAATCCGACGACCATGGAGATGTTCTCGGTGGGTGTGCTGCGCGGCGGTTCGGGCGACGCGCTGCTGCCCCTGCCCCCGAACGTCGATCTAGAGGCGTACTCGGTGGTCGACGTCTCTGCCGAGCGGTACGACAACCAGCCCGCCCACTCCGGCGACAGCCTGCTGAGGGGCACCCTGACGGGCTGATCGGTGGGCCGGCTCAGCTCCCCGGCCCGCCGATCAGCTCCCCTCCCCGCACCCGCAACGAGCGAGCCGCCGCCCGGAACTCCGGACGGCGGCTCCAGGCTGACCCGGTCGGGTCACTTGCGCTTGCGGATCTCCTCGGCGGCCTGCGGGACGATCTTGAACAGGTCGCCCACCACCCCATAGTCGGCCAGCTCGAAGATCGGGGCCTCGCCGTCCTTGTTCACGGCGACGATCGTCTTCGAGGTCTGCATGCCGGCCCGGTGCTGGATCGCGCCGGAGATGCCCAGCGCGACGTAGAGCTGCGGGGAGACGGTCTTGCCGGTCTGCCCGACCTGGAACTGGTGCGGGTAGTAGCCGGAGTCGACCGCCGCCCGGGACGCCCCGACGGCACCGCCGAGCAGGTCGGCGAACTCCTCGACCAGCTTGAAGTTGTCGGCGTTGCCGACCCCGCGACCGCCGGAGACGACGATGCCGGCCTCGGTCAGCTCGGGGCGGGAGCCCTTCTGCTCGGCCACCCGCTCGACGATCCGGGCCAGCTTGTCGGTGTCGGTGACCGCCACGGTGAGCTGTTCGACGGCCGGGGTGGCCGCCGCCGGGGTCGGGGTGACCGAGTTCGGCCGTACGGTGACCAGCGGCAGGCCCTTGGTGACCTTGGACTTGACGATGGTGGAGCCGGCGAAGGCGATCTGGGTGGCGGTGCCGTCGGCGTCGAGGCCGACCACGTCGGTGAGGATGCCGTTGTCCAGCTTGACGGCCAGCCGGGCGGCGATCTCCTTGCCCTCCTGGGCCGACGCGAGCAGGACGGCCGCCGGCTGCACCCGGTTGACCAGTTCGGCGAGCACTGTCGCCTTGGGGGCCACCAGGTGACCGTCGATCTCCTCGCTCTCGGCGGCGTAGATCTTCTCCGCGCCGTACTCACCGAGCTTGGCGCTCAGCGCCTCGGCGGCACCGGCGCCACCGAGCACCACGGCGCTCGGGGTGCCCAGTTCGCGGGCGAGGGTGAGCATCTCCAGGGTGACCTTCTTGACGCCGAATTCCCTGGTGGCTTCGACGACGACGATTACCTCAGCCATGTCCGGACCCCTCACACGAACTTCTCGGTGGCGAGGAACTCGACCAGCTTGACGCCGCCCTCGCCCTCGTCGGTGATCTTGGCACCGCCGGAGCGCGGCGGACGCTTGGTGTGCTCGACGACGGCACTCGTCGCCCCCTCGAAACCCACCTCGGTGGGCGCGACGCCCAGGTCGGCCAGGGAGAGCGTGCGCACCGGCTTCTTCTTGGCGGCCATGATGCCCTTGAAGGAGGGGTAGCGCGGCTCGTTGATGGTGTCCCAGACGGAGACCACGGCCGGCGTCGACGCGGTGACCACCTCGTAGCCCTCCTCGGTCTGCCGCTCGACGGTCAGCGTGCCGCCGTCGACGGTGAGCTTGCGCGCGCCGGTGAGTGCGGCGACCCCCAGCCGCTCGGCGAGCATGTGCGGCATGACCTGCACCCGGCCGTCGGTCGACTCGGCCCCGCAGATCACCAGGTCGGCGCTCAGTTGCCCGAGCGCGGCGGCGAGCACCTTCGAGGTGGCCACGGCACAGGACCCGTGCAGGGCGTCGTCGAGGACGTGCACGGCGGAGTCCGGCCCCATCGAGAGCGCCTTGCGGATCGACTCGGTGGCCCGGTCCGGTCCCATGGTCAGGATGGTGACCTCGCCCCCGTGCGCCTCCTTGATCTTCAGCGCCTCCTCGATGGCGTACTCGTCCATCTCGTTGATCACGTTGTTCGCCGAACCGCGGTCGACGGTGTTGTCGTCAGCACGCAGGTTGCGGTCCGCGCCCGAATCAGGCACCTGCTTGACGAGTACGACGATGTTCATCGCGATTCGACGACCCTCCTGTTGGTGGTGTGCGATCTGCTCGCCCGGTCACGGGCGGAGCTTCGCGCGTCCGTTGACGCCCGGTCAACCGCGGGCGGTTGTGCAGTTGCCCACGACCACCATGTTACCTGCCAGTAGCTTACCCCGCCGACCACCCACCGTGACACAGCTCACCCGCGACGGCGCGACGTAGGCCCCTGCCCGGCAGGCGTCGCCACATCGCCGATCCGGCGGCGTGACGCGGATGGCTAGGCCGGCTCGGCCAGGGCGGTCCGGATCCGCGCGATGGTCTCCGCCTCGGCCGCCGTCACCCCGCGGTGCGCGCGGGCCACCTGCTCCGCCGCGGCCAACACCAGCTCGCGGTACGCGGACAGATCGGCCGGTGACTTCGCCCGCAGGATGTCCACCGCGCGAACCAGCGCCGGCAGCACCACCGACTCGACCTCCAGGGTCGAGTCCCGGGGCAGCCGGGGCAACGAGCCGCCGGTGAGCGCCTCCTTCACCAGCCCGCTGGCCCCGGCGAACGCCCCGGAGGCGGCGAAGCTCTCCCGGATCATCGCGAACACGCCGGGATCGGCGTTCGACACCAGGAAGACCGCCCCGAAGGCGCCCGTCTTGAGGACCTGCTGCTCGTCGTCCGTCAACCGCTGCTCCATCATCACGGAGTGTAGACGTAGGGGGTGGTCGTGGTGACCGGGACGAAGCCGAGTCGTTCCAGGATCGGCCGACTGTCCTCCGAGGCGTCCACCTGCAACAGCGTCTTGCCCCGCTGGTCGGCCAGCCGGGCCCGGTAGGTCACCAGCGCCCGGTAGACGCCCCGGTGCCGCCACTCTTCGAGGGTCGAGCCTCCCCACAGGCTGGCGAAGCCGGTGCCGTTCAGGTAGCGCACCCAGCCGGCACTGACCGCCGTCTCCCCCACCTCGGCCACCACCACGGTGATCGACTGCGGGTCCGCCTCGATCTCCCGGGCCAGGCCGGTGACAAGGTGCGATCGGTCGCTACGCCAGACCTCCTCCTCCATCGCGGCGATCCGCTCCAGGTCGACCCGGCTGGTGACCTCGCGCAGCCGTACCCCTTCGGGCAGCACCGGGACGGCGCCGGCCAGCGGCGCGACCGGCCCGATCAGGACGGTCTCCCGGTCCTCCGGCACGAAGCCGGCGGCCCGCAGCCGGTCCGGCAGGTCGGCAGGCTCGTCGTGGCTGTTGTGTTTCCACTCCACCGACTCCCCGCGCTGCCGGAACAGCTCGACCTGCCGGGCGATCAACGCGTCCAGCTCCGGCCCGGCCAGCCCGTCCAGGGTGCGGTAGGTGAGGAATCCGCCGTGGTCCAGGCCCAGCACCCGCACCAGCGGCCCGTCCCGCTCGACTGTCACGCCGGCCGGGACCGGGTCGGGGATCTCCGGGCGGATCTGCCGGTCGTAGGTGTCGCGCAGGGTGGTGGCGTCAAGATCGGTCATCGCTCCAGGCTAGGCCGACCGTAAAGCGGATAATCGGCCTCGTGTGGCAGGCGATCAGACGGTGGTTCGACCCGTCGGACCTCGACTCGGTGGGCACCACCCCCGACTACCGATTCTCGCTGGCCAACGAACGGACCTTCCTCGCCTGGCTGCGCACCGGGTTGGCGCTGATCGCCGGTGGGCTGGCCGCCGCCCAGTTCCTCCCGCCGCTACCGCTGCGACATCTGCGCGAGGTGATCGCCGTGGCGTTGCTGCTGCTCGGCGGCACCGTCGCGGTCAGGGCGGTGGACCACTGGTCGCGTACCGAACGGGCCATCAGGCTCGGCGAACGCCTGCCGGCCTCGCGGTTTCCGGCGGTCCTCGCCCTGGTCGTGGCGGTGGGCGCGCTGCTGCTGGTGGTGGCCGTGCTCGTCCGGGGGGTGAGCGGTCGGTGACCGGCGGCCCGGCGCGCGGGGGTCACCCCGGTGGTGGCGATCCCGGCCTGCAACCCGAGCGCACCGGGCTGGCCTGGCGGCGTACCGCGCTGGCGTTCACCGTGGTGACCGTGCTCGCGGTCCGGTTGGCGCTCACCGGCGACACGCCCGGCGCATTGCTCGCCGGGGTGACCGTGCTGACCTGGTGGACGACGCTGGTGGTCACCTGGGGACGGGCCACCGGTCGCCGCCGGGCCCGGATCGACGGCCGGGCCGTTCCGCTGGTGGCCCTCGGTACGGCGGTCCTGGCACTGCTCTGCGTGTCGCTGGTGCTGCGTGGGGTGTGGTGACGCGCGACGCTGCGTCATGATGGGGGCATGGCCCGGCTCTACGTGCTGTTGTTCCTGATCCAGGTGGTGCTCGCCGCCTGCGCGCTGATCAGTTGTCTGTCCGCCGACGACGGCGCGGTCCGCGGGCTGCCCCGGTTCGCCTGGGTGTTGATCATCCTGGTCCTCCCGCTGGTCGGCTCGATCGCCTGGTTCCTCGTCGGTCGTCCCGCCCCCGAGGGTGACCGCCGACGGGGCCGGTCGTCCGGCCCCGGCTCGCGGCGGCCCCTCGCGCCCGACGACGACCCGGAGTTCCTGAAGTCGATCGACGAGCGGGCGCACCGCGACGACCACGCCCTCTTCCAGCGTTGGGAGGAGGACCTCCGCCGCCGGGAGGACGGCCTGCGCCGCCACGACGGCCGGAGTTCTCCCGCCGACGCGTCGCCCGGTGACCACGTACCGCCCGCCGAACGCCCGCCCGCCGAGCACCCACCCACCACGGACCGGACGTCGCCCCGGGAGGACGCCGCACCCCGCGACGGTGAACGGCCCCGTGAGGGCGACCGACCCGAGATCTGACTCGCCGGGGTCACCCCGGTCCACGGGCGGCCATCCCGGCCGCCCGTGGCACGTCGCGTCGGCCGCCCGTGCCGGTCAGGCCGCAGGTGGCACGTCGGCGTCCGGGGTCAGACCCGGCGCCGCAGGCCCCGCACCGCGAGCGGGGCGAAGACGGCGGCGATGGCGACCGCCCAGAGCAGCGACTGGAGCACCGGCCCGGCGACCGGGCCGCCGACCAGCAGGCCGCGCAGCGCGTTCGCCAGGATGGTCACCGGATTGACCTCGACCCAGTGCTGGAGCCAGGACGGCATCGTCTCGGTCGGTACGAAGGCGTTGCTGGTGAAGCTGAGCGGGAAGATCACGGTGAAGCCGAAGATCTGCACCTTGTCCGGCTCGCTGACCAGCACCCCGACCAGCACCGACATCCAGGCGGCGGCGAGCGAGAAGACCAGCAGCAGGGCGAATGCGCCGAGCAGGCCGAACAGGCCGTTGCCGAGCCGGAAGCCGAGGATCATCCCGACGCCGAGCAGCAGGGTCAGCGACCAGGCCTGCTTGACAGTGTCGGCGACGATCCGGCCGGCGAGCGGGGACCAGCGGGCGACCGGCAGCGACCGCAACCTGTCGAAGACACCCTTGGTGAGATCCTGGTTGAGCCCGAAGCCGGTGGTCATCGTGGCGAAGAACGCGTTCTGCACGATGATGCCGGGCAGCGCGAAGGTGAGGTACTCCCCCGGGCTGCCGGAGATCGCCCCACCGAAGACGTAGGTGAAGAGCAGCACGAACATCACCGGTTGGATGCTCAGGTCGAGCAGTTCCATCGGATTGTGTTTGATCTGCACCAGGCTGCGCCAGGCCAGCGTGCCGGTGTGCCGCAGGCCCGCGGTCGGGCCGAGTCGGCGGGCCGGCGCGGGTCGGGCCGACGGGGCGACGACGGTCGCGGCGGTCATGCCGGGCTCCCTTCCAGGATGTCGGCGGTGTCGGTGGTGTCGGTGGTATCGTCGTCGGCCCGGTGGCCGGTGAGGGAGAGGAACACCTCGTCGAGGCTGGACCCGCGCAGGGCCAGCTCGGCGACGTGCACCTCGGCGTCGTCGAGCCGGCGGACCACGGCGGGCAGTGTGCCCGGCCCGTCGACCGGCGCGCTGACCGTCGTCTGGTTGACCTCCGGGGCGACCCCGGTCACCTCGCTGACGACGGCGAGCACGGTCGGCAGGTCGGTGGCCTCGACCGGCCGGACGGTGAGCACCTGGCCGCCGGTCTTGGCCTTCAGCTCCTGCGGACTGCCCTGGGCGATCACCCGACCGTGGTCGACCACCGCGATCTCGTCGGCCAACTGGTCGGCCTCCTCCAGGTACTGCGTGGTCAGCAGCACGGTCACCCCCTCGGCGACCAGGCCCCGGACGATGTCCCACAGGTCGTTGCGGCTGCGCGGATCGAGCCCGGTGGTCGGCTCGTCGAGGAAGAGCACCTGCGGCCGGCCGACCAGGCTGGCCGCCAGGTCGAGCCGGCGGCGCATGCCACCGGAGTAGGTCTTGGCGGCCCGGCCGGCGGCGTCGGTGAGCTGGAACCCGGCCAGCAACTCGGCGGCCCGGTCCCGGGCGGCCCGCCGGGACAGGCCCAGCAGTCGACCGATGAGCAGCAGGTTCTCGGTGCCGGTCAGGTTCTCGTCGACCGAGGCGTACTGACCGGTGAGGCCGATCAGCTGGCGGACCCGGTGGGCGTCGCGGCGCACGTCGTACCCGCCGACGGTGGCGTGGCCCTCGTCGGCGGTGAGCAGGGTGGCGAGCACCCTTACCGCGGTGGTCTTGCCGGCGCCGTTGGGGCCCAGCAGCCCGAAGACCGTCCCGGTGGGGACCTCCAGGTCGACCCCGGCCAGGGCGGTGGTGGTGCCGAAGCGGCGCACCAGCCCCTCGGCGCGGATGGCGTATGTCATCAGAACTCCCGTCGTTATCGCTGGATCGTCCAACGATGGGCGAGGGGTCTGACGTTACGTGTATCGCCGCCGACATTCCGCCGATTTATCCGCGCGGCAGAACACGACCGCCGTCCGAGGTCCGCCGGTCGGCGGAGGCGCGGTCAGGCCAGATTCGACGAACGCGGGTACGCGTCGGCCGGATCGGTGAGCACATTGACCAGGTACGGCACCCCCGCGTCGAACGCCCGCCCCAGGGCCGGGCCGAGATCGGCCGCCTTCGCCACCGTCTCCCCGGCACCGCCGAGCGCCTCGACCACGTGGTCGTAGCGCAGCTCGGGCTGGAGGTCGGCGGCGACGTCGTAGCCGTACATGGCCCGCATCGGGTGCTTCTCCAGCCCCCAGATGCCGTTGTTGCCGACCACGATCACCACCGGCAGCCGCTGCCGGACCAGCGACTCCACGTCCATCAGCGAGAAGCCGGCCGCGCCGTCGCCCATCAGCACGCAGATCTGCCGGTCGGGGTGGCTGACCCGGGCCCCCATCGCATAGCCCAGGCCGGTGCCGAGGCAGCCGTACGGGCCGGGGTCGAGCCAGGTGCCGGGCTGCGACGGCTCCAGGTAGCGGCCGGCGTACGAGACGAAGTCACCGCCGTCGCCGATGGTGATCGCGTCCGGGGCGAGGGCCCGGCGCAGCTCGCCGTAGACCCGGGCCGGGCGGATCGGGTCGGTCTCGGCGGCCATCTCGCCGGCGTCGCGCGCCTTCGCCGCGTCCTCGGCGGTCCGCAGCTGGGCGATCCAGTCGGTGTGGTCGGCCCGGTCGCCGGGGTGCCCGGCGAACGCGGACAGGATCAGCCGCAGGTCACCGGCGGGGCTGGCGGCCGGCTGGACGTGCCCGGCCCGCTGGGTGGGTGCGTCGACGACGTGCACCACCGCCGCGTCGCCGAAGTCGCCGAAGCCGAGCCGGAAATCCAGCGGGGTGCCGACGACGACCACCACGTCGGCGTCGTTCAGCGCGACCCGACGGGCCTTGGCGAAGGCGAGCGGGTGCTGCGGCGGTAGTGCGCCGCGCCCCATGCCGTTGGTGAAGACCGGCACCTGCAACGCCTCGGCGGCCTCGCGGAGCGCGGCGACGGCGTCACCGGCGTACACGTCGGAGCCGGCGACGATCACCGGACGGGTGGCGGCGGCGATCATTCGGGCCGCCTTCGTCACCTCGTCCGGGTCGGGTTCGATCGGCGCGACAGGCGTCGGGGCGGGCAGCTCGGCGTCGCCGACGGAGAAGACCGCCTCCAGCGGGAAGTCGAGGAAGACCGGCCCCCGGTGCGGGGTGAGCGCGGTGGTCAGCGCGGCGGAGACCGCCCGGGGGATGTCATCGGCGGTGAAGACCGTCTCGGCGTGCTTGGTGACCGGGGCGACGAGCGGCAGGTGGTCCATCTCCTGGAGGCTGCCTGCGCCCCACCGGAACTGCGGGGCCCGACCGCCCAGCACCAGCACCGGTGAGGCGTTGAAATAGGCGCTGGTCAGGCCGGAGATGCCGTTGGTGACGCCGGGACCGGCGGTGAGCACGGCGAGGCCGGGGCGGCGCTGGAGCTTGGCCACCGCCTCGGCGGCGAAGACGGCGGACTGCTCGTGCCGGACGTCGTAGATCGGGAACCCGGTGGTGTGGGCGGCGTCGTAGAGCGGGAAGACGTGCCCGCCGGAGAGGGTGAACATCTCCCGTACGCCGTGCGCCCGCAGTGCCGCCAGCGCCAGCGCTCCGCCGTGGCCCTCGACCCGTTCCGTCATCGCCGCTCCCCTCGTCCGGTGACCCGGGGTCACACGCTACTGGCCGGTACGGAAGATGTGAACACTTCTCACCGTCCCGGGGGCCAAGCGGAGTGGACAGCCGCCCGGACCGGCGCGGACAGCCGGCCGGGTCCGACAGCCGGCCGGGATCAGCGGCCGGTGAAGTCGGGCCTGCGCTTCTCGACGAAGGCGGCCATGCCCTCGCGCCGGTCGTCGGTGGCGAACAGCGCGGCGAAGAGCTGACTCTCCCAGGCGAGGCCGGAGGTGAGATCCATGTCCAGGCCGGCGTCGACCGCCAGCTTCGCCGCCCGCAGCGCCTGCACCGGACCGGTCAGGTACGGGCGCACCAGCGCGACGGCGGTGTCGTAGACCTCGGCCGCCGGGGCGACCCGGTCGGCCAGCCCGATCCGCAGCGCCTCCGCCGCGTCCACCATCCGGCCCGACATGATCAGATCCTTGGCGCGGGCCGGGCCGACCAGCCGGGCCAGCCGCTGGGTGCCGCCGGCGCCGGGGATGACGCCGAGCTTGATCTCCGGCTGACCGAGCTTGGCGTCCTCGGCCACCACCCGCCAGTCACAGGCCAGCGCCAGCTCGCAGCCGCCGCCGAGGGCGTACCCGGTGATCGCGGCCACCACCGGCTTGGGAATCCGGGCGAGCGCGCCGACGGCGCTGGAGAGGTCGGCGGCCCGCTCCGCCATGTCCACGTAGGACATCTCGGCCATCTCCTTGATGTCCGCGCCGGCGGCGAAGACCTTCTCCCCGCCGTACACGATGACGGCCCGGACGGCCGGGTCGGCGGTGGCCGCCGTCGCGGCGGCCCGCAACTCCTCCTGGACCTGCTTGTTGAGCGCGTTCATCGGTGGCCGCTCCAGCCGGATGGTGCCGATGCCGTCCCTGGTCTCCAGCCGCACGAACTCGCTCACGCCGCCCTCACTTCCTCGTCGAAGTCGCGTGCCAACCTTACGACCCGGGTCGTTGGGGTACGTAGTCTGGTGTTCGCCACCCGCGGTCGGGAGTCCAGCGATGATCACGTACTACGACGACCGGTCGGTGCAGGTCACCTCCGCCGCCATCCGGGTCGACGGTCGGGCCTTCCCGTTGGCCGAGATCGGCCTGGTCTGGCACCGCCGGGGCAGCCGCTCCTGGCGCGTGCTGGCCGGGCGGGGCGCGATCGGCGCGGCCCTGGCCGGGCCACTGGTGGCCGCGGCGCTCGGCATCGCAGTGGCCGTGTGGCTGCACCGCTCCCCCACCGTCACGCTCGCCGTCGTGGGGGCGTCGGTCCTGGTCGGGCTGGCTGTCGGGCCGATCGCCGACTTCCTCTTCAATCACCTGGACCGGTCCTACGACCGGGGCAGCCGGCAGCGCGAGCTGTGGATCCGCTGGCGGGACCGGCCCGTGCTGCTGCTGCGCACCGGCGACGCGCAGCGCTTCGGCCAGATCTACCGGGCGGTGCAGCGCGCGGTGGAGCACACCGGACCGCCACCCCGACCGGGGCACGACCCCGGGCCGCCCTCCCCGGCGGCGGCACCGCACACGATCGGCTCGACCGGCGGCAACCCGGGGCACGGCAACAGGCGGTAGCCGCCCCGCGTCACCCGCGCTATCGCACGGGCACACAGCGGCGCCGGTCGGCTGCGAACGGTTAGGGTTAGTGATGACCCTCTATTACCGGGACGACACGGTGCAGGTGACCTCCGAGTCGATCCGGGCCGGCGGGCAGGTCGTACGGCTCGCCGACGTGGCGTACGTCTGGCACGCCCGGGGAGCCACCACGATGGCCGTCCGGTCCCGGATCCTCGGGCGCGGTGTGCTGGTGCTGCTGCTCTCGCTGCCCCCGTTGATCGCGCTGGTCTGCGTGGTCTCGCTGCTCTGGTCCGCGCAGGACCGGGGCGAGTGGAAACCGGCCCTGCTCGTCCTGGCGGCCTGCGCCGTCGGGGTGCTCGCCCTGCTGCCCTTCCTGGAGCTGCCGCTGGGCTGGCTGGACCGCTCCTACGAACGCGGCAACCGGGTCAACGAACTGTGGGTACAGCACCTCGGGCAGGAGGTGATGCTGCTGCGTACCCCCGACGCGTTGCGGTTCGGGCAGATCTACCGGGCCGTCCAGCGCGCGGTCGAACAGCAGGGCGAACCCCGGTGAGCACCCGGGGTGGCACGGTGGTCCCGCCGGTCGGCCCGGTCGCCGGCGGGCACCACTGGCCGGACCGGCGCACACTGGGTGACATGGCCATCCCCCTGCCCCGACCGACCGCCGTCGTCGGCCTCACCCGCTCCGCCCTCGACCAGGCGTTCGGTTCGGCCGCCTCGTTCGCCGCCGTGCCGGCCCGCGCCTTCGCCGTGCTGGACGGGGTGGAGGAGCTGCTGACCCGGATCAACGGGGTGGTGGACCGGATCGAGGACACCCTGGACCGGACCGACCGGGTGCTCACCGACGCCGAGAAGGCGGTCGGCGAGGTGGCGGTGATCACCACGGCGGCGGCCGTGGTGGTGGCGGAGGCCGAGCAGGTGTCGGGGGCGGCGGCCGGGGTGGTCGCCGCAGCCGGGCAGGTGTCCCGGGCCGCCGGCGTGGTGGTCGCCGAGGCCGAGGCGGTGGCCGGGCGGGCCGCCGGCACTGTGGTCGCCGCCGAGGGGGCAGCCACCGTCGCGGCCGAGCTGCTGGCCGCGTACGAGCCGGCGTTGCGGCGGGGTGCGCCGATGGCGAACCGGTTCGTGGCCGAACTGAGCCACGACGAGGTGGTTGCCGCGATCCGGCTCGTGGACGAGTTGCCGAGGCTGAAGGAGCACCTGACCTCGGACGTGCTGCCGATCCTGGCCACCCTGGACCGGGTCGGCCCGGACCTGCACGACCTGCTCGACGTGACCCGCGACCTCAAGCTCGCCGTCGCCGGCATTCCCGGCCTGGGGCTGCTGCGCCGCCGGGGCGAGCGGCTCGCCGAGGACCCCACGGACTGAGCCGCCGGAGTCGCCCGGCCCGGCGCAGAGGTCGGTGGACCCGGTCAGCACCCGGGTTCGCCGAACGACCGGCAGCCCGATGCGGCAGGCGGACCGATGCGGCAGGCGGACCGATGCGGCAGGCGGACCGATGCGGCAGGCGGGCCCTTGCGCCAGGCGGACCCTTGCGCCAGGCGGGCCGGTCAGCCGGTGAAGAGGGCGTCGATCTCGGCACGCCGGGGCAGGGCCACGGAAGCGCCGAGCCGTCGTACGCAGGCCGCGCCGGCCGCCGCCGCCCAGCGCACCGCGTCGACCACCTCGCGGCCCTCGCCCCAGGCCACCGCCAGGGCGGCGGTGAACGCGTCCCCGGCGGCGGTCGAGTCGACCACGTCCACCGCGACGGGCGGCACGTGCACGGCCTGCCCGTCCCGGTCGACGTACCAGGCCCCGTCGCCGCCGAGGGTGAGCACCGCCCGGGGCACCAGCGTCAGCAGCGCCTGCGGATCGTCCCGTCCGCTGCCGGTGAGCAGCTGCGCCTCGGTCTCGTTGACCACCAGCAGGTCCACCGCGGCGAGCAGTTCGGCGGGCACCTGCCGGGCCGGTGCGGCGTTGAGGATCACCCGGGTGCCGGCGGCACGGGCGGCCACCGCCGCCTGGGTCACCGTCTCGACCGGGATCTCCAGCTGGGCGACCAGCACGTCCGCCCCGCGTACGGCGTGCAGCTCGGCCTCGGTCAGGTCGGTGAAGGCGGCGTTCGCGCCGGGGGTGACCAGGATGGCGTTCTCACCGGCGGCGTTGACCATCACCAGCGCCACCCCGGACGCCCCGTAGACCACCCGCAGGTGACTGGCGTCCACCTGGGCGGCGGTGATCCGGGCCCGCAGGGTGACGCCGAACGAGTCGGAGCCCAGCGCGCCGAGGAAGGTGCAGGCGGCCCCGGCCCGGACGGCGGCGATCGCCTGGTTGGCGCCCTTCCCTCCGGGGACCATCATGAAGTCGTTGCCGAGCACCGTCTCCCCCGGCCGGGGCAGCTTCCCAGCGGCCCCCACCAGGTCCATGTTCGCGCTGCCCACCACGACGATCCGACTCTGCCGCACCCCGACCTCCCGCCGACACCACCACCAGCTCCCCGACGTCCCGCGCCAGGCACCCGCACCCCAGCGAGTCTAAATCCCCCACACCCACCCTCCACCCCGTCGATCATGGACTTGTGGTGGCCGCAAAAGTGGCACAGAGGGGCGATCCCCCCACCACAAGTCCATGATCGACGCGGGGGGGGGGGGGGGGGGGGGGTGGGGGGTGGGGGGTGGGGGGTTAGGCGGCGCGGGCGGTCCAGCGGTGGGCGCGGCGTTCGACCGTGAGGGGTAGGCCGAAGGTCTTGCTGAGGTTGTCGCCGGTCAGGGTGTCGGCGAGCAGGCCCTGGGCGACCACCGCGCCGTCGCGCAGCAGCAGCGCGTGGGTGAAGCCGGGCGGGATCTCCTCGACATGGTGGGTGACGAGCACCAGGGCCGGGGCGTCCGGGTCGTACGCCAGCTCGGCGAGCCGGCCGACCAGGTCCTCGCGCCCACCCAGGTCGAGCCCCGCGGCCGGTTCGTCGAGCAGCAGCAGCTCCGGATCGGTCATCAGCGCGCGGGCGATCTGCACCCGCTTGCGTTCCCCCTCGGAGAGGGTGCCGTAGGTCCGGTCCGCCAGGTGGCCGACGCCGAACTGGCCGAGCAGGGCACGGGCGCGGGCCTCGTCGGCCGGGTCGTAGCTCTCCCGCCAGCGGCCGACCACCGACCAGGCGGCGGTGACCACCACGTCGCTGACCCGTTCCTCGGCGGGAACCCGCTCGGCCACCGCCGCGGTGGTCAGGCCGATCCGGGTCCGCAGCTCGGTGATGTCGGTGCGGCCGATCCGCTCGCCGAGCACGTGCGCGACGCCGGTGCTCGGGTGCAGCCGACCGGAGGCGAGGCTGAGCAGGGTGGTCTTGCCGGCGCCGTTGGGGCCGAGCACCACCCACCGTTCGTCCAGCTCGACCTGCCAGTCGACGTCGTGCAGCAGGGCGGTGCCGGAGCGCCGGACGGCGACGCCGGCCAGGCTGACCACCAGATCCGCGTCCACGGTAGAGGGGGCGGCTGCGGCGGGGATCGGGTCACCAGTCACCGCTCCATCCAACCACGCAGCCGGCGCGGCCCCCCAAGGACGGTGGCGCGGCCATAGGGTGGGGCGCCGTGTCGTTGGTCACCACACCGGGAGGACGCCCCATGCCTGTACGAGACGAGAGGCGGTGCGGATGAGCGCGGTCATCGAGATCGCCGGCCTCCGCAAGACGTTCCGTACCCTGCGGCGCGGTAGCCGGGTGGCGGTGGACGGCTTCGACATGATCGTCGAGGCGGGCCAGGTGCACGGCTTCCTCGGCCCGAACGGCTCCGGCAAGACCACCACGCTGCGCGCCCTGCTGGGGCTGGTCAACGCCGACGCCGGGGAGCTGCGGGTGCTCGGCGCACCGGCTCCGGAGCAGTTGGCCCGGGTCGCCGGTCGGGTCGGCGCGATCGTGGAGAGCCCGCAGTTCTTCGGCAACTTCACCGGGCACCGCACGTTGCGGTTGCTGGCGGTGGCCGGTGGCGTGCCGACGTCGAGGGTGGACGAGGTGCTGGACCAGGTCGGCCTCCGGGAGCGGGGCCAGGACCGGGTGAAGGGTTATTCGCTGGGCATGAAGCAGCGGCTGGCGGTCGCGTCGGCGCTGTTGAAGAGCCCGGAGTTGCTGATCCTGGACGAGCCGGCGAACGGGCTGGACCCGGCCGGCATCCGGGAGATGCGGGACCTGATGCGCACGCTCGCCGAGTCCGGGGTGACCGTGCTGGTGTCCAGCCACATCCTGGCCGAGATCCAGCTGATCTGCGACCACGTCACGATCATCTCGCAGGGTCGTCGGGTGGCCGCCGGCCGGGTGGACGACGTGCTGGCCGGACACGACCCGCACGAGTGGCGGGTCCGGGTGGCCGAGCCGGAGCGGGGCGCGGAGCTGTTGCGGGCGGCCGGGCTGACGGTCACCGCGCACTCCGACGGCTCGCTGGTGGTCGGTGACGCGCCGGAGCCGGAGCTGATCAGCAGCACCCTCGGCGGGCAGGAGTTGTGGGTACGCGAGCTGACCCCGATCCGGCCGGACCTGGAGAGTGTCTTCCTCGAACTCACCGGTGGGGCGGCCCCGCCCCGGCAGACGGACGGCACCGCACCGGACGATGTCCCCCCGGACGGCGTCGGCAGCGCAGGTGAACCGCTTATCGAACTGGACCGGACCGACGGTCGGAGGGTGGACGCGTGAACCTGGTCCGTGCCGAGGTGGAGCGGTTGGCCGCCCGACGCTTCGTCCAGCTGATGGTGCTGCTGCTCGCGGTGGCCTTCGCGGTGACCACCGCGACCACCCTGATCGGTTCGCACCAGCCGACGGCCCGTGAGCTGTCGGTCGCGCAGGAGCAGGCCGCGCAGGCGGTGGCCTCGATGGAGGCGGAACACACCCGCTGCCTGCGGATCAAGGCGGGCGAGATCCCGGTCACCGAGGACTCCGGTTACGTGCCGGCCGACTGCAGCGAGCTGGACCCGGCGCGCATGGAGCAGTTGCCGGTGGCCGCCGACTATCTCTCGTCGGTCTTCGTCTTCTCCCAGCAGGCCCAGGGGTTGCTCTACTTCCTGATCGCGTTCCTGGTGCTGTTCGGCTTCCTGGTGGGCGCGTCGTACATCGGCGCCGACCTGAACTCCGGCGGGGTGGTCAACCTGCTGCTCTGGCGTCCGGGTCGGCTCACCGTGCTCGGCACGAAGCTGGCCACCCTGGTCGGGGTGGTGGCCGTGCTCTCGGTGCTGGCCACGGTGTTCTACCTGGGCACCTTCTGGACGATCGGGCAGACGGCCGGTCTGCCGGGCTCGTTGGACGGGGAGTTCTGGGGCCGGTTGGGGGCCATCTACGGGCGCGGCCTGGTGCTGGTGCTGCTGACCACGGTGGTGGGCTTCGGAATCGCCACGCTGGGTCGGCACACCTCGGCGGCGCTCGGCGCGGTAGCCGCGTACGCGGTGGTCTGGGAACTGGGCTGCCGGGTGGTGTTGGAGATCCTCGACGTGGCCCGGCCGGACCAGTTGATGCTCTCCACCTACCTGGGTGCCTGGTTGACCGGCAAGGTGGAGCTCTGGGACGACAATGGTTGCCCGCCGGGTGGCGGTGCCTGTGACGGCGGCCTCTACACGATCACCTGGGCTCCGGCGCTGCTGGCGCTGCTGGCGCTGACCGGGGCGGTCGCCGGGTCCGCGTTCGCCGCGTTCCGCCGCCGCGACCTGCTCTAGTACGCCCTCGGACTGCTCTGGTACGCCCTCGGGCCGGCGTGCCGCTCACGGCAACATCTTGCCGTGAGCGGCACGCCGGTGGAGTATTCCTTCATGGCGACGGATCGGCGGGGCGGTCGGTCAACCGACCGTCGACCCGAACACCTCGTCCCGGACGGCGTTCAGCGCGGTCCGCAGGGCCCCCCGCAGGATCGGCTCCTCGGGCAGCCCCGTGGGCACCACCCGCGGCCGGACCAGGGTGATCGCGGCCACCTCGTGCTGCACCCGCTCGGCCAGCGCCACGCCGCCGGCCTGCCCCACCTCACCGGCGAGCACCACAAGCGGCGGGTCCAGCACCACGCAGGTGCTGGCCACCCCGAGGGCGAGCCGGCGGGCCAGCTCGTCGAGCAGCGGACCACCCGTGGTGCCCGCGGCGACGGCAGCGCGCACCGCATCGGCCGCGTCGGGCGCGTCGATGCCGTGCTCACGGGCCACCGCCTGGACCGCGTCCGCCCCGGCGAGCTGCTGGAAGGCCGGCTTGGCCCGGCGCGAGACGTCCCGGGGGATCGGCACCCCCGGCACCGGCAGGTAGCCGATCTCACCGGCCGCGCCGCTGCTGCCGTGGTGCAACCGGCCACCCAGCATGATCGCCAGACCGACGCCGGCACCCACCCAGACCAGGACGAAGTCCGCCAGCCCCTGGGCCGCCCCGGACTGCGCCTCGGCGACCGCGGCCAGGTTGACGTCGTTCTCGAATACCACCGGGGTGTGCAGGTCCTCGCGCAGCGCGGCGAGCAGTCCCCGGTGCCAGCGGGGCAGGTTGAAGGCGAAGGTGATGTCCCCGGTGGCCGGGTCCACCAGGCCCGGGGTGCCCAGCACCACCCGCCGTACGCTGTCGAGCTGCGCGCCGGCCCGGCTGGCCGCCTGGACCACCGCCGTGTGCACCACGCCGACCGGGTCGTCGGTGTCCCGGGTGGACTGCTCGACCCGGCTGACCACCGCGCCGGTGATGTCCGCGCAGGCGGCCACCACCCGTTCCGCGCCGACGTCCACTCCGACCACGTACGCGCTGCCCGGCCGCACGGCGTAGAGCTGCGCGTTCGGCCCCCGCCCACCTGCCTGCTCGCCGACCCGGGCGACCAGCCCCCGCTCCTCCAACCGCTCGACCAGCTGTGAGGCGGTGACCTTGGACAGGCCGGTCAGCTCGCCGAGCCGGGCGCGGGTGAGCGGGCCGCGTTCGAGCAGGAGCTCCAGCGCCGCACGGTCGTTGAGCGCCCGCAACAGTCGGGGGGTGCCGGGCAGCCGGGTCGCACTCATGCCACGTCCTCTGGTTTTCGTAAACTCTGCTGACCACATCGCTGGTCAGGGCTGTCCGTAGCGTATCGGCCACCCCGTGCCGGGGAACTCGGACGACCCGGCCGCCCGCGCCGACACTCGTGCCGTCCGACCGCGAAGGGAGAATTCACGTGGGGCGGGATCCCGGACTGCGCCGGTTGGTGCTTGGCACGTTGCTGGCCGCGTACCCGGGGCCGGTGCCGCCGGACTGGGCGGTCGAGTTGGTCGCCGAAGGGCTGGCCGGGCACACCCTCTTCGGCACCAACGTGCGCGACCCGGCCCAGTTGGCGGCGAGCACCGCCGCGCTGCGCGCCGCCCGGCCCGACGTGCTGGTCGCCATCGACGAGGAGGGCGGCGACGTCACCCGGCTGGCGCACGCCACCGGCAGCCCGTACCCGGGCAACGCGGCGCTCGGTGCGGTCGACGACACCGCGTTGACCCGCCGGATCTACGCGGCCATCGGTGCCGAACTGGCCGCCGTCGGGGTAACCGTCGACCTGGCTCCCACGGTCGACGTCAACACCGCCGACGAGAATCCGGTGATCGGCACCCGTGCGTTCGGCGCCGACCCGGCCCGGGTGGCCGCGCACTCGGCCGCCGCCGTGACCGGTCTCCAGTCGGTCGGCGTGGCGGCCTGCGCCAAGCACTTTCCCGGCCACGGCGCCACCGTCGCCGACTCGCACCACGAACTGCCCACCGTGGACGCCGGTCGGGCCCTGCTGCGGGAGCGTGACCTGCCGCCGTTCGCGGCGGTAGTCGACGCGGGCGTGCAGGCGATCATGACTGCGCACATCCGGGTACCGGCGCTGACCGGGGACGGGCCGGCCACCTTCAGCCGGACCGTCCTGGTCGACCTGCTGCGCGGTGAGTACGGCTTCACCGGCACCGTGATCACCGACGCGTTGGAGATGAAGGGTGCGGCCGTCGCCGCCGGCGGGATCGGCCCGGCCGCCGTACGCGCTCTGGCCGCCGGGGCGGACCTGCTCTGCGTGGGCGCGAAGGTCGACGCCGCGCTGGTCGAGCGGGTGGTGGCCGAGATCGTCGGGGCGATCGGGGACGGCCGGCTGGACCGGGCCCGGGTGGAACAGGCCGCCGGCCGGGCCGCCGTGCTCGCCGCCCGGACCCGACCCGCCGCACCGACCGGCCCCGTCCCACCCGGCTCTCTCCCGTCCGGTCCCGGCCCGCTCGGCTCCGACCCACCCGGTGCCGGACCGCTCGGATACGAGGCGGCGCGGCGGGCCGTCCGGGTGGAGGGCGACCTGACCGGGTTCGACCGACCCCTGGTGGTGCAGGTGCACGCCGCCCACACCGTCGCCGAGGGCCGGGTGCCCTGGGGGCTGGGTCCGCACCTGACCGCCGTCGAGCAGGTCCGGGTGGTCGACACCGGCACCGATCCGGCGGCGGTGCGGGAGCTCGCGGCGGACAGGCCGGTCGTGCTGGTCGGGCGGCACCTCCATCGGCTGCCAGGCGGTCCCGCCCTGGTCGAGGCGCTGGCCGCGACGCACCGCGTGGCGGTGGTGGAGATGGGCTGGCCCGGTCGGTGGCGGCCAGCCGGGGTGCGGGCTTTCGTCATCACCTACGGCGCGAGCCACGCCAACGGCCGGGCGGCAGCCGAGGCACTCGGCCTGACCGGGCCGTGAGGGGTCAACGACGCCAGGGTGCCGGGTCGCCGTGATCGTCGGGGAGGCCGAGTAGCGGACCGACCGCAGTGATCCGCAGCACCCGCGCCACCACCGGTTGCGGCTCGGTCAGCCGCAGGGCGGCACCCCGACCGACCGCCTCCGCCGCTCCGCGCAGCAGCGCGGCCACCGCCGTGGAGTCGAGAAAGGTGACGGCGGCGAGGTCGACGACGATCTCCAACAGGCCGGGCCGGCCGAGTGCCTCGTCGAGAGCGCGTTCCAGCCCGGCGACGGTGGCGGTGTCCAGGTCACCCACCGGCGCCAGCACCACTCGGCCGTGCCCGTCGCTCGGCGTCGGCAGCTGCATGACCCGTCCACTCCTGGTAAGCGGCCAGCGACCGCTCGCGTCGACCCTCGCCGCGACGCCCGACCCTACCGGTGGGTTCTGACAGCGATCCACCAGCACCGCCGCCGGGGCATTCGACCACCCGAAACACATACCGTGAGTCACCAAGCTTCAAGGCCGGATTTCCCTGTCCTTGCAGCTCAAGTCCACTACCAGACAGACATGGCGCGCCGATGACCCCTTGCCGAGAGGCGCAGAAAGTACGTAGCGTCACCATTGCCGAGAGTCCACCGGCAGCGCCCGGCCAGGGCGGTGCCCGGGGCAGGCTGCGGACCGTGGATCCGGCCCGGGATCCACGGTCCGCGCCCCACTGCGGACCGCGTCGCACCGGACCGACCCGCCCAGGACAACCTCGCTGCGGACCGACCTCCCGACCGCCGGTCACGCCAGGTCAGGGCGGGTACACGCCGTACGACGACCAGCCCCGGTCCGGGAAGCCGGCCGCCTCGGCCACCCGGGCGGAGCCGATGTTCCCGGGGTCGTGCCGGTAGGTCGGGACGGCCCCCTCGTCGAGCACCCGCCGGGCGGCCTGCGCGACGAGCCGTCGGGCCAACCCTCGGCCGCGCGCCGCGGGCACCGTACCGACGGCCAGTTCGTGCCCGTACGCGTCGTGTCGCTTGATGCCGACGCCGGCCAGGTAACCGCCGTCGGCGTCGCGGACCACGAGCACCTCGGTGTCGAACAGGTGCAGCCAGGGCGGGAAAGCCGGATCCGTGGGGGCGGTCCACCCGCCGACGTCGGGCAGCGCCGCCGGTGCGAGGCACCACCGGAACACGTCGTCGTGGACCACCCAGCCAGGTTGTCCGACCGCCGCCGGCAGTGCCTCGTACAGCGCGGACCGTGGTCCCCCGGCCAGCGCCCGGACGGCCTCGACCCGCCGCGTCGGCACGGAGAGCACGGTGCTGCCGGCGACCCGGACCGCGACGGCCGGACGGGGGCGACCGTCCCAGGCCGGGCGCGCCCGGCGCCGGGAGCCGACCACGTGCAGACCGGGCCCGGCCGGCCACTGCCCGAGCCAGGTCACCAGGTGCAGGTACAGCCGCCGGTCCAGCACCGTCCGCCCCTCTCACCCGATGGACACCTCCATGATCCACCGTACGCCGACCCGGCCCGGCCGACGCCCGGTTGCCGAGGGTGGTGCGTGGGTAGAGGAGAACCGGATCGTGAGCTGCCTCACCGGAACCCGGTCCATCGACCGTGCGTCATATCTATTTCCATACATGTACACCTTTCTTTGGGACGGTAATGGTCATGCCCATGCAACCAAATGACCGGCACCAGCAGGACGCACGAATCTGGCGTACGGCGGAAGCCGCCGGCCGCTTCCCGGCCCAACCGCGATACCGGGAGGCCCGGTGCGGTCGCGGCGTCGACACCCGGCTCTCCTGGAACGAGCTGAACGTCCTCCCCGCCGGGTCCTCCTCCCGGCGCGGCCTCACCGCCCACTGACGGATGCCCCCGCCGGGGTGTCCGGCCGGGGCGTTCGCACACCTGTCGGGTAGCGTCCTGTGGTCGATTCCGGCCAGCGACAGGAGAAGCGCAGCGCATGGGCAAGAAGACGATTCACGTCTCCGACTTCAGCGGCACCGTGCTGCGTCCCGACGACGAGGTGGTCAGGGTCGTCGTACTGGAGCATCCCGATCTGGTGGCCGGGCCCGTGCAGCTGGACGCCACGGTGACCGAGGTGGAGAACATCGACGACGCCGCGCTCGACGTGGCGGTGGTGGAGATCCACGACGGGCACGCCGGCGGGGAACCGCGCCGGGTGGTGGTGACCGCCAGCGAGTTCGACGCGATGGCCACCGACACGCCGATGGCCCAGTTGCTGAGGACGGCCGAGCGGGTCCGCCCGCCGAAGGCCCGCAAGAGTGCCGAGAAGATCGACTACGGCACCCTCGACCACGCCGGGAGGCCGCACCGGGGCCGGGTCACCGAGGAGGAGGCCCGACTGGTGCGCGAGCAGCTCGACGAGGTCAACAAGCGCCTCGCCGACGCCGGCATCCGGCAGATCGATCCGGCCGATCCGGAGCATGCGTTGCGCTACGGCTTCCCCGACGCCGACTGAACCGGCCCGGCGTCGGCCGGACGCGCCACGCTGTCGCGCCCGGCCGACGCCGCAGGTGTCGCCCTACCCACAGGCCGGCGTGCACGGTGGACACCCTGTGATGTGCCAGGTGGGGCCGTGCGTCCAGGTGCCGGTGCACCGCCGGCCGGGTGGGTCACTTCCCGCCGGCAGACCCGGCGAGCGCGGTGGCGACCTGGGCCTCGACCCGGTCCTTGGTCAGGCCCAGCCCGGACAGCACGCCCCTGCCGTCCTCCAACTCCAACAGCGCCAGCAGGAGATGTTCGGTGCCGACGTAGTTGTGTCCGAGCCGCAGCGCCTCCCGGAAGGTGAGTTCGAGGGCCTTCTTGCCCTGCGCGTCGTAAGGGATCAGGTCGGGGACCTGGTCGGCCGGCGCGGGCAGCGCCGCCGTGACCGCCTCCCGGACGGCTTCCGGGCTCAACCCCTCGGCGACCAGGGCCTTCGCGGCGAGGCCGTCGGGCTCGACGAGCAGGCCGAGCACCAGGTGTTCCGGCCGGATCTCCGGGTTGCCGGCAGTGCGGGCCTCCTCCTGCGACGCGATCACCACGTTGCGGGCCCGGGGGGTGAAGCGGCTGAAACCGGCGTTGGGGTCCAGGGCCGCCGCGGCGTCGGCCTTCGTGGCGGAGCGCTTCTGGGCGGCCTGCTTGCTCACCCCCATGCTGCTGCCGATCTCCGTCCAGGAGGCGCCGGAGCGCCGGGCCTGGTCGACGAAGTGACCGATCAGGTGGTCGGCGAGGTCGCCGAGGTGGTCGGCGACGAGCACCGCGTCGCTGAGTTGGTCGAGCGCATCGGGACGGGCCTTCTTGATCGCCTGGATCAGCTCGTCGAGACGTACGGGGTGCGGGAGCTTGCCGGGTTCCGTCATGCGTCAACCATAGGTTGACGAGCCTCCATCGTCAACCCAAGGTTGACGTTATGACTCCGCAGTGAGCAGATCCCGAAACTCTCGGTGAACCACCGGACCTCTGCCGCATCACCGGTACGACCGCCGACGGATGCCGGGCGAGCGGTGTAGGCCCGCTGCCGCGCCGGACCGCCCGACGCGGACCGACGCCGCTCCGATACCGTGCGGCGGACGGCCGGGCCGGTCGGGCGGCGCTGCGGGAGGATCGGGATCATGCGGTTGCACGTGGGCTGCGCGATGTGGACCCACCGGGCGTGGCAGGGTCGGCTGCTGCCGCATCCGCTGCCGGCGCACGAACGGCTTCGGCAATATGCCGGCTGGTGCGACGCGGTCGAGGGGAACACCACGTTCTACGCCACCCCGACCCGGGAGACCGTGACGTCCTGGTCCCGGCAGACCGACCCCGACTTCCGGTTCGTCCTCAAACTGCCGAAGGTCGTCACCCACGAACGCCGGCTCGTCGACGCCGACGAGCCGCTGCGGGTCTACTTCGACGCGATCGAGCCGCTCGGCAGCCGCGCCCACGCCCTGTGGATCCAGGTGCCGGGCTCGTTCGCCCCGGCGGACGTCCCCGTGCTCGCCGACTTCCTGCGCCGGCTGCCCACCACCCACCGGTACGCGGTCGAGGTCCGCCACCCCGCCTTCTTCACCGACCCGCGCGCGACCCGACTGCTGGAAGGGGTGCTCGCCGACGCATCGGCCGAGTGGGTTCCGTTCGACACCACCGCCTTCTTCGCCAACCCGCCGACCAGTGACGCGGAACGGGAGGCGTGGACGAGGAAGCCCCGCCTGCCGTTGCGGACGGCCGCGCTGACCGACCGGCCGATCGTCCGTTACCTCGGCCGCGACGCCGAGCCGGAGACCGTCGAGGGCTGGCAGCGCTGGGTCGAGATCACCGCCGGCTGGCTGCGGGAGGGTCGCTCACCCACCATGTTCGTGCACACCCCGGACAACGCCGACGCGCCACTGCTCGCCCGCCGATTCCACGACGAGGTACGGGCGCAGGTGCCCTCCCTGCCCCCATTGCCGGAACCCATCCCCACCACCCCCCCCAACCCTGTTCTGACCCCCTCCCCGGAGCCCTTCAGATCTCATCGGTGATCAAGAGATTTCTGTCAGGCCGGGCTGATCCCCTGACGTAAACCTCTTGATCAACTCAGTGGGGGGTGGGGGTGGGGGTGGGGGTTGGGGTTCGCCTCGCCGTGCCGGTCATCGGTCGGGCCCAGCAGCGTCAGCGCCTGTGTGCAGTGGTCGAGCGCCGGTCGGTACTGGCCGAGCTGGGCGTGCGCCCAACCGACTGCGTTGCGGGCGCCGGCCTCTCCGACCAGGTGACCGGCGGCCCGGTACAACGCCAGGGCCCGCTGCCCGTGGTGCAGCGCCTCGGCCCCGACCCCGGTGACCCGCCGGCGACCGGGCCGCCCTCGGCCGCCTACTGCGCCCGGTCGCCCACCGACACCCCGTCGCCGGGTAGTAGGCCCGGTCACGGCTCGGTCTCGGAAGTTTCGAACATCGCCCCCCAGCGACCGCCACCCCGGGGGCACGGTGGCAGCCGACCAGCATCGGCAGGTGTCAACGACACCGGCGTCAGCCAGCGGTAACCCGCCGCCAGAAGGATCATTGTTACGATAGAGTTTCGGGAATCTTTCCGAAAGTTGTTGACAGGTCACGGATCGACGCCCTACCGTCGCCATCGACAGCACTCGATGCTGTCGCCACCACCCCACCGCGACCCGTCCCCGGTTCTCTGGACGACTCCGCGTGGTGACACACACCGAACGACCGGCTGCCGTACCTGGCCACCGACAGTCCACCAGGTCGGCACCGCGTCGCTGGCTCCGGCCAGCTGTCACGAGGAGGAACACGTACATGAAGGACACCTCGACCAGGCCGCGAAGGAGCAGCCGGCTCCGGCTGTTCCTCAGCGCCGCGTGCGCCGCGGCGCTCGCCGTCACCGGCACGTTCATCGCCTCGCCGAACGCGTACGCCGAGGCCGACCGGACCCTCACCTCGAACCTCACCGGTACCCACAACGGCTACTTCTTCTCGTTCTGGAAGGACAGCGGCAACGCCAGCATGACGCTGCGCGCCGACGGCCGCTACAGCAGCAGTTGGGACCGGAGCACCAACAACTGGGTAGGCGGCAAGGGCTGGGCCACCGGCACCCGCCGGACGGTGAGCTACTCGGGCAGCTACAACCCGGGTAACAACAACACCTACCTCGCCCTGTACGGCTGGACCCGCAACCCGCTCATCGAGTACTACGTGGTGGAGAACTTCGGCAGCTACAACCCGAGCAGCGGCGCCACCCGGCTGGGCACGGTCACCACCGACGGCGGCACCTACGACATCCTGCGCAGCCTGCGGACCAACGCCCCGTCGATCGACGGCATCCAGACGTTCTACCAGTACTGGAGCGTCCGGCAGCAGAAGCGCAGCAGCGGCACCATCACCACCGCCAACCACTTCGACGCGTGGGCCCGCGCCGGCCTGAACCTCGGCACCAACCACAGCTACCAGATCATGGCCACCGAGGGCTACCAGAGCCAGGGCAGCTCCGACATCACCGTCCGTGAGGGCGGTGGGAGCAACCCCACCCCCACCAGCGGGCCGACCGGCAACCCGACCACCCCGCCCGCCGGCGGCAACTGCACCGCGGTACTGTCGGCCGCCGAGCAGTGGGGCGACCGGTTCAACCTGAACGTCGCGGTCAGCGGCACCAGCAACTGGGTGGTCAGCCTCGGGCTCAACGGCGGCCAGAGCATCCAGAACAGCTGGAACGCCTCGGTCAGCGGCACGAGCGGCACCGTCACCGCCAGGCCGAACGGCAACGGCAACAACTTCGGCATCACGATCATGGCGAACGGCAACTGGACCTGGCCGACGGTCAGTTGTCGAACGGCCTGATCCCGACCGGTTCCTGACAGCACGGCAGCGGCGGGCGGCCCCGGTGAGACCGGGACCGCCCGCCGTACCGTCGTCGCTGAAGATCAGCCGCGTACCCACTGCTGGTTGCTGCCGCCGTTGCAGGTCCAGAGCTGGACGGCGGAGCCGTTGGCGGTGGACCCGCCGTTGATGTCCAGGCAGAGCCCCGACCCGACCCCGACGATCGTGCCGTCGGCGTTGAGCCGCCACTGCTGGTTGCTGCCACCGGTGCAGCTCCAGATCCGGGCCCGGGTGCCCGACGCGGCGCTCGGCACGTCGAGGCACTTGTTGCCGTAGACGGTGAGCTGGTTGGACGAGTTGAGCGACCACTGCTGGTTGACGCCACCGTTGCAGTCCCAGATCTGCACGGTCGCACCGTCGCTCTGGCTGGCCCCGTTGACGTCCAGGCACCGGTTCGAACCCGCGCCGCGGATCTCACCCGTCGGGGTGCCGGGGTTGCCGACCGCGGTCACCGAGAGGTTGTCGAACTGGGCGGTGACGCCCTGGCCGGTGCCGTAGCCGATCTGGCCGGCGACCCAGGTGGAGTCGGACGCCGTGCCGACGGTGGTGCCGTCGATGGCGGCGGTGAGGGTGCTGCCGTTGAGCGTCAACGCCAGGGTGTGCCACCGCCCGGTGCCCAGGGCCGAGGTGTTACCGCTGGCCAGGGTGCGCCAGTTGCCGCTTGTGTTGTTGCTCCGGATGGACCAGGCGCCACCGTCGGTGACCCGGAAGTAGTACCCGTTGAGGTTCTGCGGACCCTGGTGGTTGTAGGTGTTACCGCGCCCGATGAGCTGCGCGTAGCCGGACTTCTCCAGCAGCACGTCCGAGGAGACCGTGTAGTTGCGCCAGGTCAGATCGCCCAGCAGGGTGAACGGATCGGCGTGGCCGGAGGTCCAGTAGATCGGCGCCTGCTCCGACATCTGCCGTACGCACTGCCCGGTGCGACCACCGGTGCAGCCGGCGATCTCGAACGAGCCCTGCTGGTCCATCAGGTACCGGGCCTCGCGGCCGGTGGCGTAGCTGTCGAAGTCGTCGCCGTACGGCAGCTTGAGGTTGCCCTGCGCCGGGCTGGCCGCCGTGCCCTTGCCCTGCCCGCTGGTGGTGGTGATGCTGTAGACGTAGCCGGGCTGGACGGTGAGCGAGAAGCGCCCGCCGTTCGGGGTGATGTCGCTGCCCCGGACGAAGTGGTCGGCGGTGTTGTTCGACCGCACGTTCGTCGACCAGACCCGCACCGTGCCGGTGGACAGCCCACCGGTGACGGTGAAGTCGAGGGTCTGTGCCGCACCGGCGTCCATCGTCTCGATGATGGTGCTGTAGTCGCTGTTGTTCGTGGACTTGAGCGAGACGTAGCTGCCGTTGTTGCGGTTGCCGCCGAGGTAGCCGCTCGACGCGTCGAGGTAGCGCCAACCCGGGGCGGTGAACTGGGTGGTCTGCGCCATCACCCAGGCGTTCTTGCCGATGGAGTAGGCACCGGACCACGGCTGCTGGGCCACCGCGACGCCGGTGGTCGCCCACGGGATGTTGGGGGTGATGGCGGCGATGACGGGCCAGTTGATGTAGCCGGTCATCTTGCCGTCGATGTACCCACGGTTGATGCCCCGGGCGAGCGCCTGCGCACCGGCGTTGTAGTCGTCGGAGCCGTTCTCGCTGGCCCACAGCGACTTACCTGTGGACACCGCGTTGTTGGAGCTGGGGCAGCTGGTCTGGGCGCTGCGGTAGCCGCAGACGTAGTGGCTGCCGAAGACCTGCACGGCGTTGGCGAACGCCGGATCCCGCAGCGAGTCGTCGGCGGCGCCCCAGCCGAAGTCGTCCGAGGCGACGATCTTGACGTTGCTGTAGCCGCGGGAGTTGAGGGTCGAGCGCAGGTTCTTGTACCAGGTGGTGTTGTAGCCCTTCTCGTTCCACCCACCGAGGTAGTTGATCGTCAACCCGTGGGTGCCCGCGCAGTCCAGCCAGGCCACCAGGTAGTCGATCGAGTCGTTGGACCAGAAGTTGCCGTTGCCGATCCAGCCGGGCGCTCCCCAGGCCAGACCCGCCAGGGCGATGTTGGGGTTGCGCATGCGGGCCTGCTCCATCAGCCACCACTCGTAGCCCCGGTTGCAGTCGATGCTGCCCCGGGTGTGTTCGTGACTGGGCTCCGCGCCGGAGGTGGAGTTGGTGTCCCCGCCGATCTCCACCTTCATCAGCTGCATCGCCGCGCCGTAGCCCGGCTTGAACAGGTAGTTCAGGATGTCGCTGCGCTGCGGTTCCGGGTAGTCGATCAGCAGCCTGCTGTTGCCGCCGCCGCCACTGACCGCGCCGATCCCGTCCAGCGCCCGCCCACCGGACCCGCCGTTGATCGTGATGGCGGTCGCCGCCTGGGCGGGTGCGGGGAACGCGGTCAGCACGGCCGCCGCCGCGACCACCGCCCCCAGCACCGATGCCGTCAACCGGCGCGGACGCCACCGACTGCGTGCCCCACCGGCGTCGCCGGCGCTGCGCCGATGACTGTCTGCTCTGAACATCTGGCTCGCCTCCCCAGCCGGTCTCCGGCTCGAGGCGGTACGGCACAGGTCGGGCTGCCGTACCCCACGCAGCATGGAAATCGGCGACCATCAATGATAAGACATCACATGTCTAGCACCGCACTGCTCGCCGGTCAACGTCTTACGAAACGCCTTAGCTGCCGCTGATGGTGACCGCCACAGAAAGACGGCCACCGAATCCTGAAAAGATCAGACGAATACGCCGGAAGGCCGCCGGCCCGCGCCGCCACCGACATGGCAACGGCGCGGGCCAACGGCCCCCGGGGACACCTCCCGGTGTGGATCAGCCCGGCAGGACCACCTGGGCCGGGGTGGAGCGGTGGGTGGTGGTGCCGTCACCCAACTGCCCGGACATGTTGTTGCCCCAGCACCACAGGCCACCGTCGGTGCGTACGCCGCAGCTGTGGTAGCTGATGGCCAGGTTGGCCGTCCAGGTGGTCGCGGTGCCGACCCGGACCGGGGCGGACCGGTGGGTGGTGGTGCCGTCACCCAACTGCCCGAACCCGTTGTTGCCCCAGCACCACAGGCTGCCGTCGGTGCGCAGCGCGCACGACGAGTCGACGCTCGCGTCGACCCGGGTCCAGGTGGTGCCGGTGCCGACCTGGAGCGGGTTGGTCTGCACACCGGTGCCGCCGCCCACCTGGCCGTACCCGTTCTCGCCCCAGCACCACAGCGTGCCGTCGGTGCGGACCGCGCAGGTGTGCGCGTGCCCGGCCGTCACCCCGGCCCACGTGGTCGCGGTGCCCACCTGGGCCGGCGTCGCCCGGTAGCCCAGGATCCCGACACCGAGCTGCCCGTCCGTGCTGTCACCCCAGCACCACAGCGTGCCGTTGGTCTGGACAGCGCAGCTGTGCGCGTAACCGGTGGTGATGCTCACCCAGGTGGTCCCCGTACCCACCTGCACCGGGCTGGTGGCCTTGGAGGGCGAGGTGCCGACGCCCAACTGCGCGTTGCGGTTCAGGCCCCAGCACCACAGCGTGCCGTTGGTCTGGACGGCGCAGGTGTGGTTGGCCCCGGCGCTGACGCCGGCCCAGGTGGTGGCGGTGCCGACCTGCACCGGGGTGCTCCGGCTCGTGGTGGTCCCGTCACCGAGTTGCCCGCTGTAGTTGCCGCCCCAGCACCACAGCGTGCCGTCGGTGCGGATCGCGCAGTTGTGGCTGGTGCCCGCGTCGACCCGGGACCAGGTGGTGGCCGTGCCGACCTGCACCGGGCTGGTCCGGTTGGTGGTGGTCCCGTCGCCGAGCTTGCCGCCGTAGTTGTCCCCCCAGCACCAGAGTGTGCCGTCGGTACGGATCGCACAGGTGTGCAGGTCACCCGCGGCGACCCGGGAGACCGGCGCGGCGGCGAACGCGGCGCTGGACGCACCCCGCTCCGCGGTGCCGACGCCCGCGACGGCCGCACCCGCCGAGAATCCCACGGCGAGCGCGGCGACCCCGAGGGACACCGCCGCCGTGGCGACGGCGGCGCGGGCTGTCCGTCGCCATCGGGCCCACAGCCGGCTGTTCTGCTGTTCGTTCATGTTCTGTTCTCCCCAGACAAACGTCGTTTTTCTGCACGGTGGAGCGGCGTCGCCCCGGCGGGTCGTCGTCGACCCACCGCGTACAGCAGTGACCCTATGCATTGAATTAAATCAATGCGAGATCCCGCCGGGACGCCGCCGCGCCTAGCGCTGTCCTCCGCTGACGTCCGCCGGGTTCAGCTCCGGCTCCATCGCTGGCTGGCCGCGCCGTTGCAGTCCCGGATCTGGGTACGCGTGCCGTTGGCCGTACCGTTGTTGACCACGTCCAGGCACCGGCCCGAGCCGACCCCGGTGATCGTGCCGTCGGCGTTGATCCGCCACTGCTGGTTGGACTGGCCGTTGCAGTCCCAGATGATCACCGAGCTGCCGTTGGCGGTGCTGGCGCCGTTGACGTCCAGGCACTTGTTACCGAAGACCCGCAGTTCCTGGGCGGCCGTCGAGGTCCAGTTCTGGTTGCTCTGACCGTGGCAGTCCCAGATGATCGCCGCCGAGCCGTTGGTCTGCGTACCACCGTTGACGTCCAGGCACCGCCCGGCGGACGTGTTGCGGACGGCGCCCGTGCCGGACGACGGCGGGGTGGTCGGGTTGCCGGTCGGCGAGGCCGTCGGCGTCGGAGTCGGGTCGGTGCTGCCGAACTGGGTGAAGAACCGCCACACCTCGCCCTTGGTCCAGGTGCGGACGCCGCTGTCGCCGCCCCCGTCCACCGGGCCGGGGGTGTGCCCGCCGTCGAACGCGGCCCACACCACCGGGTAGCCGGAGCGGCAGCCGGAGTAGGTGGTGGTGATGTGGGTCAGGCTGCCGGCCCGCGGCTCGGGCGGGCTCTGCGCCGTACACCCGTTGTTGCGCACGAACGTGTCCCGCAGGGACCGTCCGGCAGAGACGTTGAGCACCGGGTCCCCGATGCCGTGGATGCCCATGTAGGCGATCGGCTGGCCACCGCCGCTGCACCCGCTGAGCTGCCCACCGGAGTAGACCGCGACGGCGCGGAAGACGTTCGCCCGGGAACAGGCGAGCGAGTAGCTCATGCCGCCGCCGTAGCTGAAGCCGAGGGCGAACAGCTGCGTGGTGTCGACACACAGGTCCGCCTCGATCAGCCGGACCATGTCGTCGACGAAGGTGACATCCTGGCCGCCGGGGTTGGCCCAGCCGTTGCCGTTGCCCTGCGGGGCGACGAAGATCGTGCTGTTGTTCGCCTGCTGGCGCAGCCCGTAGTAGGACCAGGCCGCCCCGTCCGACCCACCCCCGTCGACGTCGTTGGCGGTGCCGCCGTTCCAGTGGAAGCCGAAGATCAACCGGTACTGGTGGTTCCGGTCGTAGTTGTCGGGGATCCGGAGGATGAAGCTGCGGTTCTGCCCGCTGCTCTGGATGGACCGCTGACCGCTGGTCAGCGTGGGTGCCTTGCCGCACCCGGCGGTCGCCGCGGCCGCCGAGACGTCGGCGGCCGCCGCCGTGCTTGTCGGGCCACCGGCCAGGGCCGTCGCGCCCACGGTGACGACGAGGACCGCCGCCGCCGCGAGAGAACCAAGGATGGGTCTACGCCTTGTCATGATGATGGGGGCTCCTGCCACTCGGCATGGACTGAGGTGAGGTACGGGGTGCCACGGCGATCCCGACGCGGGCCCGGCTGCTCCCGTTGACCGCACCCGCCAAGGACGGACACCGGGAACTGCGCGATGCGCCCACGACGCCGGCCGGCTCGTCGCCGCAGATGCCAGCCGCTGGTCTCGCTGCCCAGGCGGGACCGGCTGGTCGTCGAATCGATCGGTGGTCCCACACCCGCATGCGCCCGAACGCCACCAGGTCGACCGCTGGTGCCGGGGCACCGGGCTCGACGTCGAATCGATTCGGCAAGACCCTAGGTCGGAAAGTGAAACATGTCAATGCTGTGTCCGACGGGTTGCGGTCCGGGTACGCCTGCGGCGGATCCGACGGATCGCAGGTCAGGACGCCGACGGGCGTCGGCTCCTCCGCAGCGGCCGGGCCCGCGACGCACCCGCAAGGGCGGGGACGCACCCGCAAGGGCGGGGACGCACCGGAAGGGGCGACGCCCGCCGACCGCGCCGCCGTTCCCCTGCGGTGGTCCCCGGGGCCGGTCAGCGCCGGCCCCGAGGACACCCGGTCAGTTGCGCAGACTCCACTGCTGGTTGGTGCCGCCGTTGCACGACCAGAGGATGATCTTCGTGCCGTTGGCGGTGGCCGCGCCGTTGGCATCGATGCAGAGCCCGGACTGGGCGTTGGTCACGGTGCCGTTGGCGTTGAGGTTCCACTGCTGGTTGGTGCCGCCGTGGCAGTCCCAGATGATGACCGTGGTGCCGTTGGTAGTGCCCGCGCCGTTGGCGTCCAGGCACTTGCCCCCGGGCCCGGTCAACTGCTTGCCGGCGGTGTAGCTCCACTGCTGGCCGGTGCCGCCCGAGCAGTCCCACAACTGCACCTGGGTGCCGTTGGTGGTGCTGGCGTTGGGCACCTCGACGCAGCGGCCGGACTGGGCACCCACCAGGCGTCCGCCCTGCGGGCCGCTGCCGGTGCCGCCCTGCTGCCTGACGATCGAGACCGACTCGGCGGACCGGTTGCCCTGCGCGTCCACCACGAAGAGCCGGTACTCACCCTGCGTCGACGGCACCGCGATGGAGGTGGCGGTGCCGGCGGCCCTGGTCATCGTCGGGCCGGCGGTGAAGGTGGTGGTGCCGGCCGGGGCCAACCAGACCGTCCTGGCCGCGTCACCGGTGCTCCGGATCGGGATCGACGCCGTCGCGCTGGTGACGAAGGTGCTGGCCGGCAGGACGTAGTTCGGCAGGGAGAGGTTGCCCGCCGGGATGATGTCCCGGTACGCGTCCTCCAGGCCGGAGTTGGCCGCGATGCCGTACGCCGCCGCCGGCCAGACGTAGTCGGAGGAGACGAGGATGTCCTGGACCGTGCTGTTGGGCAGGTTCTTGTTTGAGACCTTGTTGATCGGGCCGTAGCTCTGCGTGATGCTCAGGTCGTGCTTGCGGCCGAAGTCGTCGGAATTGATCAGCCAGGTGATGTTCTTGTCCACACTCAGGACGTTGTCCCGGAAGGTGATGTAGGCCGAGCCCTCGTCCGGGTGCAGGCCGTACTTGTGACCGGACGGCACACCCTGGAGGTAGTTGTTGGTGATCGTCGTGCCCGGCTGGCTGCCAAGCGTGTAGATGGGTGCGGTGTCACTGAGCCGCTGCACCGTGTCGATGAAGTGGTTGTAGCTGATGGTGTTGTTCCGCGCGGTCGTGGTGGGCCGGTTCGGCGCGATCGAGCCCGACGACCCGTCGAAGTTCCACCAACCCCAGCCGAGCGTGATGCCCGACCACGGTGACTTCTCGATCCGGTTGCGCTGCACCGTCAGGGTGTCCACGAAGTACGCCGAGATGGGGCTGTGCCCGTTGAACAGCACCGCACTGTCGTAGAGGTAGTTGTTCTTGATGTCGATGTTCTTCGGCAGCCCCTCGACCTGCGGCAACCACTTCTCCCGGTTGGTCGATGTCCCGTCGCCGATGTAGACGTGCTGGGGGTGACCGACGGTGATCGCGGAGCCGGCGACGTCGTTGGTGAAGTTGCCTGTCAACTGGGTGCTCTGCACGTCGTTGACCATGTTGACGCCGTCCGCGCCGGTGTGCTGGATCCGGTTGCGCTCCAGCCGGATTCCGTCGGCGTTCTCCACCTGGACCATGCCGGGGGTGACGTCGACATTGCGGTAGTAGTAGTCGTGGAAGTTCTTCTTCGCGTACGCCTGCGCCCCGAGGTTGCCCTGCTGCGCCTGCTTGTAAGACGAGCCGGCGACGTTGAACAGGTTCCAGTCGGAGTGCTGCACGGTGAGCCCGGCGAACGTGAGGTTGCGGGCGTGGTTGCTCGTCGAGGTGCCGGCGATCCGCAGCAGGGTGGTCACGTTGTTCGGCGCGACCACCGACGCGGTCGCCATGTTCTCGGCGCTGGACTTGTAGTAGTAGACCGTCTTGCTGCCCTTGTCGAAGAAGAACTCGCCCGGCGCGTCCAGGAACTCGTAGGCGTTCATCAGTTTGTGGCTGCCGCCCGTCTGGGCGTTGCCGTTGAACGCGCCCTGGGCGATGGCGGCACCCGGCTGCTGGAACAGCGCCACCCGGTTCGCGCCGTCGGAACTCGTGGTCACCTGGCGGACCCCCACGATCGCGGTGGTCCAGGTGGTGGCCGTCTCGATCTCGATGTCGTCGGCGTTGCGGGGGACGGCGGGGAAATCGTTCAGGTTGTACTTCGCGCCGTCACACTGCGACCCCGACTCCCAGGCCCACGCGGCCTGCCCGGCGGTGATGTTGTACGTCCCGTAGCAGCCAGCCGAGCCGATCGTCTTCGACGCCATGAACGCCCGCTTGTCGTTGACATAGAGCGCCCGCAGTTTGTTGGCGCGGTCGAGCGGCGCCTTCCAGATGTTCCCGCTGTGCTGGGTCCACCCGGTGACCGGCACGCCACCGTCGAGCACCGGCGTCTCGTTGGGGTAGGCGGAATACATGACCCGGTAACCGTTGCTACCGGAGTCACCCGCCCCGAATTCGATCGTGCTGGTCACCGGATAACGACCACCACGCAGGTAGACCTGAATGTCACCGGTCATGTTCGCATTGACCGTGCGAACCACGTCCCGCGCGCGTTGCAGCGTCCTGAACGGCGATTGGACCGTGCCCGGGTTGGTGTCGTTGCCGTCCGGCGCGACATAGTAGGTTTCCTGGATTGCGGCCGAGGCCGGCAGTTGACTCCCGAGTACGGCCGGCAGCGCGGCCGCGACGAGCAGCGCGCTGGCCAGCAGCGACCTTCGCGCGGTGGAGAGGGCTGACTTCACGTGCGATTCCTTTCGCATGACGCCGACAGACATGTCCGCTGGACAGTCGTCCTGGCGATGCGACAACGAACCGCCATGCGAACATGGGCCGAGGCGCCGGGAGGCAGGGCGCGATCCCGGCGGGTTCGACAGTTGGCGGGTTCTTTGACGAGAAGCCGTGACAACACAGGCAAGGTCCACGTCGAGCGACAGGCACCGGCCGGCGGCAGTTCCCTGCCACCGGGAACTCCAGCCGTCCGCTCAACCGCTCTTGCCGGTAGTCACAGAATGCTGCCCTGAAGCGTAGGCGTCAGGGCAGCCGGGCGCAACTACCAATTGTCAACCACCTATTCGTAATCGTGACCGTACCGGGTGGTGCGCCCGGACCGACCACGGGCGGCCCGCCTCACCTCCGCCGGACGGGTGGGCGGGACGTGCCGCGCGGGCGGCAGCCCGACGCCTCTGCGGACCCGCCACCGCCGGCACGGCAGCGCCACGGCAGGTCGAATTCGGTCGCGTACGCCGCCGCCCCGGGGGGACGATACGGTGGTGTCCGGAGCACCCGAGGGATTCAGCTATCGCCTCCGTAAGAACGGCGATGTGGAGGTGCTGCACCACGGCCGCCCTGCCGCCGTGCTGCGTGGTGCGGCCGCAACCCGGTTCCTGACCGATGTGGACGACGACGATCCGCAGGAGTTGATGGCCCGCCTCACCGGCAACTACCGGCACGGCAACGAGCGGACGGCCAAACAGCACCCCCGCAACCGACGCCGGTGACGCGGCGGCGCCGCGGCCCGGCCCGTCACGTCCCCGGGCCCGGTGCCCTGGGACCGCACGGGCAGCCTGCGGTGGTGGGCGGCTTGCACGAACGGAGGACGCCGACATCGCCGACGGTTGCGTCGGCCGCGTCGCCCCCTCCGGCGTCGTACGACAGCACCACTTCGCCGACGCCGGATGCCGTCCGCACGCGGTCGCGGCCGACACCGACGGGGGCTGTTGGTCACCCTGTGGGCCTCGGGCCGGCGTCCGTCGAGGAGCTTGACGATACCCACGCTGGCCCGGTCCAGGTCGTCCCGGGGATCACCGTCCGGGCGGTGCGGGAAACCGGGCAGGGCGAACAGGAACACGAACGCGCTGTCCACCCCCTCGGTCTCGACCAGCTCCGCGCGGCACCGGCCCCGCTCGCGCCCGCGTTCGACGCCGCCGAGTGACGCCCCCGCCCTGAGGTCGACCCGCGCGCGGACCTGACCTGTCCCTGCCGGCCCCCGGCGACGGGGTACGGGGGCCGGCCGGGCAACGACCGGGCCGACCCCCGTACCGCTCAGCGCCGGCGCACCGAGGCGGGGCTTCCCGGCCGACGCGGTGCCGGCCGACGGGAACCGGCCGGGCGGGCGCGCCCCACCAGGCTCCACAGGGACGCCCACTGGTGGGCGGTCAGGTCCTTGGGCAGGTGCTGCGGCCCCACCCGGTTGGCCCGTTGCCAATCCTGCTGATCCTTGCGGGCGATCCGCCCCGTCCGCTGAAGGATCTCCTGCAGCCCGTGCCCCTTACCGGTGAACACCAGCCGGACGAAGTCCTGGTAACCCCGCCGGTCGTCGACCAGCGGGGTGCCCCGACGCACCATCGAGAACAGCCCGCCGTCGACGGAGGGGGCGGGCCGGAAGGCGCGGGCCGGGACCCGGGAGTGCAGGTCGAAGTCGTACCACGGCCACCAGCTCGCGGTCAGCAGCGTCGCGCCACCGATGCCGGCCCGTCGGCGGGCCACCTCCCACTGCACCAGCAGCACCGCCGTGTGCCAGTGGGGCGCGGCGAGGAGGGTCCGCACGATGGGGGTGGTCACGTGGAAGGGGATGTTCCCGACGACCACGTGCGGATACTGGGGGAACCGGAGACTCAGGACGTCCCCGCAGACCACTGTGACGTTGTCGGGTACCTGCCGGCTGAGCCGCTTGGCACGCTTGGCGTCGATCTCCACTGCGGTCAGTTCCCTCCCCTGCCGACTCAGCGGCAGGGTCAGGGCACCGTCGCCGGCACCGATCTCCACGATCGGGCCGTCGGTCCGGGCGACGAGTTCGACGAAATCGTCGATCACCAAGCGGTCGACCAGGAAATTCTGGCCGAATTCGTGTCGCCCGGTGTGCTGGATGTAGGGCATGTGCGTGCTCCGCGAGTATCGTTTCGGAGCCGGTCGACGAGGAATGCCGCACCGGCAGTGACCCGATGGGCGGCGAAGCTCATCAAAAGGAACGATGAACTGCCGCTATGCGCGGCGGAGCCTCATGAAGCACACGACAACCATGACGGGCACTATACCCGACGCCTGAAACAGCGGTGCGGACGCGCCGGGAACCGGCTTTCTTCGGCACTGATCACCCCTCCCACCAGTCGATCTCCGTCAGCGGAGAAAACCCCGCCGGTCCCCCCAGCCATCGGCGACGTCGGTCTCCATCTGGTTCAGCCGCGCGGTGACCGCCTGGTCGAATCCGTCCAGGAAGTATTCGTCGCCGGGCTTCGCGACCACCGTTCCACCGCTGGTCACGAACGTCTCCACCACCTGCGCCAACGTCGTGCCGGGGGACACGGTGCCGATGCGATAGCGGTCCGCACCGGCCAGGCCCGGGAAGGCTGCCTCCCGGTAGAGGTAGACATCGCCAAGGAGATCCACCTGCACCGATACCTGAGGGTGGGCGGCCGGGCGCATCGTCTCCGGTCGGATACGCACGAGCTGCACGTCGCTTCCGGTCATGAGACTGTTCAGGGCGTAGCCGTAGTCGATGTACAGGGTCGGCGTCCGCTCCGCCGCCTTCTCCCGGAACCGGTTCAGCTCGGTCTGGAGCTCGGCCCGCTCGTCCGGGGACAGCCTCCCGTCGGGCCGTCCGCTGTAGTCCTCCCGCAGGTTGATGTAGTCGAGCGGGCGGTCCGGCGCCGCCTCGTTGAGCTCGGCGACGAAGTCGACGAGCGCGCTCAGCCGCCCGGCGCGGCCGGGCAGGACGAGGTAGCTGAGGCCGAGCCGTACCGGCTCGTCCCGCTCGGCACGCAACTGCTGGAACCGCACGAGGTTCGCCCGTACCCGGGTGAAGGCCCCCTGCTTGCCGGTGGTCGCCTGGTACTCCTCGTCGGTCAACCCGTACAGCGACGTGCGGATGGCGTGCAGCTCCCACAGACCCCGCTCGCCCTTGAGCTTCTGCTCGGTCAGGGCGAACGAGTTGGTGTAGAGGACGATCCGGAATCCCCGCCCGGCCGCCCGGCTGACCAGTGCGCCGAGCCCGGGGTTGGTGAGTGGCTCCAGACCACCGGAGACGTACATCGCGTCGCGATTGTGCGCCGGGACCTCGTCGATGACGGAGGCGAACATCGCGTTCCCGTCGCCCAGCGCCGAGGCCTGGTAGCGGGCGCCGGTGACCCGCACGCAGAAGTGGCAGCGGAACATGCACGTCGGGCCCGGGTAGAGTCCGACAAGGTGCGGGAACATCGGCCTTCTGTCGAGCACCGCGTCGAACACGCCGGCCCTTTCCAGGCCGAGCACGGTGTTGGTCCAGTAGCGACCGGACGGACCGTTCTCCACGGCGGTTCGCAGCACGGGGATCCGGGCGAACAGGTCCAGCAGCCGCCCGAACCCGAGCCGGTCCAGGCCGATTTCGCGGCGGGCCTGCTCAAGGGGCAGGAAAGGCGTGTTTCCGTAGATGCGTGCCAATGCCACAAGTCCCTGGGCGGTGGCGCCGATCTCTGCCGGCGGCACGATTCCGGTGCCGGCGACGTCGTCGTACAGCGCGTGCACCGCCGCGGTCGGGTCGCTGCCGGGGACAGCGCAGGTCGCCACGGGATTCGATGCGGACATCTCTATGGTCATGGGCCCTCCCACACGTCCGTCCGGTGCCGTTCGGTCAACCGGGTGCCACCACGCTCTGTTCGTCGGGCCCGGCCTGCTGTTGCCACCGAGCGGTCAGTTCGAACCCCCGGGTGACCGCCATCCGCACGATGTTGCACACCCTGCGGATGTCCTCCCGGGAGATGGCGGAACCGGTCGGCAACGCCAGGACGCGCGCGGAGAGCCGCTCCGTGTGCGGCAACTGGACGTCCTGTCGCGACCGGTAGGGCTCCAGTTGGTGACAGGCGGGTGAGAAGTAGCGCTGCGCCACGACGTTCTCGGCCCGGAGCAGATCGAGGAGCAGATCACGGTGCAGGCCGGTGACGTCCGGGTCGATCTCGACGATCACGTACTGGTAGTTGCACTGCTCGTCCGGGGCGAAGTCGATCAGGCTGAGGCCGGGGATCCGGGCCAGCTCACCGCGGTACTGCTCGTAGTTGGCCTGGTTGTGGCGTGCCACCTCGGGGAACGCGTCGAGCGAGGTGAGCCCCATGGCGGCGGACGCCTCGCTCATCTTCGCGTTGGTGCCGCCGGCCGCGCTGGGACTGTGCAGGCCGATACCGAAGTTGGCCAGGGAGCGGACGCGGTGGGCGAGGTCGTCGTCGTCCGTGACGATCGCCCCGCCCTCGAAGGCGTTGACGACCTTCGTCGCATGGAAGCTGAACACCTCCGCATGGCCGAACCGCCCCACCGGTCGGCCCTGCGAGGTGCACCCGATGGCGTGCGCGGCGTCGAAGAACAGGCGCAGGCCCGCGTCGCCGGCGACCTTCTCCAGCGCGTCCACGTCGCAGGGGCGGCCCCACAGGTGGACGCCGAAGATCGCCGACGTACGCGGCGTGATGGCCGCGGCCGCCGCCTCGTGGTCGAGGCATCCGGTGCGCGGATCGATGTCGCAGAACACCGGTTCCAGCCCGAGCCAACGCACCGCGTGCGCGGTCGCGGCGAAGGTGAGCGACGGCATGATCACCTCACCGGTCAGCCCGGTGGCGTGCGCGAGCAGTTGGAGGGCGACGGTGGCGTTGCAGGTCGCCACGCAGTTGCCGACCCCGACCATGTCGGCGACCCGCTCCTCGAACTCCCGTGCCAGCGGACCGTTGTTGGTCAACCAGTCGTTGTCGAGCGCCCAGGACAGCCGGTCGAAGAGCCGGGCCCGGTCGATCCGGTTGGGTCGTCCGACGAGGATCTGCTGGAGGAAACTGGCGTGCCCTCCAAAGAGCGCCAGATCACCGAGGTCTCGCTTCATCGCCTGCCTCCCTCTGCGGGCCACAGCCTCGCCGACTCCGGAGCCGCCCCGGGCGGCGGCTGCTCAGGTCCTGGCGTACGCGCCGAGCTCGGCCGCCAGGTCGGGGGCCACCCGTGCCCGTAGCACGGTGCCGTCGGCCGTGTGCTCCTCGGCCAGCACCTCGCCGTCGGCGTGCACCCGGGCGACGAGGCTGCCCTCGACGTACGGGATGAGGACGTCGACCTGGACCTCCCGGTGCGGCAGCGCGGCCTCCAGCAACTGCCGGAGCGTGTCGATGCCCTGGCCGGTGCGGGCTGAGACGACGACGTGGTGCGGTTCGGCCTCCGCCAACGCGGCCAGGGCGGCCGGACTGGCCGCGTCGGCCTTGTTGATCACGACAAGCTCGGGTACCTCCGCCGCGTCGACGTCCCGGATGACCGCGCGCACCGAGGCGAGCTGCTCCAGCGGCGCGGGGTGGGCACCGTCCACCACGTGCAACAGCAGGTCGGCCTCGGCCACTTCCTCCAGTGTGGAACGGAACGCCTCCACCAGGTGGTGCGGCAGGTGCCTGACGAATCCGACGGTGTCGGTGATCGTGTAGCTCCGCCCGTTCGGGGTGGTGGCCCGGCGTACGGTCGGGTCGAGGGTGGCGAAGAGCGCGTTCTGCACCAGCACGCTCGCTCCGGTGAGCCGGTTGAGCAGGGAGGACTTTCCGGCGTTGGTGTAGCCGGCGATCGCGACCGACGGGACGCTGTTACGCCGCCGCTCACGGCGCTTGAGCTCGCGGCCGGACTTCATCTCCACGATCTCCCGCCGGAGCTTGGCCATCCTCTCGTGGATGCGCCGCCGGTCGGTCTCGATCTTGGTCTCGCCGGGCCCCCGGGTGGCCATGCCCCCACCACCAGCCCCTCCGCCCATCTGCCGGGAGAGCGACTGACCCCAGCCACGTAGCCGCGGAAGCATGTACTGCATCTGCGCCAGGGCCACCTGCGCCTTGCCCTCGCGGGACGTGGCGTGCTGGGCGAAGATGTCGAGGATCAATGCGGTGCGGTCCACCACCTTGGCGTCGACGACCTCTTCGAGGCGTACCAGTTGGGCAGGGCTCAGCTCACCGTCGCAGATCACCGTGTCGGCTCCCGCCTCCTGGACGATGTCCCGCAGCTCCCGCGCCTTGCCGGAGCCGATGTACGTCGCCGGGTCGGGCCGGTCGCGGCGCTGGATCACCCCGTCGAGCACCACGGCTCCCGCGGTCTCGGCGAGTGCCGCCAGCTCGGCGAGCGAGCGTTCGGCCTCGTCGGCGGTGCCCGAGGTCCAGACGCCGACCAGGACGACGCGTTCCAGCCGCACCTGCCGGTACTCGACCTCGGTGACGTCGGTCTTCTCGGTCGACAGCCCGACGACCCGTCGCAGGGCGGCCCGGTCGAGCCGTGGACCGTCCGCTTCGGCGTCGGCGTCGTCCATCAGGGCGTCGGCCTTCACCGGGTGCGGGGAACGGTGCGCTGCGGAGGTCATCTGGCGTCCTTCGCGGTTCGGGTGCTCGCCTGGGGTCACGGACCGGTCCGGACCGCAGGATCCGGTTTCGGTCGACACCCGTCAGGCCACCGGGGATGCCCACCACGGAGGAAGGCTTCCGGTCTTCCTAGCAGGCTTCCGGATAGCGGCACCGGAAGCGAGGTTCGTCGGTCACACACTTCGCCGCGGTCGACGCCGCGATGTGTGCGGGCGTCACCGGGTCGACGGGCGGTGTCCGGTCGCCACGGACGCGTGCGGGCCCGGCCGCGGTGGGCCCGGGATCGCCGCCGTCACCAAGTGTGTCACCGAGGCACCTGGGCAAGGCAGGCGTCGCCGGGCGATGGTGGGACCGGGGGCCGGGCCGGCCGTGGTCAGCACAGTCTGCCGTGGTCGGCATATCGTCCCACCCTCCGGAGAGGGGAGTGATGGTGCCGACGCTCGACGTCCGAGAGGAGGCGACCGCGGGCAGGTCCGATCCGGACACCGTGTCCCGGGTCTGCGCCGCCCTACTGGCCTCGCTGCCCCGCGCCGACCAGCGCCGCAAGGGCGAGCGGTACGTCCGGGGCCTACTCACCGCCTCCGGCCGCAAGACCATGCGCAACCTGGCCGCCAGCACCGACGATCCGGCGGCGGCGCAGAGCATGCACCACTTCATCAGTTGCTCCACCTGGGACTGGGCGGCCGTCCGCGCCGCGCTCGCCGGCCACCTGGACCGGACGCTGTCGCCCCGGGCCTGGGTGGTGCGGTCGATGCTGGTGCCGAAGACCGGTCGGCACTCGATCGGCGTGGAACGCCGGTACGTGCCCGCGCTGGGCGAGACGGTGAACAGCCAGCAGAGCTACGGCCTCTGGCTGGCCTCGGAGACCGTCGCCGCGCCCGTAAACTGGCAGTTGTCCATCGGTAGGGGCTGGCTGCAGGACAACCCCGCCCACGCGAGCGTTCCGGCCGACGAGGACGGCACGACCAGCGACGGCGCGGCGGTGCAGGCGGTGCTGAAGGCCGCGACCTGGGGGATCGGCCCCCGCCCGGTGGTGATGGACGCCCGGCACTCGGCGCTGCCCCCACTGGTCGAGGCGTTGACCACGGCGGGTCTGCCCTTTCTGTTGCGGATCAACGGCGGCTGCACCCTGCTGGCCGCCGGATCCGGCCCGCGCGAGAGCCGGATGGCCGCCGCCTCCGCCGAGCAGCTGCTCAGCCTGACGCGCGCCCAACGCCGCCCGGTGGAGTGGATCGACCCGGCCAGCCCCGGCGCCCGGCGCACCAGTCTGGTCGCACCGCTACGGGTGTACTGGCCGGGCCTGTCCGGTTCCCGCCCACCCGGTCCGTCCACCCCGGCCCCGCCGGGGGCGGCACGTGCCGCCGCGCCCGGACTCCCCCTCACCCTGCTCGGCAAGTGGCAGACGTACGAGCGCGGCGTACGGCAGATGTGGCTGACCAACATGACGGATGCCGGGTACGGCCCACTGCTGCGGCTGAGCAAGCTCACCCGTCGGGTCGAGACCGACTTCTCCTACGTCAGCCTCGACGTCGGCATCCAGGACTTCGAGGGCCGGTCATATCAGGGCTGGCACCGGCACGTCACCCTGGCATCCGTGGCGCACGCCCTGCGGATGCTGGACGGCGGCGCCGGGTAGGACGTACCGGCTGGTCCGGCTCCTGCGCCGGGCCGGGGCCCGGGTGGCCCCGGTCCTGGCGGAGCAGGCCACGGATCCGGTGCAGGCGCAGGGCGAGCTGCGTGTCCAGGGCCCGGTCCGGTTGCTGCCAGTCCCGGCCGAGCAACTGGGAGATGCGGTCCAGCCTGCGGGAGACGGTGTTCGGATGCAGATGCAGCACCTCGGCCGCCCGGATGCGGCTGCCCGCCGAGTCGAAGTAGGTCTGCAGGGTCTCCCTGAGGTTCGTGAGCCGACGCTCGTCGTAGTTCAGTACCGGTCCGATGACCCGGTCGACGAAACCGGTGACGTCGTGGCCGCCGGCGACCAGCAGCCCGAGGAAGCCCAGATCCCGCGAGCAGGCCGCCCGGCCCTTCGCGTCCAACGCGTACAGGGCGTCGACGCACCGGGCCGCCTCCTGGTAGGTGCGGCTGACCGAGTCGGCGGTGTGCACCGGTCCGGCACCCCCGGCAGTGACCGGCAGGCCGAGAAGCCCACCCAGTTCCCGCGAGACGTCCCGGGCCCGGGTTCCCGGGTCGTCACCGGGCAGCAACAGCACCGCGTGGCCGTCCCGGATGACCTTCATGCCGTTCAGGCCGTGGGCGACGGCGACCGCCCGTTCGAACACCCGGGGCGAGGTCGTGCCCTCGGGACGGGCGACCACCACGACGTAGGGGCGGTCGAACTCGACGGACGTGCGGCGGCGGCGCTTCCCGCTGCGGTCCAGGTCCGGTCGCGGGCCGAGCAGGTCCTCCAGGAGCCTGTCGCCCGGCTGGCCGTGAACCCCGCCGTTCCTGGTCATCAGCAGCGCCACGGTCTGGGCGACCGCCGGTAGGGCCGCCGCCGGCTCGTCGTCGGACGTCTCGTCGGCGTGGAACAGCACACAGCCGAGGTCACCGGCGCGGGTCGCCAGGGGCACCACCCAGGAGCCGGTGGTCAGCCGACCGGGTCGGCCGGTGGCGTGGGCCTTCAGCCGCACCCGGGCCAGTTCCCGCTCGTTCGGGGCAGGGACGTCGCCGGCCGCCGCCAGCACGCCGTTGGCCCGGTCGCGGACGTGCAGGGCGCCGCCCAGTCGTCGCACGGCGCTGCCCACCAGGTCGTCGAGCTCGCCACCGTCGAGGATGAGCTGGACGAGTTCGGGATGGAGGCTGTCGGCGGTGCGGACCGCGTTCAGCTCGGCTCGGGCCCTGGCAGCCTCCTGCTGGGCCTGCTTGAGTTCGGCCCAGGTGTCGTCGAACAGCCTGATCCGCTCCACGGCCGTCGCCGCCAGATCGGCGAGCAGACGCAGCGACGCGACCTCGTCGGGGGCGAAGTGGCGGATCTGCCGGTGGCCGACGTGCAGGTTGCCGAGGTGCCGACCCTCGACGCTCAGGACCACCGACAGCACCGCGTGCAGCCCCTCCGCGCGGACCAGACCGTCGGCGGCCGGGTGTCGTTGGAGGCGCTCGTCGGTGAGGTGGTCCGCCGTCCAGGCGAGTGGCTCGTACGCCGCGGCGGGCACGACCAGCCCGTCGCGCCAGGGCAGCCGGTAGCCGCTGGTCAGCGCGGTGGCCGCCCCGACGGCCGAGGCGACGTAGGATTCGCCGGCCACGTCGTCGGCCAGACTGACGAACGCCACGTCCCCGGCGAGCAGCAACTGGGTCCGCCGCACGACCAGTTGCAGCCCGGCCTCCAGGTTCGTGGCCCCGGCGAGGTCACGGGCGGTGTCGACGAGGGCGGCCAGCTCCGCCTGCCGCTGACACCGCCTCCCGACGACCTCTCGCAGCTCCAACGCCAGCCGCTTGGCGATCATGACCCGGTCGAGCGTGGCCTGGTCCACGCCGTCCCGGTGCGCCTGGTGCACCAGTTCCTCGTACTGCGGCAGGGGTGCCTCCCTGGCCAGGAGTTCGAAGAATCGGAGTTCGTGGTCCCGCAGGGAAATGCTGGTGCCAGTCATGCGTCCAACCACCTCGCACACAACGAATAGCTGATTAGGGGGGCTCGATGGCAGTACAAGACCATCGATATGGTTACAGTAACCGGTAAACCCTGCAACTACTCGGAGTGATATTCGCTTCGCCCGGTAGGTATCCGGTTCGCCCCTGGCCGGTCGCCGGGCCGAGACGTCACGGGCAGCTCGTCAGGCCGGTGTCCGGAAGCGGTTGATCGCGGCGAGATGACGTTCCCGCAGTTCCGGGTTCCGGACCCCGAGCCCCTCGCGGGGCGCGAGCGCGAGCACGCCGACCTTCCCCTGGTGCAGGTTGTGCTGGACGTCGTAGACCGCCTGGCCGACCTCGTCGAGGGGGTAGCAGCGGGACAGCGTCGGGTGGATCTTGCCTTTGATCACCAGCCGGTTGGCCTCCCACGCCTCCCGGTAATTGGCGAAGTGCGTGCCGACGATGCGCTTCAGGGACATCCACAGGTAGCGGTTGTCGTAGACGTGCTCGAAGCCGCTCGTCGAGGCGCAGGTGACCACGGTGCCGCCCTTGCGGGTGACGTAGACCGAGGCCCCGAACGTATCCCTGCCGGGGTGCTCGAAGACGATGTCCACGTCCTCGCCACCGGTCAGCTCCCGGATGCGTCGGCCGAACCGCTTCCACTCCCGGGGGTTCTGGGTCCGCTCGTCGGACCAGAAACGGTAGTCCTCTGCGGCCCGGTCGATGACGGCCTCGGCACCCATCTGACGGCAGACCTCGGCCTTTCCCGGGCTGGAGACCACGCAGACGGGATTGGCTCCGCCAGCCAGCACGAGCTGGGTGGCGAACGCGCCGAGGCCGCCGCTGGCCCCCCAGACGAGGACGTTGTCGCCCTGCTTCATCCGGGCTCCGTTGCCGGAGACCAGCTGACGGTAGGCGGTGGAGTTGACAAGTCCCGGCGCGGCGGCCTCCTCCCAGGTCAGGTGGTCGGGCTTGGGCATCAGCTGGTTCGCCTTGACCAACGCGATCTCGGCGAGGCCGCCGAAGTTGGTCTCGAAGCCCCAGATCCGCTGCTCCGGGTCGAGCATGGTGTCGCCGTGGCCATCGGCGGACTCCAGCTCGACCGAGAGGCAGTGCGCCACGACCTCGTCACCCGGCCGCCAGCGGTTGACACCGGGTCCGACCCGCAGCACCACGCCGGCCAGGTCCGAACCGAGGATGTGGTACGGCAGGTCGTGCCGCCGGGTCAGCTCGGAGAGCCGACCGTAGCGCTCCAGGAACCCGAAGGTGGGCAACGGCTCGAACAGCGCCGACCAGACCGTGTTGTAGTTGACCGAACTGGCCAGGACCGCGACGAGGGCCTCCCCGGGGCCCAGCTCGGGGACCGGCACCTCCTCGGTGTGCAACGACTTGCGCGGGTCCTTCTCCCGGCGGGGAAGGCCCACGAACATCTCCGTCTCGTCCTTGTGCACCGTCACGGCCCGGAAGGAGGCGGGCAGCGGCAGGGCCGCCACCTCCCGCGCGCCGGACTCCTGGGCGAGGATCACGTCGAGTACGTGGTTCAGCTCGGGCGTGTCTGGCATCTGTTCCTCCAGCGGGTCGGTGGTGCGGGTCAGGGGCGCACCGGGAACGGGTCGTCAGGGGTGGACGCCGACGAACAGGCCACGGCCGGACGGGCCGGGCGTCAGGTACTCCGTCGTGAAACCCGCCCGGGCGAAGGCACGTTCGTAGTCGGACCGTTCGAAAAGGGTGATCAGGTGGCTCTCGTCGAAGTGCCGGACTCCCCCGCCGGGGCTGGCCACGAGGTAGTGCACGGTGATCCGGGTCGCGCCGCCCTCGCGTACCGAGTGGGAGACCCGGGAGATGGTGCGGCCGTCGACCTCCACCAGGCTCGCGCCCACGTACCCGGGGGTGAAGGTCTCCGGGAACCACCACGGCTCGACGATCGCCACCCCTCCGGGGGACAGGTGCGCGGCGAACCGGGCCAGGGTCGCGTCCAGCTCGGTCGTGGTGGCCAGGTGCCCCACCGAGCTGAACATGCAGGTGATGACGTCGTAGCGGTGCCCCAGGTCGAACGTCCGCATGTCGCCGAGGTGCAGGGCCGCCCCGGGGTTCCGCTGCTGGGCGATGCTCAGCATGTCCGGGGCCAGCTCGATGCCGCCCACGTCGTCGAAGAGGCCGGCCAGGTGCCGTAGGTGCAGCCCCGTGCCGCACGCCACGTCCAGCAGCGTCCGGGCGTGCGGCCGGCGGGACCGGGCCAACGCCTCCAGCTCCGCCGCCTCCGCCGCGTAGTCCTTGCCCTTGCCCTGGTAGATCAGGTCGTAGACCTCGGCGATGGCGTCCGCGTACATCATGGACATCAGTCCTTTCGGGGGTGGTCGGTGGCGGCGCCGGCCGACCGGCCGGACCGGTCGTCGGCGACGAGGCGTTCCAGGATGCGGACGACCTCGGCCGGCGAAGGCTCGGCGCGCAGCTCGTCGCGCTGGCGGCGGGCCGCGGCGGCGATCGACGGGTCGTCGAGGATGCGGGCGACCGCCGCCCGCAGGGTCGGGGCGTCGAGCTGCTCCGGCGGGATCGAGATCCCCGCGCCGAGCCGCTCGGCCTGCTGTGCCTTGAGCGGGGCGTCCCAGAGCGACGCGATCATGATCTGCGGTACGCCGTAGAGCATGGCCGTCGACCAGGTGCCCGCCCCGCCGTGGTGGATGATCGCGACACAGGTCGGCAGCAGCACGTCCAGCGGCACGAAATCACACACCCGGACGTTGTCCGGCAGGTCGCCCAGGTCCTCGCGCTGGGCGTCGCTGAGCGTCGCGACGACCTCGACGTCCAGGTCACCGAGGGCACCGAGCAGTTCCTGGAAGGAGACCACGTCCCTGCCGTACGTCTCCCGGGCCGACACGCCGAGGGTCAGGCAGACCCGCGGCCGGTCGGCCTTGGCCACCCACTCCGGCACCACGGACGGGCTGTTGTACGGCGTGTACCGCATGGCCACCCGGCGCCCCGGTGCGGGGAGACGGGTGCTCTCGGCGGTGGGATCGATGGTCCACCCGCCGGTGACCAGGGTCTCCACCTCGTCGTCGCCGAGCTGGCAGCCGTACCGGTGCAGGGTGCAGCGCAACCACTCGGCCATCGGGTCCTCGCGCTGCTCGACCGGCCGGCGCGCCAGGCTCTCGGTGAACAGCCGCCGGGCGTTGCCGACCACGTCCGGCCCCCAGAGCAGCCGGGCGTGCGTCGCACCGACGACCCGCGCCGCGACCGGCCCGGAGTAGGTGAAAGGTTCCCAGATCACCAGGTCGGGCTGCCAGGACCGGGCCAGGGCGACCGTGTCGTCCATCGTGGAGTCGCCGTTGAGCGGCGCGAAGCACAGCGCGGTGAGCATGGTCTGCTGCCCGAGCAGGTACTCCGGGGTCAGCACCTCGGGGCGGGTCTCGGTGAAGTCCAGTCCCCGCTGGTAGGGCATCAGGTCGCCGCCGACCTCGGTGAGCAGGTCGATGATCGCCTGGTCGTCGCCGACCGGCACCGCGGTCAGCCCCGACCGCACGATGGTGTCGGTGAGCGAGGGCTGACTGGCCACCCGTACCTCGTGACCGGCCGCGCGCAGCGCCCAGGCCAACGGCACCAGGCTGTAGTAGTGGGTGTTGTGCGCGAAGCACGTGATCAGGACGCGCATCGGATCGCCTCCTCCGGCGCCTGGCGGTCGTCGGACCGGTGGCCGCCGTTCCCGGTGCGGGCGACCGGGAAGCGGGCGTGGCCGAGCAGGACGGGTGAGCGTCGCCACCGCACGCCACCGGACGACTGCCGCAGCGTGGGGAGCGCCTCGGCGAGGGTCCGCAGGGCAGTCGTGACGACGAGCCTGATCAGCGGCCCGGCATTGGCAAGCTGCGGCAGCCCCACCACGTCGCGGTCCGGCGAGCCCGACCCGCCGGGGTCGAACCCGTCCCGGTGCGGGGCGGTCGCCGTCTGCGGTCCCCGGTTCGCCATGGCCACCAGCACGACCAGGTGGCTGTCCGCCGGGAGGAACTGCCCGCCGAGGGTGACGTCCCGCTGCACGACGCGGCTCTCCAGGCGCACCGGCGGAAAACAGCGCAGGGTCTCCTCGACGACGGCGGCGGACCGGTCCGGGTCGCCGCGGAGCAGGGCCCACTGCCCGGGGCGGTCCAGCAGCGCCCGGACCGCGTTGCAGAGCAGGGTGGTCGCCGGTTCGGCCGCGCCGACCGCCAGCGCGAGCGCGGCGGCCGTCCGGTCGTCGGTCGGCAGCGCCACCCCGGAGCCGGCCGGGTACGGGGACGGCGGTTCGGCCCCGACCGGGGACCGGGTAGGCGGCGGGGGCGGCACCTCGCCCAGCAGGTCGGTCAGCTCGGCGGTGGCGGCGACGACGGTGAGGGCGTTCGCCACGGTCTGCGGGCACAGCCGGCTGTCCAGCGTACGGCCGGCGGCGGTGAGCGCCCCCTCGAAGCGGTCCCGCCGCCCGGCGGGCACCTCCAGCAGGTCGGCCAACACCGAGGCGACCAGCCGCCGGGCGAGCACGGCGAGGTCGAACCGCTCCCCGAGCCCGTCGAGCAGGGCGGCTGTGGTCTTCTCGACCCGGGCACGCACCCCCGCGGCGTCGGCGCGCAGGACCGGCCCGCCGAACCCGGCCAGCGCGTCCAGCCGCCGCCGGGCCTCCGGCCCGTGGTCCAGAGCCGTACCGGCCAGTGGCAGGTCCCGCTCGCCGGGCCGCTGCCCGGCGCGGGTCAGCCAGCCGAACCGGTCGTCGGTCAACACCTCCCGGGCCACCGTGGCGTCCCCGGTCACCCAGGTGTCCAACTGCTCGCTGCGGAACAGCGGCTGGGCGGCCACCCGCTGCTCGTACGGGGTCGGGTCGTCGGTCTCCGCGCGCAGGATCAGTGCGTACGGGTCGCCGTGGTTGCCGGCGAACCACTGCGCGGCGCGGGTCAGTTGCAGCCGGCGGGCCCAGGTCGCGGGATCCCCGTCGGGCGGGACTGTGGTCATGCGTTCTCTCCTGCTGTCGTCGGGTTCGCCGGGACGGACGGAACCGGTGTACGGGTCACGGAACGCGGGGCGGACACACCTCGTCGAGCCACTTGTGCACGGTCGCGGCGGTGGCGGGGGCGTGCTCGGTCATCATCGAGAAATGGGTGCCGGGCACCTCGGCGCTGGTGTGCGCGCCGTCGAAGCGCGACCGCCAGTCCTGCCGGGGGTCCGGCCAGGCACCCACCGGCTCACCGGCGTACAGGTGCAGCACGGGTGCCCGGGTCGGCCGGGGCGCCCAGTCCAGGAGCAGCCGGTGGTACGCGCCCATCGCGGTCAGCCGTGTGTCGTCGACCGGGACGACGGAACGCTCGGCGACCCAGGCCAGCATCTCCTCGCGCCATACCCCCATCGCCCCCGGTGCGGCGGGCGTGTAGATGTCCATCAGCACCAGCGCGTCGGGGCCGGCGCCCCGCGCCTCCAGGCGCAACGCCAGCGCGTGCGCCAGGTTCGCCCCGGCCGAGTGGCCGACCAGGACGAAGGGCTTCCCGGCGCGGTGGGCCAGGACGGCGTCGGCCTGGACGTCGAGCAGCACGTCGAGGCCGGCGGGCAGCGGCTCGCCGGGCAGGAAGCCTGGCTGCGGAAGGACTGCGACGTCCCGGAGATCGGCCAACGCGGCGGCGAACGCCGTGAACTCCCGGGGACCGGACGCCGCAGCCGTGCCCGCGCAGCAGATCAGCGGGGGACCACCCGCCCCGGTGCCGAGCGGGACGAGGCCCGGTGGCTCGACCAGTTCGTCGGCAGACCGGAACACCGGCCGGAAGGTGGCGACGGTGCCGAGAACCTCCACCGCCTCGGCGGCGCGCCCCGTGCCGACGGCCCCCCGGTACATCTCGACCAGGGCGCTTGCCGCAGCCGGCACGGGTGGCCCGCCCGGCGCGTCGGCGAGCAGGCCGTGCAGGTGCGCCGCGAGCGCCCCGGGGGTGCCGTGGTCGAACAGGACCGGGGCCGGGAGGCTCAGGCCGGTGGCCTCACCGAGCCGGCGGCGCAGTTGGACGGCGGCGAGCGAGTCGAAGCCGAGGGCGGGAAACTCCGCGTCGGCCGGTACGTCGTCGATCCCGTCGTATCCCAGCACACCGGCGGTCTCGGCGCGGACCAGCGCCAGCAGTCCGGCGCGGTCGGTGGCCACGGTGGCCGGTCGGGGAGCGGGCGGCTGCCCCCGGTGCGCCGGGCCGGCCGGATCGCCGCCCCCGGTCGGCAGCTCGGCGAGCAGCGGGGCGGGACGCGCGGCGGCGAAGCCGGCCGCGAACCGGGCCCACTCCGTGTCGGAGACCGTCACCCCGGTCTCGTCGGCGTCCAGGATCTGCCCGAGGGCGGCGAGGGCCGCCGCCGGGGACATCGCCCGGACGCCCCGACGGCGCAGGTACTCCTCCCCCGCGCCCGCTCCCATGCCGGGCCCGCCCCAGACCCCCCAGGCGACGGAGGTCGCCGGCAGCCCTGCGGCGCGACGGCACTCGGCGAGCGCGTCGAGTGCGGCGTTGGCCGCCGCGTACGCGCACTGCCCGCCGCTGCCCCACACCCCGGCGGCGGAGGCGAAGGTGACGAAGGCGTCCAGGTCGCCGGCGAGTTCGTGCAGGTTCACCGCCCCGGCGACCTTGCCCGCGCAGACCTGCGCGAACAGCTCCGGAGAGGTCTCGCGGAGCGGCGACACCTGGGGCACGCCCGCCGCGTGGAACACGGCGGTGAGCGGCACGGCGGAGGGGATCCCGGCGAGCAGGTCGGCGACGGCCGCCCGGTCGGCGACGTCGCAGGCGGCCACGGTCACCTCGGCACCGAGCGCGACCAGCTCCGCCCGCAGGGCGGCGACCCCGGGGGCGTCCCCGCCCCGGCGGCTGGTCAGCACGAGGTGCCTGGCGCCGTTGCGTGCCAGCCAGCGGGCCGTGTGCGCGCCGAGTGCGCCCGTACCACCGGTCACCAGGACCGTGCCGCGTGGGCGCCAGGCCCGCACGGCCCGAGGCGTGGGCGCGGGCACCAGCCGCCGGGCGTACCCGACCGCACCGCGGACCGCGACCTGGTCCTCCGGGCCGCGGAGCGCGTGCCGCAGCAGGTCCCAGTCCCGGTCGTCCGGGTCGACCGGCAGGTCCACCAGGCCACCCCAGGACCGGGGAAGTTCGAGCGCGGCCACCCGGCCGAAGCCCCACAACTGGGCTCCGGCGACAGAGGGGGACTCGTCGGGCGTCACGGCGACCGCCCCCCGGGTCACGCACCACAGCCGCGCGGAGGTCCCCAGGTCGGTCAGGGTCCGGGCGAGGGCCAGGGTGGCCAGCACCCCGCCGGGCACCGGGGCGGACCGGGGGGACACCCGGTCGTCGAGGCCCAGCAGGCAGAGCACCCCGTCCGGCCCGCCACCTGCGTCGGCGGCCCCGGTCAGCAGGGCGGCGAGGGTGTCCCGGTCCGCGTCGGCGGCGTCGACCGTCAGCCGGGTGACCGTGGCCCCACCCCGACGCAGGGTCCGCTCGGCGGCGTCGGCGAGCGACGCGACGCCGTCGTGGGCGGGGACCACCAGCAACCACGCCCCGGCCACCGTCCCCGGCCCGGCCCCGACCGCCGCTTCGGCTCCGCTCCCCGCCGCCGGCCCGGTCCCGGCCACGGTCGGCAGCAGCCGCCAGGCGATCCGGTACCGCCAGGCGTCGGCGGGGCGGGCCGACGGCGGGCCCGGCGACAGCCAGAAGCGTCGGTGCTGGAAAGCGTACGTCGGCAGCTCGACCCGGCGTGCGCCGGTGCCCGCGAACACCCGGGACCAGTCCAGCTCCACACCTGCGGCATAGGCAACGGCCAGGGCGGCCAGCAGGGTGGCGGGCTCCGGCCGGCCGGGCCGCAGCAACGGCGACAGCAGCACCTCCCCGGTGGGTCCGAGACACTCCTCGGCCAACGCGCACAGCACCCCGTCCGGGCCGAGGCCGACGAAGACGGTGGCCCCCCGGTCGCGGGCGGCCCGCACCCCGTCCCGGAACCGGACGGGCCGGCGGACGTGCCGGACCCAGTACCCGGGGTCGCACAGCTCGTCGGCGGTGGCGAGCCGGCCCGTCACGTTCGACACCACCGGGATCGTCGGGGCGTGGTACGTGAGGCCCCGCGCCACCCGTCGGAACGGCTCCAGCATCGCGTCCATCCGCGGGGAGTGGAACGCGTGGCTGACGTTGAGCCGTCTCGTCCGGTGGCCCAGGTCGACGCACCGGGCAGCCACTGCCAGCACCGCCTCCTCGTCGCCGGACACCACGACCGCGCGTGGGCCGTTGACCGCCGCCACCGCGACCCGGTCCCCGTCGAGCAGCGGCCCGACCTCCTCCTCGGCGGCCCCGATCGCCACCATCGCGCCGCCGGGCGGCAGCTCGCCCATCAGCCGGCCCCGTGCCGCGACCAGCTCGCACGCGTCGTCCACGTCGAGTACGCCGGCCACGTGCGCGGCCGCCAGTTCGCCCACCGAGTGGCCGAGCAGCACGTCGGGTCGGACCCCCCAGCCGTGGACCAGTCGGAACAGCGCCACCTCGACGGCGAAGAGGGCGGCCTGCGCGTACCGGGTGCCGTCGAGCAGCCGCGCGTCGTCCGATCCCGGCTCGGCGAAGAGCACCCGCAGCAGCGGACGGTCGAGGTGCCGGTCCAGCCGGGCGGCGAGCTGCTCCAGGGCGTCGGCGAAGGCGGGAAAGGCCCCGTACAGTTCACCCGCCATCCCGACGTGCTGGCCGCCCTGCCCGGCGAAGAGGAACGCGGTCGCGCGGTCGCGACGCGCGGTGCCCCGGACCACGCCCGCCGCCGGCCCGCCGGCGGCCAGCGCGTCGACGGCGCCGAGCAGGCCGTCGCGGTCGGCGGCCACCAGCACCGCCCGGTGCTCCAGGGCGGCCCTGGTGGTGGCCAGGGAGAACCCCACGTCCAGCGGGTCCACGTCGGGGTGCGCCGCGAGGTGCGTGCGCAACCGGCCCGCCTGGGCGCGCAGCGCCGCGTCGGTACGGCCGGAGAGCACCCACGGCACCAGCGGCAGGCTCCTCGTGGGGGACTCCGGGTCGACCGGGGCCGGTGGTGGTTGCTCGACGATCACGTGCGCGTTGGTGCCGCTCACCCCGAACGCGGAGATCCCGGCCCGGCGGGGCGCTCCGGGCGTCGACGGCCAGGGCACCGCCCCGGTCGCCACCCGGACGACACCGGCGGACCAGTCGACAAGCGGGGTCGGGACGTCGGCGTGCAGGGTAGGCGGGACCGTACCGGCCCGCATCGCGAGGAGCATCTTGATCAGGCCGCCGACACCGGCCGCCGCCTGGGCGTGCCCGATGTTCGACTTCAGCGAGCCGAGCCAGAGCGGCCGGTCCGGGCTGCGGTCGGCGCCGTAGGTGGCGATCAACGCCTGTGCCTCGATCGGATCGCCGAGCCGGGTGCCCGTGCCGTGCGCCTCGACCGCGTCGATCTGGTCGGCACCGAGCCGGGCGTCGGTCAGCGCCTGCCGGATGACCCGCTGTTGGGCGGGGCCGCTCGGGGCGGTCAGCCCGTTGCTGGCCCCATCCTGGTTGACGGCCGAACCCCGGATCACGCCCCGCACCCAGCGGCCGTCGCGGACCGCGTCGGAGAGCCGTTGCAGGACCAGCACGCCGACGCCCTCCGCCCAACCGGTGCCGTCCGCGCCCGCCCCGAACGCCCGGCAGCGACCGTCCGCCGCGAGCCCCCGCTGCCGGGAGAACTCCACGAACGCCGCCGGGTCCGGCATCACGGCGACCCCACCGGCCAACGCGAGCCCGCACTCGCCCCGGCGTAGCGCCTGCACCGCGAGGTGCACCGCCACCAGGGAGGACGAGCAGGCCGTCTCGACGGTCAGGGCCGGCCCCTCCAACCCGAGCAGGTACGAGATCCGTCCGGACAGGACGGCGTCGGCGCTGCCGGTCAGCCGGAAGCCCGCCGAGCCCTCCGGCACCTGACCGGCGTCGGCCGCGTACCCCTGGTGGGCCGCACCGACGTACACCCCGGTACGGGAACCGCGCAGGCTGTACGGGTCGGTACCGGACCGCTCCACCGCCTCCCAGGACACCTCCAGGAGCAGCCGCTGCTGGGGATCCATCACCATCGCCTCGTGCGGCGAGATCCCGAAGAACGCGGCGTCGAAGTCCCCCGCCCCGGCCAGGAACCCGCCCTCGCGGCAGTAGGTGGTGTTCCGCGACTCGGGATCCGGGTCGTACACGGCGTCCACGTCCCACCCGCGGTCGACGGGGAAGTCCCCGATCGCGTCCGTACCCGCCTCGACCAGTCGCCACAGGTCCTCCGGCGAGGACACCCCGCCGGGGTAACGACAGGCCATGCCGACGACGGCGACCGGCTCGTGCAGGGCGGCGAGCAGCTCGTGGTGCTGTCGACGCAGCCGCTCCGTCTCCTTGACCGAGACACGCAGCGCCTCGATCGCCTTGTCGGGGGGCATGACCATGGGCGGGCTCCTTGAGGGGAGGAAGAGCGGGTTAGGAGTCGGCGTTGTCCAGCACCCGGCGCACAAGTTCCTCCGGATCGAGTTCGTCGATGGCATCGCCGAAGGCCGGCTCCGGCCCGTCCGGCACCGCGTCGGCACCCAGCCCGGCCAGCGCCAGCAGGCCGTCCAGCAGGCCGGCGTCACGCAGCCGGGCCAGCGGCAGGTCGGCGAGGGCCCGGCGTACCTCGGCCTCGCCCGGGTCGCCGCCCGTCGACGTGGGGTCGAGGAGCCCGGCCAGGTGCCCGGCGACCGCCGTCGCGGTGGGATGGTCGAAGACGAGGGTGGCCGACAGTGGTACGCCGACCGCCGCCCCGAGCCGCCTGGCCAGGTCGACGGCGGTCAACGAGTCGAATCCGATCTCCCGGAACGCGGCGTCGGGGCCGACGTGCTCGGGCCCCGGGTGACCGAGGACGGCGGCGACCTGCCGGCGTACCAGGTCGAGCAGGCTCCGGCGGCGTTCGTCCGGACTCGCGGCGGCGTGCCAGGCCGACAGGTCGGTGCCCTCGGGCACGGCGTCGGCAGGCGCCGCGCGGGCCTCCGGCAGGTCGCCGAGCAGCGGGCTGGCCCGGAAGGCGGTGAACCCGGCCGTGAACAGCGGCCAGTCCACGTCGGCCACGGCGACGAAGGTCTCGTCCCGGTCCAGGGCGGCCAGGAGGGCGGCCACGCCCCGCTCGGGAGGCATCGGCCGCAGACCCCGGCGGCTCAGGTACTCCTCGGCGTCACCCTCCCCCATACCTCCGGAGCCCCACAGGCCCCAGGCGACGGAGGTGGCGGTCAGCCCGGCGGCGCGCCGCTGTTCGGCAAGCGCATCGAGGGCCGCGTTGGCCGCCCCGTACGCGCTCTGCCCGCTGCTGCCCCAGACGCCCGCGTTGGACGAGTAGAGCACGAACGCGTCCAGGTCGTACCCCCGGGTGAGCTCGTCGAGGTGGCGGGCCCCGGCGACCTTCCCAGCGAACACCTCGGCCACGTCGGCGAGCCCGGTCCCGCCGATGGGCATCGAGTGCGCCACGCCCGCGGTGTGGAAGACCGCGCTCAGCGGTGCGTCGGCGGGCAGTCCGGCGAGCAGCTCCGCCACGGCGGCCCGGTCGGCGACGTCGCAGGCCGCGACGGTCACCTCGGCACCCAGCGCCCGGAGTTCCCCGGCCAGCTCGGCCGCGCCGGGGGCGGCGGCCCCGCGTCGGCTGGTGAGCACGAGGCGCGCGGCCCCGTCGGCGGCCAGCCGGCGGGCCACGTGCGCGCCGAGCGCGCCGGTGCCGCCGGTGACCAGGACGGTGCCCCTGGGCCGGTACCTCCGCTTCGCGGGAAGGGCGGGAGCGCGCCGGAGCCGGCGGCCGTACCCGACCGGGCCGCGCAGCGCGACCTGGTCCTCCTTCCCGGCCAGCACGTCCACGAACGCCTCCCACACCGGGCCGTCCAGGTCGACGGGCAGGTCGACGAGCCCGCCCCAGGTGCGGGGCAGTTCGAGGGCCGCGACCCGGCCGAACCCCCAGACCTGCGCCTGGTGCTGGTCGGCGGTCTCGTCCGGCCCGACGGAGACCGCGCCCCGGGTGACGGCCCACAACCGGACGGCCGGCAGGGCCTCCGCGACGGCCTGGGTCAGCAGCACCGTCGCGGCGACGCCGACGGACACGGCCGGATGGTCGGGGTGCGGGCGACGATCGGTGCCGAGCAGGGACAGCATCCGGGTCGGCCCGTCCGCACCGGCTGCCCCGGTGAGCAGCGCCGCGTACCCGGCCCGGTCGGTGCTGGTCGGCTCGACGGTCACCAGGCGTACCTCGGCACCCCGCGCAGCGAGTGCGCCGTGCACCGCCTCGACCAGCTCCGTCGCCTGCTCCGGGCCGGCGACCAGCAGCCACCGGCCGGTCGGCGCGGCACCTGTGCGTTCCAGCCGCCGCCAGCCCACCCGGTAGCGCCAGCCGTCCCCGGCCGGGCCGGAGTCCGCCTGCGCGGCGGGCTCCAGCCAGTAACGCTGCCGCTGGAACGCATAGGTGGGCAGGTCCACGGCGACGCGCGCGGCCCCGGCCAGCGCCCGGGACCAGTCCACGGCCACCCCCTGGGTGAACGCCTCGGCTGCCGAGGTCAGGAGCCGGTCCAGGCCGCCCGCCCCCCGGCGCAGCGACCCGACGGCCACCACCCGGACGCCGACGTCGTCCCCCAACTGCTGGATCCCGGGTACGAGGACGGCGTGCGCGGCGACCTCCACGAAGGTACGGTGCCCGTCGTCGAGCAGCACCCGCACGGTCTCCTCGAAGCGGACCACGCCCCGCAGGTTGCGGTACCAGTAGCCGGCGTCCAGGCCGGCGGTGTCGATCCGCCCGCCCTGCACCGTCGAGTAGAAGGGCACCTCCGCCGGACGCGCGTCGACCGGGCCCAGGACGGTGAGCAGCTCGTCGCGCAGCCGGTCCACCTGCGTCGAGTGGGAGGCGTAGTCCACCGGCACCCGCCGGACCCGGACGCCCTCGGCCTCGAACGCCTCGACCAGCTCGGTGACCGCGTCGGCGGCACCGGACACGACTGTCGACCGTGGCCCGTTGACGGCCGCGACGTCGAGCCGGCCGTCCCAGGCGGCCAGCCGCCCCGCGACCTCCCCGACGGGCAACTGGACGGACGCCATGCCGCCGAGGCCGGCGAGCACCCGGCCGATGACCTGGGCTCGCAGCGCGACCACCCGGGCGGCGTCCGGCAGGGTCAGCGCACCGCAGACCACCGCGGCGGCGATCTCGCCCTGGGAATGGCCGACCACCGCGTCCGGCTCGACGCCGAGCGACCGCCACAGCTGCGCCAGCGACACCATCACCGCCCACGAGACGGGCTGGAGCACGTCGACGCGGTCCAGCGGCGGGCTGCCGACCGTGCCCCGGACCACCTCGCCGAGCTTCCAGTCGGTGTACGCCGACAGCGCCTGCTCGCACCGGTGCATCGACTCGGCGAACACCGGTGACCGGTCGAGCAGGTCGGCCCCCATGCCGACCCAGTGCGTCCCCTGCCCGGGAAAGACGAAGACGGTACGCCCGGTGGGCGCGGCGACGCCGGTCGTGACCGCCGGTCCGGGTTCGCCACCGGCCAGCAGATCGAGCGCGTCGAGCGCCTGCGCCCGTCCGGTGGCCGTCACCACCGCCCGGTGGTCGAACGTCGAACGTGCGGTGGCCAGGGCGAAGCCGGTGCCGGCGAGGTCGGTCTCCGGCGCGGCAGTCAGCAGGTCACGCAGCCGGCGGGCCTGCCCGGCCAGCGCCGGCTGCGACCTGGCGGACAACACCAGCGGTACGACCGGCGGCGGGTCGCCGACGGGCCGGGTGTCGACGGGCGGGGCCTCGTCCGCAGCGGCGGTGTTCTCGGGGGCCTGCTCCAGCACCACGTGCGCGTTGGTGCCGCTCACCCCGAAGGAGGAGACCCCGGCGCGACGCGGACGGCCCGTCTCCGGCCACGGGGTCCGCCCGCGCAGCAGGGCCACCTGGCCGGCGGACCAGTCGACCTCGGTGGTCGGGGTGTCCACGTGCAGGGTCGGCGGCAGGATCCCGTGCCGCATCGCCAGCACCGCCTTGATGACCCCACCGACCCCGGCCGCCGCCTGGGTGTGACCGATGTTGGACTTCAGCGAACCGAGCCAGAGCGGACGGTCGGCGGGACGGCCGGCGCCGTACACGTTCATCAGGGCCCGGGCCTCGATCGGGTCACCGAGCCGGGTGCCGGTGCCGTGCGCCTCGACCACGTCCACGTCCGCGCCCGTCACCCGGGCGTCGACGAGCGCCTCGCGCAGCACCTTCTCCTGCGCCGGGCCGCTGGGCGCGGTGAGACCGTTGCTCGCCCCGTCCTGGTTGACCGCCGTGCCGGTGACCAGGGCCAGCACCCGTCGCCCGTGGCGGACGGCGTCCGACAGTCGCTCCACGACCAGCATCCCGACCCCCTCGGCCGGCCCGAACCCGTCCGCCGAGTCGGCGAACGCCTTGCACCGGCCATCCGGGGCCAGCCCCCGCTGCCGCGAGAACTGCACGAACACCGCCGGGCTGGCCAGCACCGTCGCCCCGCCGGCCAGCGCCAGGTCACACTCGCCCTGCCGCAGGGCCCGCACCGCCAGGTGCAGGGCCACCAGCGAGGACGAACAGGCGGTGTCCACCGTCAGCGCGGGTCCCTCCAGGCCCAACGCGTACGAGATCCGCCCCGAGGTAAAGCTGACCACCCCGCCGGTCAGCAGGTGCCCCTCCAGTTCCGCCGGGGGCTGTCCGGCCATGTCGGTGTAGCCGCCGTGCCACGCCCCGACGCACACCCCGGTACGGCTGCCGCGCAGCGAGTCCGGGGGAATTCCGGCCCGTTCCAGCGCCTCCCAGGACGTCTCCAGCAGCAGCCGCTGCTGCGGGTCCATGGCCAGGGCCTCGCGGGGCGAGACGCCGAAGAACGCGGCGTCGAAGTCGCCGACTCCGGCGAGGAACCCGCCCTCGCGGCAGTAGGTGCGGCCCGCCGCCGCCGGGTCCGGGTCGTACAGCGCATCGCCGTCCCAGCCGTGGTCGTCGGGGAACGGGGAGATCGCGTCCGTACCCGAGGCGACCAACTCCCACAGTTCCTCCGGCGAGCCGACCCCTCCGGGGTAGCGGCAGGCCATGCCGACGATCGCGATCGGCTCGTGCGCACGCGCCTCGACCGCGCGGAGTCGGTCGCTGACCCTGGCGAGTTCGGTGGTGGTCAACCTCAGGTACTCGCGGAGCTTCTGCTCGTTCGACATGCCGCCTCGTCCCTCCTGACCGTCGTTCCGTCCACCACGTCCCTCGCCCACCCGGGTCAGGAGGTGCGGAACCGCTCGTCGATGAACGCGAAGATCTCGTCGTCGTCGGCGGACTCCAGTACGTCGGCCGACCCGCCGTCGCTGCCGACCGTGTCGTCGCGGGCCGTACCCCAGCGGGTGGCCAGCGCGGCGATCCGGACGCCGATCTCCCGGCGCACCAGGTCGTCCAGCCCGTCGAGGGCGGCCGTGTCGGTGTCGGCCAGGGCCGCCTCCAGCCGGTCCAACTCGGCCAGCAACGGCAGCTCGGCACGGGCCTGCCCGGGGGCGAGCCCGCCGAGCAGGTGCTCCGCCAACGCGTCCGGGGTGGGGTGGTCGAAGACCAGCGTCGCCGGAAGGCGCAGCCCCGAGGCGGTGGCCAGCCGGTTGCGCAGCTCCACCGCCGTCAGCGAGTCGAAGCCGAGTTCCCGGAAGGCCCGGTCCGCGTCGACGGCCTGCGGGTCGGCGTGTCCGAGGACGACCGCCGCGTGCCCGCGCACGGTCTCCAGCACCAGCTCCCGCTGTTCGGCCACGGTCAGCCCGGCGAGCCGTTCGGCGAGCGTGCGGTCCGCGTCGTCCGGGGTGGCAGTGGCGGCCGTGTCGCCCGATGCCGCCACCGGCACCAGGCCGGTGAGGAGCGGGGGGACCTTCCCGGCGGCCCGCAACGCGCCGACGTCGAGCCGGATCGGCACCTGGAGCGCCTCGTCCACCGACTGCGCGGCGTCGAACAGGGCAAGGCCCTGGTCGGTGGTGAGCGGCAGCACGCCGCCACGCGCCATCCGGCGGCGCATCCCCGCCTGGTCGAGGTGCCCGGCCATCCGGCTGCTGTCGGCCCACAGGCCCCAGGCCAGCGACACCGCCTGCCGCCCCTGCGCGCGGCGGTGCTGGGCGAACGCGTCGACGAAGCCGTTGGCCGCCGAGTAGTTTCCCTGCCCCGGGCTGCCGAACAGGGCCGCCGCCGAGGAGAACAGCACGAACGCGGAGAGGTCCCGGTCCAGGGTCAACTCGTGCAGGTTGACCACCGCGTCGGCCTTGGGCCGCAGCACCGCGTCCACCTGCCCGGCGGTCAGCGCGGTGATGGTGGCGTCGTCGAGGACACCGGCGGCGTGCACGACGGCGGTGAGTGGATGCGCGGTCGGAATGCCGTCGAGCAGTCGGCGCAGCGCCACCCGGTCGGCGGCGTCACAGGCGACCACGGTCACCGACGCGCCGGCCGCGGTCAACTCGTCGACCAGCGCGGACGCCCCGTCCGCCGTCGGGCCGCTGCGGCCGGCGAGCACCAGGTGCCGTACGCCGTGCCGGGCGACCAGGTGCCGGGCGACGGCGCCGCCGAGCGTCCCGGTGCCGCCGGTGACCAGGACGGTGCCGTACGCGTCGAACGCGGGCGGCATGGTCAGCACCACCTTGCCTACGTGCCGGGCCCGGCTGATCAGGCGGAACGCGTCCCGGGCCCGCCGGACGTCCCGCACGGTCAGCGGCAACGGGTTGAGCACCCCGGTGGCGAACAGCTCCATCAGCTCGCCGAGCAGCTGCCCGACCAGCTCCGGACCGGCCTCGACGAGGTCGAACGCACGGTATCCGACCCCCGGGTGGTCGGCGGCGATCCGGTCGGGATCACGGACGTCGGCCTTGCCCAGTTCCAGGAAGTGGCCGCCACGCGGCAGCAGCCGCAGGGACGCGTCCACGAAGTCCCCGGCCAGGGAGTTCAGCACCACGTCGACGCCGCGCCCCCCGGTGGCGTCCAGGAACCGCCGGGCGAAGTCGAGGCTGCGGGAGTCGGCGATGTGCGCGTCGTCCAGGCCGAGGCCACGCAGGGCGTCCCACTTTCCCCGGCTGGCCGTGGCGTAGACCTCCACGCCCAGGTGCCGGGCCAGTTGGAGGGTCGCCATGCCGACGCCGCCGGCACCCGCGTGCACCAGCAGCGACTGCCCCGGGCGGAGCCCGGCGAGCCGGGTGAGCGCGTAGTGGGCGGTGAGGAACACGGCCGGCACCGACGCGGCCTGCGCGTACGACCAGCCGCGCGGGATCCGGGCGAGCATCCGGGCGTCGGCGACCACGACCGGCCCCAGACCGCCGGTCCACATGCCCAGCACCCGGTCACCGGGGGTGAGGCCTACCACGTCCGACGCGACCTCGGTGATCACGCCGGCCCCCTCGGCGCCCAGCAGCGGCGTACCCGGGTACATGCCGAGCGCGATGAGGGTGTCCCGGAAGTTCACCCCGGCAGCGCGTACCGCGACCCGGACCTGCCCGGGTGCCAGCGGTGCCTCGGCGTCCGGGGCAGGCACCAGCGCCAGGCCCTCCAGGGTGCCCTGCCCACCGGCGGCGAGCCGCCACGCGGCACCGGCCGGGGGCGTCAGCGGGCCGTCCGGGCGGGATCGGTGCCGGACCAACCGGGGCACGTGCACCGTCCCGGAGCGCACGGCCAGTTGCGGCTTCCCGGCGGCGAGCGCGGCGGGCAGGGCCCAGGCGCTGACCGGGTCGGCGTCCAGGTCGACGAGGACGAACCGGCCCGGCTCCTCGGACTGGGCGGAACGCACCAGCCCCCACAGGGCGGCGGACACCGGGTCCACGTCCTCGGTGCCGTCGCCGACAGCCACCGCCGAGGTGGTGACGAACGCCAGCCTGGCCAGCCCCAGGCGGCCCTCGACCGCGAGCCAGGACCGGGTCAGGTCCAGAGCGCCGAGCACGGTGGCGCGTACCGCATCGGGCCCGATCGGCGCGCCCGACCCGACCGGCACCGCGACCACGTCGGGCACCGCCGCACCCTCTGCCACCGCTGCGACCAGGCCGGCGAGATCGGGGTACGCCGCGCAGAGCCCACCCGCCCGCTCCAGGTCCCCGGCCAGCCCCGGAGCGTCCGCGCCCAAGACCGCCCACCGCTGCACCGCAGCGGGCCCCGGTTCCGGCAGGTCGGTCCAGGCGACGTGGTGCAGCGCGCCGTCCCGGGCACCGGGAACGCCGGACGCGAGCGCCTCCACCGGAACCGCACGCACCACCAGGGAGTCGATCACCACGACGGGGTTTCCCTGTTCGTCGGCGCAGACGATCCGGACCGCCTCGGCACCGGCCGGGCTGATGGTGACCCGCAGCCGGTCGGCACCGACCCCGGACGACGACACGCCCCGCAGGGCGAACGGCATCCGGACCTGCCCGTCCTCGGGGAAGAACGCGCCGAGGCCCATCGCCTGGAACGCCGCGTCGAGCAGCGCCGGGTGGACGCCGAAGCGCGGGGTCCCGGACTGGGGGACGGGCAGGGCCACCTCGGCGTACACAGTGCCGCCGGCCCGCCAGGCGGCCCGGACCCCCCGGAAGGACGGCCCGTACTGGTAGCCGCGGTCGGCGAACCGGTCGTACAGCCCCGCCACCTCGACCGGTTCGGCCCCGTCCGGCGGCCAGTGCCCGCCCGGTTCCCCGCTCCCGACGGTGTCGGCGCCGGCCGGCACGAGGGTGCCCTGCGCGTGCCGGGTCCACGCGGCGTCGGCCTCCGCACCGTCGGCGCGCGAGTGGATGGTGAGCTGCCGCCGCCCCGCCACGTCCGCCGGGCCCACCACGAGCCGCAGTTGCACCGTCGACTCGTCGGCCACCACCAGCGGCGCGTCGAGGGTCAACTCCTCGATCCGGTCGGCCCCGTCACGCCGCCCGGCCCACAGGGCGAGTTCGGCGTACGCGGCCCCGGGCAGGATCGCCGTGCCCAGCAGGGCATGCTCGCCGAGCCACGGGTGGTACCGGACGCCGAGTCGGGCCGGGTACACGTGGCCGCCCTGGTCGGGCAGCTCCACCGCCCCGCCCAGCAGCGGATGGTCGGCACCGCTGAGACCGGCGGACGACACGTCCTGCCGCGCGGCCGGTGCGTGGTACCAGAAGCGCTCGCGCTGGAACGGGTACGTCGGCAGGTCGACCCGGCGCGAGTCGGTCCCGAAGAGCACACCCGCGTCGATCTCGATCCCGTGTGCGTGGGCGAGCCCGAGCGCCATGCCGAACCAGCGGGCGCCGCCCCGGCCGCGCCGCAGTGTCCCGAGTACCGTCGCGGTGACCCCGGCGTCGGCCGCGGTGCCCTGCAACGACACCGACAGCATCGGGTGCGGGCTGGGCTCCAGGAACCCCTGGTGCCCGTCCGCGAGCATCGCCCGGGTCGCCTGCTCGAACTCCACCGGGTCGCGCATGTTGCGGTACCAGTAGGCGGCGTCCATCCGCGCGGTGTCCAGCAGACCGCCGGTGACGGTCGAGTAGAAGGGGATCTGCGAGCTGCGGGGCGACACCGGGGCGAGGGCCGTCATCAGGTGTTCCTTCAGCACGTCCACCTGCGCGGAGTGCCCGGCCGTGTCCACCCCCGGGATCGCCTTGGCGTGCACCCCCTCGGCGGTCAGCTCGTCGACGAGTTCGGCGAGCGCGTCGGGGTAGCCGCTCACCGCAGCCGTACCGGGGCTGTTGACCGCCGCGACGGACAACCGGTCGCCGAACCGCTCCAGGCGGGTGCGGAGCACGTCGACGGGGAGCGACACCGCCACCATCCCCCCCTGCCCGGCCAGCCGCAGCCACGCCTGGCTGCGCAGGGCGACGATCCGCGCCGCGTCGTCCAGCGACAGGCCGCCCGCGACGTGGGCCGCCGCGATCTCACCCTGCGAGTGGCCGACCACGGCCGACGGGTGTACGCCCAGCGCCCGCCAGGCCGCCGCCAGCGACACCATCATCGTGAACAGCACCGGTTGGACCACGTCGACCCGGCTCAGCGCGGGCGCGCCCGGCACCCGGCGCAGCACGTCCAGCACGGACCAGTCGAGGTACGCCCGCAGCGCCTCGTCGCACGCCGACACGCTCGCCCCGAAAGCTGGTGAGCGGTCGAGCAGCCCGTCGGCCATCTCGGCCCACTGCGAACCCTGGCCGGGGAAGACGAACGCGACCCGGTCGCTCGCGCCGGCCCGCCCCCGCAGCAGCACCGGGTGCTCCTCGCCCCGGGCCAGCGCGGCGAGCGCGTCGCTGACCTCCGCGCGGCTCTCTCCGATCACCACGGCCCGATGCGCGAAGCGTGCCCGGGTGGCCGCCAGCGTGTAGCCGACCTCGGCGATGTCCAGGTCGGGCTCCTCGATCAGCCGGGCCCGCAACCGTGCCGCCTGGGCGCAGAGCGCGGCGCTGCCCCGGGCCGACAGGAACAGCGGGACGGTGACCTCGTCCGCCTGGTGATCGAGCGGTTCCCGCACCACCGGCGGTGCCTGCTCGACGATCACGTGGGCGTTGGTGCCGCTGATGCCGAACGAGGAGACCGCCGCCCGGCGTGGTTCGTCGCCCTGCGGCCACGGCACCGGCTCCGTCAGCAACGACACCGCGCCGGAGGCCCAGTCCACCCGGGGCGTCGGCCGGTCCACGTGCAGCGTGCGCGGCAAGGTGTCGTGCCGCAGCGCCAGGATCACCTTCATCACCCCGGCGATGCCGGCGGCGGCCTGGGTGTGACCGATGTTGGACTTCAGCGAGCCGAGCCACAGTGGCCGGTCCACCGGCCGCTCCCGGCCGTACGTGGCGAGCAGGGCCTGTGCCTCTATGGGGTCGCCGAGGGCGGTGCCGGTGCCGTGCGCCTCGACCGCGTCCACCTGGTCCGGCCGGAGGGCGGCGTCGGCCAGGGCCTGCCGGATGACCCGCTCCTGGGAGGGCCCGTTCGGGGCGGTGAGGCCGTTGCTGGCCCCGTCCTGGTTGACTGCCGACCCCTTGATCACGGCCAGGATCTCGTGCCCGGCGGCCTCCGCGTCGACGAGCCGCTGCACCACCATCATGGCGGCGCCCTCGCTGAGCGCCACCCCGTCGGCGGCGGCGGCGAACGCCTTCGACCGGCCGTCCGGGGACATCGCCCGCTGCCGGGAGAACTCCACGAGCATGTCCGGCGTCGACATCACCGTTGCCCCGCCGACCAGGGCCGACGTGCACTCGCCCCGGCGCAGCGCCTGCACCGCGAGGTGCAACGCCACCAGGGAGGCGGAGCAGGCCGTGTCCACGGTCACCGCCGGGCCCTCCAGGCCGAAGACGTAGGACAGCCGGCCGGACATGACGCTTGCCGAGTTACCGGTGCCGAGGTAGCCGTCGAAGTCGTCCGCGCCGTCCCGCAGCAGCGGTAGGTAGTGCTGGCCGTTGGTCCCCACGAACACGCCGGTCCGGGTGCCACGCAACGCGGTCGGGTCCACCCCGGCCCGTTCCAGGGCCTCCCACGCGGTCTCCAGCAACAGGCGCTGCTGCGGGTCCATGGCCAGCGCCTCGCGGGGCGAGATCCCGAAGAAGGCGGCATCGAAGTCCGGCGCGTCGTGCAGGAAGCCACCCTCGCGGACGTAGGTGCGGCCGGGCGCCTCCGGGTCCGGGTCGTACAGGCCGTCGACGTCCCAGCCCCGGTTCGTGGGGAACGGGGAGATGGCGTCCCGGCCCTTCTCCAGCAGGTCCCACAGGTCGTCGGGGGCATCGACCCCGCCCGGGAACCGACAGGCCATCCCGATCACCGCGATCGGCCCGTCGTCGACCGCCCCCGCCGGAGCGGACGGCGGGGCGACGGCATCCACCGCGTCCTCGCCGGCCTCCGGCCCGAGCAGTTCGACACGCAGGAACGCGGCCAGCGCCCGGGCGCTGGGATGGTCGAATACGACGGACGGCGGCAGGTTCAGCCCGGTGGCCGCGTTCAGCCGGTTGCGCAGGTCGACCGCGGTCACCGAGGTGAAGCCGAGCTCCCGGAACGCCCGGTCCGGATCGGCCGCCTCGGTCCCGTCGTGCCCCAGCAGGACCGAGACGTGCGTACGGACCAGCCGCAGCAGCGTCCGGTGCTGGTCGGTCGCGGGCCTGCCGATGAGCGCGCGGACCAGTTCGGAGCCGGTCGACGCGTCCTCGACCGGGGTGCGCTCCACCTCCCGGGCCGCCCGCAGCTCGGGCAGCTCGTCGAAGAAGGTGGTCCGCCGGGCCGCCGTGTACGAGGCGACGAACCGCGCCCAGTCCACGTCGGCCACGGCCACCAGGCCCTCGCCGCGCGCCACCGCCCCGTGCAACACGTCCAGCGCGGTTCCCGGCTCCAACGGCGTGAGGCCACCCCGGAGCAGCAGTTCACGGTCGGAGTCGGCGGCTCCGGCATCGAGTTCACGCCCGGCGGAGTCCACCGGCGGGGCGGCCCACGGCGTCCACGCGATCGCCGTGCCGGGCAGGCCACGGGCCCGCCTCTCCTCGACCAGCGCGTCCAGCCGGGCGGTGCCCGCCGCGTAGCCGCCGTGCCCCGCACCGCCCCAGGTTCCGGAGACAGAGGAGAAGACGACGAACGCGTCGAGCTTCAGCTCCGCCTCCGCCGCGAGGGCGTCGAGGTGCAGCGCCGTCGTCGTCTTCGCGGCGACGGCGGCGACGAAGTCCTCCGGGGTGGTCTCGGCGAGGGGGGTGAGCGCCACGGCGGGCGGGGCCACCACGATCGTGGTGGGCCGGTGCGCGCCGAGCAGCCCGGCGAGCACGTCCCTGTCGTTCGGGTCGCAGTCGACCAGGGCCACCCGGTCGGTGTCGCCGGTGAGCCCGGCGGTGGACGCGGCTGCCGGGCCGGCGAGCACCACGCGTGTCGCCCCGTCGTCGAGGAGGCGGCCGACCAGGGGCGCGGCGGCCGGGCCGGTGTCCCCGACGACGAGGACGGTGCCCCGGGCCGGCCAGTCGCCGGGCGTGCCGGCGGCGCGGGAGCGCACGAGGCGTCGTCCGTGGACGCCGGAGACGCGTACGGCGACCTGGTCCTCGCCGCCCGAGCCGCCCACCACGTCGGCGAGCTGCGCGAAGGCGCGCTCACCGGGGGACGCCGGCAGGTCGACCAGCCCGCCCCACCGGTCCGGCAGTTCGAGGGCCGCGACCCGTCCGAGGCCCCACACCTGGGCCTGCCCGGCGTCCGGCGTCTCGCCGGAGGACACCGCGACGGCGCCCCGGGTGACCGTCCAGAGGCGGGTCCGCGTTCCCGCGTCCGCCACCGCCTGGATCAGGGCGAGCGAGGCGGTCAGACCGAGAGGTACGGCCGGGTGGCGCGCGTCCGCGCCCTCGGCGAACGCCAGCAGCGACACCACACCGGCCGAGGCGGACGCCGCGTCGTCCCCGGAGAGGGCCGGGGCCAGGAGCGTGGCGAGGCTGGCCCGGTCGGCGGCGGCGACGGTCAGCAGCTCGACGGACGCGCCACGCGCGACCAGCCCCCGCCGGACGCCCTCCGCCACCCCGCCACCGGCCAGCGCCTCGGGCACCACCAGGAGCCAGCGGTGGGTGAGGGGTCGGGGGTCGCCCGTCGGCAGCGGCTTCCACACGATCCGATACCGCAACTCCCCCACCGGGTCGGCACCCACGACCGTCGTGGTGGCGGAGCCGGTCGGAGTAGGTGCCCAATAGTGGCGTCGTTGGAACGGATACGTCGGCAGGTCCACCAACCGCGCGTTCGTGCCCGCGAACACCCCACCCCAGTCCACGTCCATGCCACCCACGAACGCCTCACCCACCGACGTGAGGAACCGACCCCACCCGCCATCGTCACGCCGCAGCGACCCCACCACCACCGGCCGCACACCCGCATCCACCACCGCCGCCGACTCCAACACCCCACCCGCCAGAACCGGATGCCCCGAACACTCCACAAACCCCGAGAACCCGTCCGCCACCAACCGCCCCACAGCATCCGCGAACAACACCCGCTCCCGCAGATTCCGATACCAATACCCACCATCCAGAGCATGACCGTCGACCAGACCACCCACCAGAGAGGAATAAAACGGCACACTGCCCTGCTGCGGGGACAAACCATCCAGAAGCCGCGACAGCTCCCCCTCCACCGCCTCCACATGCGCCGAATGCGACGCATAATCCACCGCCACCCGCCGCACCCACACACCATCACGCTCACAGTCGGCTATGAACCCCTCCGCCGCCTCCACGTCCCCCGACACCACCGTCAACGACGGACCATTCACCGCCGCCACACCCAACCGGCCGTGCCACCCCACCAACCGGCCCTCGACAGCAGCCACCGCAAGCGCCACCGACACCATCGCCCCACCACCGACCAACACCCCACCAATCACCCGCGACCGCAACGCCACCACCCGCGCACCATCAACCACGCTCAACACACCCGCCACCACCGCAGCCGCCACCTCACCCTGCGAATGCCCCACCACCGCATCCGGCACCACACCCACCGACACCCACAACCGCGCCAACGACACCATCACCGCCCACGACACCGGCTGCACCACATCAACCCGACCCCACAACCCCCCACCCGCACCGCCACGCACCACCTCCAACAAATCCCAATCCACAAACCCCGCCAACGCCCGCCCACACTCCACCATCGAACCGGCAAACACCTCCGACTCGTCCAACAACACCGCACCCATCCCCACCCACTGCCACCCCTGACCCGGAAACACAAACACCACCCGACCACCACCAACCGCCACACCCGAACCCACCGAACCCACCACCACCGAACCCTCAACCAAACCCGAAACCGAACCCGAAACCGAACCCGACGACCCCGCACCCGATATCCCCGAAACCACACCCGCCACCGCCACACCAGACGCCACCACATCCAAGCCCGCCACAACCTCCGCGACATCCCGACCCAACACCACCGCACGATGCTCAAACACCGACCGCGACGACACCAACGACCAACCCACATCCACCAACCCCGCACCAGACCCCGCACCAGCGCCCGCATCAGGGCCGGCATCATCGCTGGTGAGACCCGCGCACAACTCCCGCAACCGCGCCGCCTGCGCCCGCAACGCCCCCACCGACCGCCCCGACACCACCACCGGAACCACCGACAAACCCCCACCACCAGCGGCATCGGCATCGGCATCGGCGATAGCCGGCTCCTCAAACTCCGGAGCCTGCTCCAAAATCAGATGCGCATTCGTCCCCGAAATACCGAACGCCGACACCCCCGCACGACGCACACGATCCACCACCGGCCAATCCCGAGTCTCCGTCACCACCTCCACCCCACCCGACGACCAATCCACCAACGGCGTCGGCACATCCACATGCAACGACCCCGGCACCACCCCCGCCCGCAACGCCATCACCATCTTGATCACACCCGCCACACCCGCAGCAGCCTGCGCATGACCAATATTCGACTTCAACGAACCCAACAACAACGACCCACCCACACGACCACGCCCATACACCCCCAACAACGCCCCCACCTCAATCGGATCACCCAACCGAGTCCCCGTCCCATGACCCTCCACCACATCCACCCCAGACGGCCCCAACCCCCCACTCGCCAACGCCGCACCAATCACCCGCTCCTGCGACGGACCCGACGGCGCCGTCAAACCATTCGACCCACCATCCTGATTCACCGCAGAACCCCGCACCACCGCCAACACCCGATGACCACGCTCCCGCGCCACCGACAACCGCTCCAACACCACCACCCCCACACCCTCCCCCCACCCCGTCCCATCCGCACCACCCGCAAACGCCCGACACCGCCCATCACCCGACAACCCACCCTGCCGAGAAAACTCCACAAACAACCCCGGCGCCGCAATCACCGTCACCCCACCCGCCAACGCCACATCACACTCACCCAACCGCAACCCCTGACACGCCAAATGCAACGCCACCAACGACGACGAACACGCCGTATCCACCGAAATCGACGGACCCTCCAACCCCAACACATACGACACACGACCCGACACCACACTCGGCGACGTCCCCGTCAACAAATAACCCTCAAACCCACCCCCCGACTCCACCAACCGCGGCCCATACTCCTGACCCATCACCCCCACATACACACCCGTCCGGCTGCCCCGCAAACCCACCGGATCAATCCCCGCGCGTTCCAACGCCTCCCACGACACCTCCAACAACAACCGCTGCTGCGGATCCATCGCCACCGCCTCACGCGGCGAAATACCAAAGAACTCCGCATCGAACATCCCCGCCTCATACACAAACCCCCCCTCCCGCACATACGACTTCCCCACCACCCCCCGCACCGGATCAAACAACCCCTCCACATCCCAACCCCGATCCACCGGAAACCCCGACACCGCATCCCCACCCCCCACCACCAAATCCCACAAACCCTCCGCCGACACCACACCACCCGGAAAACGACACCCCATCCCCACCACCACCACCGGATCATCCACAACAGCAACCGACTCGTACTGCCGCAACCGTTCGCGGGACTCGTGGAGATCCGCCATGGCACGACGCAGGTACTCGCGAAGCTTGTCTTCGTTGCTGACGGACACGGCGCTCCCCCTGTGATCCGAGTGTCTTACTGGCGTCGGTGGATTCGAGTGGGCAGTGGTCCGACCGGCGTCAGGCCAGTCGGAAATCGCTGTCGAGCAGGTCGAACAGTTCCTCGTCGGAGGCGGTCCGGAGACGGTCGGTCACCTCGGCGCCGGAACCTCCGTCGGTGTCCCGGTGCGGACCGGCGGCCGGCCGGTCGACCTCGGCTTGCAGGACACGCAGCAGGTGGGCGGCCCGGGTCCGGTCGGCGTCGTCCTCGACGACCGTCGCGATTCCGTCCCGCAGGTGGTCGAGCATCGCCAGGACGCCGGCGGCGTCCGTCGGGGGCTGGTGCCCGGTGGGTGACCGGCGGTCCAGTTCGGTCAGCAGGTGGGCGGCGAGGGCCGCCGGGGTCGGGTGGTCGAATACGACGGCGGCCGGCAGGCTGAGGCCCGTGGCCGCGCCGAGCCGGTTGCGCAGGTCCACGGCGGTGAGCGAGTCGAAGCCGGCGTCACGGAAGGCCCGCTGCGTGCTCAGCATCGCCGTCTCACCGTGGCCGAGCACGGCGGCGGCCTCGGCCCGGACCAGGTCGGTCAGGATCGCCGTACGCTCGGCCGCCGACCTGCCCGTCAGCCGCGCGCCAAGGGTGGCGACGGTAGGCTTCCCCGGCGCACCGTCCCCCGTGCGCGCACGGTTCGGACCGCGCAGGACGGCGGGCACCGCGGCGGCGCGGGACCGCAGCACCACCGGGTCGAGGCGGACGGGGTGGTACGCCGCCGCCGGTCGGGAGCAGGCATCGTCGAAGAGGACGAGCGCGTCGTCCACGCCGAGCGGCACGAGCCCGGACCGGCGCAGTCGTGCCACATCCGCAGTACCGAGATCGCCGGCCATCCCACCGTCGAGCGGCCCCCAGGCCAGGGCGGTGGCGGGCAGCCCCTGGCCCTGCCGCCAGCTCGCGAAGGCGTCGAGGAAGGCGTTCGCGGCGGCGTACCCGGCCTGCCCGGCGCTGCCGATCGTGCCCGCGATCGACGAGAACAGCACGAAGGCGGTCAGGTCGAGATCCCGGGTGAGTTCGTGCAGGTTGACCGCCGCGTCCGCCTTGGCGCGGAGCACCGCCTCGATCCGCTCGCCGGTCTGGGCGGTCAGCACACCGTCGTCGGACAGGCCGGCCGAGTGCACCACGGCGGTGAGCGGATACGCGGCGGGGACCTCGGCCAGTAGACGCGCCACCGCCTCGCGGTCGGCGGCGTCGCAGGCGGCAACGCGTACGGATGCTCCCTGCTCCTCCAGTTCCCGGGTCAGCGCCGCCGCTCCGGGCGCGTCCGGTCCGCGCCGGCCGACCAGCAGCAGGTGCCGGACCCCGTGCCGGCGGACCAGGTGCCGGGCCACGGCACCACCGAGCATGCCCGTACCCCCGGTGACCAGGACGGTGCCGGCGTCGGTCCACGGTGGGGCGGCACCGCTGACGGCAGGTGCCCGCACCAGGCCAGCGACGTTGGTCGTGCCGGCCCGCAGGGCCAGTTGCGGCTCGCCCGCGACGACCGCCCCGGGGAGGGCACCGAGCGAATCCGGGTGGTCGTCGGTGTCCACGAGGGTGAACCGGTCCGGATGTTCGGTCTGGGCGACCCGCAGCAGGCCCCACACCCCGGCGGCCGCCGGATCGGTGACGGCCGTCCCGGCGTCCACGGCCCCGCTGGTGAGCACGACCAGCCGCGAGCCGGTGAACCGGTCGTCGGCGAGCCACTCCTGGACGGTGGCCAGCGCCAGGCGGGTCAGCGCGCCCACGTCCCCCGGCCCGTCCCCCGTCGACGGGGCGTCGGCACGGCGGCGGAGGTCGACCAGGACGTGGCCCGGTCCCCCACCGGCGGGCAGCGCGTCGGCGAGCGCACCCAGATCCGGGTACACCGGCACGGACATCCCGGCCCCCGGTGGGCCGGACCACAGCGGGCTGTCCGCGCCGACGACGGCGAACCGCGTGGCGGTGACCACCGGGGCAGGCTTCACGGCGGACCACTCCAACCGGTACAGCGGCGCCTGGCCGGTGACGGCTGCGGCGATCCGGTCGGCGGCGACCCGGCGCAGCGCCAGGGTGGCGGCGGCGAGGACCGGCGACCCGTCGCCGTCGGTGACGAGCACGCTTACCGAGTCGGCCTCGGCGGGCGCGATGCGGACCCGGAGCCGGCCGGCGCCGGAGGCGAACACCCGTACGTCGGTCCAGGCGAACGGCAGCATCCCGTGTGCTCCGCCGGGGAACTGGTCACCGAGGACGATCGCGTGCAGGGCCGCGTCCAGCAGTGCCGGGTGTACGGCGTACTCGCCCGCCTCGGCGGCGTACTCCTCGGGGAGCCGGACCTCGGCGAACGTCTCGTCTCCGCGACGCCACGCGACGCGTAGCCCGCGGAAGGCGGGGCCGTATCCGATGCCGTTGTCGGCGAAACGCTCGTACTCGCTCTCGACGCTTACGGGCACCGCCCCCTCGGGTGGCCAGGTGCTGCCGGGGCCGACGTCCCACCCGGACCGGCCGACGGCGGGCTGCGGCACGGCGGCACCGTCGACCGGCCCTGTCACGGCGCTGTCGACCCGGCCTGCGGCGTGCCGGGTCCACAGGGGAGGCTCGATCCCCACCGGCGCGGAGTGGATCCGCACCTGGCGGGCCCCGTCACCGTCCGGCCCCTCGACGACGACCCGCACCCGGACGCCGCCGTCGTCGGCCACCACCATCGGTGCCTCGAAGGTCAGTTCCGCCACCCGGGCGCAGCCCGCCTCGACGCCCACCCGGTGCATGATCTCCAGGAGCGCCGTCCCCGGCACCACCGTGCGCCCCCACACGCTGTGGTCGGCGAGCCACGGATGCGTCCGCCCGGAGAGCTGGCCGCTCCAGACCGTGCCGTTGCCGTCGGGCAGGTCCACTGCGACGGCGAGCAGCGGATGCCCGGCGACATCGAGGCCGACGGCGGTCAGGTCGGGTGCCCCGGGGCGCGGGTCGAGCCAGTAGCGGGACCGCTGGAACGGGTAGGTGGGCAGGTCGGTGGCGGTCGGGCCGTCCCCGAGCGACGCGACCGGGTCGACCCGAAGCCCGTGGACGTGGACGGAGGCCAGGGCCTCCTGCACGGCCGTGGCCTCGTCGCGGTCCCGCCGCAGGGTGGGCAGGAACAGCAGGAGGCGGTCGGGTCCCGCAGCCCCGGCGGGACCGGGGGCGTCCGTGGGGTCGGCGGGGTCCGCAGAGTCGGCGAGGTCGGCGGAATCCGTCAGGCAGTCCCGCGCCATCGCCGTGAGCACGCCGTCCGGGCCGAGTTCCACGAACGTGTCGATGCCCTCGGCACGCAGCCGGCGCATGCCGTCGAGGAAGCGCACCGCCTCGCGGGCGTGCCGGACCCAGTAGCCGGGCGTACGGAGGTCGGTGCCGGACGCGATCGCCCCGGTGACGTTGGCGACCACCGGGATCGTCGGCTCGCCGGGGCGGAGGTCACCTATCGTCTCCTCGAACTCGGCGAGCATCCCGTCCATCCGGGCGGAGTGGAAGGCGTGGCCGACCCGCAGGCGCCTGGCCCGGCGGCCCCGGCCACGCCAGAGCGCGACCTGCTCGTCGACCGCCGCCTCGTCGCCCGCGATCACGGTGGCCTGCGGCCCGTTGACCGCCGCGATCGACAGCTCGCCCTCCCGCCCCGCCAGCAGCGGGCCGACCTCGGACTCGGCAGCCTGGAGCGCGGCCATCGCGCCCCCGGCCGGCAGGCCCGCCATGAGTCGACCGCGCGTCGTCACCAGCCGGGCGGCGTCCGGCAGGGTGAGTACGCCCGCGACGTGCGCTGCGGTGATCTCCCCGACCGAGTGGCCCAGCAGGGCGTCCGGGCGCAGCCCCCAGCTGGTGACCAGCCCGAACAGGGCCACCTCCAGTGCGAACAGGGCCGGCTGGGTGTACCCGGTGTCGTCCAGCAGCGCTGCCGCCCCGGTGCCCGGCTCGGCGAACATGACGTCGCGCAGCGGCCGGCCCAGGTGCCTGTCGAGTTCCGCGAGGACGCCGTCCAGGGACTGCGCGAAGGCGGGATGCCTGGCGTACAGCTCCCGGCCCGCGCCCGGTCGCTGACTGCCCTGACCGGTGAAGAGGAAGGCCACGCGCCGATCCGGCACGGCCCGCCCGGTGACGAGCCCCGGAGCGCTGTGGCCCTGCGCGAGCGCCTGGAGGCCGTCGAGCCGCGCGGTGTCGTCCCGGCCGAGCACGGCGGCCCGGTACGCGAACGCGGCACGGGACCGCACCAGGGCACGGGCCACGCTGTCGGCGGGCTCGGGCCGCGGCCGGGACGTCAGGTGGGTGTGTAGCAGCCGGGCCTGCGCGTGCAGGGCCGCCTCGGTCCGTCCGGACAGGACCCAGACCGGGTCGTCGCCGGCCGTCCCGACCGGTCCGGGGCCGGCGGGCTCCGTCGTCGCCGCGTCCGGGGCGGGTTCGTGACCGGCGGGTGCCGGCGTGGCCGCGAGGTCCGCTGCTCCGGCCGTCGCCTCGGGGACGCTCTCCAGGATGACGTGTGCGTTGGTGCCGCTGGCACCGAACGAGGAGACCGCCGCCCGGCGCGGCCGGTCGCCGTGGTCGGGCCAGGGCTGGCCTTCGGTCAGCAGCCGCACCGCACCCGACGACCAGTCCACCCGGGTCGAGGGGCGGTCGACGTGCAGGGTCCGGGGCAGCCGGGCGTGCCGCAACGCCAGCACCGTCTTGATCACCCCGGCGACCCCCGCGGCGGCCTGGGTGTGACCGATGTTGGACTTCAGGGATCCCAGCAGGAGCGGCCGGTCCGCCGGCCGGCCCTGGCCGTACGTCGCCAGCAGCGCCTGCGCCTCGATCGGATCACCCAGCCGGGTGCCGGTGCCGTGCGCCTCCACCGCGTCCACCTCGTCGGCGGCCAGCCCCGCATTGGTCAACGCCTGGCGGATGACCAGTTGCTGGGCCGTACCGTTCGGGGCGGTCAGGCCGTTGCTCGCCCCGTCCTGGTTGACCGCACAGCCCCGCACGACGGCCAGCACCCGGCGACGGTTGCGGACCGCGTCCGAGAGCCGCTCCAACAGCAGCATCCCCACGCCCTCGCCGAACCCGGTCCCGTCGGCGGCGTCCGCGAACGCCTTGCAGCGGCCGTCCAGCGCGAGACCACGCTGCCGGGCGAAGTCGACGAACATCGTCGGCGTGGCGAGCACCGTCACCCCGCCCGTCAGGGCCAGCTCGCACTCGCCCGACCGCAGCGCCTGCACGGCCAGGTGCAACGCGACGAGCGACGACGAGCAGGCCGTGTCGACGGTCACCGCCGGCCCCTGCAACCCCAGGGTGTACGCGATCCGACCCGACGCGACGCTGCCCGCGCTGCCGTTGACCAGGTAGCCCTCCAGGTCCTTGGGAACCTCGGACAGCCGGCTGCCGTAGTCGTCGTACATCACCCCGACGTAGACCCCGGTGCGGGTACCCCGGGCCGAGTCGGGGGCGATCCCCGCCCGCTCGAAGGTCTCCCAGGCGGTTTCCAGCAGTAACCGCTGCTGCGGGTCCATCGCCAGCGCTTCACGTGGCGAGACGGCGAAGAACTCCGGATCGAACTCGGCGCAGTCGTAGAGGAAACCACCCTCGCGCACGTAGCTCGTGCCCGTCGAGTCCGGATCCGGGTCGTAGAGCTTCCCGACGTCCCAACCCCGGTCGTCGGGGAAGCCCGAGATCGCGTCGGTACCCGCCTCGACCAGCCGCCACAGGTCCTCGGGCGTGCTCACCCCACCCGGCAACCGGCAGCTCATGCCCACGATGGCGATGGGCTCACGCGCGCTGTCCTCCAGCTCACGCAGGCGTCGCCGCGTCCCGGCCAGCTCGGCGGTGACCCGCTTGAGGTACTCACGGATCCGGTCCTCGTTCGCGGTCACCTGCCGGTCCTCTCCGCGGTCGGGGCTCACAGCTGCTCCTCGATCAGGGCGAAGAGTTCGTCGTCGGATGCCGAATCCAGTCGCTCGGCGACCGTGGCATCCACCAGCCCGCCGCCCGCCGACCCGGACCGTGGACCGCCGACCAGGGCGAGCATCTCCTCCAGCCGCCGGCGGACGATGTCCCGGCGGACGTCGTCCGTCCTCATTCCGCCGAGCGCCGAGGCCAGGGCGTCGAGCCCGTTCAGCGCCGCCGCGCCCTCGTCGACCACCCCCTCGGCGGCGAGGTGGTCGTCGAGGTGCTCGGCCACGGCCAACGGGGTCGGCTGGTCGAACACCAGGCTCGGCGCCAACCGCAGGCCGGTCGCCGAGCCCAGCCGGTTACGCAGTTCGACTGCGGTCAACGAGTCGAATCCGAACTCGCGGAACGGCCTGTCCGGGTCCACGACCGCCGCCCCCTCCGGCAGGGCGAGCACCCCGGCGACCTGGGTGCGTACCAGATCCAGCAGGTGCCGTACCCGCGCCTGGGCTTCCTTCCCGGCCAGTTGCCCGCGCAGCTCGTCCGCCTGCTGTGGCGCGGCGGCGGCGGGCGCGGGCACCCGGCCGGCAACGCTCGACGAGGCCGCGCGGCGGAGCGGGGCCGCCGGCACCAGGCCCCGCAGCAGGACCGGAACGGCGTCCGGTCCGTTGGCGGCCCGCTCCCGGCGCAGCGTCGCCAGGTCCAGGCGTGCCGGTACGAGCACCGGCTCGTCCCGGGCCCGGGCGAGAGCCAGGTCGAACAGTGCAAGGCCTTCCCCGGCGGTCATCGGGGCGATACCGGAGCGCCGCATGCGCCGCAGGTCCTGCTCGCCCAGATGGCCCGTCATGTCGCTGGCCAGCCCCCACAGGCCCCAGGCGAGGGAGACGCCGGGCAGGCCCCGGGCCCGCCGGTGCTGCGCCAGGGCGTCGAGGAAGGTGTTCGCCGCCGCGTAGTTGGCCTGGCCGGGCCGACCCAGGATCCCCGCTGCCCCGGAGAACAGCACGAACGCGGTAAGCGGCAGCCCTGCGGTCAGCTCGTGCAGGTGCAGTGCCGCGTCCACCTTCGGCCGTAGCACCGCGTCGACCCGCTCGGGGGTGAACGCCTGCACCGCCCCGTCGTCGAGTACGCCGGCCACGTGCACCACTGCGGTCAGCGGATGCTCGGCGGGGACGCCACCCAGCACGTCGGCCAACGCGGCGCGATCCGTGGTGTCGCAGGCGACCAGCGTCACGTCGGCGCCGAGCCCGGTCAGCTCCTCGGTCAACCGGTCGGCACCGGAGGCTCCCGGACCGCTACGGCTGACCAGCAGCAACCGGCGTACGCCACGGGTGGTCACCAGGTGCCGGGCGAGCAGCCCACCGAGCGTGCCGGTCGCACCGGTGAGCAGCACCGTGCCGTCGGGGTCCAGGACGGCACCCGGCCCGGTTCCGGCGCGCACCGGCTCGGGCCCGGCCTGCTCCGGCCCGGCCTGCTCCGGCCCGGCCTGCTCCGGCCCTGGCTCGGGTCCCGGTCTCACCAGCTCGATCTCGGGCAGCAGGATCTCGCCGGCCCGCACCGCCAGTTGGGGCGCGTCCATGGCGAGAGCCGACGGCAGCGCCGCGATCGACCTGTCGTCCCCGTCGACGTCCACCAGCACGAAGCGGTCCGGGTGCTCGGACTGAGCCGACCGCAGCAGGCCCCACAGCCCGGCGTGGACGAGGTCTGGCACGTCCTCGTCCGGCCCGACGGCAACGGCCCGTTCGGTGACCACCACGAGCCTCGCCGCGACGAACCGCTCGTCGGCCAGCCAGCGTTGCAGCAGATCCAGTCCGGCCCAGGTCTCCCCCCGGACGGCCCCGGCCCGGGCCTCGCCCACCGCGCCGCCGGCTACCACGCCGTCGCCCACCGCGCCGCCGGCACTGCGGCCGGCGGTGCTGCGGCCGGCGGTGCTGCGGCCGGCGGTGCTCCGGCCGGCGGTGCTCCGGAAGTCGGCGAGGACGACGGCGGGCAGGTCCTCGCCCGCGTCCAGGGCCATCCGCAGCGAGTCCACATCGGAGTGCACGTCGACGGTGGCGACCGGCCACCGGTGCAGTCCGGCCGCACCGTTCGCCTCAGCGTCGTCCGGCCCCACCACCGCCCACCGCTGGTCGGCTGACCCGGCAACGGCGGTCCCCCGGCGCCAGCCGACCCGGTACAGCGCTCCGGCTCCGGACCCGGCCGGCAGCCCGAGGCGTTCCCGGTCGAGCGGACGCAGCACCAGGGCGTCCAACGAGAGGACCGGAGCACCGGCCGGGTCCACCGCATGCAGGGAGACTGCCGAATCACCGGACCGGCCGATGCGCACCCGCAGCGTGTCGGCGCCGGTGGCGTGGAGCACGATGCCCTGCCAGGCGAAGGGCAGCAACACACGGCCCTCGGGCACGTCGACGAGGTCGCCCGCCAACCACCCTTGCAGGGCGGCGTCGAGCAGTGCGGGATGCAGTCCGAAGCGGATGGCCTCCGCGCCGACCCGGTCGGGCAGTCGTACCTCGGCGAACACCTCGCCGTCGCCCCGCCAGAGCCCCTGCAGCCCGACGAACGCCTCCCCGTACTCGTAGCCCAGCGTCGCGAACCGCTCGTACAGGTCGGCAACGTCGACCGGCGCGGTGCCCGGAGGTGGCCAGGCGTCGGTGTGCCAGAGCACAGCCGGTTCGGGCCGCGACCGCGAGGCCAGGACGCCCACCGCGTGCCGTGTCCAGGCGGACTCCGCAGTCACCGAGTCGTCCCGGGAGAACACCCGCACCGAACGCCGTTCGGATCCGTCGTCGAGCTCGTCCACGAGCACCTGGAGCCGTACCCCGCCCTTGGACGGCACCACCAGGGGAGTCTCCAGCCGCAGTTCCTCCACCTCAGTGCAGCCCGCCACAGAGGCGGCGTGCAGGGCCAGTTCCACGAAGGCCGTACCGGGTAGCAACACGGTGCCGGACACGGCATGGTCGGTCAGCCAGGCATGCGAGGCGAGCGACAACTGCCCGGCCAGAAGCAGGCTCCCGGACCCACCGACCGACAGCGCACCGCCGAGCAGGGGATGGTCCTCCCATTTCATGCCGAACCGAGCAGCTGCGGCCGTCCCGACGCCGGCGGGAGAGGTCTGGGCCCAGTAGTGGCGTCGTTGGAACGGATACGTCGGCAGATCCACCACCCGCGCACCCGAACCCGCAAACACACTCGCCCAATCCACCCCCACCCCACCGACGAACCCCTCACCCACCGACCGCAAGAACCGATCCCAACCACCCTCACCCCGCCGCAACGACCCCACCACCACCGGCCGCAACGCCGGGTCCACCGCAGCCACCGAATCCAATACCCCACCCACCAACACCGGATGAGCAGAGCACTCGACAAACCTGGAGAACCCATCACCCACCAACCGGCTCACCGTGTCAGAAAACAACACCCGCTCCCGCAAATTCCGATACCAATACCCACCATCCAAACCCGCCCCATCCACCAACCCACCCGACACCGACGAATAAAACGGCACCACCCCCGAAACAGGACACAACCCCTCAAGCAACACCCCCAACCGCGCCTCCACCGCCTCCACATGCACCGAATGCGACGCATAATCCACCGCCACCCGCCGCACCCACACCCCATCCCGCTCACACTCACCAACAAACCCCTCCACACCCTCCACATCCCCCGACACCACCACCGACGACGGACCATTCACCGCCGCCACACCCAACCGCCCACCCCACCCCACCAACCGACCCTCCACAACACCCACCGACAACCCCACCGACACCATCGCACCCCGACCAGCAAGCACCTCACCAACCACCCGCGACCGCACCACCACCACCCGCGCACCATCAACCACCGACAACACACCCCCCACCACCGCAGCCGCCACCTCACCCTGCGAATGCCCCACCACCGCATCCGGCACCACACCCAACGACATCCACAACCGCCCCAAAGACACCATCACCGCCCACGACACCGGCTGCACCACATCAACCCGACCCCACAACCCCTCACCCCCCACACCACACACCACCTCACGCAAATCCCAATCCACAAACCCCGCCAACGCCCGCCCACACTCCACCATCGACGCCGCAAACACCTCCGACTCCCCCCACAACACCGCACCCATCCCCACCCACTGCCACCCCTGCCCCGGAAACACAAACACCACCCCACCACCACCCGAACCCGAACCCGAACCCGAACCCGAACCCACCACCGAAGACCCCACACCCGACCCCTGAACCGAACCCGAACCCGACGTCCCGGAAACCGGCACCGCCACACCAGACGCCACCACATCCAAGCCCGCCACAACCTCCGCGACATCCCGACCCAACACCACCGCACGATGCTCAAACACCGACCGCGACGACACCAACGACCAACCCACATCCACCAACCCCGCACCAGACCCCGCACCAGCGCCCGCACCAGAGCCGGCATCGTCGCTGGTAAGACCCGCACACAACTCCCGCAACCGCGCCGCCTGCGCCCGCAACGCCCCCACCGACCGCCCCGACACCACCACCGGCACCACCGACATGGCCCCACCAGCACCACCTTCGCCACCACCAGCGGCATCGGCATCGGCATCGGTGGACCCAGCGGCCATGGCCTCATCAAACTCCGGAGCCTGCTCCAAAATCAGATGCGCATTCGTCCCCGAAATCCCGAACGCCGACACCCCCGCACGACGCACACGATCCACCACCGGCCAATCCCGAGTCTCCGTCACCACCTCCACCCCACCCGACGACCAATCCACCAACGGCGTCGGCACATCCACATGCAACGACCCCGGCACCACCCCCGCCCGCAACGCCATCACCATCTTGATCACACCCGCCACACCCGCAGCAGCCTGCGCATGACCAATATTCGACTTCAACGAACCCAACAACAACGACCCACCCACACGACCACGCCCATACACCCCCAACAACGCCCCCACCTCAATCGGATCACCCAACCGAGTCCCCGTCCCATGACCCTCCACCACATCCACCCCAGACGGCCCCAACCCCCCACTCGCCAACGCCGCACCAATCACCCGCTCCTGCGACGGACCCGACGGCGCCGTCAAACCATTCGACCCACCATCCTGATTCACCGCAGAACCCCGCACCACCGCCAACACCCGATGACCACGCTCCCGCGCCACCGACAACCGCTCCAACACCACCACCCCCACACCCTCCCCCCACCCCGTCCCATCCGCACCACCCGCAAACGCCCGACACCGCCCATCACCCGACAACCCACCCTGCCGAGAAAACTCCACAAACAACCCCGGCGCCGCAATCACCGTCACCCCACCCGCCAACGCCACATCACACTCACCCAACCGCAACCCCTGACACGCCAAATGCAACGCCACCAACGACGACGAACACGCCGTATCCACCGAAATCGACGGACCCTCCAACCCCAACACATACGACACACGACCCGATGCGACGCTCACCGACTTGCCGGTGAGCAGATAGCCTTCGAACTCCTGCGGAGCCTCGTGTAGTCGGGCGGCATACTCCTGGTGTGTCAGGCCGGCATACACGCCGGTCCGGCTGCCCCGCAGGCCCGCCGGATCGATCCCCGCGCGTTCCAACGCCTCCCACGACGTCTCCAGAAACAACCGCTGCTGCGGATCCATCGCCACCGCCTCACGCGGCGAAATACCAAAGAACTCCGCATCGAACATCCCCGCCTCATACACAAACCCCCCCTCCCGCACATACGACTTCCCCACGGCGCCCGGCACCGGATCGAAGAAGGAGTCCACGTCCCAGCCCCGGTCGTCGGGGGCTGGGCCGATGACGTCAGCCCCGTCCAGCAGGAGATCCCAGAGCTTCTCCGGAGTGTCGGCCCCGCCGGGGTAGCGGCAGGCCATGCCCACGATGGCGACAGGTTCGTCGGTGGGCACGGTCGCGGCAGCCACCAGGACTTCCTCGGCAGGAGCGCCGACGAGCACGCCCCCCACGAACTTCGCCAACGTGGACGGGGTGGAGTGGTCGAAGACCACCGTCGAGGGCAGGTTCAGGCCGGTCGTACTGTTCAAGCGGTTACGCAGTTCGAGTGCCGTGAGCGAGTCGAAGCCGGCATCTTTGAAGGCCCGGTTGGGCGCGACGGCATCCACCGTCTCGTGTCTCAGAACTGCCGCTGCCTCTGCCCGTACCGTCTGGAGAAGGACTCGCTGCCGATCCGCGTCGGACATCCCCGCCAACCGCTGTGCGAGGCCCTCCGTTGACGATTCGGCGTCCGCCCGCCGTGCATCGAGCGCACTCCTGGCTTCGGGCACACCGTCGAAGAGCCGTGCCGACCGCAGTTCGGCGAGGCGCGGCGCGAAGTCCGCCCATTCGACGTCGGCCACGGTGACTGACACGTCATCACGGTCGAGGGCCTGCTGCAGAGCGGCGATGCCGTGTTCCGGGTCCATGGCCGCGATGCCGCGACGGTTCAGGTTCTGCTCGCCGATCCCCTCGGCCATGCCACCGCCACCCCACAGTCCCCAGGCAATGGAGGTGGCGGGAAGACCCGCAGCACGACGCCGCTCCGCCAGGGCGTCCAGCGACGCGTTCGCCGCCGCGTACGCCGCTTGACCGCCGTTGCCCCAGACTCCGGTAACCGACGAGAAGAGGACGAAAGCCTCCAGATCCTGGTGCTGGGTGAGTTCGTCGAGTAGCAGCGCGGCGGCGGTCTTCGGGCGGAAGACCTCGTCGATGTGTTCGGAGGTGAGAGTGTCGATCACCCCGTCGTGCAGCACTCCGGCGGTGTGGAAGACCGCAGTCGGCGGATGCGCCGCCAGGACGTCGGACAGTGCAGCCCGCTTCGCAACGTCGCAGGCGACGATGGTCACCGTGGCACCGAGCGCACGAAGATCAGCTTCAAGTTCCGCCGCGCCGGGGGCATGGACACCCCGCCGACTGGTCAGAACGAGGTGCTGGGCACCGTTCCGAGCGAGCCACCGGGCCACCCGGCCACCCAGACTTCCCGTACCTCCGGTCACCAGGATGTTCCCGCGGGGGCGCCATGTCCGGCGCACAGTGCCCGCCGCTCGCGTCACCCGACGTCCATAGACCCCTGAACCGCGGATCGCGATCTGATCCTCGCCGTCCGCCGCGGCCAGAGTGGTGGCGAGCTGGTCCAGCATCCGGACGTCCGGTACGGACGGAACGTCGACCAGGCCGCCCCAGCGGTCCGGCAGTTCCAGGGCCGCCACCCGCCCGAACGCCCACACCTGAGCGCCGAACACCTCCGGCATCTCCTGGGGCGTCACCGCCGCCGCCTGGCGAGTCACGCTCCACAGGGGGGCCTCGATCCCGACGTCACCGATGGCCTGCACCAGCGCCAGCGACGCGACCAGACCCATGCCGATGGAGGGGTGTTCAGGATGTGCGTCCTGCATGAGCCCGAGGAGGGACACGGCACCGGACAGCGGCACCGACCCGTCCGTCGTGGTAGCGAGTAGTTCGACTATCCGGGCCCGGTCCGCGAGTGGGTCGACGGCCAGCAGCTCGACCTCGGCACCCCTACGTACGAGCGCTGCCTTGATGTCTGCGGCGAGTTCCGAGCCGGCGGTCTCCGGGTCGGCGACCAGGAGCCAGCGGTGGGTGAGGGGTCGGGGGTCGCCCGTCGGCAGCGGCTTCCACACGATCCGATACCGCAACTCCCCCACCGGGTCGGCACCCACGACCGTCGTGGTGGCGGAGCCGGTCGGAGTAGGTGCCCAATAGTGGCGTCGTTGGAACGGATACGTCGGCAGGTCCACCAACCGCGCGTTCGTGCCCGCGAACACCCCACCCCAGTCCACGTCCATGCCACCCACGAACGCCTCACCCACCGACGTGAGGAACCGACCCCACCCGCCATCGTCACGCCGCAGCGACCCCACCACCACCGGCCGCACACCCGCATCCACCACCGCCGCCGACTCCAACACCCCACCCGCCAGAACCGGATGCCCCGAACACTCCACAAACCCCGAGAACCCGTCCGCCACCAACCGCCCCACAGCATCCGCGAACAACACCCGCTCCCGCAGATTCCGATACCAATACCCACCATCCAGAGCATGACCGTCGACCAGACCACCCACCAGAGAGGAATAAAACGGCACACTGCCCTGCTGCGGGGACAAACCATCCAGAAGCCGCGACAGCTCCCCCTCCACCGCCTCCACATGCGCCGAATGCGACGCATAATCCACCGCCACCCGCCGCACCCACACACCATCACGCTCACAGTCGGCTATGAACCCCTCCGCCGCCTCCACGTCCCCCGACACCACCGTCAACGACGGACCATTCACCGCCGCCACACCCAACCGGCCGTGCCACCCCACCAACCGGCCCTCGACAGCAGCCACCGCAAGCGCCACCGACACCATCGCCCCACCACCGACCAACACCCCACCAATCACCCGCGACCGCAACGCCACCACCCGCGCACCATCAACCACGCTCAACACACCCGCCACCACCGCAGCCGCCACCTCACCCTGCGAATGCCCCACCACCGCATCCGGCACCACACCCACCGACACCCACAACCGCGCCAACGACACCATCACCGCCCACGACACCGGCTGCACCACATCAACCCGACCCCACAACCCCCCACCCGCACCGCCACGCACCACCTCCAACAAATCCCAATCCACAAACCCCGCCAACGCCCGCCCACACTCCACCATCGAACCGGCAAACACCTCCGACTCGTCCAACAACACCGCACCCATACCCACCCACTGCCACCCCTGACCCGGAAACACAAACACCACCCGACCACCACCAACCGCCACACCCGAACCCACCGAACCCACCACCACCGAACCCGAACCCGGCCGCTCCACCACCGAACCCGCCACCACCGAACCCGACGCCACCTCATCCAAACCAGCGACAACCTCCCCCACACCACCGCCGAACACGACCGCACGATGCTCGAACACCGACCGCGACGACACCAACGACCAACCCACATCCACCAGACCGGAACCACCGTCAGCCAGTCCCGCGCACACCTCACGCAACCGGGCCGCCTGCGCCCGCAACGCCCCCACCGACCGCCCCGACACCACCACCGGAACCACCGACATGGACCCACCAGCACCACCCTCGGCATCGGCATCGGCATCGGTGGACCCAGCGGCCATGGCCTCATCAAACTCCGGAGCCTGCTCCAAAATCAGATGCGCATTCGTCCCCGAAATACCGAACGCCGACACCCCCGCACGACGCACACGATCCACCACCGGCCAATCCCGAGTCTCCGTCACCACCTCCACCCCACCCGACGACCAATCCACCAACGGCGTCGGCACATCCACATGCAACGACCCCGGCACCACCCCCGCCCGCAACGCCATCACCATCTTGATCACACCCGCCACACCCGCAGCAGCCTGCGCATGACCAATATTCGACTTCAACGAACCCAACAACAACGACCCACCCACACGACCACGCCCATACACCCCCAACAACGCCCCCACCTCAATCGGATCACCCAACCGAGTCCCCGTCCCATGACCCTCCACCACATCCACCCCAGACGGCCCCAACCCCCCACTCGCCAACGCCGCACCAATCACCCGCTCCTGCGACGGACCCGACGGCGCCGTCAAACCATTCGACCCACCATCCTGATTCACCGCAGAACCCCGCACCACCGCCAACACCCGATGACCACGCTCCCGCGCCACCGACAACCGCTCCAACACCACCACCCCCACACCCTCCCCCCACCCCGTCCCATCCGCACCACCCGCAAACGCCCGACACCGCCCATCACCCGACAACCCACCCTGCCGAGAAAACTCCACAAACAACCCCGGCGCCGCAATCACCGTCACCCCACCCGCCAACGCCACATCACACTCACCCAACCGCAACCCCTGACACGCCAAATGCAACGCCACCAACGACGACGAACACGCCGTATCCACCGAAATCGACGGACCCTCCAACCCCAACACATACGACACACGACCCGACACCACACTCGGCGACGTCCCCGTCAACAAATAACCCTCAAACCCACCCCCCGACTCCACCAACCGCGGCCCATACTCCTGACCCATCACCCCCACATACACACCCGTCCGGCTGCCCCGCAAACCCACCGGATCAATCCCCGCGCGTTCCAACGCCTCCCACGACACCTCCAACAACAACCGCTGCTGCGGATCCATCGCCACCGCCTCACGCGGCGAAATACCAAAGAACTCCGCATCGAACATCCCCGCCTCATACACAAACCCCCCCTCCCGCACATACGACTTCCCCACCACCCCCCGCACCGGATCAAACAACCCCTCCACATCCCAACCCCGATCCACCGGAAACCCCGACACCGCATCCCCACCCCCCACCACCAAATCCCACAAACCCTCCGCCGACACCACACCACCCGGAAAACGACACCCCATCCCCACCACCACCACCGGATCATCCACAACAGCAACCGAAGTGACCTGCCGAACCTGCTCCGGCTGTCGGCCATGGAGTTCGTCCTGCAGTTTCCGGGCAACGGCCATCGGAGTGGGATGGTTGTAGACAAGCGAGGCTGGCACCCGGATTCCGGTGCTGTGGCTCAGATGGCCACACAGCTCGACCGCAGTGACAGACTCGAATCCCTGTTCCTTGAAGGTGCGCTCCGGATCGACCGCCTGGGCCGAGTCGAGTCCCAGGACGACGGCGGTGCCGGCGCGGACAACGGCCAGCAGTCGAATCAGCTGCTCGGGCTCGGCCAACGTCAGCAGTTCGGCGCGAAGCCCCGACTCTGATTCGGCTGGTTCGTGCTCCCGCTCTGCGTGGTCGTCCAGGACGGGAGCAGGTACGCCGTCGGTGTTCGGTGCCCAGTAGTGGCGTCGTTGGAACGGATACGTCGGCAGATCCACCACCCGCGCACCCGAACCCGCAAACACACTCGCCCAATCCACCCCCACCCCACCGACGAACCCCTCACCCACCGACCGCAAGAACCGATCCCAACCACCCTCACCCCGCCGCAACGACCCCACCACCACCGGCCGCAACGCCGGGTCCACCGCAGCCACCGAATCCAATACCCCACCCACCAACACCGGATGAGCAGAGCACTCGACAAACCTGGAGAACCCATCACCCACCAACCGGCTCACCGTGTCAGAAAACAACACCCGCTCCCGCAAATTCCGATACCAATACCCACCATCCAAACCCGCCCCATCCACCAACCCACCCGACACCGACGAATAAAACGGCACCACCCCCGAAACAGGACACAACCCCTCAAGCAACACCCCCAACCGCGCCTCCACCGCCTCCACATGCACCGAATGCGACGCATAATCCACCGCCACCCGCCGCACCCACACCCCATCCCGCTCACACTCACCAACAAACCCCTCCACACCCTCCACATCCCCCGACACCACCACCGACGACGGACCATTCACCGCCGCCACACCCAACCGCCCACCCCACCCCACCAACCGACCCTCCACAACACCCACCGACAACCCCACCGACACCATCGCACCCCGACCAGCAAGCACCTCACCAACCACCCGCGACCGCACCACCACCACCCGCGCACCATCAACCACCGACAACACACCCCCCACCACCGCAGCCGCCACCTCACCCTGCGAATGCCCCACCACCGCATCCGGCACCACACCCAACGACATCCACAACCGCCCCAAAGACACCATCACCGCCCACGACACCGGCTGCACCACATCAACCCGACCCCCCAACCCCCACCCCCCACACCACACACCACCTCACGCAAATCCCAATCCACAAACCCCGCCAACGCCCGCCCACACTCCACCATCGACGCCGCAAACACCTCCGACTCCCCCCACAACACCGCACCCATCCCCACCCACTGCCACCCCTGCCCCGGAAACACAAACACCACCCCACCACCACCACCACCCGAACCCGAACCCGAACCCACCGAACCCACCACCACGCCCGAACCCCCCACCACACCCGACACCAAACCCGAAACCGAACCCGACGTCCCGGAAACCGGCACCGCCACACCAGACGCCACCACATCCAAGCCCGCCACAACCTCCGCGACATCCCGACCCAACACCACCGCACGATGCTCAAACACCGACCGCGACGACACCAACGACCAACCCACATCCACCAACCCCGCACCAGACCCGGCACCAGACCCGGCACCAGCGCCCGCACCAGGGCCGGCATCGTCGCTGGTAAGACCCGCACACACCTCACGCAACCGCGCCGCCTGCGCCCGCAACGCCCCCACCGACCGCCCCGACACCACCACCGGCACCACCGACAAACCTCGATCACCCACACCGACAGCCGGCTTCTCCACCATCACGGGAGCCTGTTCGACAATCAGATGGGCATTCGTACCGCCCATGCCGAAGGAACTCACCCCGGCAGTACGCGGGCGGTCCGTCGCGTGGCCCGGCCACGGTTGCAGTTCCGTGTGGACCCGCAGGTTCAGCTCGTCGAGGGGGATGTCCGGGTTCGGCGTACGGAAATTGAGGCTCGGCGGCAACACTCCCTCGCGTACGCACAGCACGACCTTCAGCAGGCCGGTGATGCCGGCGGCACCCTCCAGGTGACCGATGTTGGTCTTGACCGATCCGACCGCGAGGGGGTTGTCGCAGTCGCGGCCGGCACCCAGCACCGCTCCGAGGGCCGCCGCCTCGACGGGGTCGCCGACCCTCGTCCCGGTGCCGTGCAGCTCGACGTAGTCCACGTGTCGGGGGGGCACCCCCGCCCGCTCGTACGCCCGGCGCAGCAGGGTCTCCTGTGCCTCCCGGTCGGGATGGGTAAGGCCGGGGCCACCGCCGTCGTTGTTGACGGCGCCGCCCCGGATGACGCAGTGCACCCGGTCGCCGTCCTCGACCGCGTGGGCCAGCGGCTTGAGGACCAGGGCCACACCACCCTCACCACGGACGTAGCCGTTGGCCCGGGCGTCGAAGGTGAAGCAGCGTCCGTCAGGGGACAGTGCGCCCATGCGTGCCATGCCGGCGGTGCTCTCGTCGGCCAGGATGAGACTCACCCCGCCGACGACGGCGACCGCGCTCTCGCCCCGCAGCAGGCTTTCGCACGCCAGGTGGACGGCGACCAGCGAGGACGACTGCGCCGAGTCGACGGTGAAGCTGGGGCCACGCAGACCCAGCAGGTAAGACAGGCGGTTCGCCGTGAGGCTACGGTTCAGGCCGGTCGCGGTGTGGCTGCCGATCGGCGTTCCGGAGCGGTGCAGCAGGGTGGCGTAGTCGTCGGCGGTGAGCCCCACGAAGACGCCGGTGTCGGAGCCCCTGAGGTCGGTCGGTCGGATGCGGGCGTGCTCCAGGGCCTCCCAGCCGAGTTCGAGCATCAGGCGCTGTTGCGGGTCTACGGCGGCCGCCTGGCGCGGGGACATCCCGAAGAACGCTGCGTCGGATTCGCCCTTTCCCTCCACCACCGCCCGCCAGCTGCCGTCGGACTGGCGGTCGACCGCGCTCCGACCGCCGCACAGCAACTCCCAGAACTCGTCGATTCCCGGTGCGTCAGGAAGGCGGCAGGACATTCCGATGACGGCGATGTCGCTGTGCCGCAACACGTCACCTTGCTCGGTCATGACGTCTCCTGGGTTCGAAAGAAACGATGCTCGGAAGCACACTCCCGGCCCGACCGGACGGCTACGCTGCGCTGCCTGCGTCTCCGCCCACAACTCGCGTTGTCCCGGCGGGCACGTACGACGACGGGTTTCGGTTCCACCGGGCCGGCGTCAGCTCCGGGCCGGCCGTGCCGGTGCGTTGACCCGATCGTCACCTGATCCGGCGCCCAGGCCGGGTCACCACGTCACCGGCAGGGCCACGAGGCTGCGTACCATCATTCCGCGGTTCCATTCGAGTTCGCTTTCCTCGACGGCCAGGCGGAGACCGGGAAGTCGCCTGACCAAGGCACCGACGGCGGCCTGTATCTCCCATCTGGCCAGTGCCGCCCCGATGCAGTAATGGGGCCCGTGCCCGAACGCGATGTGCGGGTTCGGGTCACGGTCGAGCACGATGTCGGCGGCCTTCGCGAAAGCGTCGTCATCCTGGTTGGCGGAGGCCAGTGAGAAGACGACGGCGTCGCCGGCCCGGATGGTCGTCCCGTTCAGTTCCAGGTCCTCGGTGGCGATACGGGTGGGGCCGACCGAGGCCCAGAGCGGGGCCGCCCGCAGCAGTTCCTCGACTGCCGTGGGGATCAGCTCCGGGCGGGCGTGGAGTTGCGCATACCGGGTGCGGTCGCGCAGCAGGAGGAAGACCTGCGAGGCGATCTGGCTGGCGGTGGTCTCGTGCCCACCGACGAGCAGCCCGCCGGTGAGCATGACGAGTTCCTCCTCGGTGAGCCGGTCACCGTCGTCCCGCGCCTCGACCAGGGCACCGAGAAGGTCGTCGGTGCGGTGCGCGCGACGCTGTGCAAGGAGGCCGCCCAGGTACTCGACGAAATCCTGTACCGCGCGGTCGACCTGGTCGGCCGTGTATCGGGTGGAGGACATCAGGGCGTCGCTGAAGGCACGGAACAGGTGCTGCTCGTCGTACCCGATGCCCATCATGTCGCAGATGATCATCACCGGCAGGGGGAGCGCGAGCTGCTGCACGAGGTCGGCCGGCGGCCCGGTCTCGACCATGTCGTCGAGGATCTGGTCGGCGAGTTGGACGACGCGCGGGGCGATGTCCCGTACGCGCTTCGGCGTGAACGCCGTGGCGACGAGTCTGCGCAGGCGGGCGTGCGCGTCGGGGGGTAGGCCCATCAGCCCGTCGGGTTCCTGGAGACGGGGAGAGGCACGGGGTACGTCCCGCCCGGCGCCGGCGGCGATGCTGAGCCGGGGGTCGGAGAGTCCCTTCCTGACGTCGGCGTGCCGGGTGACCAGCCAGGCATCCCCGCCGTAGGGCATCCGGACACGGGCGACCGGCTCTTTTACGCGCAGTTCGCCATAGGTGGGATCGATATCCAGGTCGGTGCGGTCACTGAAGGGGTAGGACCTGCTGGAACCGGCCGTTACTGGGTGCTCCATGGCAGCTCTCCTCCAGGCAGGGGTGCACTTTTGCATTGATCAAGGTCAGGGTCCAGGAATTGATCTTGACAACGCCACCCTCAAACAGCGCGCCCCTTTCACTGATTCAGCCAACACCGATCGATGACCATTGTCACGAAGCCGCAGAAGACTATGTCAGGTCTCGACCAGAAACCGGTCCGAGCATTGCCAACAATGACCGTGATCGACCAATAAAAGGGGTGGCCCGAGCGTTGTAGATGGCACTATGTCAGGTCCAGTCTTGCGGCCGTCACGACTGGGACCGAAACTTACGACGCCCGAGCGAATCACGGCACGCCCCGCCCGCCACCACAGCCCGGACTCGCCGCCCGGCACGATGCCGAGTCCACGACGACACGTCCCGCACCTCGTGATCTCCACAGCAGTTCCGATTCCGCGTCACCCTCGCGAACCAAGGTTCTCTTTCCCTCCGGCCCGACGGCCGAGCCCACCGAGGAGATGAGCACGCCATGACGCAGACCCCGAACGCTCCGGCGGGACCGATCGACCTGCCCAAGGGCGCTGACGCCCAGGGGCTGTTGGACTGGTTCGCGTACATGCGGAAGAACTGGCCCGTGTCCTGGGACGAGACCCGCCAGGCCTGGCACGTGTTCTCCTACCGGGACTACCAGACCGTCACCACGAACCCGCTGATCTTCTCCTCGGACTTCACCTCGGTCTTTCCCGTACCGTCGGAGCTGGCCCTGCTGATGGGCCCCGGCACCATCGGCGGCATCGACCCACCGCGGCACGCGCCGCTACGCAAGCTGGTGAGCCAGGCCTTCACCCCCCGCCGGATCGCCCAACTGGAGCTGCGGATCGGGCAGATCACCGCCGACGTGCTGGACCGGGTACGCGACCAGGACACGATCGACATCGCCAGCGACCTCGCGTACCCGCTACCGGTGACGGTCATCGCCGAGTTGCTCGGCATTCCGACCGAGGACCACGAGAAGTTCCGCGACTGGGTGGACATCATCCTCAGCAACGAGGGCCTGGAGTACCCCAACCTGCCCGACGACTTCACCGAGACGGTGGGGCCGGCCATCGAGGAGTGGTCCGAGTTCCTGTACGCGCAGATCGCCCAGAAGCGTGCCGCACCGAAGGACGACCTGATCAGCGGCCTCTGTGAGGCGGAGGTCGACGGGCGTAAGCTGACCGACGAGGAAGTCGTCAACATCGTCGCGCTGCTGCTCACCGCCGGGCACATCTCCAGCGCCACGCTGCTCAGCAACCTGTTCCTGGTGCTGGAGGAGCACCCGGAGGCACAGGCGGCGGCACGCGCGGACCGCAGTCTCGTGCCGGCCGTCATCGAGGAGACGCTGCGCTACCGGTCCCCGTTCAACTGCATCTTCCGAATTCTGAACGAGGACACCGACATCTTCGGCCACCCCATGCGCAAGGGCCAGATGGTCATCGCCTGGATCGCCTCCGCGAACCGCGACACCGAGGTGTTCACGGACCCGGACGCCTTCGACATCCGACGCGAGTCCAACAAGCACCTGGCGTTCGGCCACGGCATCCACCACTGCCTGGGCGCGTTCCTGGCACGGCTGGAGGCGAAGGTCTTCCTCAACCAGACACTCGACCAGTTCACCGAGTTCCGGATCGACCATGACGGGGTCGAGTTCTACGACGCCGACCAGCTCACCGCACGACGACTCCCCGTCCAGGTAGTGCGCGACGGACAGCATCCGAGGTGAGGGCAGTCGTTCCCTTCCTGGATCTGAACGCCGGCAACGACGAGGTACGGGCCGACCTGGACGCCGCGTACGCCCGGGTGTCCGCCTCCGGCTGGTACCTGCTCGGGCCGGAACTGGACGCGTTCGAGGCGGAGTTCGCCGCGTACTGCTCGGCGCGCCACTGCGTCGGGGTGGGCAACGGACTGGACGCCCTGGTGCTGGCCCTGCGGGCGCTGGACGTCGGCCCCGGCGACGAGGTGATCGTGCCGGCGCACACGTTCATCGCGACCTGGCTGGCGGTCTCGGCCACCGGGGCCCGGCCGGTGCCGGTGGAGCCCGACGAACGCACCTACGGCATCTGCCCGGACAGATTGGCCGCGGCGTTCACCCCCAGGGTCAAGGCGGTCCTCGTCGTGCACCTGTACGGGCACCCGGTCGACCTGGACCCGGTACGGGCGGTCGCCGACCGGCACGGCGTACCCGTGGTGGAGGACGCGGCGCAGGCGCACGGTGCCGCCTACCGGGGACGGCCCGTCGGTGCCGGCGGCGTCGTCGCCTTCAGCTTCTATCCGGCGAAGAACCTCGGCGCGCTCGGCGACGGTGGGGCCGTCGTCACCGACGACCACCGGGTCGCCGAGCGGGTCCGGCTGCTGCGTAACTACGGCTCGGTCCGGAAGTACGACCACCAGGTGCAGGGCTACAACTCGCGGCTGGACGAGTTCCAGGCCGCGGTGCTGCGGGCCAAGCTGCCCCGCCTCGACGAGTGGACCGAGCGGCGGGCCCGGGTCGCCCGACGTTACACGGAGGCGCTGGCCGGTCTACCGGATCTCGTCCCGCCCTCCGTCGCGCCCTGGGCGACGTCCGCGTGGCACCTGTACGTGGTACGCACCCCGCACCGCGAGGCGCTGCGGGCCCGGCTGGCCGCCGCCGGGGTGGCGACGCTTGTGCACTACCCGGTCCCGGTGCACCGTTCCGGGGCGTACCGGGACACCGAGGACGTGCGTCGGGCCGGGCCGCTGCCGATCAGCGAGCGGCTGGCCGAGGAGGTCCTGAGTCTGCCGATCGGTCCTCACCTGCCCGACGAGGGCGTCGACACGGTGGTGGCTGCCCTGCGCGACATCATGGCCGACCTCCACGGCGCTGGGCACCTTCCCCGGTGAGATCCGCACCGCCCCGGGCGTGACCAGGGGATCCCGGGCGGATCGTCACGCCCGGCCCGCCCCGATGGCCACGCCCTGGCGCAGGTCCAACCGGGCCCCGATGAAGGTGCTCCGCATCCGCCGGTCGTGCGTCACCACGACCAGCGCTCCGGCATAGCCGTCCAGCGCCTGCTCCAACTCCTCCACGAGCAGGGGTGCGAAGTGGTTGGTGGGCTCGTCCAACAGCAGCAGGTCGGCCGGGCGGCTGACCAGCCGGGCCAGGTCGATGCGGCGGCGCTGCCCGACGGAGAGCGCCCCGACCGGCATGCGCAGGTCCTCGGAGCGGAACAGACCGAGGTCGAGCAGCTCGTCCGCGTACTCGTCGGGGTGCCCCGGCCGACCCGACGCGTACGCCTCCAGCAGGGAGCGCCCCGGCTGCCCGACCGTCACGTCCTGGCGCAGGTGACCGACCCGGGCCGGCAGTCGCACCGTCCCGCCGTCGGGGACGAGTTCCCCGGCGAGCACCCGCATCAGCGTGCTCTTGCCCGCGCCGTTGGGGCCGGTGACCAGCAACCGTTCGGCGGGACCGATGATCAGCTCGGGTACGTGCAGGCGGCGGCCCACCCGGACGTCGGTCAACTCGACGCGGCGGGTGTCGACGTCCATGGTGTCCGAGGCGACCGACGCGGTGAAACGCAACGGGTCGGCGGGGCGCGGTACCGGATTCTCCCGCAGGCGGTGCAGTCGCTCGTTGGCGTTGCGGGCCTTCCGTGACGTCGCCGTCGACGAGGAACGGGAGCGGTGGGCGCCGGCCCCGCTGAACGCCGCCGGTCCCTTGCGGGAGATCGACCGGAGCATCGTCCCGGCCCGCTCCGCGAGCTGGGACTGTCGCTCGATCTCGGCCAGCCAGTCCGCGTACGCGCGCTCCCGGCCCGCCCGGAGAGCGGCCTTCGCCCGGAGGTAGCTGCTGTAGCCGTCGCCGTACCGGTGCACGCCCCGGGTGTCGGTGTCGACCTCGATGATGGTGGGGGTGACCGACTCCAGGAACATCCGGTCGTGGGTGACCACGACGACGGTGCCCCGGTGCGACCGCAGGTGGTCCTCCAGCCACTCCACGGCCTCGGTGTCGAGGTCGTTGGTGGGCTCGTCGAGCAGCAGCAGTTCCGGGTCGGCGGCCAGGGTCGCCGCGAGCGCGAGCCGGGACCGTTCCCCGCCGGAGAGCGTGTCGACGTCCCGGTCGCGATCGAGTTCGGCCAGGCCGAGACCGTGCAGGGCGGCGTCCACCCGGGCGTCGGCCTGGTAGCCGCCGCGGGCCTCGAACTCGGTGAGCAACGTGCCGTAGGTGTCCAGCTGTTCGGGCGTGGCGGTGGCCAGGTCCGCCTCGGCAGCGCGCAACCGCGCCTCCAGGTCGCGCAGGTCGGCCAGCGCGTGGTCCACCACGTCCCGTACGGCGCTGCCGCCGGCCGGCAGGCGAAGCCGCTGGGCGAGGTAGCCGATCCCGCCGGGCGCCGAGACGGTCAGCTCGCCGTTGTCCGGAGTCTCCAACCCGGCGACGAGCCGCAGCAGGGTCGACTTCCCCGACCCGTTCTCGCCGATGACACCGACCCTCTCCCCCGGCTTGACGGAGAGCGAGACCCGGTCCAGGACGACCCGTTCGGCGTAATGCTTGGTGACCTCGTGCAGGACGAGCTGCGAATGAGCTGACGGCGGGCTGTTCTGCAAACGGGCCTCCTGTGTCGCCATTGGCACGTCGGAAACGGTCACGGACCGGAACCGCCTGAAGGAGGCTCCTCGCACCAATGTCCGTTTTCCACCCCAGTCAACCATGTGAGCGTCCGCCCCGCCCCCGCACCGGCCCGGAACACCGGTCGCCACCGTCCCACGCCGCACCGTTGGACGTCCCAACCACCGAACGACACCTTGACGTACATCGATTTGTAGCGACATCGTCCATACATGGTGGACGCGAGTCCCGGCTCGTTGTTCCGTCACATGTCGCCGGCCGTCGTGGTCACGGCCACGATCAGACTCCCGTCGGCGGGTTCATCGCCAGCAACACCGCGCCACCGCGCTTCGCGCTCAACGGCGCGTCCTGTGCCACCGCCTGACGAGAGAGGAGCAGCCTGTGTACGGGGGCTCTCTGTTCCGCCGCCTGTGGCCGGCCTTGGTGGCCGCCGCCACCCTGCCGGTCACGGTGCTGGGTGTGGGTCTGGTAACCACACCCGCGGCCGGTGCCGACACCGTGTCGACGCTGGCCAGCACCGTTCCGCCATCGACCCCGCCCGTCACACCGGCGCCACCGGCCCCGCCCACGCTACTCAGGGCCACCCAGGTGACCTCCACGTCGGTCACCCTGAGCTGGACCGCCGCCGTCCCCGGCTGCTGCGACATCACCGGATACACGATCGGTTACTTCCAGGCGTTCTACGACCTGGGGGAAACCGCCCGGGTCGGCAACGTCACCACGGCCACGATCACCCTCAAGCCGGCCACGCAGTATCGCTTCTACGTGCAGGCCAGTGACTCGGGCGGGCACAGTTCACCGTCGTCGAACCCACTCACCATCGTCACCCCGGCGACCGACGCCGGCCCCGACACCGTGCCGCCGAGCGCCCCGGGGACGCTGACCGTCAGCGACGTGACCGCCACGTCCGCCACGCTGAACTGGACGCCTTCGACGGACAACGTCGCAGTGACCGGCTACAACGTCTACCGCTGGGACGGTGTCTTCGTCTCGACGCTGGTGGCCACCGTGCCGGGCACCAGCCACACGCTGTCACTCGCGCCGTCCGTGCCCAACCGCTACTACGTACGGGCCCGGGACGCGGCAGGCAACGTGTCGATCGCGACAAACGACGTCCGGATCGACCCGCCGACCGGCCCGACCACCTCGCCCCCTGGCCCCACCACCTCACCGCCCGGCCCCACCTGCGCGGTGACCTACCAGAAGCAGTCGGAATGGCCCGGCGGATTCGTCGCCAACGTCACGGTCAAGAACACCGCCACGACCGCCGTCACCGGCTGGACCCTGGCCTTCACGTTCCCGGGCGACCAGCGGATCACCACGCTCTGGAGCGCCACCTACACCCAGTCCGGCTCCGCCGTCACGATCCGCAACGCCGGCTGGAACGGCACCATCGCGGCCGGTGCCAGCGTCTCGTTCGGCTTCCAGGCCACGTGGAGCGGCAGCAACGCGACCCCCACCAACTTCTCCCTGAACGACACCCCCTGCCGATGAGGAACGGCCCCCTGCTACCGCTTTCCGGGCGGCAGGGGGTTCTTCCTCACCTCCGGGCCGCTCGTGGGTTCCTCAGGGGCTACCGGGCCCCGCGCCGACGACGCGCGCGCTCGAACTCCGCGACCTCCGACACCCAGGGACCATGCTGTTCGAGTACGGGCGATCCGGGCGCGGGGCGGCTCAGCCGATCCGCTCGGCCAGCGAGACGACGATCCCCTCCGGCCCCCGGACGTAGGCCATCCGCCACGCGCCCTCGTACTCGCCGATGCCACCGACCAGTCCGTAACCCTCGCCTGCGGCCCAGTCGACGACCGCCCGCACGTCGTCGACCTCGAACGACACGTTACGCAATCCCAACTCGTTGGCCATGGCCGCCGGCGAGCCCGGCACGGCATCCGGCCGGACGAATCTCGCAAGCTCCAGACGGGCACCACCGTCGGGCGACCTCAACATGACGATCTCGGTACGGGAGTCGGGAATGCCGCACACCGTCTCCAGGAACTCCCCCTCGACGAACGCCCTCCCCTCGACCTCCAGGCCGAGCGCCACGAAGAAGGCCGTCACGACATCAAGATCCGCCACCGTGATGCCGACGTGGTCGAAGCGTCGCACATGTGCCATGGACCGTGCCCCCGTCGTATCGATCAGGCTTCCGTCCCGCTGACGCTACCCGCCCCGACCGCCGGTGATCTGCGACGCGCGGTCCACGACAGGAGCGGAGCCAGCCTCCACCTACGGAGCGGGTTCCAGCACGACGACGGGGATCTGGCGGGCGGTCTTCCGCTCGTAGTCGGCGAAACCCGGGTACGCGGCCTTCTGCGCGTCCCAGATCCCTTCCCGCTCCTCCCCGGCGGCGACCCTGGCGACCAACTCGACCGTGTCCGTACCGATCTCCGCTCGGACATGCGGATGGACGAGCAGGTTGTGGTACCAGTCGGGATTGGTGGGCGCACCGGCCTTGGAAGCGAACACGGCGTAGCCGCCGTCCACCTCCTGGTACATCATCGGGTTCACCCGGGGCTGACCGCTCCTGGCACCGACGGTGTGCAACAGCAGCAGCGGGGCACCGGCGAACTGGCCACCCACCTGTCCACCGTTCGCGCGGAACTCGGAAATGATCTTGTCGTTCCAGTCACTCATCGACTACTCCTCGCCCCGAACGGCCGCTTTCCGTACCGCCATCCTGCCAGCTCCCGCCAGGACGAGACGACCAGAGCTTCGACAGCGTCAGGAAGCCCGGAGCTACTTTGACGTCCGTCAAGCTCGACCGTCGCTGCCGAGAGTGCATTGCTGGCTCTGCGAAGCGGCACGCGAACGCCTTCCGGTAGCCGTTGCCGGGTGAAGGAACAAAGGCCGGTGCACCCAGATGCCGCGCTCCACCGCACGCGTACCCCTTGGATGACGATCACGCCCTAACCATGGCCCGCTGACCGCACGCCTCGCCAGCCGATATCCGCCATGCCTCGAAACGCCCGCTCCGCGTCGTCACGGTCGGCCGCACAGGGCGCTCGGCTACTGTGCCACGCGTGCCCGTGGCCGTGGACCTGGCGAGTCCGGCTCCGCGCCGGGAAGCACTCCGGATGGTGGACGTCGGTGACCCCGTCCCCACCACAGGATGCTGCGGGAGATTCTGGGTGCAGGTGTCGCCGTTGCGCGGATGGGCCAGGAGGAGTAGGGCCTGTCGGCCTGGGTTCAGTCGCCGCCAGCGGGATCGGCGCTGCAGGCGGTGGGCGCGGCTGCGGTCGGCGAGGTGGTTCAGGGTCCGGTTGGACAACGGGATCGTGGCGGGTAGGACAGCATGGCGACACTCCCGGTCGGGGGCATCGGGCTTTGGTCGATCTGCTGTCCTACCTGGAGCCTCGCGCCCGTCGATCACCTGGTCCGCCACACCCGCCGAGCTGCAAGATCAGCTTGAAAGGCTCATTGGATGGAAGACCGTCCGCTGATGCGGTACGCCGCCATTCGTCTGGCTCGACGACGAGATCGCCGACACCGATTGCCGGTGGGGCGCCACGCACCACCGGCTTCCCGCGTTGCTGCGCCGTGTCGTTCCGCAGCACGGGTCGACGGGCGCTGATCTCGACACCGTTCATCAGCAGCTACGTAGTGATCCTGCCGAGCGCGCCGTAGCCGAGCTGCCGCGACGGCGTCTGGGCATCCACGTCCAGACCCGGGTCCGGACGCCAGTCCGCCATCAGGGTCACCCCCGGATCAATCAGTTCCATACCTTCGAACCAGGACGCGAACGTCGCCTTGTCCCGCACGTGCAGGGCCGCACCGACCCCGGCTTGGTAGGCGGCGACCATTCGGTCTACCTGCGCTCTTGTTTCCGCGTCCACCGTGTCGGCGGTGAGGTGGGAGATCGCGAGGTAACTGCCAGGCGCCAGGGCGTCCCGGTACGCCGCGATGAGCCCCTTCGGATCATCCTCGTCGGAGATGAACACGAGCAGCCCACCCATGATGATCCCCACCGGCTGAGACAGATCGATCAACTCACGGATTGCTGGGTGCGCCCATACCTGCTCAGGGTGCCTCCCATCGGCTTCCGCCATGGCGGCGAGCGGCTCCTTCGCGAGGATTTCCTCGCCGTGGATGACGGTCGATGGGTCGTTGTCCACGTAAATCACCCGCGCGCGGGGGTTGAGGGCGTGCGCCACCTCGTGCGTGTTGTTGGCAGTCGGCAGACCCGCCGCGATGTCGATGAACTGCTCCACCCCCTGCGCCACCAGATACCGCACGGATCGGCGCAGCCAGTCCCGGTTACCGCGAGCCAGCAGGTCGACGCTGGGTAGCGTCAGCTTGATGCGCTCCGCTTTCTGCCGGTCGATGGCGAAGTTGTAGAGGCCTCCCAGATAGTAATCGTAAATCCGTGCGATATTGGCGTTTTCCAGGTCAGCTACCGCCCTATCCGGGCGGTTGGCGATTGCCGTCATTCGAGCCCTTTCGGAGGTTTCTACGGCGCGGAACCGGCTCGCCGTTCCGCCACATGATAATCCGACAACCATGGACATCGGAATGCTGCGTCCACCATGGATTCGACCGTGCGGACGTTGTGACGGCAGTCGCCGCTGGTGGTCGTTGCTGAACTTCGTGGTTGTCATGAGCCGATGGGCTCCATCCAGGGCCCTGACGCGCGGCGCACCCGGGAACCCAAGGTGCCGGGTCCTCCAAGCCGGGGCCTGGATTGGAGACGGCGTTGACAGGTCGGCTCCCCTCGGATCATGGCAGGATACGGCGGCATGACGAGGCTCCCGGCCGAGAGCAGAGCACCCGCGCCGCCGCGACGAGTCAGGACCCGGTCGCCGTCGCCGCGAGCGCACGGATCATGACCCACGCCCTGATGAGCAACAACCACGACGACCAGGCCGTGACCCTCGCCGCATCCGCAGCCGGCGTGCTCGACCGGGACACCCGCCTCGCGTCGACCGACGCGGTCGCCGTGTACGGCGCCCTCGTCCTACGCGGTGCCGTCGCCGCAGCCCGCCGCGACGACCGGGACACCGCATTTCACCCAGACAGCCGGGATCCCCCGGTGACCGCAGGGCACCTCCAGATCGTCGTCTGCGCCGCCGGCCCCGCACCCGACGTCACCACCCTGATCAACACCGCACACCAACGGTCCTGGACCACGACGGTCACCGCCACACCCCACGCGATGGACTTCATCGACATCCCAGCCATCGAAAAACTGACCGGCACACCCGTGCGATCCGACTACCGGGCATCCCCGGGCGTCCGCCGCCCGCTACCCACCACCGACGCACTGGTCATCGCACCCGCGACCTACAACTCGATCAACAAGATCGCCCTCGGCCTCGCCGACAACTACGCCATGACCACCATCGCCGAACTCATCGGACGACACATACCCACAGTCATCGTCCCCTTCGTCAACACCGCCCTCGCCACCCGACACCCCTACCGCCGCGCCGTCACCAGCCTCCGCGACGAAGGCGTACACATCCTCCTCGGACCCGAACACAACTGGGAACTACACCCACCCGGCACCGGCAACGACCGCCGGCTCACCTTCCCCTGGACCACGGCGTTCCACGCAGCCGCCGCACTCGCTGAGGAGAAACAGCCGCGGAATTAAGCAGCCCGGGGTCAAACCCGATCACATCCGTCGACCGACGGCCCGGTGCCCATACCACCCGGGCATGCAGCAAGATCATCAGACGACGGCCGGAAGAACGCATAGGCGAGGCTGGGCGGCTCCGACGTCCACCCACATGCCGTTCGTCCACCGGAAGCCGTAGCGGTCCAACGGCTCCCGAGCACCCACCGAGACACCGAACCACCAACAGCAACGCCAAAAGGCTCCGACCCAGGGTGAAACCCCAGGTCAGAACCTTTTTGATGGTGCGCCGCCAGGGACTCGAACCCCGAACCCGCGGATTAAGAGGTTGATCTTGGTCGAGTCATTCGGTCCGACAGAGGGACGTGAGTCCATCTGCTCGCGGTCAGGCCCCAGTTTCAGCGGACGGCTTCCCGGATCAGTCCATCGCGCGCCCGCCTCGTCTATCCCGCCGGAGCACCGACGGAGCACCCCACGAGACGCCACGCGGATGATGACCCGCCGCCGACCATCGGGGCACGGTCAGCCCCTGGCCAGCTGGCGCTGGCCCCCTCTCCGTGGACAGCGCCCACTCTCGGTCACCGATCGGTGGGCTACACGCAACTGAACGTCCCGCAACGACAGTCGGTCGAGCCATGTCTCACCGCCTGGGCGACACCTAGAGTGTTGCGGCGCTGACCCTCGGCGTCGATCTCGCAGCGGCGGACGTGCGCACGGCGATGGCCACCATCGCATGGCTGTCGGACCGCTACTGCGTTGACGCCGAGGCGAATTGTCGCCACCGCATCACAGTCTCTGCGTTCCAGCTAAGCCGATCTGCGATATATGAGGCATGCAGATCCTCGACAGTCTGGTCGAGGATCGCCCGATCGAGGTGCGCGCCGAGATTGGTCATCAGCTCGATCTCGCGATCGGGTGTCAAGGCAAAGTTGTCGATATCGGTGAATATTTCCAGGACATCGCGCCAGAATATGGCAGGGTCGATGCCGGAGGCACGCCAGTCGAGGTGGCTGAAACGCAGAACTATCTCAGAGATCGCCTCGCCAACATCGCCATAGGAGTCGTTGCAGGCGCGAGGGAGCAGTGAGGCGATGGTAAGCCCGGCTCGCCGAACTGCCAGGAGTCGACGCGGGTCATCACTGTTTCCGGCATCGAGCATTGCCAACTCTTGCAATATCGGGTCAATGTCGCGATATTCCCACGCTGAGTCTTCCACGTCGAACGGCGCGGCTGCGACCAGTTGTTGGTAATAGGGTTGGGGCGAGACCGGGTAGCGGTTCCAGGCGCCGAAGCGTGCGCGGTGTAGGAATCGTTCACTCGGCAGGTCGCGCATGGCGGGCGATAGATGCTTGTCGTTGACACCGGTGTGCTCGACGACCTTGGCACGAGCCTTGGCCAACGTTTTGCGGTGGCGAACCAGATCACCGACGAGTTCGGCGGCACTCAACCCGGAAGCGTCGAGGCGCCGTCGAAGGTCGAGAATCTGACACCACAATGCCTCTCCGAAAGCTCTGTCGGAAATCCTATGGGTTACCGCAGCATCCAGACGATCCCAGTCACCGCCGTGATCGGCGACGCAGAGAACACAAAGCCACAGATCCCAGCAGATCCAGTCCGTACCCCCGACCGTGTCCCACACCTCCGGCCCGTACGCGGTGAAACCGCACGGTTGGGCCTGCGTGGGTCGCTTTCCCGGCATCGCCAAGGGCTTACCGGCGGCAACGAAGCTGACGAGGGCAAGGCTGTCGGCATCAGCTGGCGATGAGCGGTACACCTTGTATCCGTTCTGTTTGACGACCTCCCAGCCTGCTCGTGCCGGTTCGGTGGACTCGATGTAGTCGAGGCGCCAGCCGTCGGGCAGGCCTACGCAGAAAGGACTCGCCAACTCGGCCAGGTTCCGATCCGGGCAGGTTGGACCGTTCGGCGTCACCTTCCAACCTGGCCTCTCGACAGTGCCCGCCGATTCACCGCCCGCGCGGGCGGGCATGCTCGTCGCCACGATCACACAGTCTCGCCGGTGCTCCACGGTCGCGTTAGCCAGCACGACCGGCCTGTGCGCCTCGCTCGCCGGGACGGTCAGCGCACGGTACTCGGCGCGGGCGGTGTCCGGGTCGGCACCACTCAGCAACAGGCTGGCAAGGTCAGCGACGGGCCAGGTCATCAAGGTGCCCGACGACGCGAGATAGATCCCGAGCCTGCGGATGCGGTAGACATCGGCGATGTCGAGCCAGGCGTACGCGACGAGGCGGCGGAGCCGGTCGGCCATATCGGACCGGCCGCCGAGGCTTACCGAGACCAAGGTGTCGCCGATGACCAAGTCACCCTCCGCGCAATCGGCAACGAACACGGGATCGGCCACGCCAAGCGACGACGACGCCTCGGCCAGTAGGTCGCCCAGGGCACTGGGCAGCTTCGCGACGAGACCTGCCAGCTCATGTACCTCGTCGTCGGGGACGCTTCGGTGGATACCCTCAACGGTCAGGATGTTGCGGTAGATACTCCCATCAATTGCACCCTGCCCGGGTACGAGCCCCGCCTCGAACCGAGCGAGCAGCAGGCACAGCCGTGACAGTCCCGCCTCGACGCCGGCGCGCCCGATGACACCCACAGTCGAGTGCTCGGTGAAGTAGCGACGGATCCGCTCCAACAACTCAGACAGGACATCGTCGAGCGGTCGATGGGAGGACGCGCTGCCGATAGAAGCGAGGGGATCTGGTACCGGTCGTCGCGGAGCTATGTCGACCCACTTTCCCGCAACAGGACGCAAGTCGACAGCCTTGCCTCGGAACGGCAACGTCAGACCGCCATGCGACTCGTAGCGCCGCGCCATCCGGTCAGCCCAGCTATCCGGGACAACCGGCTGGAGGCCACGCAATGCCCGGTACGGTGGCGCGTCCTGCACGACGGCGCACATTCTCAGCGCCAGAGCCCGCCGCATGTGCGTCGAATAAGCTTGATTGGGGCCCATCGGTAGTCGTTCGGCCAATACTGTAGCTCCGCATATGGCTCGCGCATACCAATCCTCGAGCACGCTCTCGATTCTCGAAACCGATGTAACGGCCATCCGCATCCTCCAAAACAGCAGCATCACCGAACCGGCGACAGGCGGAGTCTCTACTGATCGACTCCTCCAGGATGACAGCGCGGCACGGGAGCCTCAACCGGTGGAGAACTCGTCGCCGACGCGGCAGGCGCGGGCACTTCCCGACCGATCAGGCCGCGATGAAGGTCCTCCACCTCGTCGTCTACAACCTCGATCACACCACAGGCCCATACACGGAAATCGACGCACTCCCACGGGAGTCCGGCTGCCTACGCGCCGCCGGCGGCGAGGACCGAAGACTCTTGCCGGCCCGGGTTCAAGCGTCGCCATCAAGATGATTGCTGGGTGCAGTGGCGGTGGCCTGGTGCCGCCTGCGAAGGCGATCGAGGAGTCTGGCAGGCGTGGCCCCGGGAGCATGTTTCTGTCGGGCGAATCGTTCGAGCACGGCAACTTCGGCGGCGGAGTCGCCCAGCCGGGCGAAGATGATGGCGGCCCTTTCGTAGTACCAGGGAGCCACCCCGTATCCGTTGGTACGTGAGTCGTTCTCCACCGCGTCGATGCATCGAACGGTCAGAAGCAGTGCCGTGTGGACGTCGATCTTCTGCGTCGACATGATCTGGTCCGTGAGGGTGTGTGGCTGATGGCCGTCGACCAGGCCATCCGTCGTGGGTGTACACCACAGCGGCAGGCCGGTGCTGTCCGACCACGTACGGCCGTCCCCGGCGCTGACCTTCTCGGTCCAGTGTTGGCCGTCCCAAAAGCGGTAGGTCCACCGCCCCGACGGGTCCAGGTACCAGCCAGCGATGACCTGCGGCACTCGTTCAGTGGGCACGGGCGCCACGGCGACCGGCATCGGCTCGGAACGGGGCCCGGTCAATTCTACGTCGCCGACGGCTGTGCTGGCGGGTTGCTGCGATACCGGGGAAGACGTGGCGACGGTCCCCAGCATGTCGTCGAGGGCCAGTTCGGAGCGGATCGGTATGGAGAGTTCGCGTGCTCGCGCGACTTTCGTGGTGTCCTGGTCAGCGGTGGCGACAACGGCGGTGACGACGTTGCGGGTCAGGTTCAACGCTATGACGAAGCCGGCCTGGGTGAGGCGGTCACGGACGTCGGCGGACACGGATGGGCTGCACCAGACGCGTTGCCCCTTCTGCTTGGCGGCCGGGATACGGCACGTGGTCTCTACTCCTGGCGCGAAGAGATCCGCGAAGTAGTCCGGATCCCCGAGCAGTCGTGCGGCGGTAACGAGCTGTCGGTACTCGGTGCTGGTCAGGATGTCATCGGCGAGTGCGGCGTCCCGCAGTCCGTCGAGGTAGCGGTGGTGCAGGGCCCGTACCTGCTGGGCGCCCATGCCGGCCTGTCCGGCCAGTCGCGCCAGCACCTTGGCTTCGGCACCGGTCAGTTTGCCGTCGCTGAGCGCGCTCCCGACGGCAGCGAGGTACGCCTCGGTAGCGGCGGGCTCGGCGTCGCCGGTGGAGTAGGGCAGTTTCCCCAGCAGCGAATGGATCCAGCCGTCCGCGCCCTTGCGTAGGCCGGTGACCCGGGTACGGGGTTGGGCGAGGCGCGGATACCGCGGCAGCGGGACAGGGGCGGAGGGGAACCGCAGGGCGGGCGCGTTCGCCAGGAGCCTGGTGAGGAGCTGAGCGGTGGCCCGGGTGTCACCGAGAGCGGTGTGGGCGTCGTGCAACTCGATACCGCACACGGTGCAGCAGGACACGAGCTGGAAGTTCGGCGCGGCCAGGACCTGTCGGGCCAGCCGCTGGGTGCACACCGCCGGCAGGGGGGCGGTGCTGATGCCGACCCGGGCGAACTCCTGCGCGATGAATCCCTCCTCGAAGCGGGCGTTGTGCGCCACCGCCACGGCACCGTCGAGCCTCGACAGGATCTCACCCGCCGCGTCGGCGAACGTGGGCGCTCCGGACAGCATGTCCGCAGTGATGTGATGGATGAAGGTTGGCCCGGGGTCGCGGCCGGGGTCGACGAGCGTGGCCCACTCGTCGACCACCCGGCCCCCTTCGACGCGAACCAGGGCGATCTCCACGATCCGGTCGGACGTCGGCGACAGCCCTGTCGTCTCCACGTCCACTGCGACGAACGGCACCTCACCCAGGTCGACACCTGCGTTTCCGCCCGCTGACCCGTAGGCGAACAGTCCGACCGACGACATACGAATCTCTCCATCCCGACTATCCCGGTTGATCTTGACCGAAGCGGCTGGCCGGCGACCGTTGCTGCTGACAGTTGTCAGAACGGCTGCGGGCGCGACTGATCCGTTGGACCCGCCGGCTCAGCAGGTGCCCGCCGCCCCACCTCTGCATTTCATGTGGTCTTTACCGGCTTCTCCTGGGCCTGGGTGAGGCTCTGCCGGTACTCCAGGGCTTCCGGGACCTGCTCGTACTGCAGCAGGCTGCCAGTCAACGCCAGCAGGTGTTCCTTGGCCTCCTCCGGCGTGGCGTAGAAGAACTCGCGACGGTGGTTGACCAGGTTGACCCGCCGGTCAGCCAGCCGTGCGTGCATCTGCGCCTCGATACCGACAGCGTCGTCGGAGAAGAACAGGGCGTGCACATCGAAGTTGAAGGGCACCGAGGCGTCACTGAGTTCGCGCACCCGGTCCAGCGGGTCTAGGCGACGGGTCATGCCGACCTTGACCATCTTCTCGCCGAACGCGCCGAGGTTGGAGATCACGTACACGTAGCCCGCCCGGACGTTGGCGGCCCGATGGTCCACGTCCTGGATCGCGGTGTCGATCTGGGCCAACCGGTCCTGCATCTGGGCGGCCCCATCGGCATCACCCTTGGCCTGCAAAGCGGCCAGGGCGTTGGCGTAGTGCTGGCGTTCCTTGTCGAGCCGGGCGCGTTCGCGTTCGATCTCCTGCTGCGCGCGTCGCTCCTCGCGCAGCCGGGCCTTCTCCTCCCGGTCCCGCTCCTTCTCCTCGGCCAACTTCTCCTGGTAGTCGGCGGTGAGTTCCAACTCCTTGACCCGCAGGCGGTGGTACTCCCCGGCAATCCGGATCTGCATCGTCTTACCGAGCTTGGCAATGGTGACCGTCACCTTCCCCAGCCGGTCCACAGCCGAGTCGAGCTTGTACGGCTTCAACCCGCGAACCAGATTGTCCGCCTCGGCGTTGTAGGCACGGAGCATCAGCTTGGAGAAATCCCGGACCATGACCCGCCCCTCGGCGGCCGAGCCGTTGACCGTCCATCCGGTGGCGGCCTTGACCGCGCCCCCGTCCTTCTTGGTCATCGCCTTGATCTGGTCCTGAAGCCGGCTGAGCTGACTCTGATAGGCGACCGCGTCCGACAGGGGATGCCGATACCGATAGACACCGGCTTCCTGCAGCAGTGCCGTCTCCTCAGTAACCACAATCTGCTGCCGGAGCTCGCGCAGATGCCGATCGAGCTCGACCTTCCGCGCCCCGCCCTTGGCTGTCAGGTCGGCAACCTCACGGGTCAGCCGGTCCCGGTGCTGCTCCAACTCCATCGCTGACAGCACACCGAGCCGTGACATCTCCGCCCTCAAGCCCGTCAGCTCGACGCGCAACTGGTCCAGCTCGCTGCGGAGCTGCGCATTCTCCACGGCCAGTTCACGCGCCTTGCCCCGAGCACCGAACAGAGGAATATCCGGACTCCCGTTACGCTGCGGCGGGACGACGGCAGGAGCACCAGCATCCTGCGCGGCGGCCGTAAAGGATGCCGCCTGTGCCGGAGCCGGCAAGTCCGGAATCCACAGCTGCCACCCCGACGGCGGAGGGCCCCAGGCAGGATCCGGAGTCCAACCCGTAGGCGGCATCCACCCAGCAGGCGGCGTCGGCCAGTTCGGCGGCGCGTTGAAGCGATATCCCATTGCTCTCCCCAGGCATCATGACTGCCCGACGAAAGTAGCGCCGTAGCCGCTGACCGGACATCGACGACTCAGATCAGCAGAGCAACCATCCAGCCAACCACGGATACCCGAGCGAGGACTTCAGTCTGGTTGCCGACAGAAATTGGCAGTTCACCTCCGGCCGTTCCTAACTACTCCTAACTCAATGAGGTTGGGCGTTACCAGGCGGACGTGAGGATCGTTCTGTCTGAACGTGAGGAGGGGTGCGCAGCCGCCGTGGATCGTCTCGGACGAGTTGCGGGCCGAGGTCGAACCGCTGCTGCCACCCCGCCCGCCTCGCCGGTACCGCTACCCCGGGCGGAAGCCCTTGGACCATCGCCAGGTGCTCTGCGGGATCCTGTTCGTGCTCTACACCGCGATTCCATGGGAGTACCCGCCCCAGGAACTCGGCTTCGGCTCAGGGATGACCTGCTGGCGCAGGTTGCGAGACTGGAACGACGCCGGCGTGTGGCAGCAATTGCACGAGATCCTGCTCGGCAAGCTCGGGGCCACCGGGCAACTGGACATGTCCCGGGCGGTGATCGACGGCTCCCACGTCCGGGCGCTCAAGGGCGGCCCAAAACCGGTCCGAGCCCGGTCGACCGCCGCAAACCAGGCTCGAAACACCACGTCATCACCGACGCGGGCGGCATCCCCCTCGCCACGGCGCTGACCGGCGGCAACCGCCACGACGTCACCCAGCTCTGCCCCTGGTCGACAAGATCCCACCGGTCAGAGGCACCCGAGGCCGACCACGACAGCGGCCGGCGCGGCTCTACGCCGACCGCGGCTACGACTACGACTGCTACCGCCGCCAACTCCGCGCCAAGGGCATTACACCGGTCATCGGCCGACGCGGCACGGGACACGGCTCCGGACTCGGCACCCGACGCTGGGTCGTCGAGCAGACCATCGCTCTACTGCACTGGTTCCGCCGCCTCCGCATCCGCTGGGAGATCCGCGACGACATTCACGGAGCCTTCCTCACCCTCGCCTGCGCCATCATCTGCTGGCGCCGACTCCAACGCTCAAAGAGTTAGGAGCAGTTACTCGGCTTCCGTTTGGCGAGAATTTCGATCCGGTCGTGGGTCTTGATCCGCCGACGGTTCCCGCCGGGACTGCGCGTACTGGCCGTCTGTGGAACGCCCTGTGCGGTCAGTAGTTCCTCGACGACGACCCGGAGCCTGTTCGCGGCATCAGACGGATCGACCCACACGATCTCCGCAGCGGCGCGGCAGGCCGTCGTCACAGGGTCGGGTGTACCGAGCGGGCGATTAACCAGGGTCAGCGCCGGCCGCGCGTAGGTCAACCGCACCACGTCAAGGTATGGGCCCGTCCCGTCCGGAGGCATCGCGACGCGCCAGGCACCGGTGACGGCAACCCTCTCTTGGCAGGTGTCGCGTGGGCACTTCAAGATCCCGGTGAAAACGCTGGTGATCCAGTCAGGGTCGAAGTCATCAGCTCCCTGGCGCTGTGCCTCGGTCGTCGCTGCGTCTCCGCCGGTCACCCACTGCTTCGGTGCGGTCAGATGCCCGATCCGGCACGTCGGGCAGATCAGATCCGGCAGGTCGACGAACTCATCGGCCAGGGCCAGCAGCGGGTGAGGCATGCCGGGTACCGTACCGACCCCCACCGAACATCCGCGTACCGATTTGCACGGTCCTTTAGGGCAGACGCTGGCCTATTCGCCGCTTTCTTGAGGTGCGGCCTCGATCAAGTCGCATTCGTCGACCCATCGAGCCAGCAGACTCAGCGCGGCGAGCCGCTCTACTGCGGCTTGTTCCCCGAGCTGCCCCACACCGTGGGAGACGGTATTGCGGATGGTCATCTGTACGCCCGGCGCGAAGAACCGCAGGCCGCTGTTCATGGTGCCGACGTCACGGCTCTCCGGATCTCCTGGCCAGCGCAGTCGGGGCTTGCCGGGCTCGGGTTCCTTGTTTGAGAACGCCTCCTGCCACAGCGCGGCCTCGGCGATGTCGTTGCGCCGGGTCCGGGTCTTAACCATCAGGACAACCGCCTCTGCCGCTGCCGCCACGGCCTCCCGAAAATGGCCGTCCCGCCACAGCCGTGAGGCAGAACCCCACACCAGTGGGTGCATCGCCTCGGCACCGACGGCCGGAGGACGCTCCGCCTCCGCCTGCAGGACCAAGCCCTCCAGCCGCCCGAGGGCCTGATCGCAGGCGTCCAAGACGTCAACCGCTTCCAGAAGCGGCTTGGGGCGCGTGATCGTCTGCCAAGCGGAGATCGGATCGACCGCGCCGAAGCCCTGCACCATGACAGCCACGTGCGTCAGCGGCACAGCAGCGGCGGCAAGCCCTGCGGCCCGGGAAACACGGGAATGGCGCCGAGCGATCTCTTGCGGGTCCGCACCGTCACGTCGCAGTACAGCCGGGGCAACGCCCCGCGCTACACCACCGAGCCCACCAGGCTCGCCATTGCTCACGTGGAGTTCCAGAAACGCCACCAGCGCTTCGCGGAAGTCGGTAACCGCCGCCACCAGGGCCTTCAGGTACTCCGGGTTCTTGCGCGCCTCCATGCGTAGATCGTTTCATCGCTCGACCTTCCACGTGCCGGTGGGTGCTGGGGGCCGGCGATGAGATCCAGCCAGTATGCCGAGGGCAACCCACGACCACCTTGAGCACCGTTGCGGTCACGAGCGTTGTATGACGCCCCTCGCATGCGGGCTGCTGGACATCGACCGGTTGCGTACCGCTGTCGCCGGGGTGCCGCTGCCGCAGGCGGCTGACGGGCGTCTCGTGCTGGCGGTCGACATCACCCTGCTGGCTGCGGCCGGACACACACATACCTCGCCGCAGCGGATCCTGTGCCACACCTATGGGCGCGGGAAGGACCAGATGGTCATGGCCCCGGGCTGGCCGTACGCGATGGTCGTGGCCTTGGAGTCGGGCCGCAGTTCAAGAAGTGCTGGACGAAAACGCCCTCACCAGCGGAGGCGGTGAACAGGAACACGTGGGTGAACGGGTCCGCCTCGGCACCGAGTTCCTCGTGCAACTCGCGGCGAAGCGCCGCCTCCAGGGAGACATCCGTCGACTCCAGACCGCCACCTGGCGTCGTCCAGTACGTCACCTGGCCGAGCTTGATTCGCTTGATCAACACGAGACGGTCGTCCTCATCCAGCAGAACAGCCCGCACCGACCTACGTACGATCTGACGCACGACTTGCCCCTGTCGGCACCCAAGATCACTAATAGTCACGAAAAGTACCCGGTTGCGGTTTTAGCCGCACAACGAGGTACCTGGCAAGCCGGACCCGCCGACGCAGACATGACCGACGCCACCCGCCAGGCAGTTGATCCATCTCTCCACTGACGCCACCCGTCTAGCGGAAGCCGGAACGGTCCAACGGCTCCCGAGCACCCACCGAGACACCGAACCACCGGCAGAAACGCCAAAAGGCTCCGAACCAGGGTGAAACCCCAGGTCAGAGCCTTCTTTGGTGGTGCGCCGCCAGGGACTCGAACCCCGAACCCGCGGATTAAGAGTCCGCTGCTCTGCCAGTTGAGCTAGCGGCGCTCGTTGGCAACGGAGAGAACCTTAGCACGGGCCATGAGCGGGGTTCCAATCCGCTACCCGGCTCCCCTCTTCGGTCGAGCTTAACGGGCAAAAGCTACCAACTCTCCCACTGAACGCCGCGCGGGATCGAGCCGGTGGCCGGGATGGGGCACGATGTCCGCCAGGTACGCGAGAACAGAGGTGGGGATGGGCAGGTTAACGCGGGGCGGGGCGATGGCGGGCGCTCTAGTCCTGGCGGCGTCGCTGGCACTGGCCGGGTGCGGCGGCGACCCGAATAAGAAGGAAGCCGAGTTCGTCGGCGGCACCGAGACCTCGTCGAGCGCCGAGGCGGTGACCCCGACGCAGTCCGACGGGACGACGTCATCGACGCCGACGGCCGCCGACCTGGCGGTCAGCCCGGCCGACGGCGCGAAGAGCAGGCCGGTCAGCACCGAGATCAGCGCCAGCCTTCCGGGCGGCGGGAAGGTCTCCTCGGTCACCCTCACCACGGGTGACGGCAAGCAGGTCGACGGCAGGATGCGGCTGGACGGCAGTTCCTGGGTGCCGTCGTCGGCCCTGAAGTACAGCACCAAGTACAAGGCCACGGTGACCGGCACCGGCGCGGACGGCCAGCCCCGGCAGGGGGTGAGCACGTTCACCACGATGGCCAAGCCGAGCTCGATGATCGGCTCCGGCCTGTATCTCTTCGACGACCGGACGTACGGCGTGGCCATGCCGGTGGTGGCCGAGTTCAGTCCGGGCATCCCGAAGAAGGACCGGGCGGCCGTCCAGAAGCGGATGTTCGTCAAGACGGACCCGCCGCAGCCGGGGGCCTGGCACTGGGTCTCCAGTGGCACCCAGGCGTACTACCGGGCGCCGGAGTACTGGCAGCCGGGGACGACGTTGAGCGTCCGGATCGCGCTGGCCGGGATTCCGTTGAGCAACGGCCGGTACGGCAACGTCGACCGGTCGGCGACCGCCAAGATCGGGCGGTCCTTCGAGATGAAGGTGGACAACGCCACCAAGCAGATGCAGGTCTTCCAGGGCGGCCAGTTGGTCAAGACGCTGCCGGTCAGCCTGGGGAAGAAGAGCACTCCCTCGTCCAGCGGCACGATGGTGGTGATGGAGAAGAAGGAGAAGACCGTCTTCGACACCATGGACGAGCCGGACCCGGCGAACCAGTACCGCACCGAGATCGATTTCGCCCAGCGGCTGACCTGGGGTGGCGAGTACATCCACGCGGCTCCGTGGTCGGAGGGGGTGCAGGGCCGGCGGAACGTCTCGCACGGCTGCGTCAACGTCTCGATGGCGATGGGCCGGTGGCTCTTCGCGCAGACGAAGGTCGGTGACCCGATCACGGTCACGGGCACCCCCCGCAAGCTCGAAGCGGGCAATGGCTGGACGGCGTGGAGCCTGACCTGGGCGGAGTTCGTCAAGGGCAGCGCGTCGCCGGTTCCGCAGGGCGGCTCGGGCCCACTGGTCTGACCGTCGGTCCGGGGCGGCGCGGTCCGCGCCGCCCCGGACCGACGTGGGCCGGTGACGCGCCGTCGTCGTACCCCGCTCGGCGGCGTGTTTCAGTTCACCCTTCGCAACCGACGGGCGTTGCGGCGCGTCAGTGAGGGACGATGGGATATCGGGGACCACGACTGTGAGGGAATCATGCGAGTTGTCCAGGACCACCTGACCGGGCGTACCGGTCGCCGCCGGGTGCTCGCGGCGGGGGTCCTCGCCGCGGCGCTGGCCCTCACCTCCGCCTGCACCGGCTCCGGCGGCGACAAGCCGTCGAGCTGGCACGGCGGCGGCGAGGAGAGCGCGCCGAAGGCCACCGCGACGATCACCGAACCGAAGGCCGACGCCACCGACGTCCCGGCCTCCACCGGCATCGTCTTCACCGCCAAGGACGCCAAGGACACCACCGTCGCGCTCACCGACGCTGCTGGTAAGGCCGTCGAGGGCAGGCTCGCCGCGGACGGCGCGAGCTGGCTGCCCGCCACCGCCCTGGAGTACGGCGGGAAGTACACCGCGACCGTGACGGCGACCGGCGACGACGGCAAGGCGGCGACGGCGACCAGCGCCTTCACCGTGATGGCCAAGCCGGACAAACAGGTACGGGTCACCAGCTTCCTGGGCGACAACCAGGTGGTCGGCGTGGGCATGCCGCTGATCGTGAAGTTCGGCCGGGACATCCCGGAGGACTACCGCGACGACGTGCAGCGCCGGATGACTGTCACCAGCACCCCGGCCCAGGAGGGCGTGTGGCACTGGGTCAGCCCCACCGAGGTCCGCTACCGGCCGAAGGAGTTCTGGAAGTCGGGCACCACTGTGTCGTACCGGGTGCAGGCCGCCGGGGTGCCGATGGGCGGCGGCTGGTACGGCCGGTCCGACCTCAGCGTGGACATCAAGATCGGCCCGGCGGTGGTGATGCAGGTCGACAACAAGACGAAGAAGATGACTGTCACCAGGGACGGCAAGGTCGTCAAGACCGTCCTGGTCAGCCTGGGCAAGAAGAGCACCCCCTCGTCCAGCGGCACGATGGTGGTGATCGAGAAGCTCCGCAAGACGGTTTTCGACACCATGGCGGAGCTGGGCCCCGAGGAGGGCTACCGCACCAAGATCGACTATGCCCAGCGGCTCACCTGGGGTGGCGAGTTCATCCACGCCGCCCCCTGGTCGGAGGGGCAGCAGGGCACCACGAACGTCTCGCACGGCTGCGTGAACGTGTCGATGAAGGACGGTGCCTGGCTGTTCGCCAACACGAAGATCGGTGACCCGATCACGGTCAAGGGCACCGAACGCAAGCTCCAGAACGGCAACGGCTGGACCGACTGGAACATGAGCTGGGACGAGTACGTCAAGGGCAGCGCCCTGCCGTACGACCCGGACGCCGGGCAGCCGGACGCCGACGCCAGCCCCGACGACGCCTCCGGGACGCCGAGCGCCGAGCCGACGACCTGACCCCTCCGGGACGCTCCGACAGACCACCTGACGACGCTCCGAAAGACCATCCAACCGGCCCTCGCCACCTGGCGGGGGCCGGTGTGCGTCTGGGGTGGCGCAGGCCCGAGTCACCCCAGACCCGGCCCCGGAAACGACTCAGGCCCCCTCGGAAGAGGAGGCCTGAGTGCGGCGGAAGAGATCCACCAAACGGGTGACTGATGGGAATTGAACTCGCCTGGGCAGCCTGGTCAGGGGGCCGACACCGCTGCTGACCTGCACGGGAGGGGGTGCGTTGGGTATCAGCGGGTATCGCGGGGTAGACCGTTTCCCCTACCTCTCCCCTACGTCCCCAGCCTCCTCCGTCAGGATCTCGCCCGCGGTCTCTTCGCTCATCTCCGCCGCAAGCGCGTCCGGGTCGATGTGCTCCAGCGCCTCTGCGACCGCTCTCAGGATTCCGGCGTCGACCTGCGGTAGCAGGTGGCCGTAGATCCCGTCCGTGACCGCGATGGAGCTGTGCCCGAGGCGCTGGGAGATGGCCGACAGCGGCACGTTCGCCGAGATCAACCACGCCGCCTGGGTGTGCCGCAGGTCGTGGATGCGCAACCCGCCGAACCCGGCCGCCGACGTCCATTCCAGCCAGCCCCGCCGGAAGTTCCGTGACCGCACCGGCTTGCCCGTCGGCGTGGCGAATACCAACTCGTCGCGCCCCTTGTCGACGACCAGCGGCGCCAGCGCCTGCGCGACCTTCGGTGTGAACGTCACCGTTCGTCGGCCCCTCGCGGTCTTCGGCGTGCCGAAGATGAGCGACCCGTCGGACATCTCGTGCATCGCCCGGACGACGGTCAGCCGACCGCCGAGCACGTCAAGGTTCTTGAGCTGCAGTCCCACTGCCTCGCCCCACCGCAGCCCGGTCGACACGAGCAGCAGCACCAGGGGCCGCCAGTGCTCCGGCACCGCGGCGTGCAGCCGGCCCACCTCGGGCTCGGTCAGGAACCGCATCTCCCGGGGCACCAGCTCGGGCAGCTTCGTGTCCCCGCACGGATTGGTGCGGATCTTCCTGGCCTGCACGGCCGCCTTCATCAGGCTGTGTAGCAGTCCGTGGCACGACCGGGTGGTCTTCGCCGACAGCGGGCGGCGCGCCCACTTGCCCGGCCGTTCGAGATCCGGCAAGCCGGCCATCAGCTTGCTGATCCACGCTTGGATGGCCAGGTTGTCAACCTCGTCCAGGGCGAGGTGTCCGAGCAGCGGCACGATGTGCATGCGCACCCGGGAGCCCTCCGACTGGCGGCTGGTCGGCTTAAGCCCGGTCTCGTGGCCCGGCCACCACTGCCCCACCCACTCGGCAACAGTGAGCTTCCCGGCCCGAGGGTCGATGAAGTCGCCGCGTAACCGGTCGGCTTGCAGAGTGGTAAGCCGCTTCTTGGCCGAGGTCTTGTTGGGCCACCCCTTCTCCAGGGTGACCTTCTTGCCTCCCACCAGGTCCCTGATGCGGTAGGTCGGGCCGTTCTTCTCGATCCACACGCTGCGGTCAGCCTCGTCGGAACAGGTCGATCATCCGTCGAGTGTCCTCCAGGGCTGCGGCCTTGTCGCGCTCTCGACGTTCGAGGATGAGCGCGATGATCCTCTCGCGCATCTCCTCGGTGAGCTGAGGGTCCGTCCGCACAAGATGGATCTCCTCATCGAGGATGACCGGGTCTGCCGGCTCGGTGGTCGGCTCGCCTCCAGCCAGGATCGCGTCGATGCTCCCTGGCTGCCAGCCGAGTGCGCGCTCGATACCGGCGTAGTTGTGCTCGGCGGTGCGGCGGGCACCTGTTTCCGCGTTAGACCAGGTAGCCCTGTCTATACCTGCTGCCTGAGCGGCCTTGCTGGCACTGAGACCGCGCTCCAGACGTCTGGTCCTGATCAGATTCGCCAGCCGTTCGCGCTGACCCAGTTCATCCATGCGGCACAGTGTGCCAGCGGAATCCGGCTGATCATAGCCGTACGTTGCACGACACCTGACCGTTCGACCGAATTCAGCAGAGTTCAGCATCATGCGTTGCGGAACCCTGCTGAATGTGGCTAGAGTTGCCGCATGATGAACCCACGGCCCGCCGCCGTCGAAATCGACGGCGCGAAGCTCAGAGAGCTTCGCCAGCTCAGGGGCGAAACGCTGGCCGAGTTCGCCGCGAGCTGCGATATCAGCCTCCAATACCTGTCCCAGGTCGAGCGGGGTGACCGCCCCCGCGTCTCCCCGCCCGTGTACGCCCGGATCTGCCGGACGCTCCGGCTCACCGGTCCCCGGCAGCGCCGAACCCTGCTGAAGGCTGCGGCATGAGCGGGCAGGCGTTCCTCAACATGCAGCAGCTCGCCGACCGGTACGGCGTGTCCAAGGAGTGGGTGAAGATCCGCGTCAAGCGGCGCGAGATCCCGTTCACCCGACTGCCCGGCGGTCGGCTCGTCCGGTTCACCGCCGAGCAGGTTGCACAGATCGATCAGCTCGCCACTCCCGAACCGGCCCTCAATGGTCCGTTGGGGCGTGCGGCGTGATCACCATCGACCGGCGCCGGCTTCGCGCCTTCATCACCCAGGTCGACAGCACGGCCGGCCCCGAGGGCTGCTGGCTCTGGCGCGGCAGCAGCGACCAGGACGGCTACGGCCGGTTCGGCAAGCAGGCCGAGGGTGCCCACCGGGTGGCCTACGAGCTGATGGTCCGGCCGATCCCCGAGGGCCTGCACGTCGACCACACCTGCCACAACGCCGACACGACCTGCCCCGGTGGGGTCGGCTGCCGGCACCGGCTGTGCGTCAACCCGGCGCACCTGGAGGCGGTGACGCAGCGGGACAACCTGCTGCGCAGCCGCCACACGATGCCGCACCACAACGCGGCGAAGACCTGCTGCCCGCAGGGCCACGAGTACACGCCGGCGAACACATACACCCGGCGGACCGCGAAGGGCTACGCGCGGCGCGAATGCAAGACGTGCCGGCGCGACCGGGTCGCTGCCGCCGCCTGACACACGACAGAGCCCCTACCGCACCACCGGCAGGGGCCCCACGCAACGGACAACAGAGGAGTCCAGATGCACCCCGAAAGCTACACGACCACCCCGGCGGCCGAGCCGGCCCGGGACCTGACCGCCGCCACCGGCCTGATCCGCCGCCTGTACGCCGCAGGCTGGGAGGGCGACTACGTCACCCCCGTGCACCTCGGCACCGAGTACGCCGTGCATCACGGCACGGGCCGGCGGCTGACCGCGCTGGTCGACCGCGACGGCCAGGTGGCGGAGCTGCGCATCGCCGGCGGCCTGACCCTCGACCAGGCGGTCGGCGCGGTGGACGCCGCCGGCTTTGCCCCGACCGCCGACCCGCAGCCGTCCGGCCGCCTGCTGGCCGCTGTCCGCGAGGTGATCGCCGCCGGGCACCTGGATCCGGCGGACGGCGGTGACGTCGAGGCCGTCCAGGGTGAGGCGCACGCCCGGCTGGTCGCCGCGTACGAGGCGGTCACCGGCGGGGCGGCCGACACGTCGCCGGACTACTGGACGGGGCTCGCCGCCGACGTGCACGCCGCCGCCGACCGGATCGCCGCCCTCGCCGGCACCAGTCGCCAGCCGACCAGCGTCACGCTGGACATCACGGTCACGGACCCCGACAACACCGACCTCACCGCCGTCGCCCTGGGTGAGCGCCTCGCCGAGGGCTTCGCGGGCGGCCAGCTGACCGTCGAAACCGTGAGCCTCTCCTCGGGAGGCCGGGTCCACCAGGTGCGGACCAGGGTCGGCGCGCTGCGGGTGGAGGCCGACACGTACCTGCCGGGCGAGCTGGCCGCCGCGCAGGCCCGGATCGCCGAGCTGGAGGCGCAGCTCGCCGCCGGGGGCACCCGGTGAGCCCGGCGCAGTTGGCCGCCGACCCGACGCCCGACCCGGACCTGCCGCCGGTGCGCCCCCTCGGCCCGATCCCGGGCACCGGCGGTCGGCCCGGCCCCGACTACGCCGACCCGACCGGGCTGCGCTACGACCGCGCCGACACCGTCGACACCGTGCCGACCGAGGTGCCGGCCGGGGTCGACGGCTGGACCGTCACCGGCCGCACCGACCCCCCGCCCACCCTGGCCGACCTCGGCCTCACCGCCGACCCGGTCGCCCTCGTGGTGTCGCTGCGGAAGCAGATCGACGCGTTGACCGCCGACGCCGACGCACTGATCGCCGGCATGACGGCCGAGGAGCGGGCCGACCTGGCCCAGTACGACCGGCCCACCCGGCACCTGAGGAGCGCCGCCTGATGCTCAAGCTGCTGTCCCTCGGCGCCGGTGTGCAGTCCACCGTCCTGGCCCTGATGACCGCCGACGGCACCCTGCCCCGGGTCGACGCCGCGATCTTCGCTGACACCGGGTGGGAACCCGCCACGGTCTACCGGCACCTGGACCGGCTCGCGGTGGTGCTCGACGCGGCCGGCATCCCGCTGCACCGGGTCAGCAACGGCAACCTCCGTGCCGACAGCCTCGACCCCGCCCACCGGTACGCCAGCATCCCGTACTTCGTCCGGAACCCGGACGGCTCCGACGGCATGGGCCGTCGGCAGTGCACCGCCGAGTACAAGCTGGCCCCGATCGGCCGGAAAGCCCGGGAGCTGCTCGGTGCTCAGCCCCCGCACTTCCGCAGGGTGCCGAAGGGTGCGGTCGCCGAGCAGTGGATCGGTTTCTCCACCGACGAGATCAGTCGGGTGTCCGACCGGGACGGCGTGTCCTACATCCGGCGGCGGTACCCGCTGCTGGAGCTGGGCATGTCCCGCAAGGACTGCCAGCGGTGGCTGACGGCTCGGGGGTGGGGGAACACCGCCAAGAGCGCCTGTGTCGGTTGTCCGTTCCACGGCAACGCCCAGTGGCGGGACCTTCGCGACAACCACCCCAGCGAGTGGGCTGACGCGGTCGCGTTCGACGAGGCGATCCGCAAGGGCGGAGCACGGGGGCTGCCGCTCAACGGTGAGGCGTTCCTGCACCGCTCGCGGGTGCCGCTGTCGGCCGCCCCGATCGACCGGGTGACCCGACGGGAGTGGGCTGACCGGTCGCCGGACATCTTCGACGCGCTTGCCGAGCTGGGCGACCCCGACGGCTGCTCGCCGTACGGCTGCCGCTCAGGAACGGCGGTGGCGTGATGCCGAGCCTCGACCGCCTCGACGCCGGCATGCACACCGCCCGGGTGTCCGCCGCCGAGCAGGACCGCATCCACCGCGAGCAGCGGCAGGCCGACGCCCGCCGGTGGCTGCTCGACCGCGGCCACGCCGACATCGCCGAGATCCTCGGCCTGACCGAGCCGGCCGTCCCCGTCAAGCGGGGGCGGTCCCGGGTCGGCGGCAGCAGGCGGGCCGCCTGATGGCCGACGACCTGCGCACCCTCGCCGCCCTCACCGCCATCGTCACCGTCTGCCTGGCCCTCTGGGCGCTGGCCTACCTGGTGCTGGACGTGGTGTGGACCTTCCTCCTCTTCCTGATGGGAGCAGCAGCATGACCGACCTGACCCCCCGCGACATCCACGAGCTCGACCAGACCGCCGTCGCCGCGTTCGCCGACGTCGACGCCCTCGCCGCCGACCCGGAGACCGCCCGCCGGCTCGCCGAACGGGGGGAGGCCGTCTACGGCTTCGAGCTGACCCGCGATCTCCACAACACCCTCGACGGGCGTCCGATGAGCCTCGCCGGGTGGGCGGCGCTCGCCACCATCCGCCTGGTCCAGGCCCGCGCCGAGCTGGCCGAGGTGCGCGCCGAGCGGGACGCCATCCGGGCCGAGTTCGCCGAGTGGTGCGCGCTCACCACCGTCCGCCTCGTCGGCGGCGACGGCGACGCCGAGGCGGTGACCCGATGAGCCAGATCGTCACCACCACCGGCAGCCTCGCCAAGATCCTCGGGGCCGTCACCCCCTTCGTCAGCCGCGACGTCACCCTGCCCGCCCTCAACTGCGTGCAGCTCCGGGCCGGCGACGGCATCCTCACCGCCAGCGGCACCGACCGGTACGTCATCGGCCACGCCCGCCAGCCCGCCACCGGCCAGCCTGTCGGCCCCCTGCACCTGGCCCGGTGGGACGCCAAGCGGCTGCGCCACGAGCTGGCCGCCTTCATCGAGGACCGGGAAACCGCCGCCGACGAGGCCACCATCACCCAGGACGGCGAGTTCCTCACGGTTACCTTCCGGGGCGTCACCATGCACCTCCGGCAGGTCGAGGGCAAGAACTACCCCGACCTGGGGAAGATCCTCTCCGCGCTGCCCACCCGCGACGCGGAAGGGCTGCATGCGCCGGTTGGTCTGACCCACCGAGTCATCCGCCCGCTGCTGAAGGCCGCCGAGCTGGACCCGTTCAACTCGCCACGGTGGACCTTCGACGGCCCTCGTAAGCCGGTCCGCGTCGAGATCGGCGACTGGTTCATCGCCGTGCTGATGCCGGTGAAGTTGCAGGGGGACGAGCAGCCGGTCTCCGTGGAGATGCCCGGCCACGCCGCAGCCGAGGCGGTGGCCCGGTGACGACCACCGACCCGAGCCCCGTCACCGCCTGGCATGCCCGCCCGCCGATTCACCGTCGCATCGCCGCCTGGCTCACCGGCCAGCAGCCGGCCGCCGACACCGTCGAGCACCGGGACGCCGACGAGACGTGGTCACCCATCGCCGACCTCAACGACACCGCCCCGGTCGGCCGGCACCACCCGGAAACCGTCCAGCGCGTCGACCGCAGCTACCGGCTGTCCCCGGCCGCCCTCCAGGCCGTTACCCGGGAAACCGCGCTCATCCCCGGCGGGCCGGGCGACGCCACCGGGCTGCTCAACACGCCCAACGTCGTGCGCCCCGCCCCGCCGCAGTGGCCCGGACCGGCCGGCGACACCAGCACGGTGCTCGCCGACCTGCGGGCCGCCCTGGGCGGGCCCGACGACACCACCGGCGGGCCCCGGTGACGACCCCGCTGCTCTCCACGGAGTGCACCCAGTGGCGGGCCGGCCAACCGTGCCGGTCCACCACCGGGGTCCGCCCCTACCTCACCGGCGCCGCCTGCCGCACGTGCCGGCCCGCCGGAGACCCGGCACCGCTGGCCCTGTGCCCGGTGTGCGGCGGCTACCTCGACCCCGCCGCCCGCGCCGGCCAGGACGGCACCCCCGACGTGTTCGACCGGCACCCCGGGTGCGAGGCCGGCGGACAGCAACTGCGACTCATTCAGGGAGGACGGCGGTGAGGTTCACCGACACGCCGGTCGTCGTCACCGAACCCGGCCTGCACCCGGCGATGCCCGACGCGGTGTACCACGCCGACCCGGTGCCCGCCGGCAGCCTGTCGTCGTCCGGCGCCAGGAAGCTGCTCGCCACCTGCCCGGCCCGGTTCGACTACGACCGCCGCAACCCGCCCGCGCCGTCCAAGGCGTTCGACGTGGGGCACGCCGCGCACCAGATGGTCCTCGGCACCGGCCCGCACCTGGAGGTCGTGCCGGGCGACCGGTGGGACACCAAGGTCGCCAAGGAGCACGTGAAGGCGGTCCGGGAGGCCGGCGGCATCCCCCTCAAGCAGGACACCTACGACCAGGTCACCGCGATGGCCGACGCGATCGCCGACCACCCACTCGCCAGCGCGCTGCTGACCAAGGGCGAGCCGGAGCAGTCCCTGTTCTGGGTCGACGACCGCACCGGCGTGTGGCGGCGGGCCCGCGCCGACTGGCTCCGGTCGGACGCCATCGTCGACCTCAAGACCTGCGAAGAGGCCGACGCCGACCACATCACTCGGGCCGTCACCCGGTACGGCTACCACGGCCAAGCCGACTGGTACCAGGCCGGCACCGCCGCTCTCGGTCTCGGCGACCTGCCGTTCGTCTTCGTCTTCGTCGAGAAGGCCGCCCCGCACCTCATCCACGTCGTGCAGCTCGGCGAGGACGAGCTGGCCGCCGGCCGCCGCATCAACGACCGGGCCATCGACCTGTTCGCCGAGTGCACCAGCACCGGCGACTGGCCGGGCTACCCGGCCGACATCACCACCATCTTCCTTCCCCCCTACGCCCTCCGCGACCAGGAGTTCTGATGACCCGAGGTCGAACCGTCCACGGCTACGTCCAGTTCCGGGACGGCAGCCGCATCCCCTACCCGGTCCCGCCTAACACCTTCGACCCGCGGTACATCGCCTGCACCCAGCACCGAGTCGCCTGCGACTGCCGCGAGGCGGAGCTGGCCGAGGACCGCGCGGACCTCAACGCCGAGCTGAAGAGCCTCCGGGAGGTGTTCCGGCGGGTGCTCGGCGACCACCCGAACGGCTGCATGTGCACCGGCTGTCAGGTCTTCCGCGAGTCCCGCCTGCACTTCCTCATCGACGACACCCTGCCCGGACCCATGGAGAAGACCAATGTCTGACATCGCCATCCGCACCGACCAGCAGTTGCAGGTGCCCGCCGCCGGCCAGCCCGGCACCGCCGCCCTCGCCGAGTGGGCCGTGGCCGCCGACGCCGCGTACCGGCTCGCCGAGGGTCTCTGCTCCACCCAGTTCGCCCCCGTCGCGTACAAGGGCAAGCCTCAGGAGGCCGCCGCGGCGATCCTCGCCGGTGCCGAGGTCGGCCTGTCCCCGCTCGCCTCCCTGCGGGCGTTCGACAACATCCAGGGCACCCCCGCCCCGAAGGCGCTCACCCTGCGGGCCATCGCCCAGGGCCTCGGCCACGAGGTGAAGATCCTCGAATCCACGAACGAGCGGGCCGTCGTCGCCGGCCGCCGCCGCGGTGACACCGACTGGCAGACGTCCACCTGGGACCTCGACCGGGCCCGCGCCATGGGACTGCTCGGCAAGGACCAGTGGAAGCGGCAACCCGCCGCGATGCTGGTCGCCCGCGGCACCGCCGAGGTGTGCCGGTGGATCGCCTCCGACGCGATCATGGGCATGCCGTACACCGCCGAGGAGATCCGCGACCAAGGCGTCACCGCCGTCGCCGGCCGGCCCGCGCCCCGGATCGTGTCCGCCGCTGATTTCCTGCCCGCCGACGAGCCGGCGCCGGCCGCCATCGAGGCCACCGCCGAACCGGCCGACCCGCAGCCCGGCGAACCGCTCACCGTCGACGACGTCCTCGCCGAGATCGACGCCGCCGACACCCAGGCCCGCCTCGACGAGATCAAGGCCCTCTGCCTGGGGGCCCGCATCCGCGACCCGCAGGTCACCGCCGCCTGGTCCGCCCGCTCCCACCAGATCGCCCAGGCCTGATGGCCGGCCCTGACACCGGAACCGGCCGGGACACCCGCGCTCACGTCGCGGCAGGGCGCCACCCACACGACCAGGACACGCACAACCAGGGGGACCTGATGCACCAGACGCACAGCACCAACGAGGTCCACGCCCTGCCCTACGCCGACGCCGCCCAGCGGGCCGTCGCAGCCCTCACCGGTGGCCAGGAGACGTTCACCCGGGACCAGGTCGCCTACCTCACCGCCCTGGCCTTCCAGATGGGTGTCGCCGCCGCCGAGCCCCAGCCCGCCCCGGCCGTCGAGGACATGGCCTATCAGGCGGGCTACACCGACGGCGTCAACGACGGCCATGAAGGTGCGCTCGGCGAAGTGTGGGAAGACCTCCGGTTCGCGTTCAGCGGGCCACGCCGGAAGGCCCGCAGGGGCACCCGCGGCAACCTCACCGCCGCCGACGCCCTCTGGTGGCACCACCGGGCCGTCGACCAGCGGGACGCCCGCCGCGCCGCCGACCGGGCTCGGCCGAACGTCCACGACCATCCCGGCGGCCCGGTGGATTGGGAGACCGGTCGGCCTATCCCCACCCAGCAGCTCCGGAGCGTCGCGTGACCAGCGAACGACAGCAGCACCTGACGGTCGTCGGCAAGGCCGAGAGCGACACCGCCCGACGCGCCCGCGAAACCCACGAACGGCACCTCGCCAAGCAGGCTGAGAAGGTCGAGAGGGCGAAGAAGGCCGAGAACCGCCGCGCCGAGATCAAGGCTCGCGCCGACCAGCTCGCCGCCAACGGCCAGCCGCGGGTGCACCTCGACACCGACCCGGCGGCCATCCGCGCCATCGCCACCGCCATCGACGACGGTGCCATCCCCGACACCTACGTCCGCGCCGGCACCGTCGTCGTCGTCGAAAGCCCGTCCGGGGCCATCGCCACCGACGACGACCCCACGCAGATCATCACCATCGTCGACCAGACCCGCCTCGCCCGGCTGCTCGCCGACCACACCTTCACCTACGAGTTGGTCAAGGAGAAGCTCGCCGACGGCGACACCGAACTGGTCGAGACCGAAGCCACCCCGAAGGGGCACGTCGCCGCCGCAGCCCTGTCGTCGGCGCACTGGCCGAAGCTGGCCCCGCTCAACGGCATCGTCACCACCCCCGTGTTCCGGCCCGACGACGGCAGCCTCGTCCAGACCCCCGGCTATGACCCGGCCACCGGCCTGATCTACGCGCCGAAGCTGCCCCTTCAGGTGGTCCCGGACAGGCCCACCAGCGAGCAGCTCACCGCCGCCCGACGGTTCATCATCGACGAGCTGCTCGCTGACTTCCCCTGGGTCGGGCCGTCCCGCGCCAACTACCTCGGGATGCTCGTCGCCCCTCTGCTGCGCCCGTTCCTCGGCGGGGTGCCGGTGCCCCTGGCTGCGGTCGACGCCACCTCACCGGCGACCGGCAAGAGCCTGCTCACCACCATCATGACCAAGGTCTTCTCCGGGTATACCCGGCCCTGGGTCGGCGACGACGTCGAGCTGCGGAAGGTCATCACCTCAATCCTCGTCGACAAGGGCGGGGCGGTCGTCTGCCTCGACAACGTGGGCAAGGCCGAGAACGTGGACCAGCCGACCCTCGCCGCGCTGCTGACCGCCACCGTGTGGTCTGACCGCATCCTTGGCGTGTCCACCACTGTGCGGGTGCCCAACGACCGGGTCTGGTTCGTCACCGGCAACAGCCTGTCCATCGGCGGCGACATCGCCTCCCGGACCGTGCTGATCCGCCTCGACGCGCAGATGCCCAACCCGGCGATGCGCCCACCGAGCAAGTTCGTCCTCGGCGACCTTGAGGAGTGGCTCGGCGACCCGGTCAACCGGGCAACGGTCCTGTACCACCTGCTGGTCCTGGTCCGCGGCTGGATCGTCGCCGGCGCCCACCGGGTGGAGACGCCGATGCGGACGTTCACCCCCTGGGCGTCGGCGACCGCCGGGTTCCTGGACTGGCTGCGGGAGCCGGGGTTCATGACGAACAGCGGCAGCTTGCACGAGGTCGACGAGGAAGAGGCCCAGTACGGGGCGTTCTACTCCCGCTGGCACGAGCTGTTCGGCGACGAGCAGCTCACCTCCAAGCGGCTGCACGACTCCACGACACCGGGGATCGACGGCCGGGAGTGGAAGGGCACCTTCCTGGTGCGGCGGAAGGACGGCCAGGTCCCGTCGGCGGTGGGCCTGGGGAAGATGCTCTCCGCCGAGCGGGGCCGCTACCGGGGCGGGTTCCGGCTCAACGGCTTCTACGACACCGACACGAAGGTGTGGTCGTACTCGGTGACGCCGATGGCCGCCGGGGTGCCGGAGGGGGCGCAGTGACGCCGCGCCGGGGTTCACGGGGGATAGGCGAGACCTACCCCCCGGGATCTGACACCCAACCCCCGTACGTCCCGGGGGATAGAACGGACACCTTTTCCTACCACCCGGAAAGGTCAACTTATGTTATGCCTGCTCACGGGCACAAATCCATCGACGTTACGGGTGATCCGGGTGATAGAACGCTGATTTCAACCCCCCGGGACGTGCGCGAAGAAAAAACTCACACCCAAGACGCACCCTGTGACCCCATGTGTCCACGTTTAGACCGTGCACTTTTTTCTACGCACCACGAGAAGGGTCTGAAACTACCCCCGGATCACCCGGAACCCCCGGCCCATCGATGCATTTGCCGCCCTGAGCAGCACATCGACCCGGCAAGCGCGCCGAACCTACCCCCCGGCGAGCCCGGAACTATCCCCCGGGAGCCCGAACCCGTCGGCCCTCTTGCCGCCAAGTACCTGGACCACCTCGCAGCGCAACAGGCCGACGACGACCTCGCCGCCCGGCGCCGCGCCGTTCTCGGCCGCCTCGCCCGCGCCCACCACAGCAGCCCCCTCACCCCCGAGGAGCACAAGCCGTGACCCAGCCCCGCGTCGTCGGACTCGACCTTTCCATGACCGCAACCGGCATCGCCTGGTGCGACAACACCACCTACACCGTCACGTCGAAGACCACCGGCGACCGGCGGCTCGTCGCCATCGTCGACGAGGTCGTCCGCGCCGTCGACGGCCGGAACATCGACCTGGTCGTCATCGAAGACCTGCCCACCCACGCCAAGGCCGCCGGCATCACCGGCATGGTCCACGGGGCCGTCCGCGGCTACCTGCTGCGCCTCGGCGTCCCCTACGCCCTCATTACCCCGGCCAGCCTCAAGAAGTACGCCACCGGCCGGGGCAACGCCGGCAAGCCCGAGATGGCCGTCGCCCTCTACAAGCGCCTCGGCCGCGAACTCGGCGACGACAACCAGGTCGACGCCCTCTGGCTTCGCGCCGCCGGCCTCGACCACCTCGGCCACCCACTCGTCGCCATGCCCGCCGCCCAGCGCGCCGCCCTCGACGCCGTCACCTGGCCCGCCACCCAGCCCACGACCGCCTGAGGAGATCGCCGTGCCCGCCGCCGACCGGACCCTGCAGCTCATCGCCGACACCCTCGCCGCCACGGAGGCCCCCATGCCCGACCAGCCCCGCACCGACGACCGCATCCCGCTGCGAACCACCGAGCTGTCCACCGCCGGCCTGCTCGACCACGTCACCCGCGACCGCGACGAAGCACGCACCGACCTCGGCCAGGCCCTCGCGCAGCTCACCGACGCCTGGGCCGCCCTCAACGCCGCCGGCTACGCCCACCCCGTCGCCTCGGTGGCCGACCTGATCCGGCAGTGCGCCGCCGACCGGGACGCCGCAGTCAGCCGGCTCAACCACACTCGCACCACCGCCCACAAGCTGGAGGTCGAGCGCGACGACCTGCGCATCCAGCTCGGCCGCGCCGAGGGCGACAACCGGGCCATGATGCGCGACCGCGACGAGGTGATCGCCGAGCGCGACAAGGCCCGCGCCCAGCTGGCCGACGCCCGCGCCGACACCCACCGCGACATCGCCCGCCAGATCCGCATCCTCGCCGACGACCCCACCGTGCTCCGCTGGTGGCTCGACACCTGCGACCCGACCCCGACCGGGTTCGGAGAGCTGCTCGGCCACCTCGCCGAGAAGATCGGCAGAGGCGACACCACGCCGTCCCCCGGTTCCGGCCCGACCCGCGTGCACGAGCTGCCCGCCCTGGTCTTCAACGCCATCAGCCGCGCCTTGCAGGACGTCTGGCCGATCAGTGTGCCGCTGCCCGTGGTGCGGGAGCGGTGCACGGCAGCTGTCCTGGCGGCCTTGGACGCCGAGCCGACTCGGGCCGCACCGGAGCAGCCCGGCCACGACGACCAGTGCACCCCGCCCCTGTGCGCCGCCTGCGGCTGCTGGTGCCACGGCGTCGAGCAGGCCGTGGCGCAGATCGCCGCCGAAGCCGCCCAGCACCAGGCCGACGTGGCCGCCGGGCGCGTCGACGACCACCTCGGCGGCCCGCCCGCCGGCTACCACATCACCCGAGGCGCCGGACCCACCGACCTGGAGGCTGGCTGCCCCTGCGGCAAGGCACCCTGCGGCAGCGTCGACACCCGGCGGACCGACCCGGCGTGCGAGCAGCACCCGGCGGACCGGGCCCGGACGATGCGGCAGATGCACCTCGCCGACCAGTGCCCGGCCAACAACCCGGCCAACACGCGGGAGGGCTGACCGGTGCCGCGCAACAACCGCTACGACCACCGCTGCGACTACTGCGGCCGGTACATGCCCTGGGCGTGGGTGTCGACCTGGAACTGCTTCGCCGGCTACGCCAAGGGCTGGTGCCAGCGCCTCGCCTGCGGTCGGGCCGCCGACCGGGACCAGGGCCTCGCGTGATCCGCCGCCTGCTGGCCGTCCTCGCCGCCGCACTGGTGGCGGGGACGGCCGCCACCCTCGGCCTCGCCGCAGCCGCCGACGCCTGGACCCAAGACGGCGCGGTCGTCCTCGTCGCCCTCGCCGCTGTGTGGCTGCCCTGCACCATCGTCGCCACCCTCACCACCCGGAGGACCCGGTGACCGGCCTGCTCACCAGCGACCAGGCCGCCGCCCTCATCGGCATCAGCCGCCACCACGTGCCCGCCTGGACCGCCGCCCGACGCATCCACCGGGTAGCGGACGGCCGCCGCTACCTGTACCCCGCCGCTGCCATCCGCGCCGCACTCGCACCCCGGCCCGCACTCGCCGCCGAGGTGCAGGCCGTCCGCTTCACGCGCTTCGTCCGCAACCCGCTCAACCGCGTCGCCTGAGGAGCCCCGTTGACCCCGCACCACCTGCACGCCACCGCCGCCGCCGACTCCCTCGCGGACGCCCTCGCCCGCCTGGAGGCCCGCGCCAAGGCTGCCCTCGCCGCCGCCCGCGACGGCGACCGAGGCAGCATCGAGATCAGCATCCCCAGCCAGGTGTTCGGCCGCCGTCACGGCCTCGGCGGGCACGGCGACCCGGTTGCCGACCTGGCCATCGGCGCGTGGGCCCCGCGCCGGCCCGACCCCAACGCCGCAGCCCTCGGGGACCTCCTCCGCGCCCTGGACCCCGTCGCCGGCACGCTCCCCGGTGCGCCCGGCATGGACCCGGTCACCCGCATCCGCCGAGCCATCCCCGGCATGAGCCCCCACGCCGCCCAGCGGACCGCTGAGGCCCTCACGGTGCTCGACCAGTCCGCACGGAGGGTCCTCGGCATCGGGGCCGCCCGCGCGCCCCTCAGCGGCTCCGTCCCGCCCCGCTGCCCCGCCTGCCACGCCCGCACCCTCACCGTCCAGACCGCCGGCCCCGAGGACGCCTGGACCGTCGTGTGCGACGGCACCCGGCCGCCCGGCGGACCCCACCGGCCGTGCCTGTGCACCGGCACCGGATGCCCGTGCGGGATGCCCGGGGCTGTGGAGGGCGTGGCGCACATCTGGCCCCGGGCCGCCGTCCTCGGTGCGGCCGCGGGGGCCGTGCCGAGCCCGACCAACTGACCACCGACCGAAGGAGAGATCCGTGCCCACCGAAGTCCCGACCGGCTCCGACTACGTCCGCGCCGTCGCACAAGCACTCATCGCCCGAGGCGTCGCCCTCAACCTCGCCGAGGCCGACCTCGATGAGGAGCAGTGCAACATCCCCACCGCCCACGGTGAATGGCTGCGCTGGCTCGACGACCCCGAGCACGGCTGGCACACCACCGACGACCGGGGCCGCCGCACCGCACCGATCTGCGCCCCGGACACCCCGGTCGAGGAGGCCGCCCGGATCCTCGCCAGCTACGTCTGACCCGTCCGGCCCGGGGTGCACGCGCGCCCCGGGCCACCCGACCCGAGAGGACCGACCGTGACCGACCTGCCCGCCCACGTAGGCCGCCGCACCGACGACGAGACCGGCTACGCCCTCGTCTGCAACGCCACCCCCGACGGCAACCCGCACACCGACCCGATCTGCGGCCAGCCCGCCACACACCACCTCCGGTGGGAGGAGCGCACGACCGAGAACGGCTTCGCCTGCGACGAGCACCTCGGCTTCGCGCTCAACTTCGGGCCGTACGACGTCCACGGAGTGGAGGACTCGGCGTGCGGCATGCCCGGAGCCCACTGGGTCACCGGCCGGCCGTCGCACTGCGCCATGACGGTGCTCGACGAAGAGCCGGCCCTGGTCGGTGCCGCCGAGGCATGTCGCTGACGGACGGACCAGATAACTGCCACTATCGGCCGATTCCAGGGCTGTGCCACTTCCAACGAAGTGGCACGGGCACGCAGAGCACGGAGCCACACACGCTCTGACCGCCCGAACATCGGGCCACAAGTGGGGCCACAACTACAGGGCCAAAACCACATCACAGAACGGGATAGAGACACAGTGAGCGAACCACACGTCGGCATGGAACTCGGCTACGCCCGCGTCTCCACCACCAAGCAGCACCTCGACCGACAGATCGACGCCCTGGAGCAAGCCGGCATCCCCACCGACCGCATCTACGTCGACAAGAAGACCGGCTCCACCGTCGACCGCGACGGCCTCAAGAAGCTCCTCGCCTACGTCCGCCCCGGCGACACCATCGTGGTCTACACCCTCGACCGCCTCGGCCGTAACCTGCGCGAAGTGCTCAACCTCGTCCACGACCTCAACGACCGGGGCGTCCGCGTCCGCTCCCTGGCTGACCCGATGCCCATCGACACCAACGCCACCGGCATGGGCCGCATCGCCTACCTGCTGCTGGTGATGATCGCCGAGATGGAACGCATCTTCACCGCCGAGCGCGCCGCGCACGCCCGCGCCGTCGCCCAGGCGCAAGGCCGCCAGGTCGGCCGACCAATGGCACACAGCCCCGCGCAGATCGAGCACGCCCGGCTGCTGCGAAAGAAGGGCGACAGCTTGTCTCAGATCACGACGAAGACCGGAATTCCGAAGTCCTCACTGCGTCGATACCTCGCCAGCGAAACCGTGAAGTGACAGCCGAACCTGTCGCACCCGCCTGGGATCATGAAGGACCCCGGCGGGTGCTCGAACACCCCCGGGGCGTGGCCAACCTGATGAGAGGTCGACATGGAAGAGCCTAACCCGAGCTACATGGTCATCGCCGGGGTCCAGTACGTCACCACCGACGAAGCCGCCAAGCGCCTCGGCGACGACGTCACCCCCGACATGATCCGAGACTGGACGAAGCGCGGACTCCTCAAGCCCGTCGGACGGTACGGCGGCCGAGCCAACATCTACCGGCTCGCCGACGTCGCCCACGCCGAGATGCGCACCCGCACCGCCCGACACGGCCGGGCGCGGAAGGCCGGAGAGTTGCAGAAGGCGGCTGAGTGGGGGCACAATCTCCCAGCAGATGAGCAGGCGGACTCTGCCCAGAAGCCGGTGAAGGTGCCCCGGTGCAGCGTTGTTCACGAGAGTTCCCGCGAATGCAACCGCTTCGCCGTCCCCGGCATCCCGTTCCGCATATGCCGGGAACACGCGCACGAGGCGTACCTGCACTGGAAGGACCACCACCCTGAAGCGCCTCGCGTCGAGGTAGTCATCCAGGGCCCCGAGTGCATCTCCAGGGGGGAGTGCATCTCCAAGATCGAGAAGCGGCAGCTTGTCCCCAGGATCGAAACGCGCCAACCGTACGTCTACTACATCCGCTTCGGCGACCGCATCAAGATCGGCTACTCGCGCAACCTCTCCGGCCGCCTCGCCAACCTTCCGCACGACGAAGTTATGGCGATCGAACCCGGACCGATCGAGCTGGAGCAGATGCGGCACCGACAGTTTGCCGTGCATCGGATCACCAGCAGGGGCGAGTGGTTTCACATGCACCCGGACCTACTCGCGCACATCGAGATGCTGGTCCAACACTTCGGCACCGCCGACGCCCAGATCGTCGCCATGAACATGGGGCCGAGCGGGCAGGTGCCGACCAAGCACCCCGCCTGATTCCAGGCGAGGTGTGCCCACAGCCCGGCAGGTCGACCACTCAGGTCCCGCCGGGCTGTCGTGTGTCCGGGGACGGGACGTGCGTGGGGCGCGGGGAGAGCGGGCCGGGCACTGGCGGCGGTGCCCGGCCCGCACACCCGACGGCGCGACGTGGAGCAGCTGGTAGCTCGCCTGGCTCATACCCAGGAGGACGCGGGTTCGAGTCCCGCCGTCGCCACGAACAGGCGAGGTAGCCATGCCGCGCGCACTGAAGGTCTGTGCCAGCCCCGGCTGCCCGGAGCTCGTCCGCACCGGCCGGTGCCCCACCCACACGCGGGCCACCGACCGGGCGCGCGGCACCCGGCAGCAGCGCGGGTACGGCCCTGCCCACGAGCAGGAGCGGGAACGCTGGCGGCCGGCTGTCGAGCGCGGCGAGGTGGACTGCGCTGCCCCGACCTGCGTCATGCCCGAACGGCGCATCAAGGTCGGGCAGCTGTGGGACCTCGGGCACACCGACGACCGCACCACCTGGCGCGGACCCGAACATCAACTGTGCAACCGAGGATGGAGGCGCGACCGATGACCAGCGATGACATCCGCCGCCTCGCCGACTTCCTCGCGATACTCAACGACGCCACCACCAAGCACGGCATCGAAGTCGGCGCGTACGGTCCGGCCGACCTCCGCATCGACGAGGACACCGTGATGCAGATCAGGTGGGACGAAGAACGCGGCGAGTACCTCGCTGCACCGCAGACCGCCTGACCAACCCTCACGCTGAGTCACCGGGGGTGGGGGGAGTCCCCCATGGACCCCTAGGTCAGAGGACCGCCGGGGAGGTGGCTCGCTGTCCAGACCCCTGAGTTCTTCTACGGCTCCGATCGGAGGTGACCTAGCGTGACGAAGGCTCCGGCCGGACTGGGTGCCGGCGGCCGGCAGTTGTGGCGTTCGATCGCCGACGATTACGAGTTGGACGCGGTGCAGCAGGTGCAACTGCTGGAGGCGTGCCGGGCGAAGGACCGGCTCGACAAGCTCGACGGTCTGCTGCGCGGGAATGTCGATGTGTGGGTGCGGCTGACGCACCGGCTCCAGACGGAGGACTACGAGCTGAAGGTCGACGCGGCGCTTACACAGGCGAACGCGACGGCGAACCTGATGAAGCAGCTGTTGGCCGCGTTGCGGCTGCCGGATGCGAAGACGGGCAAGCGCCCGCAGTACCGGGGCCCTCGGGGTGCTCAGGCACCGTCGGTGCCGGGCGGGAAGGGCCCGGGGACGGTGACGGCGTTGGAGAAGTTCCGCCAGGCGTCCGGGGGCTGACGTGCCGTGGGTGCCGCTGTTCGACGGGCACGTTCCGTCGTTGGGCTACGAGGTGGCCGACTGGATCACCGCGTACTGCTGCCACGGCCCGGGTGACATCGCCGGAGAGCCGATTGAGCTGGACCGAGAGTGGCTGAGGTTCCTGGTCGAGGCGTACCGGATCGACCCGGTGACCGGGCGTCGGCTGTACGACGAGGCGGTGTTGTCGCGGCCGAAGGGCCGGGCGAAGTCGGAGCTGGCGGGCTGGATCGGGGTGGCCGAGGCGCTGGGCCCGGTGCGATTCGACGGGTGGTCCGCTGATGGTCAGCCGGTCGGCCGCCCGGTGCGGACCCCGTTGCTGAAGTGCCTGGCGACTGAAGAAAGCCAGGCCGGGAACACCTTCGAGAACATTGCGTGGATCTGCGGTGAGTGGGGCAAGGACAACCACCCCGAGGTCTACACGGGAATTTCCGGCGCCCGCCAGTACCAGTCGGCGACGGCGCTGTACCTGCCGCAGGGTGGCGAGATTCGGGCGTGCACGTCGGGCTCGGCCAGTAAGGATGGCGGCAAGGAAACGTGGGTGTGCGCGGACGAGACGCACCTCTACGTGTTGCGCGAGCTGAAGAGCATGTACGGCACGGTGAGCCGGAACCTGGGCAAGCGGGACCAGCCCTGGTTGATGCAGACGTCAACGGCATACCGGCCGGGTGAGCAGTCGGTGTTCGAGGACACCTTGACCGCCTGGCGCAAGGGCGAGCTGTCGTCCTCGGTGCTGATGGATCACCGGGAGGCCAAGGGCCGCATCGACCTGGACGACGAGGCCCACACGAAGGCGCAGTTGCGGCAGGTCTACGGCGACGCGGCCAGTTGGTTGGACCTGGACCGGATCTACCGGAACATGCGGGACCCGCGGATCTGCCGGGACGAGGCGGAGGCCGCCCGGTACTACCTGAACCGGCCGCTGTCGACGAAGGACGCGTGGATTCCGCTGGACGTGGTGGAGCGGCAGGCCCGCCCGGAGCCGGTTGCTGCTGGCGAGGCGATCGCGTTGGGGTTCGATGGTTCGCTGCGGGACGACGCGACGGTGCTGATCGGGTCCCGGATGTCCGACGGGTTCCTGTTCCCGGTGGGGATCTGGGCGAAGCCGTCGGGCCCGGAGGGTGCGTGGTGGGAGGTTCCCCGCTCGGATGTGCTGGCCGCTGTGCGGGAGGCGTTCACCCGGTACCGGGTGGCCCGGCTGTATGCCGACCCGCACGAGTGGCGGTCGGACGTTGACACGCTCGCCGAGCAGTTGGGCGCTGAGCGGGTCCTGTCGTGGGAGACGCGACGCGACGTGCAGATGGCCGCCGCCTTGGACCGGTTGCGTACGGACCTGGTGACCGGGGCGGTGTGGCACTCCGGGGATGCGGTGTTCGTGGAGCACTTCGGTAACGCGTACGTGCGTCGCAAGGGCGGGCACCGGCTGGTGCGCAAGGAGCACGACCAGTCGAACCGGAAGATCGACAGCGTGGTGGGTGCCGCGCTGGCGTACGAGGCCCGAGCTGACGCGATTGCTGCCGGCTGGTCTGCTGCGCCTCCTGATACGACCGTGCTGGTCTTCCGATGACCGAGGAGGGGTAGTGGCTCTGACCGACGACGAGCGCCACCTCCTCGGTCGCCTCCTGATCAAGGTGGGTCGCACCAGGAACCGCAATCGGGTGCTGGAGGCGTACTACGAGGGTGAGCAGCGGGTCGAGCAACTGGGCCTGGCGATCCCCCCGGAGTTGCGCCGGTTCCTGACGATCGCGGCCTGGCCGGGGACGTACGCCGACGAGATCGCCGCCCGCACCACCCTGGAGGGGTTCGAGCTGCCGGACGCCACGGAGGCGGACGAGGAGTTGTGGCGGATCTGGCAGGCGAACGGGCTCGACGCCGAGTCGAAGCTGGGCCAGTTGGACGCGATCGTGCGGGGCGGCAGCTTCCTGACGATCGGTGCTGGCGACGCGGATACCCCGGACGCCCCGTCGCCGGAGGGTGGTGACGACGACCGGGAACGCACGGCGGAGATTCCGCTGATCACGGTGGAGTCGTCCGACGAGATGGCGGTGGAGCTGTCGCCGAGGACGCGGCTGCCGATCGCCGCGGCGAAGTTCTACACCGACGACGACGTTGCCCACGCGACGCTGTACCAGCCGGGCGAGACGATCTGGCTGGAGCGACGCAACGCGACCTGGTCCGAGGTTGACCGAGACGTGCATGACCTGGGTGTGGTGCCGGTGGTGCCGCTGGTCCGGGGTGCCCGGTTGGCGAAGCGCGACGGGCGGTCGATCTTCACGCGGATCATTGGTCTGACGGACGCGGCTGCCAGGGCGCTGACGAACGGGCAGGTGGCCACGGAGGCGCTCGCGGTTCCGCAGCGGTGGGCGGCTGGGTTGACGCCGGCTGACTTCCGGGATCCGAAGACGGGTGAGACGCTGCCGACGTGGGAGGCGTACTTCGGTGCGTTGTGGGCGTCGGCGAACCCGGAGGCCAAGTTCGGGGCGTTCTCGGCGGCTGACCTGGCGAACTTCGACACCATCGTCAGCCTGTACGCGAAGCTGGTGTCCGGGGTGTCGGGGCTGCCGCTGAGGTACCTCGGCCAGGCGACGACGAATCCGCCGTCGGCGGAGGGCATCCTGGCTGACGAATCGCGGGTCATCAAGCAGGTCGAGAACTTCCAGACCGAGTCGGAGGCGGCGTACGAGCGGGCCATGAGGATCGCGGTCCGCATCCGGGATGGCCGATGGGATCCGCGGATGGAGCGGCTGGAGACGCAGTGGCGTTCGGCGGCGACGCCGACCCGGGCGCAGGCCGCCGACGCGGCGGTGAAGCTCGTACAGCAGAAGATCATTCCGCGTGAGGCCGCCTGGGTGGATCTCGGCTACTCGGCGGCTCGGCGGAAGAAGCTCGCTGAACTGTTCGCGGCCGAGGAGGCCCGGGACCCGGTGGCGGAGATCGCCCGCGGGTTGGCCGGCAACGTGCCCCCACCGGCGCCGACTGACGCCGATGTCGGCGGCTGAGGTCGCCCAGGATCACTCGGCGGCCCGCCGTCGGCTCGCTCTGGCGGTCGCCGCCGAGGCCGGCCGGTTGTGGGCGCTGGTGGACCCGGTGAGGATCGGCGATTCTTGGCTGGAGTCGCTGGCCCGGCTGCTGGTGCTGCTGACGGGGGCGCAGGTCGCCGCGGCGGGCCGGGCGGACGGGTACCTCGACGAGGTGCTCGACGCGCAGGGTGTCGTGTCGTCGGCGGCTGGCCGGGTGTCGCCGCAGGCTCTGGCGGGTGTCGCGTCGGACGGCCGCGACCTGGGTGACCTGCTGTATCAGCCGGTGGTCACCACGCTGGTCGGTATCAAGGCGGGAGCGCCAGCGGATCAGGCGCTGGCCGGTGGTGCGGCGACCCTGGACATGATCGTGCGGACGCAGGTCGCGGATGCGGGTCGGGTTGCGGACCAGGTGGCGATGGTGGTGCGGGATGTGCCCGGCTACCGGCGGATGCTGGTGGGCCGGTCCTGTGCCCGGTGCGTGGTCTTGGCGGGCCGCTTCTACCGGTACAACGCCGGGTTCAACAGGCACCCGCGCTGTGACTGCGTGCACGTGCCGGCCCGGGAGGACACGGCGGAGGAGATCCGCACCGACCCGAAGAAGTTCTTCGCCAGCCTGTCCCGCGCCGAGCAGGACCGGGTGTTCACCGCAGCCGGCGCGGAGGCGATCCGGCTCGGCGCGGACATCTCACAGGTCGTCAACGCACGCAAGGGTGCTCGCGGGCTGACGCCGGCCGGGGCGCGGATCACGGCCGCTGAGGCGCGGATGCTGCGCGGTGGTCGGGACCGCGGCCGGCTGGAGGCGGTCGACGTGTACGGCCGGCAGCTGTACATCACCTCGGAGGGTGTGACGACCCGCGGGCTCGCCGGTGTGCGGCTGGGTGCGAAGCAGACCGGGGTGAAGCTGGAGGGCCAGCGGTACCGGTCGGCGAAGACGCCCAGGCTGATGCCGGAGAGCATTCTGCAGATCGCCGGAGGCACCCGCGACGAGGCGATTCGCCTGCTCAAGCGGTTCGGCTACCTGCTCTGACGTTCCCGCCGTGAGGGCGGGCGAATGCAAGGAGACGGCCGCGATGGCGACCACCGAGGCGACCGAGAGGGCCGCCGACGACACCACCACCGACACCACGGAGCAGCCGGGCGGCGAGAGGCCGCAGGACGTGCCACCGGAGGTGAAGCGGGCACTGAGCAAGGCCAACAAGGAGGCGGAGACGCTCCGGCTGAAGCTCAAGGAGTACGAGGACCGCGACAAGTCGGAGGCGGAGAAGACCGCCGAGCGGCTCACCGCAGCCGAGCAGCGCGCCGAGCAGGCGGAGCTGCGGGCGTTGCGCCTGGAGGTGGCCGCCGAGAAGGGGCTGACGCCGGCGCAGGCGAAGCGCCTGGTCGGTGGCAGCCGCGAGGAGTTGGAGGCGGACGCGGACGAGATCCGTGAGGCGTTCCCGGCCGCTGCGGCGGCGGAGCGTAGGACGCCGAGGCCGGACCCTTCCCAAGGCGTCCGCGGCGGCAAGCCGATGTCGGGGGCTGAGGCCGGCCGGGCAGAGGCGCAGAAGCGGTTCGGTACGAAGCCGACCGTCACCTGACGAGACCAGAGAGGGACCATCCATGACCGACATCTCGGTGGCGACGGTCAACTACCAGGTCGACAAGCGTGCGTGGCTGCTCAGCCCGCATGGCACCGACCCGGGGACCACGCCCAGCATCACCCTGGACGTGTCGGCGTTCACGCCGTCCGTTCACTACCCGAACGGCTACTTCCTCTCGGGGACGCCGCTCGGAAAGATCACCGCCACCGGGCTGTACGGTCCGTACAGCGTCACCGACGAGGTGCAGACCCTCACGCAGGGCGGCTCCGGGCTGACCTCGTACACGCTGACCTTCTCGGGGCAGACAACCGCGTCGATCGCCCAGGCGGCGACGGCCGCGCAGGTGCAGGCCGCGCTGGAGGCGCTGTCGAACATCGGCGCCGGGAACGTGGTCGTGACCGGCTCGCCGGGCGGCCCGTACACGGTCACGTTCCAGGGCGCGCTGGCCGACACGAACACCGCGCAGATGACGTCGACGCCGACCGGCGGCACCGGCACCGTCACCATCGCCACCGTGACCGGCGGCGGCACCGAGGGGTCGGGTGGCCTGGAGGTCGCGGCCGGGCTGCTGTTCGCCGCGGTGAAGGTCCCGAACACCGCCGACACCAGCAAGGACGTCGGCGCGGCGATGCTCGTGCACGGCTTCGTGAAGCTGTCGAAGCTGCCGTTCACCCTCGACGCGAACGGCCAGGCCGACCTCAAGCTCATCCACTTCGTGGCCTGACCGGAAGGATCATCATGGCTATCGTTTTCGACGGTCCGGTCACGCCGGATGCGCTCAGCGCGTTCGTGCGGGAGGTGCCGACCCCGGCCGACCAGGTACTGAACCAGATCCTGCCGGACCGGTACTTCGACCGGAACACGATCGACCTGGCGGAGATCACCCGCACGAACCGGACGGCCCGGTTCCGGGCGTGGGACGGCCGGCTGCACGTCTCCGAGCGGGACGCGGCGGTGACGAAGCAGGTGAAGCTGCCGCCGCTGTCGACGTCGCTGAGCATGGGTGAGCTGGAGCGACTTCAGCTGGAGTTCGCCCGCTCTGGCGGTGGGAACACCGCGGCGATCCTGGCGGCGACCTACAACGACGCCACGAACCTGACCCGTGAGGTGCAGACCCGCATGGAGCAGGCCCGAGGTGACGTGCTCACCGACGGGAAGTTCACCCTGGCCGGTGAGGGTGGCCTGTTCATGGAGGCCGACTACGGTGTCCCGGCCAACCACTTCGTGTCGCCGGGCACCTCGTGGTCGACGGTGGCGTCGGCGACGATCGTGGCGAACGAGACCGCCTGGGTGACGACCTACGTCGCGACGAACGGGTTCCGGCCGGGCGGCCAGATCGTGTCGACCGACGTGCTGAACTACATGCTCCAGAACGCGGAGATCCGCACCCTGGCGTCGTCGCTGGCCGGCTCCCCTGGTCTGGTGACCCGACCGGCCCTGGATGCGGCCTTGAACGCGTTCGGGCTGCCGCCGATCGTGATGGTGTACGACTCGCTGGTCGACGTGGACGGCACGCCGACGCGGGTGCTGCCGAACGACCGGGTCATCTTCGTGCCGCCGAACGTGCAGAACCTGGGCTACACCGCCTGGGGGACGACGGCGACGGCGCTGGAGCTGGTGAACTCGAACGTGGCGGAGATGTCGTTCGAGCAGGCCCCGGGCATCGTCGCGGTGGTGGAGAAGGTGGGCCCCCCGTACCGGGAGTTCATCTTCGTCGACGCCTGCGGCATGCCGGTGCTGGAGCAGCCGAAGCAGCTCATGATCGCGGACGTGTTCTGATGGGTGCCCCGCGGCTGAGCACCTACGTGCACGTGGTGGAGATGGTCACGAACGACGAGGGCAAGCAGGTGCCCGGCCGGTCCGGCGTGTTCGGTCCGGGCGACTCGTTGCCGGACTGGGCGGTGGCGGCGATCAGCAACCCGGACGTGTGGGACGGCGACCCGCCGCCTCGGCTGGAGCCGACCACCCCGGCCGAGTCCCGGGAGCAGAAGCGGGCTCGTCTGCTGGCGCAGCTCGCCGAGCTGGGCGACGACGGCACACAGGCCGGCGAACCGGGCCAGGGCGACGACGGTCCGCCGCCGAAGAGCGGCCCCGGTTCGGGCGCTCCGGTGTGGCGGGCGTACGCGGCCAAGCGGCAGGTCGAGGTGCCGGCGGATGCGGGCCGGGAGGCCGTGATCGCGGCTCTCGACGCGGCCGGTGTGCCGACCGAGTGAGACTCCGGCCGGGTCGGGGGCCACGACCCGGCCCGGCCGGACCATGCAGGGGAGGTGAGCGGTGGCTGATCTGTTCGAGCTGACACAACTCGCCTCGTACATGCAGCAGGACCTGGACCAGGCGTCCGCCGAGCTGGCCCGTGCGCTGACCACCGCACTGATCCGCGCCGAACTCGGTGCTGCCCGGTATGACGCGCTGACCGACCTGTCGCCGTTCCTGCCGGTGGCGTTGGAGGTGGCGCGGCGGGTGCTGCTCAACCCGTCCGGCATCCGGTCGGAGAGCATCGACGACTACCAGGTGACGTACGCGGCCGAGGTGCTCGGTGGTGCGGCGCTGACGGAGTCGGAGCGGGCGCAGGTACTCGCTGCGGCGGGCATCCGGGTGTCGGGTGCGTTCACGATCCGCCCGGCCGGCACGCCGGACCGATACTGCTGGAGGGGTTGACCATGGCCGAGTCGTACCCGAACCGGGGCAAGTGGCGGGTCGCGAAGACCGGGGTAGACAACCTGGCGGTCCGGGCGTGCCTGATCACGGGCACGCAGACCGGGGTGCACAACGTCGACCTGAACACGGTCGCGGACCTGGACGCCGTGTCGGGGGTGAACATCCACACCGAGCGGATCACCCCAGGCAGCATCACGGTCACGCAGGACGACGCCAATGACCGGGTGGCGATCGACTGCGCCAACCTCAGCTTCGCTGCCGCGCCGGGGGTGATCGCGCAGGGCCTGGCGTTCTACCACGAGGTGTCGGCCGCCGACAGCTCGCGGGAGCTGCTGAGCGTGCACACCACCGGGTTCCCGCAGCCAGTCGACGGCGGCCTGGCCGTGACCGTCAACGACTTCCTGCGCATCGGCTGACCCGGGCCCGCTGTGGCGACCCGGATCTACCTGCCACGCTGGGACGGCCGGCAGGCACCGGTCACGGCCGGGGTCGGTGCGGCGTGGGACCGCACGACGAACGCGTGGCGGCTGCTGGCGGCCGTCACGAAGGGCGCGACGGCACCGCTATCCACGGTCGGCACCGACTACACCAAGGACGCCGCGGCGGCCGGCTACAACGTGCTCACCGCGCAGTTCGTGTCGGCGCCGCTGGCCGCACAGACCATCTCGGGCAGCTTCAGCGCGGTCGTGCGTGCGGGCGAGTCCGCATCGGCGGCCGACGCCACCCTCCAGGTGGTCATCCGGGCGGTGTCCGCCGACGGGGCAACGGAGCGCGGGGTGCTCTACCCGGGGCACGCGGCGGCGCTGAACACCACGGCGGACGCCATCGGGCAGGAGATGGGCACCGCTGCGGCAACCCGGGTCTTCCCGGCGTCCACGGCACTGTCGTCGTTGGCGGTGTTGGCAGGTGACCGCCTGGTCGTTGAGGTGGGGGCCCGATTCCATGGCATAAATACGGGCGTCAACGCGTTCATGCAGCTCGGCGATGCCACGGCGACCGCCGACCACACCCTGGCATCGGGGGCGACGACGTCGCTGTGCCCGTGGGTGGAGTTGTCGGCTGACCTGACGTTCGGCCCGGTCCCGGTCACCCTGACCCCAGCGGTGGCCTCGACGGCTGCTGTGGCGGTCGCTGCGGCCCCGGGTCCGGTCACCGTGGCACTCGCCCCGGCTACGGCAGCCGGGGCAGCCGTAGGGCTCATGGCGACCCCCGGCGTCGTGTCGGTGACGGCCACACCCGCCCAAGGGACAGGGGTGGCCTTGCCAGTCGCGCCGGCGGCGGGTCTGGTGACGGTGGTGCTGTTGCCGGCCGAGGGCTCGGGCGGGGCAGTCGCTCTGGACCCGGTGCCCGGTCCGGTCGCGGTGGACCTCGCACCGGCTGCCGGAGTGGGCGCGGCCACGATCGTCGCCTCGATGCCCGGCCCGGTGGCGGTCAACCTGCTGCCATCGGCGGCGGCCGGCGAGGCGATCCCGCTGGACGTGACCCCCGAGGCGGTGCTGGTCGCCCTGGTGGCGGCTGCCGGTGCGGGTGAGGCGGTGGCGGTGACACCGGTGCCGCACGTGCGCGGCCAACTGATGCTCCGCCCGTACACCGGGGTGGTGGTGCGTGCTGCCGGCGGCACGGTGGTGCGCCCGGCTGCTGGTGTGGTGGTCCGACCGTAGGAGGTGGCGATGGGGCGTGAGGCGGTGCTGGCCCGGGGCCGGGCGGCGGCGGAGCGGGGCATGAGGGACACCTGCCAGATCCGGCGGGAGGTCACCGACCCGGACAGCGGCGCGGTGGTCTCTACCTGGTCCGACGTCTACACCGGGCGGTGCCGGGTGCAGCAGCGGACCCCGGACGGGCAGCCGCTGGACTCCGGGCAGGACTACGTGCTGCTCCAGCGCCTGGAGGTGCAGTTGCCGATGTCGGTGGTCGGGCTGCGGGTGGGTGACGAGATCACCATCACCGCGTCGGTGGACCCGGACCTCGTCGGCCGGGTGATCGTCGTGCAGGACCTGCCGCACAAGACCGACGCCACCGCCCGCCGGGTCGGCGTCACCGACCGCACCAGCTGACCTGAAGGGGGTGGACCGTGGCCCGCGACTTCGAGTTCGACGCCGACTTCGACGAGCAGTTGCACAGCATGGTCGAGCACCAGGTCATCCGCCCGTGGGCGGAGGCGGTGCGGGAGGACGCGCAGCGGGGTGCACCGCACGAGAGCGGTGACCTGGCTGGCGATGTCGAGGTGGTGGTCCTGGACTGGGATCACGCCCGCATCGGCTCGGATCAGGAGTACGCGGCCGCGACCGAGGTGGGTGCGCACCCGCACACCATTCCGAAGCCGGACGGCCGTCAGGTTCACCACCCGGGTGTTGCCGCCCAGCCCTACCTACGGCCAGCCCTCTACCGGGAGCGGGAGCTGTGACCGTCGCCCTGGCCCCCACCAACAAGCTCGTCAGCCTGGCGTGGCTGCGGGGCATCCCCCAACTGGCCGGCGTGCCCGTCGGGACCAAGCTGCCGACCGACGCCAGCGGATGGGGGTCGACCGGGTACGTGCAGGCGCGAGTCGTCGGCGGGCCCGCCGACAAGTATCTGCCGGTCGGGCGGCCGGTGGTGCAGGTCGACTGCTGGGCGGCGCTGTCGCTGTCGGCGGTGGCCGACCTGCTCGCTCAGCACATCATCGCCGCCACCCGCGACGACCCGGCCCTGCGCCGGCCCCTGGTCCTGCCGGACGGGTACCCGACGGCGCAGCTGCTGGAGGTGTACGCGTTGACCGAGCCAGTGCAGGACGACTCCGATCCGGTGCTCTACGCCCGGTGCCGGCTCGACCTTCAGTTCCACTGGATCGCGACGTGAGCTCGGCCCAGTACGCCTACGTCGGGCCGGTCAGCGGGGAGCTGCTGTCGCTCGGGGGCGCGGTGCTGGTGCACGACGACCCGGCCGAGATGGCATGGCTGATGCCCACCATGCGCGTGATCCGGCTGCCGAAGGCCGACATGGGCCGGCCCTTGATGCGACTGCGTGACCACCCTGACCTGGCCGCCGTGTCCTGGCCACTGAACCGTGAGGAGTTTCGATGAGCACCACCAGCAGCAACGGCCGCCGCAAGGTGCGGGTGAGCCAGTGGCCCGACCGGGAGATCGAGGTCGACGACGCCGAGTACGCCGACCTACTCGCCCAGGGGCTGCTCGTCACCGCCAAGGGCGAGCCCACCGCCGAGCAGCGCGCCGCCCAGGCCGCCGCCACCCCACAGAAGGAGGCCTGACCAGCATGGGCGTCACCACGACCAACCTCGCGATGGGGCCGGCGACGGTCAATGTCGGCGCGTTCGGCGCGACCGAGCCCGCCGATACCGCCATCGCCATGGCCGCCGATCCGCCGACCCCGGACTACACGAACGTGGGCGGCACTATGGGCGGCGTCACGATCACGATCACTCAGCAGTGGAAAGAGTTCGAGGTCGATCAGATCGTCGAGGTGCCCGAGCGAAGGGTGACCCGACGCGAGATCGCGGCGAAGACGCAGCTCGCCGAGGTGACCCTCGACAACCTGATCCTGGCCCTGGCGTCCGGGACGAAGACCACCGGGACCAGCGGTGCCCCGGACACATTCGAGCCGTCCAACACCGACTCGGGTGCCTCCCCGAACTACAAGTCGGTCATCCTCGACGGCGCGGGTGCCGGCGGCCGCAAACGGCGCGTGATCATCCGCAAGGTGCTGTCCACCGAGAACGTCGACATCGCCTCATCGAAGGACAGCCAGCAGAGCTACCCGGTCACGTTCACCGGCCACTACGTGTCCCCGTCGATCAAGTCGTACAAGATCCTGCAGATTCCGCCGGCGGCCTGACGCCGCTCCCACCTCTCCCGGGGACGCACGTTGATGGCCGTGCGTCCCCGGGTCATGCCATCACCCTGATCGGAGGACCTTCGTGTCCGGTAAGTCTCAGCAGCTCAAGCGTGACCGTGCCCGTGCTGCCGCCGCTGCGGCGGTGGACCTGGACGGCTATGAGCCGGTCATCATCCGCCCCCGCGAGGAGGAGGCGGAGCTGCTGCACCTGTTCTCGGTGTTCGACGACAAGGGCGAAGAGCAGCAGTTCTTCATCCCCCGGAAGGTGCGGTTCAACGTCACCCTGGCGACGACCAAGATCCTGGCCGAGCGCGGTGAGTACGCCGCCGGTGAGCACATGATCCGCACCGTCCTCGGAGACGACGCGTGGGATGAGCTGATCGCCTGTGACGACCTCCAGGAAGAGGACTTCGAGCGGATCATGGAGACGGCGCGGACCGTGGTCCTGGGCCCGCCGGAGCGCCGGGGAAAGGGCCGCTGACCGATCGTCTCGACGAGATCGGGTGGGTGGCCCACCACGTCGATGACGTGTGGGCCGACGTCCTGCACTACTACGGCCGTGACATCTGGCAGATGGACGGCGCGGCCGTCATGAAGCTGGCCTGGCGGCTGATCGACATCGTCGACGTCGACACGGCGGTGTCGCCGGCGCGGTACCGCAGCTCGGTGATCGCGGCGCTCACCGCCGCCACCGGCCCGGCCGGCCCGGCCGCCGACGAGACGGTGGATCCGGACGAGGTCACCGAGGCGACGATCGCCCGGCTCGGTCTGGACGACGTGATCGAGATCGTCACCGTCACCGACCCCGGCGAGGAACCAGCAGCAGAGGAGGTGTGACGCGGTGGCCCGGTTCGTGATGGGTAGTGCCTGGGTGGACGTGCACGCCGACACCCGGCAGCTGCGCCCCGAGGTGCGCCGGGCCGCCGCTGACCTCTCCCGCGACACCCAGATCAGCGTCCGGACCACCCTGGACACCTCCGGCGCGGACGGCGACCGGGCCCGCCTCAAGGCCAAGATCGACCGTACGGGCGCGCAGATGCGGGTCGGCGTCGACGACCGGGACGTCGGCCCCGGGGTGGACCGGGCCGGCAGCAGGATCAAGTCGGCGTTCGAGCGGGTCGGTGCCGACGTCGGGCAGGTGCTGTCCCGGGCCGTGTCGGGCGGCATGGAGTCCGGGGCGGCGGCAGCCACGAGCGGCGGCGGCGCCCTGCTCGGCATCCTCGGGTCCCTCGCCGCCGGGGCGGCCACGCTGACCGTCAGCGCCCTCGCCCTGGTGCCCGCTCTCCAGATGGTGGCCGGCGGGTTCGGTGTCGCTCTCGGTGGTGGCATCGCCCTGGTGTCCCTGCTCGGCACCGTGGTCCTCGCTTTCGGCGGGGTCTTCGAGGCGTTGCAGGCGCACTCGGCGATGCAGGACCAGGCGGTGGCGTCCGGGGCCCGGCTGGCCTCACAGGAGCTGTCCAACTCCATCGCCATTCGCAACGCCACCGAGGCGATCGGCGACGCCCGGCGCCGGCAGGCCCGGACCGTCGCCGACGTGGCCGACCGGATCGCCGACAGCGAGCGCCGGGTCGCCGAGGCGGCCGCCCGGGCCAGCGATGCCCAGCAGCGCCTCAACGACGTCCGCGCTGAGGCCGTCAAGCGGATCAACGACCTGGCCAAGGCGGCCCGGGACGCGGCCGGCGACGAGTCCCAGGCGGAGCTGGACCTGGCCGGCGCGAAGGAGCGGCTGCGGGTCATCGAGTCGCACCTGGCCATGGGCGACGGCGTTTACACCGACCTGCAACGGCAGCAGGCCCTGCTCGACATCAAGCGAGCCACCGACGAGCTGACCGACGCGCAGGAGACTGCGGCGAGCAGCCAGGCGGCGGCCACCGCGGCCGCGAAGGCCGGCGTCGAGGGCGACAAGCAGGTGGTGGCCGCGCGCAAGGCGGCCGAGGCTGCGGCCCAGGACGCGGTCGATGCGGAGCGGGCCCTGACCCGCGCCAAGCGCGACGGCGCGCGGGCCCAGGAAGACGCCAACATCGCCGTGGCCAGAGCGGTCCGGGGCCTGTCGGACCTGCAACGGCAGCAGGCCGAGCAGGCCCGCTCGTCGACCCAGGCGAGCGCGGCGGCCACCAAGTGGGCGCAGGCCTACGGCGAGCTGACCCCCGCCGGCCGCCGGTTCGTCGACCAGCTCATCTCCATGCAGGGCCACCTCGACGACCTCAAGGCCACCGCGCAGGACGCTACCCTCCCCGGGGTCACCTCGTTCCTGCGCGACGCCGACACCCGGTTCCCGCAGGTCAACAAGCACATCGCGGCGATGGGCGGCATCGTCGGCGGGATCTTCCGCCGCCTCGGCCAGTACATCCGCACGCCCCTGTTCGGCGAGCAGTTCACCCGGATCCTCGGTTCCGTCGAGCGTTTCACCGCCAGTCTGGGCAACGCGACCACCACGGCGCTGCCGGCCCTGATCACCCTCACCGACGAGGCGTCTCCGCTACTGGAGGCGTTCGGCGGGTGGATCGAGCGGGGAGCCACGAAGTTCGCCGACTGGATCGAGTCGGCCCGCAAGTCGGGTGCCCTGACGGATTTCTTCCGCGATGTCCGGAAGACCTTCGCCGATGTGTCCGACATCGGCGGCTTGGTCTTCGGCATCATCGGCGACCTGATCGGGATCGTCTGGGACCCGAGCAAGGACGCCAACAGCTCCGTCCTGGGCGGCGTGAAGTCGATGCTCACCGATATCAAGGTGTGGCTCGACGACGACGGCAACAAGGACAAACTCCGGGGCTGGATTACCGACATCAAGGGCACCGCGGGGGACCTCGCCCACGACGTGCTGCCCGCGCTGCGCACCGCCGCCGGACTCGTCTCGGATGCGATCCAGTGGGTGGGTGACCACCCGGCCGCGACCGCCGCCCTGATCTCCGTGCTGGCCGGCTACAAGGCACTGTCCGGGCTGACTGGGCTGAAGCTGCCCGACCTGGCCAAGGCCGCCCTGGGGGCGCTGCTGCAACGAGGCAACACCCGGGCGAGGCCGCTGTTCGTCGAGGTCGTCGGCGGCATGCCGGGCCCCGGTGGTGGGCCGGGCCCGGACGGTGATCCGCCCGGCGGCCGGCGGGTGCAGACCGCCCTGGAGGTGCTCGGCGGCATCACCGCGGCGTCCCTGGCCGTGGACACCATCCTCGGCAAGCCCGGTGCGAGCCTCGGCGGTTTCAAGGCACTGCTGATGGGGCCCGAGTCTTACAGCGAATGGAGCAAAGAAAACGCTCCGGCATTCCAGCGATTCTTTTCTATGACGTTGCCGGGCTGGCTCACGGCCGGCGGTGAACGCGGGTGGTCCAGCTTCAAAGACGCGTTTATCAATACGTTCGGCGACGAGGCCGCGCATTGGTTCAGCATCACCCTGCCGAACTCGATCAACCTCGGCGAGGGCCAGGGGGGCTGGGCCGGCCTGGCCAACAACCTGGGCAGGTGGTTCGGCGAAACCCTGCCAGGCAGCCTGTCCCCTGGGGAGGGCAAGGGCTGGTCCGGCCTGGTCGGCGACACCGAACGCTGGTTCAGCCATACCCTGCCCGACGCGATCAACCTGGGTGAGGGCTCCGGCTGGTCCGGGCTGAAAGAAGACCTCGGGAACTGGTTCGGGCAGACACTGCCGGACGCGTTGTCGCCCGGCTCCGGTGGCGGGTGGAAGGGTGCCGGGAAGAGATGGCGGGACCAATCGAAGGATCTGCTCGGTATCAACCTCGCCGCCGGCCTCTGGGACGGATTCACCAGCAAATGGGAGTCGCTGTACAAGAGCGTCGACAGCTTCATCGTCGACAACATCGGCGGACGCTTCCGCAGCGGATTCGGCCGCATGGCGACCGGCGTGCGGAACGCGTTCACCAACCCGTTCAGCCTGCTGCCGAACGCCCTGATGTCGCCGATGGAGTCGCTGCGCAGCTTCTTCAACACGGTGATCGGAAAAATCAATCTGATCATTCCTGACCAGTTCGATATCAAGTCCATCCCCAAGTTCGAGAGCAACACCTTGACGCCGTTCGCATCCGGCGGTCGGGTCGTCGGGCCCGGGACGGGCACCTCGGATGACGTGCCGATCCTGGCGTCGAACGGCGAGTACGTGCTGCGTGCCGCCGCGGTGTCCAGGCTCGGCCTGCCGTTCGTCGACCGGATGAACCAGGCCGACCGGGTCGACATCGGCGGTGACCCGTCGGCGATGCGGCTCCGCTTCGCTGACGGCGGGCTGATCAGCAAGACGCAGCAGTTCATTCGCGGCACCGATCCGCTGCCGTACGTGTGGGGCAACGTGGGCCCTGGCTCGTACGACTGCTCGGGGCTGGTGGGCGAGGTGTGGGCGAGATTGACCGGTCACCCGTCGTACCGCAGGTACTTCACCACGGCGAACGTTGCTGGCGGTGGGTTCGGGTGGCGGCCGGGCCATGGCACGTACACCATCGGCCTGTCCGACTCGCACGTCGTCGGGAACCTGGCCGGGTTGGCGTTCGAGGCCGCCAGCTCCCGGTCCGGTATCAAGGTCGGCGCGAACGCCCGATCGGTCGACGCCATGCCTCGGCAGTACTTCCTGCCGGAGATGGGCGGGAGCTTCGTCGGCGGGGGCGGCGGTAGCGACGGCGGATGGTGGGCCCGGACCGCCCGGACGGCCCTCAACACGGCGCTGCGTCCGCTGGGGGTGCTGCTGGACCGGGTGCTGCCGGATGACCAGAGCGTCAACCGGGCCGGCCGGGGCGTGGCCCTCGCCAGCAAGGACGCGCTGGTCGACCGGGTCGCCTCGTACGACTCCGGCGGCCCGCTGTATCCGGGGTGGACGCTCGCCCACAACGGCACCGGCCGCACCGAGACGGTGCGGACGTCCGGCCAGGAGGCCGACCTCGAGGTCGGCGGCTACCAGGTGCACTACCACCTGGCCGAGGGCGCGATCCGGATCACCATCGACCCGGCCGGGCTGCGGGAGATCGAGGACGTGCACGCGCTGCTCAGCGACGTGCAGCGCATCGCCCGCGCCACTGTCGGCAGCAGGGCTGTGAGAGGGGGCAGGCGATGATCGACATCGACGGCGACGGCCAGTTGTCGCGGGCGCAGCAGGTCCGTGACGCCGCCGCCGAGCAGCTCGTCGACGGGCAGCCGGCTGTGGTGGCCACCCCGTGCGGCGACGTCGAAATCGTCGAGGTCACCTACTACGGCGACCCGACCGACGAGGACGGCGACTGGATCGAGGTCCGCACCGGCGCCAACGAGGCTGGTGACCCGCACTTCCGAATCGTGAACCCGCCGATCTACGCGCAGGACCCGGCCGGGGACGTCGAGATCGGCGGCCGCCGCTACCGGGCCGACCCGGTAGCGGCCCTCGCCGAGGCGATCGGCTCGTTCGGCGGTGCGCGGGTAGAGCGGAGGCGGCAGCCCTCATGACCACGACCATCGTCTACGGGGCAACCGCCGACGGGTACCTCACCTCCAGCAACGCGTCGTACGCGACCGCCCGCGCCGGCTCCGGGTTGGCCGTGGTCGGCGCAGCCAGCAGCAACATCTTCTACGGCCAGAACAACAACAGCGGGTACACGCTGTTCCAGGCGTTCATCGGGTTCGCCTGGTCGCTGCCAGCCGGGGAGCGGCCGGTGTCCGCCGCCGTGCGGGTACGGCACGCCACCATGGCCGGTGCCGCCGTCGCCCGGGACCTGGAGCTGCGCGCCTACGACTGGGGCAGCACGGTCGACACCGGCGACTGGCGCACCCCCACCGCCCTGGCCGCCCTGCCGCTGTACGCGCAGGTCAAGGCCGCGAACACGGCCGGGACCAGCAAATACTGCTACGCGGGCTCGGATGCGCTGCTCGCCGCAGTGGCCACCTCGGGCAACGTGCGGATGGTGGTGGTGTCGTCGCGGCAGCGCGTCGGCACTCTCCCCACCTCGGACGAGGGGGCGTCGATCTGGGCGGCGGAGGTCGCCGACGGGCCGGCCCTGGTCGTCACGTCCGCCCCGGCGTACTCGCAACTGCGGGTCGCGGCCGCCCAGGCGCAGCTGCCCGACGGCGGGTGGGCGGTCCTGGAGGCATCCGACGGTGGCGCGACCCCCACGATCACCCTGAGGTACGTGTCCACCGCCGGGGTGGCCACCCCGGTGGCGACCGTGCCCACCGGCACCACCGCCACCACCTTCGGCACGCCTGCCGGTGGGCGGGCCATGGACCTCGTCGCCGGCCCGACGGGCACCCTGTGGGTGCTGGGCCGCGCCGGCGACGCCCCGGGCAGCCTCGCCGTCCAGCGGTACTCCAAGGGCGTCGGGGCGACGTGGACGGCCGGGCAGGTGGTCACCGCGCCGCTGCCCGCGCACCCGTCGGGCATCAACCTTGTCGCGGGCGCGTACCACGCGGCGGGTGGCGTCTCCGGCACCATCATGGTGTGCGTCCGGCACACCGCCGGTCCCGCCGACTCGGCCGCGATCGGCACCAATCAAGCCGTCTACGCGCTGGTCAACGCTGGCTTCGTCGAGCTGTCGGAGGGGCGGGGCACTACCGGGCTGCTGCGCGCCGCCGGCGAGGACCTCGGCGCGTACGTCGCCCCCGACACCGCGGTGTTCGCCGCCCCGGCCAACGAGGTCGGCGCGTCGTTGGACGTGGTTGCCACCACCGCGACGCAGGGCCTGATCGTGTCCGTCGACCGCGCCCAGGTGGTCGGGGAGAACGATCCGGTCACCTACACCTGGTACACCCTCGCCGCCGACGGCTCCTCCCTGGTGTCGACGACGGCCGGGAGGTCGACCGACGTGTGGGCCGTCAAGGACGCCGCCGCCCGGGTGCGGGCGGTGCGGGTCAGCGACAGCGAGGCGGTGATCGTCACCGCCGACGAGGCCAGCGGATACGGCCTCAGCCTCCTGTCCCAGCAACGATTCGGCACCGGCACCGTGGCGAAGCTCGGCAACGCCGTGCTGGACGGGGCGACCGCGTCCATGCCCGGACCGGCGGCCCTGTCACGCACCGCCCTCTGGGACGCCGTCTACTGCCCCGTCGACGGCAAGGTGTGGGTCTACTACTTCGACGTGGCTGACTCCCGCCGGCTGCTCCGGACGGCGTTCTCGACGGACACGTACCTGCCCACTGGTGAGGTGGTGCAGGTGGCTGCCGCTGCGGTGACCGCCCCGGCGACGGTCAAGGCCATCCGGGTGCAGCGCGGCTCCGGCACCGACCGGTGGGGTCTGGTCACCGTGTTCGGCGCGACCGGCGGCGGGACGGCTCAGACCACGTACCTGGTCGACAGCTTCAACGTGCCCCCGCAGCAACCGATCCTGACCACCCGGGCGCCGTTCGACGCGACCGCCGCCGCCGTGTTCGCCTGGACGTTCGTGGACCCCTGGTCCGGGGACAGCCAGTCGGCGTACCGGATCGAGATCGTCAACACCAGCACCGGCATCACCGTCTACGACTCCGGCAAGACCGCCTCGACGACCCAGTCGCACACGCTGACCGCCGGCACCCTCAGCAACGCCGTCACCTACCAGTGGCGGGTCACCACCTGGGACGCCGCCGACGCGGCCGGCCCGGCCTCCGGGTACGGCACCGTCACCACCGCCGCCGGCGGGACCGTCACCATCACCGCCCCGGCCGTCGACAACCCGACCGGCGTGATCGACGACGCGTACGCGGTGCAGTGGTCGGTGGCCGGCACCACCCAGGCCGCCTACCGGGTCCGGCTCATCCGGGTGTCCGACAGCACCGTCATGAGCGACAGCGGGTACGTGACCAGCACGGCGACGACCGCCACGGTGTCCGGGATGGTGTCCGGCACCGTGTACCGGATCGAGGTCACCGTCCGCAACGCGGCGCTGGTGGTGTCCAACACCGCCAGCAGGTTGATCACCCCCGACTACGGCAGCCCCGAACGGCCGCAGATCACCGTCACCCCGGCCAGCGAGGGCGGCTACGTCCTCGTGCAGATCACCAACCCCGTGCCCGGCTCGGTCAGCCTGGGCACCAGCGTGGTGACGTTCGACGTCGACGTTTCCGGCTGGGCGGCGACCGCCGGCACCCTGGCCTACTCCACCGCCCAGGCCCACGCCGGGGCCGGGTCGGCGCTGCTCACCACCACCGGCACCCCGACGCAGACCATCGCCCGGCCCGCCGCCGCGGTGACGGTCGTCGGCGGCCGCCGGTACACCGCCCGCGGCTGGGCCTACAGTCCGACCTCCCGGCCCACGTCCATGTCGATCGACTGGCAGGGGGTGAGCGGGTACCTGTCGACCAGTTCGGCCCAGATCACCCCGGCAGCCGGGGTGTGGACGGAGATCACCGTCACCGGCACCGCCCCGCTCAACGCGACCGGGGCGAAGTACGGGCCGACGATCGCCTCGAACCCGTCGACGGGCACGCAGCTGTGGTTCGACGACCTCATCCTCGTTGACGCCAATGACTTGCCGGAGGTCCTCACCAACCTGGTCTACCGGCGGGTCGTCGGCGAGACGGTCTGGCAGCAGCTGGGCACCGTGCCGGCCCCGGGCGGCAGCTACCGCGACTACACCGCCGCCGCCGGCACCGTCTACGAGTACATGGTCCGGGGGGTGAGCTGACGTGGCTTTCAGCGACAGCGACATCGTGTCCGCGGCCCTGGACCTGGTCGGGGTGTGGATCCACGACCCGGCCGACCCGGCCGGCACCGCCCGCCAGTTCCCCTACGGCAAGGCATCCCGGGGCACCGCCCTGGACGTGGAATCCGGGGCGCTGCAGTTCGCCGGCCGGGTCTACCCCGTCGTCGACTTCGGCGAGGGCAAAGGCCAGGTGTACACCGTGCGCGTCGACGTCGCCCACGGCCCCGACTGGTCCACCCAGCTCGCCACCCTGGAGGCGTTCGCGCTCGCGAGCCGCACCCTGATGCTGCGCGACAACCGGGGCCGCTGCGCCTACGGCACCATGTCCGGCTACCGCGAGGACGACCAGGACTGGGGCACCCAGGTCGCCTTCACCTTCACCCGGGGCGACTACGTGAGGGAGCTGATCCGCTGATGCAGACCCTCGCCCCACCCGCCGGCGGCCCGGACAACCCGGCCGGGCACACCGCCGACGAGGTCCGCGCCGCCCTCGTCGGCCGCACCGGCGCCCGCCGGTTCACCTTCCGGTACGCGCTGCTCAGCGCCACCAACCAGTACCTCTACGACTTGGACGACGTCACTTCCTGCACGGTGCAGCAGGACTGGCTGGCCGACATCAAGCGCACCGCCACCCTCCAGATCCGCGACACCGGGTCGATCAACTACCTGTCTGACCGGATCCAGCCCTGGGTGAGGCTGCACCTGCCCCCGTACGGTCCGGACGACTGGGTGCAGTGGCCGCAAGGGGTGTTCATCTTGTCGACGCCCACCCGGACCCACAACAAGGCCGGGCAGGTGCTGCGCGACGTCGACGCCTACGACCTGGCGCAGGTCCTCGCCGACGACGCGGTGACCAGCCGCTACACCGTCGCCGCCAACGCCAACTACATCAGCGTGGCGTCGGTGCTGCTCGGTGTCGGCAGCAAGGTCGTCATCCCGTCCAGCCCGACAGCGCCGGTCGGGAAGGAGTGGGAGCCGGGCACCAGCAAGCTCCAGATCATCAACGACTTGTTGGCGGCGGTGAACTACAACAGCGTCTCCTACGACGAGTCCGGGACCGCCGTGGTCCGGCCGTACACCGCGCCCGACCAGCGGCCCGACGAGTGGACCTACGCCGACGACCAGGACAGCGTCATCCTCCCCGAGGTCGACCAGACGTACGACCTGGTTGGCGTGCCCAACCGGTGGACCATGGTGGTCTCCGACCCGGACCGGGTGGCCCTGACCTCGACGTACACCAACAGCAACCCCGCCTCGCCCACGTCGACGGTCCGCCGAGGGCGGGTCATCGTCGACTTCGAGTCCGGCGTCGACGCCGCCGACCAGGCCACGCTCGACGCCCTGGTCGCCCGCAAGGCCTTCGAGGCCAGCCAGGTGTACGAGCAGATCGAGTTCAGCACCGGTCTGATGCCGATCCACTCCGGAAACGACGTCTACCGGATCGGCTTCGGCCGCCTGGCCCTGGGCGCGTCCTACGCCGAGACGTCCTGGCAGATGCCCCTCAAAGCCGGCGCGCAGATGCGCCACACCGCACGGAGGGTGGTGCCGGTATGAGGCGTCTGGACCCCAAGACGCTGCTCGACACGATGTCCGGCTACACCCAGGCCCAGGCCGCCGGCCCAGCCACCCGGCCGTCCCGGCTCGCCACCGTCGACCCCTCGTACTCGCCGACCAGCGGCAACCTGCCCAAGGTCGTGTTCGAGGGTGAGGCCACGTTGTCCGGCAAGGGCTACGCCAGCACGGTGCCGGTGCGCGCCGGCGACCGGGTCGTCCTGACGCCCGTCGGCACCACCTACCTCATCACCGGCGTCATCTCCGCCCGCTCCCCGGCGTCGTTCCAGCTCCAGCTCGGCTCGGTCTACACCCTGACGTCGACTCCCACCGACCTGACGCTGACCAACGTCACCCCCGGCTACTCCTCCGGCCAGGTCAGCTACACCGTCCCCGACGGGCTCATGGTCGGCCTGGCCGTGTGGACAGGCGACTTCCAGATCACCGGCGCTGCCACCATCACGGGCACCGTCGACCTGACCATCAACGGCAGCGTCCCCACGGGCGCACCACAGGCCATCTGGGACCCCGGCAACGTCACCCGAGGCCGCGACACCGACGCCGCCCACTGGCCGCTGGCCCTGACCGGCGGCACCTACACCTTCGGCCTCCGGGCCTCCGCCATCGTGTCGTCCGGCACCGGCCGACTCAACGCCAAGCACACCGCGCTGTCCGTTTTGCTGCACCCCTGAGGAGGCTCCAGTGCCACTGACCGGCGAGACCCGCACCAACACCACCAAGCTGACCCTGACCATCGCGGACGCCGACGCCGCCGAGACCACCATCGACGTGCCCACGCCGGTGCCGGCCGAGCTGGGCATCACCGACGACGAGATCCAGGCGTTCTACGGCAAAGTCCTCGCCGCGTTCGAGGCCAGCCCGGACCTCACCCTCACCCGCGCCGAGCTGGTGGGCGAGCAGCGCCTGACCGTCACCCTCGACGAAGCCAGCGCCTGATGCCGACCGAGGCCCAGCTGAAGGCCGAGCCGTACTGGGGGCGGGAGTTCGTTACGCCCGAGGTGGACTGGCTCGGCGACGAGCTGTGCCGCCGCACCGGCCGGCCCCGCGTCGCGTTCGGCAGCAAGGGCGACAACGCGCACCTGCGCGGCGCTCACCGCTCCCAGGAGTGGATCAAGAGGTCGCGGTACTGCACCAACCGTACCTACACGGTGCAGTCCGGGCTCACCGTCGAGCAGGAACGGCACATCGCGGGCGTCGACTTCACGCCCGGGTCGGCCGCCGCCATGATCGCCCAGTGCAAGCGGATCCTGGCCGCCATGAAGGCCGGCAAGTTGGACGAGGTCCGCGAGTTCTACGGCAACGTCGACGGCGACCAGGTCGTCGACGGGTGGGACAACGTTCGCGACCAGGCTGCCAGTTCCGACAGCTCCCACCTGTGGCACTGGCATCTTTCGCTCGACCGGCGGCACTGCCGGAACCGACAGCTGATGGAGCGGATCCTGGCGATCGCGCTCGGAACCCCCGAGGAGGCACCCGACATGACCCCAGAGCAGGGCAAGCAGCTCGACCGCATCGAGACGATGCTGAAGCGCCCCGACGGTCGAGAGGCAGTCGGCGCGCTCTACCAGCGCACGACGCGCGGCTACGACGACAACGGCGTGAAGGCGACGCACCCATCCCTGACCAGTCTCGGCACCCAGTTGGCCACCATGCAGGCGGCGCTACTCGGGGCCATCAAAGGACTCGACACCCCGGCCATCCTCGCCCGGATCGACGCCGTGGCCACCGAGGAGCGCAAGCGCGACGCCCAGGCCGCCGCCGAGCGGGCGGAGCTGGCGGCCCAGCTCGACGGCCTAGAGGACCTGGTGCGACGGATGGAATCCGGGGAGCTGACCGCCGAACAGGTGCTGACCGCGCTGCGCGACCTGCTGCCCGCCGCACCGGCGCAGGGCTGAACCATCACGACGAACTACGGGGAGCAGCATGTCGACCTGGCTCCGAAACCTGGTGATGTTGGTCGGGCTGGGTACCTGGGTGGGCGTGGTCATCGCCTACCTGGCCCAGGGAAAGCTCCCCGACGCCGCGCTGCTCGGCGTCCCCGCCTTCCTGGTCCTGGCACTGGCCCCACCGAAGCTGCCCGGCCGGGGCGGCAGCACCGAAACGCCGACCCCCGTTGAGGAGACCACCTCGTGAGCTACGGCCTGCAAGTCCTCGTGTCCCTGGGGGTGGCCGCCGGGCTGGGCCTGGCGCTGCGACCCCTGCTCAACAAGATCGGCGGTGGTGACCGGTGACCCCGATGGTGCGCGCCTTGAACTCCTCGGCGGCGGACATCGCGGTGAAGATCGTCGCGGTGCTGGCGCTGGGCCTGTCGGTGTTCATCGGTGTGCAGCACGCCCAGTTGACGCAGTGCGTGGCCGACTACAACGACGCCAGCAACCGCAGCCAGGCCGCCCGGTACGCGGCGGCCGAGCAGGACCGGCAGGCGCAAGACGAGCTGTTCCGGTCGATCGCAGGTGACCCCCGGTCGGGGATCGAGGCGCTGCGCCGCTACAACGAGCAGCGCGCCCAGGCCGACGAGCAGCGGCGGCAGAACCCGCTGCCCGCACCACCGTCTCAGCGCTGCTGACGACTCACTCGGGCGGCTGACCGCCACCCCGGTGCTGATGCCGGTGCTGCGTGGTCTGCCCGCACTCGGGCCGCCGGCACCGCCACTGCCGGCCCATCTCCCAGCAGCCTGCCACCAGGCACGCACCCCACGCGGGGACCGTGTCCGGGCGCCCGGCCGGGCACGGCTCGGGGATTTCCGCCAGCCCGCCTGGCGTCCACCTGTACCGCTGCACACCCTCACCCTAGGAGCACCTCGTGAAGATCTTCGGACGTGAGCCGGCACTGTGGCTGGCTCTCATCGGCGCGGTCCTGACCTGGGCCGCCGGCCTCGGGCTCGACTTCCTCACCGCCGGCCAGGCGGTGGCGATCACCACCGCACTGACCGGCATCGTCATCGCCGTGACGACCCGGCCGATCGCGCCGGGCCTCTACGTCGCGGCCGTGGGCCTGATCGCCGCGCTGTTCGCCGAGTACGGCCTGCACTGGTCGGACGCGGCAGTCACCGGCCTGGGCGGGATCATCCTCGCCGGGTTCGCCCTGTTCGGCATCCGCCCGCAGGTGTCGCCGGCCAGCGAGCCGGCCCGGCGCAGCTACCCGGCATCCGTCGGTGGTGGCAGCGCTGCGGCCGTCATCGGCGCCCTGGCCATCATCGCCCTCGGGGTGGCCACCCTGCCGGCGTACGCCGCGGCCGGGCCGGGGCCGGCCCGGCCGGGTGAGCGGGCGGCCAAGCCGATCGCCACCGCCCCGTCGCCGTCGCAGCTACGGTGCACCACCGTGACGGAGGTGCCCGCCCAGATCCGCCTGGAGCGGTGCACGTCCGGCGGCGTGTTCGCCGGGTACCGGCCGTTCATGTGGGACGGTGTGACCGGTGGGTGGGTGCAGCTCGCCACCGCCTGACCAGCCCCAACGACAGCGCCCCCGTCTGGCCTCACGGCCGGGCGGGGGCGCTTCGTCGTTGGTCGCCTACAGCGACGCGGGGCGGGTTGCCTTGACCGCCACCCGCTGCCCGTCGTGCAGCTGCACCGCCTGCACCTCGGCATCGTCGGGCACCTCCCACGCGCCGAACGAGTATCCGACCTGGCGCGGGTTGAGGCCCTCGTAGGCGTCCCTACCCTCGACCGGCGTCATCCCGTCCAAGGCTCTCCGGGCGACACCGCTAGACGCGAATTCGCCGGCCGACGTGATGAGCCGGGCAGTGTTCGCCCGGTACGACCCCGGCTCCATCCCGGTGTTCGTCACCTTCAGCTTCACCACGCACAGCCGGCTACCCGGGGCTGGCTTCGCGTCGGCACCGTCCAGGACCTTCGGCACCCGCAGCGCACACCGGGCCCACATCACGTCGACCGCCATCGTGGCGGCCGAGTCGATCGCCACAGTGGCCACGGTCGCCCCGAGCGGTGCTGGGGCCGGCTCAGTGGGGGTGGCCTCCGGCGTGACGTCCACGGTGGGCGCAACGCTCGTCGCCGACGGCGTGGGCGCGGCGGCCGGCTCGGGGTCGCCGCCGCAGCCGGCCAGCACGACGGCGGCCAGGGCGAGCGCGGTGAGATGGCGGGGGGTCATGCCGGGCACCGTACCGGCGGCCGTCCACGGTGCTGGGTGATCGTCGGGGATCTGACGGTGGGGGCCGGGTGGCTGGCCCCCGTCCCGGGTCAGCTGATGGGGTCGTAGCCGAGCTTGGCGACGATCCGGTTGTAGCGGCGGAGCGCACCGGCCCGGAGAGGACTCTCGGGGGTGAGGTGCTTGAACATTCGGGCGGCCCGTTCGGCGGCGGCGATGAGGTTGAGTTCCTGCTCGGTGGCGCCGTTCTTGATGGTGACCTTCATGGCTGGCTCCCTCGCTAGTTCCTGTCTCAATTGAGACATTACCTAGACCGGGATCGTGTGTCAAGTGAGACGCGAAGCGGCCCCAGCTACCTCCGCAAGGGGGTGGCTGGGGCCGCTTTCTGCGTGTCGCCGTCAGGCGGGCCGGGGGCCGTACTTCCTGTTCAGCGTGGCACGGCTGCGCCCGGTCTGCTCGCACAGCACGGTGTCGAGCACGCCCGCGTCGCGCGCCGCCTTGATGGCCTGCCAGGCACGCTCCTCGGCCTCGTCGGCGGTGCGTGCCGCCTTCACTGCTGCCGCAAGGAGGGCGCGTTGCTCGTCGGTGTGCTGCGTCTTGGGCCGAATCACGTCGGTCACGGTATCAGTCCTGTCTCAGTTGACACACGGGGATGGTGGGGTTAGCGTCTCACCAGAGACACGAACTCCGCAAGCCGCCCCAGAAACAGGGCGACCCCCGGGAGGCGACTGCAACGCCGACCGGGGGCCTTGATCGGACACGGGAGGTCCAACCCATGAGCATCTTCCACCGCAAGGGCGCACCGCCGCAGCCCCCCGAGTACGACCCGGCGATCGGGACGGTCGCCTACGGCCAGGCCCGGACGGTCAACGACCCGCGCGCCACGTACGAGATGGCGCACCGGGTGCAGGACGCGAAGCTCGCCGGCATCGGCCGCCGCGTCGCCAAGACCAAGCGCTGACACCTCACGCCCGGCGGCGACTTCCCCTCGCCGCCGGGCCCCCTCAGCCTGCCCACCTCTCCCCGAGGAGTCCCCCGTCATGGGTGCCCGAATCAACCGCCTGGTCCACCGCACCGTCGCCGTGTGCGCCGTGCTGGCGGCCCTGGCCTTCCACCACAACCACGTGACGCAGCCGTGCGGCGCCGAGCTGGGTGCCGGCGGCATGTGCGTCTCGATCTCCCTGGAGTCCTGATGAACCACCTGCTGCTGATCCTGCTCGGCGGTCCCGTCGCCATCGGAGGCCCGCTGCTGGTGGCCCGCCGCCTGGTCGAGGGCCACGCCGACCAGGCGGCTGCCGCGATCCGCGCCCAGCACGGCGAGCCGACGCCCGCCCCGGCGCAGCGCCCGGCCACCACCATCCGCGCGAAGGAGCTGACCGCCCGATGACCGCCCACGAGCCGAAGCGCACCCGCAAGTCCCGGTCGACCAGCCCGGACCTCTTCAAGTCCTCCGATGGCCTCACCCGCTCGGCGAAGGCCGGCCGCACTTACTTCGTCAGCGAGCACCGGCCGTTCGGTGGCCAGCCGACGCAGCCGAAGAAGGGCGGCAAGCGGTGAGCCTTTTCCGACGTGCCGTCGACCCGGAGCTGGAGGCGGCCCGCATCGCCGCCCAGCGGGAGCAGGCCCGGTTCGAGCTGGAGCGTGCCCGTGTTGAGGCGCAGCTCGCCCGGGAGCAGCAGGAGGCGCAGGCGGAGTTCGCCCGCCGGCAGGCCATCGCCGACGAGCAGGAACGCCGCCGCCGCGACACCGTCCGCCGTGCGGAGCGGGCGGAGCGACGCGACCGCAACGCCAAGGCCCGTGCCGCGTTCGCCGCGAAGCTGCGCCCGGTCCTGCCGCTGCTGCTCATCAACGGGGGCGCGGCCTACGCCCAGGCCGCCTACGCCTACTCCGAGATCGCACCCGCCACGTGGAACGGGCCGTCTCGGGTGGCGTTCGCGGTGGCGTTCTCCGCCGCCCTGGAGTCCATCGCCGTGTACGTGCAGTGGCACGCCCACGACGCGCTCATGCTCAAGGCTCACGGCACGGCGACGTCGCTGCGCCGCGCGTCGTGGGGTGTTGCCGGCCTGGTCGCCGCGATCAACTACGCGCACTTCGCCGGTGAGGGCGGTGCGCCCACGGCTGCGGCGGTGGCGTTCGCCCTGCTGTCGCTGCTGTCGCCGTGGCTGTGGGGGCTGCACACTCGCCGCGCCCAGCACGTGCAGCTGCTCGCCGAGGACGCGTCGCTGATCGACGAGAGCGGCGTCGACTTCTCCCCGCAGCGGATCCGCGCGTTCCCGATCCGGGCGTGGCAGGCGAAGCGGTGGAGCATCGACCACTACGAGACGGACCCGCGCCGGGCGTGGGAGGGCTACAACGCCGAGCGGCTCGCGCGCCGGGCCGAGCGGGAGGATCGCAAGCGCCACGCTGCGGAGGACCGGCCGGTCCGGAAGGGCGGCCGGCTGCCGGTCGACGATGACCTGGACGTGGCGTTGGAGATCGCCGCCCCGACGGTCGACGAGCCGCCCGCGCCCGCCCCGGTGCCGATCGTCTACCGGCCACGGTGGCGGCCACCTACTGCGCGCCGGCCCCGCCGGATGGGCCGGCCGGCACCGGCCATCGCGGTAACCGTCGTGGCCCCCGAGCGCCCGGCGAGACCGGCCAAGGAACCGGCCAACGGTGGCCGCCCGGTGGCCGGTGGGAAGGCGGCCAAGGAACCGGCCAGCACTGAGCAGAAGGTGGCCGCCCTGATCGCAAAGAAACCGGCCATGACGCAAGCCGACGTGGCCGCCACCCTCCAGATCGGTGAGCGCACCGTCCGCCGCTACTGGCCCAAGCCGACCGCCGCCGTCAACGGCCACAACCACCGCCAGACCACCTGGCCGCCCCGAAGGACGGAGAGCTGACCATGCCGAAGCAGACCGACATCCGACGCCTGGAGCGGGACCTGATCACCGCGAAGGGCGACCCGCAGAAGCACGCCGCGGTGCGCGACCAGATCCGGGCCGCCGGCCTGCCGCACCTCGCCGACGAGCTGGACCGCATCGCCGCCACCGACCCGCAGGACTGACCGATTCGCGGTGCCCGGCCACCAGCGTCCAGCCCGGCCGGGCACCGCATCCCCACCCAGCAGCACCAGCCGCAAGGAGAGCACCATGACCGACACCGCAGCACCCCTGGGGGAGGTACTCCCGTTCCCCCGCCAGCCCAGCATCGAGGCGGCCCCGACGGCGCCCGCGTCGCAGCCCACCCGCCCAGACCTGGTTGAGGGCGACGTCTACGCGCAGACGCCCGAAGGCGAGTGGGGTCCGGTGCTGCCCGACTGGGCGAAGTCCCGCATCGCCCTCGGCGGCCAGGTCCGCGCCGTCGGCCGGCGACTGTCGTACCGCTCCAGGTGGCACCTCGCACGCTCCCCGAAGTATGGGGTGCGGGTGGTGTTCCGCACGGTGCGCGGCGCCGGGCGGGGCGCGTACCGGTTCGGCCGGTGGATCACCGCCGGGGAGTACGCGAAGGTCATCGAGGACGCCACCCTGAACGCTCAGTGGACCGACGTCCGCGACAACACCCTGGAGCGCGGGAAAGTCGCCGTACGGCGAGTCAAGCGGCTCGGCTACAGCAGCGCCGGTGGAGCCTTCGCCCTCACCATCACCACCGTCTTCGTCGGCCACGAGGTGCTCTACGGTCTCGGCGTGGTCCTCACCGCCGCCGCTACAGCCGCCGGATGGAAGGGGACTTCCGGCCCGGCGATCCTCGACTCGCCGCACCCGGACGCCACCCAGGACCTGAACATGCAGATCCTCAACGAGGCGTTTCGGGCCGCCGGGCTACTCAAGGGCGAGGTTGAGCTGCGCCGGGTCGCCCCGATCATGCGCGATGGGCGCGGCTGGGCTGCTGTGATCGACATGCCCCGAGGTGGGGGCAAGACGGCCGCCGACGCCATCGGCAAGCGCGACGTGCTCGCCGCCGAGCTGGGCGTCGACGAGATTCAGGTCCTGATGGGTCGGGTCCGCGCCAACTCCGGCGGGCACGCCGGCCGGCTGAAGATCTGGGTGGCCGACGACGACCCGTACCTTGGGCCGAACACCCCGTCGCCGCTGGCCAAGGCCGACCAGTGGAGCATCTGGGATCCGATCCCGTTCGGCCGCGACGCCCGCGGTGAGCGCGTCGAACTGTCCCTGCTGGAGCACAGCCTGTTCTTCGGTGGTCTGCCCGGTCGGGGTAAGTCGTCGGCCCAGCGCATCCCCAGCGCGGCCGGGATGCTCGACCCGTCGGTGCGGCACATGGTGGCCGACGGGAAGGGCGGCGCGGACTGGCGGGCCATGCGGGCCGTTGCGTACCGCCTGGTCCTCGGTGCCGAACCGGACGCCCTGGAGGCGTTCCTGGACATGCTCGGCGAAATCCTCGCCGACATGGAACGCCGGTTCGCGATCCTCGGGTCGCTGCCACCGAGCATCTGCCCGGACGGCAAGCTGACCCCACACATCAGCGCCAAGTACAAGCTGCCCGTCACCATGGTGACCGTCGACGAGCTGCAAGAGTTCCTGACCGCCATGGACAAGGACGACCGGGAGGAGGCGGTCAACCGGATGGCGCGGATCGTGCGGCGCGGTCGGGCCGCCGGCTACATCCCGAACTTCGCCAGCCAGCGACCCGACGCCGAGTCGGTGCCGACGAAGCTGCGGGAGGTCATCGACTACCGGTTCTGCACCCAGGTCACCGATAAGCCCAGCTCCGACATGGTCCTCGGCAAGGGCAAGGCCGCCATGGGCGCTGACGCATCGGTGCTGGAGGAGTACCACAAGGGCGTCGGGGTGCTTCTGACTGGCCCCGGCTCGTACGTGACGGTGCGCTGCGACTACATCGACATGCCAGGCTTCCTGGAGATCGGCCAGCGGGGGCGTGAGCTGCGGCAGGCTGCCGGGACGCTGGAGGGTGACGCCGCCAGTGACGTGCTGGAGGCTGCCGACGACGCCGGGTATCGGGTGCCGCGGATCCTCGCCGACGTCCTGGACGTGATGCGGCACAGCGACCGAATGCACACGAGCGACGTGTTGGCCGGGCTGGTCAACGTCGATGAGGAGATGTACGGCTCGTACTCACCGGACCAGTTGGCCATCGAGCTGGCGGAGGCCGGCGTGAAGCGGTCCACGACGCAGGTGAAGATCGGCAGCGTCAACCGGAACGGCTGGTACAAGTCGGACCTGCTGGGTGCATTGCCGGTGGACTTTCTCAGCCAGCCGTAGACCCCACCCCTCTACGATTCGTCTTTTTTGCCCCCATCCGGCCTTCCCTCTACCGGGGGGCCGGATGGGGCGGAAAGTAGACCACCCCTCTACCAGAGTAGGTAGAGGGGTAGGGCGCTCTGACCTGCGCTGTAGGCCCCGGTAGAGGGATCGGCGCGGCAATCGACCCAACCCCCTTGAAACCCTCGTCTGGAGGCCCCCATGCACGTCCTGTCGTCCGGCCCTCTGCCCCCTGGCACAGGGTCGGTAGTCCTGGTCGTTATCGGACTCACCGCCTTGTACATGGCCGAGTGCATGATCTGGCCGAACGGCCGCTGCACCCGCTGTAAGGGGGGCGGGATCCACATGGGCCCTGACGAGCAGCACTGGCGCGACTGCCGGGCCTGCGAGGGCAGCGGCAAGCGTCGCCGGCTCGGGCGCCGCCTGATCGCCCTGATGGGCCGCCGACGCACCTGACCCCTTGACGCAGGGCAGCCCCCGACCGTGCTGGTCGGGGGCTGCCGCGCGTCCAGGGTCAGGGAGTCGGCACCGTCGGGCGCGGCCGGTGCAGCTGGTCGTGCGTCAGCAGCTGCCCGAACGCCTCGGCCCGCTCCCAGCACCGGCGCGGCGTGCGGCAGACCGGGCAGAGGCCGCCCCGCTGCCGGTGCTCGTCCATCACCCGCCACCACCCGGCGACCTGCTCGTCGCTGGGCCCGGTCACCGCTGCCACCACCCGGCAATGCCGGCGGCCATCAGCACCAGGACCACGGCGGCGATCACCCAGCCGGGCCAGCGGGACGGGACGGGCGCCCGGGGCGGTCGGGGGATCTGGTCGCCGTCGGGGCAGCGCCCACCGGGCCAGGTGTGCCGGTGCGGGTCGGTCATGGTGCCTCCAGCCGGTGGTGCGGCGAGGTGCCGGGCCGAGGTGGCACGGGGGTCCACCCGGCCCGGCTGGGGGCCAACCCGGCGCCAACCAGGGACGGCCCACCGGTCAACCTAGGTCACTGTGTGACCACTACGCAATGACAGACCGAGGTTACCGGCGCGTCGTGGTCTACTGGCCAGGCCAACCAGGGACCGGACCATCCGGAGATCCACCATGCCCATCCCCATGTCCTCACGACAGATCGCCGACGACCTGACCGCCCGCATCCGCACCGGCGAGTACCCGCCAGGTGCCAAGCTGCCCGCGCTGCGGGAGCTGGCCGACCTGTACTCAGTCAGCGTGTCCACCATCCAGCGGGCGCTGGAGCTGACCCGAGACCGGGGGCTGACGGTGGGCCGGGCCGGCGCCGGGGTGTACGTGGCCGACGAGTAGAGCGCCGCGAACGTTCGAACGTTGCGCGGGGCGAACGTCCACCTGGCCGCTCCTAGCGTCCGCCCTGTGATCAGCCCGCACACCCGGGTGCCCGTCGCCCACCAGCTCGCCGCAGTGCTGCGCACCGGCATCCTGGACGGCACCTACCCTGCGGGTGGGCTGCTGCCCAGCGAGACGCGCCTGAGTCAGGAGCACGGGGTGGGCCGGGGCACGGTGCGACGGGCCGTCGCCGAGCTGCGCGCTGAGGGCCTGGTCGACGCGGCGTCGGGTCGGGGCACACGCGTGCGGGAGGTGGCCGAGCGGGAGATCGTCTCGGTGCCCCGGGGCGCACTGGTCAGCGCGCGGATGCCGACCCCGGCTGAGCGCGAAGAGCTGGACATCCCGGAGGGCGTGCCGGTGCTGATGGTCACGATGGGCGGCCGGCTGCGCGGGGTGTACCCGTCGGACCGGGTGACGCTGCGACCCCGGTAGCGCTCCCATGGTTGGCGATCATGGCGCGGCTGTCCGACCCGTCCGGCTGGTCACGATGTGCGTATCGTGTCGTCGCGGATCTGACACCTAAGCGCCCGCCATGCGGTGATACGTCCGGAACGCCATAGGTAATTGCCTATGCGCAACTACGGGCCGGTTGTCGTCCCCACACGCCCCGTGCATAGCCGCTGGTCGCTGACCCGCCAAACAGCGGATACGTCCCACGCGTGGGCGACCCATCTCGTACAGTGGTTCGATCCCCGGCCGGTCGACCTGCATCAATCCCGTTACGCAGTCCCGACCACCGGACCAGCACCAGCCACCTGCCCACCGGCCGGACCGCACCCGACCTTCGATCCCTCCCCCGTCTCACCGATCGGAGATGCTCATGCACCGCCTCGGCGCCACCGCCGCTATCACCACCGCCCTGTTACTGCTCGCCGGCATCGTCGCCTACGCCGTCACCACCACCGACCCGGTCCTGCCGGAGCTGATCGCCGCCGCGACCACCGACCTGGTGCTCTGGATGATCGCCGGCAACCTGATCACTGCGCGCCCGAGCGGGCCTGGAGGCGGGGTCGACGCCGCGAGCAACGACGAAGCCCTGCGCGAGGAGGTCGCCCAGCTGGTCGCGGAGGAGTTGGGGAACCGTCAGTCCGTGCTCTCGCAGGGATACGCGGAGGGGTACGTCGATGGGATCGCCCGCCGGCAGGAGGGGACCGCGCGGAACTGAGTTCCCCTACCTCTCCCCTACAACGACTCAGGCCCCCTCCGATGAGGGGGCCTGAGCTGCGGTGGAGAAGATCCACCAAACGGGTGACTGATGGGAATTGAACCCACGACAACCGGGACCACAACCCGGTGCTCTGCCAACTGAGCTACAGCCACCATGCCTTCCGCGTCGGTCTCCCGGGCGGGTGCGGACTAATAATAGCCACACCCGGCCGGGGCCCGTCCACCGGGTTGCGCCCCCGGCGCGCGGACCGGGCTAGAGCTGCGCGGCGATCGCCCTGGCCGTCTCCACGTCCGGGCCCGGCAGCGGCACGAACAGGGTGCGCCGGTAGTACTCCAACTCCCGGATGCTCTCCCGGACGTCGGCGAGTGCCCGGTGCGCCAGCCCCTTCTGCGGCTGACCGAAGTACACCCGCGGGTACCAGCGCCGGCACAACTCCTTGATCGACGACACGTCGATCATGCGGTAGTGCAGGTGGGCGTCGAGGCGGGTCATGTCCCGGGCGATGAAGCCGCGGTCGGTGGCGATCGAGTTGCCGCACAGCGGCGCGGTACGCGGGTCCTTCACGTGGCTGGTGACGTACTCCAGGACCATGTCCTCGGCCTCGGCGAGGGTCACCGTGGAGCGGCGTACCTCCTCGGTGAGGCCGGACTTGGCGTGCATGGTGCGGACGATCTCCGGCATCGCCTCCAGGGCCGCCTCGTCGGCGTGGATGACCACGTCCACACCCTCCCCCAACACGTTGAGGTCGGGGTCGGTGACCAACGCGGCGACCTCGATCAGCTTGTCGCTGCCGAGGTCGAGCCCGGTCATCTCACAGTCGATCCAGACGAGAAGGTCAGCCACCGGGACAGACTACGCGCAGCCCAGGTCCCCGCGCCTCGGCACCGTCGCGGGGTGGGACCGCTAGGGTTTCCCCGTGCCCGCCGAATCCGTCGCTTCCACCGTCACCGCCCCGGAGGACCAGCGAAGCCGTACGGTCCGCCGGGTCGTCACGGTGTTGGCGCTGGCCGCCGTGCTGCCGGCGCTCTACCTGCCGGGCCTGGTGCACGACTTCTTCGACCTGAAGATCTACATGCGGGCGATGGACTGGTGGGCGTCGGGGCATCCGCTCTACGACTACGTGCAGCCCGACCGGGTGCAGGGTGAGCTCTATTTCACGTACCCACCGTTCAGCGCGCTGCTGCTGCGGCCGTTCGGGGTGCTGCCGCTGGGCCTGACCATCGTCGTCTTCACCGCGCTGACCTGCGTCGGTGTCGTAGTCACCACCAGGTGGCTGGTGCTGCCGGTGATCGACCGGCACGGTCTGCACCGGACGTTCGCGCTCACCGTGGCGGTGCTGCTGGTCTTCGCGGTGGAGAGCACCCGGGAGACGATCACCTTCGGTCAGATCAACATGCTGCTGGTGGTGCTGATCCTGGCCGACCTGCTCTTCGCCGTACCGCAGGCACGACGCTGGGCCGGGGTGGGCATCGGGCTGGCCACGGCACTCAAGCTCTTTCCGGGCATCTTCATCGTCTACCTGCTGGTGACCCGGCGGTGGCGGGCGGCAGTGGTGGCAAGTGTCACCGCGGCGGCGGCGACGCTGCTGGCCGCGGCGGTGGCGCCCCGCGACTCGTGGCGGTTCTGGACCCACGAACTGTGGGCCACCGACCGGGTCGGGCGTACCGACTACACAGGCAACCAGTCGCTGTTCGGCCTGCTCAGCCGGATCGACGCCCCGGAGGAACCGAACCGGCTGCTCTGGGGAGTCCTGGTCGTCGCCATTCTCGGGTACGGGTTGCACCGGGCGGCCCGGGCCGCCCGGGCCGGCGACTGGTTGACCGGCCTCACCCTCACCGGGCTGATCGGCGGGCTGGTCAGCCCGATCACCTGGACCCACCACATCTACTGGTTCGTTCCGGCGGTGGTGGTGCTGGTGGACGCCGCGCTCGACGCGGACCGGAAGACCGAGGCGGGGGCGCGGCGTCGCCGTCGGTTGCTCACCCTGGCCACCGGCACCGGCCTGGTCATCGTGTACGGGGTGGTCTCGTTCCACGATTGGGGGGTGGCACCCGCCCGGACGGACACCCCCTGGGAGTTCCTGCTCCGCAACGCGTACGTGCTGCTGGCACTGCTGTTGCTGGTGCTGCTCCCGGTCCGCCGGGAACCACTCCCGACCCACCGGGCGAGCGAAACAAAGGGACAGACGACACCTTGACCGACTTTCCACGCTAATCTGGTATCAGCCGGTCACGGCTCACCGCGCACCGATCCCCCGGTGAGACGGCCCTCCGCGTCGGCAGCGCGGAGGGCCGTCACCGCGTCCGGCCACCGGAAAGGCGGTACCGGCCCGCCGGACGGATCCGACGGGCCGGTAGTGGCAGCGCAGGTCAGGACTTCGGCGTCGACTCCCGCCGGGTCCGGGCGAAGGCCAGCCCGCCGAGGGCCAACCCGCCGAGCCCGGCCAGCAGACCGGCGACGCCCAGCACGATCGCCGTCGAACCCGAGTCGTCGTCATCGTCGTCGTCCTTCGCCGCCGGCGCGGCGGCCGCCGGAGCCGCCGAAGGAGACCCGGCCGCCGCCGTCAGGGTCAGCACCGGCGCCGGGTTCTCCGGCTCCTCCGCACCCGGCGTGGGCTCCTCGATCCAGCGCGACACGTTGCCGTCGGAGTAGGTCTGGAGCGTCTTGAGGACCATCTTGTCCACCTGCGGCAGCGGACCCAACGAGATCGGGAACTCCTGGAACTCGCCCGGCTTGACGCCCCCACCGGCGGCGGCCGTCCAGGTCAGCTTGGACACCGCCTCGGTGAGCTGGCTGCCGTGCACCTCGATTGGCGGGTCGACCTTGCGCTTCTCCACCGCCACCGTCCACCCCGGCACCGGCATCGTGGAGACCGAACCGACCGGGGCGTTCTCCGGCAGGTTCACCTCGATCTTCACGGTGGAGGCGGTGTCGCTCTCGTTGGGCACCCGCAGGGCGAACCGGCCGTAGCCACCCTGGGTCGCCTCCTTCGGGTTGACCGTGACGTGCGCGGCGGCCGGCCCGGCGAAGCCGAGCAGCGTGGCGGCGACGGCGGTGAGAGTGAGCGCGGCGGCGGATGCGGTGCGCCGGAGACGGATCATCTGGGACGGGCCCTTCTTACTTGATCGGCACGGTGGCGGTCACCGTGGCCTGGTCGATGTCGGACGTACGGACGGTGAAGCGCAGCTGCCACTCCCCCGCCGACGGGAAGCTGAACTCCCCTGTCGCGTGGTTGTCGGTGAGCCGCAGCATCGGAATGTCGATCGGTTCCACCCCGGCCGAGGGCAGCGCGGCGGTGGCCTTCCACTCGACCACCGGCTGCGGCCGGTTGTCAGGCGTGTAGGCGTACAGGTGCATCGAGTTGTTGCCCCGCTCGGCCGGGTCCAGCTCCACCTGGAGCGAGTAGATCGGGCTGGTCAGCGTGGTCGAGTAGTAGCCGCTCTGCGCGCCCGCCCCACCGTCCACGGCGGTCCGGGCCGGCGGGGTCTGCACCAGGACCGCGGTGACCCCCAGGATCACCGCGGTGACCGCCAACTCCACCCAGACCGCGCGCCGCACCGGCATCGGCCGGGCCGCCGCGGTCCGTCGCCGCACCAACTGCCGGGAGTACGCGGCCACCCCCACCACCAGCGCGAACAGCCCGATCTTGGCGAGCAGCAACCGGCCGTACGTGGTGCCGGTGAGGGCCTGGAGGGTGGCCACCTCGATCAGCCCCTGCACGACACCGGCCAGCAGCAGGGCCGCCACCGCCAGCGCCGCCCAGCGGGACCAGATCGGCAGGATCGCCCCCAGCTCCCGCTCGTCGGCACGGCGCAGCAGGAACCCGGCAAGCATCACCAGGCCGCCCAGCCAGACCGCCATGCTGCCCAGGTGCACCGCGTCGACGAGCACCGAGACCGCCGGTGCCGGGGAGGCCGCCGGGTGCCCGGCCAGCGGCCAGGTGAACAGCCCGGCCACCCCGAGCCCGGTCAGGATGAACCCGTCGGTACGCCCCACCGGCCCCCGGGTCAGCGGCCGGAGCAGGAACACCGCGGCCGCCAGCAGGCCCAGCCGGATCAGGTGCGCGGTGCCGTACCCGCTGCCCAGCACCTCGGCCAGCCCTTCCCCGGTGACGTCGAACAACCCGCCACCGGCGGTGTACGGCACCTGCAACCACACCTCGGCCACGGTCGCGGCGGCGAGCAGCCCGGTGCCGGCCCACAACAGCCGGGCCGGCCCCTTCCGGGACAGCCGCAGCGGCCAGAGCGCGGCCAGCACCAGCGTCGGACCCACCACCAGCAGCAGGCCCGCGTACCCCAGATATCTGGCCACCTTCACGCCCACGCCGACCACCGGGTCGGCCCGGCTGTCCGAGCCGGAGTCGGTGGGTGGCGCCGACGGCGCCCCCACCGAGTAGGTGAACGCACCGGAGACCGGGTGGCTGTCGGCGGAGATCACCCGGTAACTGACCAGGTAGGTGCCCTGCGGCCCGGCCGGGTCCACCCCGATGGTCACCACCGACCCCTCGAACCGGGGCTCGCCGCGGTCCGCGCGGGAGCCGTCCGGGGCGATGACCCGCACCTTGTCGGGGACCTTGCGGACCGACTCGGAGAAGGTCAGCACCACCTCCGACGGGGCGCTCGGCACCACGGCCGAAGCCACCGGACTACTGCTGGAGAGCACGGCGTGGGCGCTCGCCGGCCCGGCCGGGGCGAGCAGCAGGGCGACGAGGGTGACCAGCAGGCCGGCAGCGGCGCCCATCCGGGCGAGCCAGCGACGATCGACTGCGTTCATCCCGCCATGCTCGCTGACCGGGGCGCGGTGCGCCCACCCGGCCACCCCGGGACGGCACGGGGCGACCACGGCGGCGAGGGCGCCTGCCGTAGGTGGTGGCACGTCATGAGCAGGTAGTCGGATGGCAGGAGGAAAAAGTTCCCGACGTGAGCGGGACCATGCAAAGGGCCGAAGGACCCTGCCCGCCACAGCCACGCCGCGTAGCCTGGCTTGTCGTGATCCCCGCTCACCGCGCCCCCGCCGCGACCGTCCGCCACGGCTCGCCGACCGCCCCCACCCGGTCCCGGCCGGCCCGCCGGGGGTCGGCCCGGCCAGGGAACCCGAGGACCGGACGGTACGACCAATGGGCGTGACCGCAGCGCGTACCCCGGCCGGACGCTGGCCGGTCGTCCGGCCCTGGCTCGGCGTCGCCGTCCGGCTCGGCCTGGCCGCCGTCTGGCTGTTCGCCGGTGGGGCCAAGGTCGGTGACCTGGCCGCCTCCGGGCGGGCCGTCAACGCCTACCAGGTGATGCCGTACGAGGTGGCGACGGCGGTCGGCGCCGCGCTGCCCTTCGTGGAACTGGCACTGGGCCTGCTGCTGCTCGTCGGGTTGGCGACCCGGCTGAGCGCCGGGATCTCCGCCGCTCTGCTGCTCGTCTTCATCGCCGGCATCGCCTCGGCCTGGGCCCGGGGCCTGGCCATCGACTGCGGGTGCTTCGGCAGTGGCGGGCAGCTCGCCGCCGGCCAGGCCCCGAGCTACCTCCCGGAGATCCTCCGGGACCTGGGATTTCTGGCGTTGGCCGGATTCCTGCTGATCTGGCCCCGCACCCCGTTCTCGGTGGACGGCTGGCTCGCGGGCGACCCACCCGTGGAGGACGACGATGAGTAGTCGCAAGGGACGCAACGAGGCCGCGCGGGTGGTCCGCGAACAGCTCGCCCGGGAGAAGCGCCGCAAACGGACCCTCTGGACGTCCGTCGGCGCGGTGGTGCTGCTGGTGATCGCCGGCCTGATCGGGTGGAGCGTCTACTCCGGCCAGAAGTCGGACACCTTCACCGCCCCGCCCGGGGCCAACGACGCCGGCACCGGCATCGTGCTCGGGACCGGGCCGGTCACCATCGACCTGTACGAGGACTACCTCTGCCCGGCCTGCAAGCAGTTCCAGCAGACCAGCGGCGAGACCGTCGACCAGCTCGTCTCCTCGGGCAAGGCCAGGGTGGTCTTCCACCCGGTCGCCTACCTCAACCGGTTCTCCACCACCGAATACTCGACCCGCGCCTCGGCCGCGTCGGGCTGCGCGGCCAAGGGTGGCAAGTTCAAGGAGTTCACCGACGCGCTCTTCGCCCAGCAGCCCGCCGAGGGCAGTGCCGGGCTGAGCAACGACCAGCTGATCGACATCGGCGCGGGCGTCGGGTTGGCCAAGGACGACTTCGGTTCCTGCGTCAGGGACGGGACGTACAAGGCGTGGACCGAGCACGTCACCGACGACGCCAGCAAGGCAGGGGTCACCGGCACCCCGACCATCAAGGTGAACGGCACCGCCGTGGAGGACCGCAGCCCGGCCGGCATCACCGCAGCCGTGGAGGCGGCCGGCAAGTGACCCCGGCACCCCTGCGGCGGGCCGTCCTGCTGGTCACCGCCGCACTGCTCGGCCTGCTCGGCACCGCCGCACCGGCGTACGCCCACGGGGCGGACGCCCCCGACGGCACCGACTACCGCACCATCGTGACCGGGATCACCCCTGCCCGGCCGGGGCTGACCGTCCGGGCCGTCGAGGCGGGCGCCCGACTGGAACTGGTCAACCACACCGGCCGGGACGTCGAGGTGACCGGTTACTCCGGTGAGCCGTACCTGCGGGTCGGGCCGGGCGGGGCGTACGAGAACGCCCGCTCCCCCGCCACCTACCTGAACCGCACCCTGGCCGGGGACACCGCGCTGCCCGCCACCGCCGACCCGGCCGCCGCACCGCAGTGGCGCAGGATCAGCGACGACCAGCGGGTCCGCTGGCACGACCAGCGCGCCCTGTGGCGGGAGTCCGGAGTGCCGGCCCAGGTGGCCGCCGACCCGGGCCGGGAACACCGGGTCCGCGAGTGGACCGTGCCGCTGCGCGCCGGCGACGAACCGGTGGAGCTGCACGGCACGCTCGACTGGGTGCCGCCGCCGGACCCGTACCCGTGGTGGGTGGCCGCCACCCTCGGTGCCCTGCTGGTCGGCGCGGCGGGGCTGCTGCCGGCCGGTACCGGGGCGGGCAGTCGGGCGCTGCGCGGTGTCGGCGCGGTGCTCGCCCTCGGTGGTGCCGCCGCCGTCTCCCTGGTGCTTGGCCGCGAGCTGGACGCCGGCGCGCAGGGCGTCGGCGGGGTGCTGCTCGGGCTGCTCGCCGGGCAGCTCTGGCCGCTGCTGACCGGGCTGGGCGCGATGGCGGCCGGCGGCTGGGCGCTGGCCCGACGACCCGCCGCCGACTTCGTGCTCGCGCTGGCCGGCGCGTGCCTGACCCTCTTCGTCGGCGTCGCCAACCTGACAGTGCTGTCCCGCGCGGTCGCCCCGGTGCCCTGGTCGGGCGGCACCGCCCGGGTGCTGCTCACCGGGGTGCTGATCGGCGGGGTGGGCGCGGTCGGGGCCGGTCTGCTCCGGCTGCACGCCGCCGCCCGCGCCGCCACCCCAGCCGGCGGGATCAACGCAGACGCTGCGGCTGGAAGCCGTGGGGCAGTTCCAGGCGGTGCCGGGCCAGCAGGGCCGAGTCGGTGAGCAGGTCGACGGTGGGGGCGTCGGCGACGATCCGCCCGGCGTCCAGGATGACCGCCCGTTCGCACAGCTCCGCCGCGTAGGGCAGGTCGTGGGTGACCATCAGCAGGGTCACCGGCAGGGCGCGCAGGATCTCGGCGAGCTCGCGGCGGGCCGCCGGGTCCAGGTTGGACGACGGCTCGTCGAGGACCAGGATCTCCGGGCGCATCGCCAACACGGTGGCCACCGCCACCCGGCGACGTTGCCCGAACGACAGGTGGTGCGGGGCCCGGTCCCGGTGCTCGGCCATCCCCACCGCGGTCAACGCCTCGTCCACCCGGGTGGCCAGCTCGGCACCGCGCAGCCCCAGGTTCGCCGGGCCGAACGCCACGTCCTCGGCCACCGTGGGCAGGAAGAGCTGATCGTCCGGGTCCTGGAAGACGATGCCCACCCGGCGACGGATCTCGGCCAGCGTGTCCCGGTCCCGGGACACCGTCAGCCCGCCCACGCTCACCACCCCCTCGGTCGGGGTGAGGATGCCGTTGAGGTGCAGCACCAGCGTGGTCTTGCCGGCGCCGTTCGGGCCGAGCAGGGCCACCCGCTCGCCGCGCGGCACGGCCAGGTCCACCCCGGCCAGGGCGACGTGGCCGTCCGGGTACGCGTACCGGACGCCACGCACGTCCAGGGAGACAGCGGTCTGCACGTACCCGATCATGTCAGGACGACGGCGGTCGCGGCGATGGCCACCGCCACGACCGGCACGGTGGCCGCCGCCACCCACTGCCCGGCGGTCGCCGCGCCGGCACCCTGCCAGACCGCCGGCATCCGCCCGGTGTAACCCCGGGAGAGCATCGCCAGGTAGACCCGCTCGCCCCGTTCGAAGGCCCGCAGGAACAGCGCGCCCACCCCGGCGGCGAAGCCGCGCAACTGCCACAGGAAGCGCGGGTCGTCACCCCGGGAGACCCGGGCCACCCGCATCCGGCGGGCCTCACCGACCAGCACGTCGAGATAGCGCAGCATGAACGTGGCGATCTGGGTGATGATCTGCGGGCAGCGCAGCCGGTCCAGGCCGACGATCAGGTCCCGGGTGGTGGTCGTCGCGGCCAGCAGCAGCGACGCGAGCACCCCCAGGGTGCCCTTGGCGACGATGTTCCACGCCCCGTGCAGGCCGTCCACCGACAGGCTCAGCCCGGCGAACCCGGTGCGCTCACCGGCCCCGAGGAACGGCAGGGCGACGGCGAAGAGCACGAACGGCAGCTCGATCGTGGCCCGCAACAACAGCCAGCGCGGGCCCACCCGGGCCAGCACGGCGACGACGGCGACCAGCACGGCGTACCCGCCGAAGGCCCAGAACGCCTCGCGCGGGGTGGCCACCACGGCCAGGGTGAACAGCACCATCGCGGCGATCTTCACCTCTGGGGGCAGCCGGTGCACCCGGGAGGGGGTGTCCCGGTAGAGCACGTGCGCGTGTCCGGCACCCACGTCGTACCGCCCGGTCAGCCGGCGGTGCCGGCTGCGGGCTGCCGGTCGTCGGCGGAGTGCTGGCCGTCGGTGTCGACGGACCGGCGGCCGTCGGCGTCGACGGACCGCCCGTCGCCGGTGTCGGCCGGGCCGCGGCGGCGCAGCAACCAGAAGACGCCGCCGCCGACGGCGAAGGTGAGCAGCACCCCGACCACCCCGGACAGGCCGGTGGAGAGGAAGCCGTTGTCCACGCCCCGGATGCCGTAGTCGGCGAGCGGGCTGTCGGCCAACTCGTGGTCCTTGGACTGCTGGGCCGGGCAGGAACCGCCGGTGATCTCGTCGTCGGCGTTCACCGTGCAGCCCTTGAGCAGTGACGAGTCCAGGCCGTCCGGGTGCGACGAGGCGTAGTTGCTGACCACTCCGGCCAGCACCAGGGCGACAAGCAGACCGACCGCCACGAAACCCCAGGAACGCTTCCTCACCGGACACCTCCGACAGCCGGAACGGGCACCGGCGCGGTCGCCGGCTTCAGCGCGCGCAACGCGTACACCAGGTCGGGCCGGACCTTGGCGACGGTGGCGACGGTGGTCGCGGTGATCAGCCCCTCACCGATGCCGATCAGCAGGTGCACGCCGGCCATCGTGCCGGCCAGGCCGGTCAGGTTGCCGCCCAGGTCGGTGGTGCCGCCGAGCCAGTACTGGACGACGAACCCCTGGGACGCGACCACCACGCTGACCAGCGCCGAGACGAACGCGGTCACCGCCAGGCCGGTGGGGGTGCGGGGCAGCACCCGCAGCAGGCCGGCGATCAGCAGGTACGCCGCCGCGGTGCCGAGCAGCGCCATGTTGGTGATGTTCAGGCCGAGCATGGCGACGCCGCCGTCGCCGAAGACCAGGGCCTGCACGATCAGCACCACCGACACGCAGAGCGCGCCGACCCACGGGCCGACCAGCAGCGCGGCGAGCGCGCCGCCGAGCAGGTGACCGGAGACCCCGGCCGTGAAGATCGGGAAGTTGAGCATCTGCACGGCGAAGATGAACGCGGCGACCAGGCCGGCCATCGGCGCCAACCGGTCGTCCAGGTCGCGCCGGCCGCGCAGCACGCAGAAGGTCAGGGCGGCCAGCGCGACGGCCGCGAAGACGCCCGCGACGGGACCGTTGATGATCCCGTTCGAGATGTGCATCGCCAGAGTTTCCACGTGACCTCCCAGTCGGCCGGCGGGCTCAGCCTATTTCCCGAAGACTGTTGTTGCCAAGATGCGGCAACAAGGCATGGCCTTGCTCACCGCCGGCGGGGCTGGGCTGGGGCGTCGCACCCCGGCGGTAGGGTCGTCGCCATGACCGCGCCCGACCGCCTCGCCCCCGGTGACCCCGCCCCCGACTTCACCCTCCCCACCGACACCGGCGAGACGCTCTCCCTGGCCGCGCTGCGCGGTCGCCGGGTCATCCTGTACGCCTACCCGGCGGCGATGACCCCCGGCTGCACCAAGCAGGCCTGCGACTTCCGCGACTCGCTCGCCTCGCTCCGGGCCGCCGGCTACCAGGTGGTCGGCATCTCCCCCGACAAGCCCGCCAAGCTGGCGAAGTTCCGCGAGCGCGACGCGATCACCTTCCCGCTGGTCGCCGACGTCGACAAGGCGGTGCTCACCGCGTACGGCGCCTTCGGCGAGAAGCAGCTCTACGGCCGTACGGTGACCGGGGTGATCCGGTCCACCTTCGTGATCGACCCGGACGGAAAGGTCGAGCACGCGTTCTACAACGTGAAGGCCACCGGCCACGTCGCCAAGCTGCGCCGCGACCTCGGCCTCGACTGAGCGCGTCACACCCGGCCACTACGCTCGGCGTGTGGTCCGGTACCGATATCCACCCCAGGTGCTCGCCGAGGCAGCCGCCGCCGCCCACTCCGTCACCGGCGTGCTGCGGCTGCTCGGCGTACGCCTCAACGGTGGCTCACACGCCCATATCAGCCGGCAGTTGCGCCGCTTCGGCATCGACACCTCCCACTTCACCCGCCGCCCGGCGAGCAGCGGACCGCCCGGACGACGCACCCCGTCGGCCCAGGTGCTGCGTCCGCTCCCGGACGGTTCCCGACGCGTCCCGGGGGCCCGGCTCAAGGGCGCGCTACGCGACATCGGCGTACCGGACGAGTGCGAGGAGTGCGGCACCGGGCCGGTCTGGCGGGGCGGCCCGGTGACCCTGCATGTCGACCACCTCAACGGTGACTTCCTCGACAACCGGCCACCGAACCTGCGCCTGCTCTGCCCCAACTGCCACAGTCAGACCCCCACCTACGCCGGGCGCAACCGGTCAGCTCCGGCGCTTGTCGCATCCCACCCGCCCGTACCGCCACCGCGTCACGAACCGGTCGACGCAGAGCAGATCGCAGAGATGATCCGGCAGGTGGAGGTGGGTGCCGTCGGGCCGAGCGAGGCGGCCCGACGAATCGGTTGCCACCGTAACCACATCTCCCGGCTCCGGCACGGCTCGCCACCACCGGCAGCGTCACCGCCCCGCGCCGTGAGCCGGGCGGTTCCCCGCACCACCAGACCGTCATCCGGTATGCGCTGGCCCGTCCAGAGCTTGGCCCTCGGAAACTCGCCGAGTTCGTCCGACAGGCGACGGACGGCAGCTGCGTCGTCAGTCACGGGACGGTCTCGAACATTCTGCGCCGGGCCGGGCTCTCCACCGTTTCCGCCCGACGCTCTAAACTCTGACCCGAGCGGGAGTGGCGGAATGGCAGACGCGGTAGGTTTAGGTCCTATTGTCCGAAAGGACGTGGGGGTTCAAGTCCCCCCTCCCGCACCACCCGACCCTGTCAGGAGGGTCACGATCGGGGGCTCAGGTCGGGTCGGGGCGGCAGGATCGGCAGGGTGAGCCTGCGCTTCGTCCTCGACCCCGACCTCACCTCCGAGCTGCGTGAACAGGTCGTCGACCTCTGGGTCGACGCCACCAACGCCGGTGGTGCGGTCGGTTTCGTCGCCCCGGTCACCGTCACCGACGTACGCCCCGTCGCCGAGGCCGCCTTCGCCGCCGTCACCGACGGCCCGGACCGGCTGCTGGTCGGGTACGAGGGCGACCGGCCGGTCGCGGTGCTGTTCCTCACCGACAACCGGTTCCGGTTGAAGGCGCACTGGGGCGTCCTCAAGCGGGTGATGGTCCACCCGGACACCCAGGGGCGCGGCTACGGGCGGGCCCTGATGCGGGAGGCCGCCCGGCGCGCACCCGGGCTGGGCTGGCGGGCGCTGCACGTGACGGTGCGCGGCGGGCTGGGCCTGGAGGGGTTCTACGACCGGCTCGGCTACCGCGAGGTGGGCCGGCTGCCTGGCGCGCTGCGGGTGGCGCCCGGCGACGATCGTGACGAGATCCTCATGTGGCTCGACCTGGACACCCCAGCCTGACCACCCCCGCTCTGCCGCCCGATCAACCCAGGGTCGGCGACGCGGTGGCGTCGGCTGATTCCGCCACCGCAACCTCCCCGAGGTGGTGGCGCGGGCCGAGCCGACCCGCGAGGCGAGACAGCGCGAGGGCCGGGCAGCGCGAGGTGGGCGGCCGGCGGGCCGTCAGCCCCGCGAGGCGCAGCCGACCGGCCGGCCGGCGCCCGGCGCCGACGATGCGGCGAGAGCGGGCACGCCGGTCCCGTCCTGCGGGGCGGGTGCGGCGGCGGACGCGACCGCCGACGGGCTGGCGGTGGTCCGGCTCGCGGTGACGCTGGGGCGTGGCGAGGACGACCGGGTGGACGGGGTGGACGGGGTCGCCCGCGCAGCCGGGGCGCTGCCGCCGCCGTACATCTTCACGGTGCTGCGTTGCACCCGGCCGGGGGACATGGTGATGCCGGTGGCGGTGACCCGGTGGCCGTACACGTCGGTGACCCGGACGGCGTACGGCCCGGGACCGGCCCCGGAGTCGACCAGCCAGTAGTTGTAGTCCTGCCGGGCGGTGGTACGCCAGGCGCCGGAGCCCTGTCGTACCTCGACGGTGCGCAGCGGGTTGCCGTGCTCGGCGACCAGCACGGCGAACCAGTACTGCGAGGCGCCCTCCTTGATCCGGAAGGTGAGCGGGCCGGCCAGCGGCGGGTCGACCGCCGCACGGTAGCTGACGGTGACGATGCCCTGCACCGGGTCGGCGATCCGGGCGAACGCCTCGCGGGAGAGGTCGATGTGCCCGGCGGCGCACTCCGGGCACTGGTCCATGATCAGGACCCGGACGGTGCCCCGGGGGCCGGTGACGTCGAGGTAGCCGCCACAGGCCGCGCCGGCGCTGTACTCGGTGGGACCGAGCGCCACGTAGAGCCGGTTCGCCGGGGCGGACGGATAGGAGCAGTTCCCGCCGGCACCCTTCGAGTCGTAGAAGGTGGCCTTCCCCTTGTGGACCGTACCCCCGGTGGGTGGAGCCGCCAGCGGAATCTGCCCGGCGGCCAGGGCAACCGGCGCGACGCCGGCCGCCGCGGCGAACCCGGCCGGCGCGGCAAGCCCGCCCGGTGGGGCGGCGCAGGCCGGGGCGGCGCCGGAGCGCAGCGCCAGGCTGAGCCCGAGCACTGTGGCGAGCGCGGCGACGCCTCCGGCGACCAGCCAGCGGCGACGTCCGACGCCCCGGGCGCGGCGACGCCCCGGCCCGGGACGGCCGGCGGACCCGTCAGGGGCGCTGCGGACCGGCCCGGGGCCGCCTGTGGGTTCCTCGGACACGCTGCCATCGGTCACGCCGACCGATGCTGCCGGAGCGGGCGTCCCGGGGACAAGCCGCCTAAGCGAAAGCTAAGCCGGTCGACCGGTCTGGTCGCGGTAGAGCCCCGAAGCGATCACGGTGAGCGACCGCAGTGGCTCGGCGGTCTCCGGTCGGGTGCGCAGCAGGTCCTCCAGGCGGACCCGCCAACGGCCGGCTTCGACGGCGGCGGCGTCGGGGGTGGTCCGGGCCCACGGCCGCAGCCGCTGCTGGGTGTCCCGCAGGGACCGCGCGTGGTCGGGGCCGAGCAGCGCGCCGACCTCGTCGCACAACCAGTCGAAGAGCCGGTCGTCGGGGACGGCCGAAACGATCAGCCGGGCCATGTCCCAGGCCACGCGGGGCTGGTGGAGAACCTGCATCTCGACTCCTCCGTCGGTGGTGGTGGTTCGGCAATCATCGATCCATGACCGACCCGGGGCAACCCCCGGCCGGCGGAGTGCGCCTCGACCGTCCGGCACCGCCCCTGCCGCAGGGTGCCGTCCCCCGCCCGGCCCCGCCGGCCAGGCCCGGGTCACAGTCGGTCGGGCCTCACCAGGCGACGCCGATGCCGTCGCCGGGGTACCAGTGGTCGAGCGGGGTCTCCCGGTAGGCGAGAAACCGGCGGTCGGTGCGCTCGGCATGCTCGGCCAGCACGCCGGTGGTGGTGACGTTGTCGGTGAGCAGGATCGCGCCGGAGGCCAGCTTCGGCTCGACCGCGTCGAACTCGCGGCGCTCGTGGGCGTGGCTGTGGTCGCTGTCGTGCAGGAACAGGTCGACCGGCCGGTCCAGGGCGGCGATCGCGGTGACCGAGTCGCCGACCACCAGGTCGATCACGTCGGACCAGGGCGCGCTGCGGGCCAGGTAGCCGGCCTCCGGGTTGACGTCCAGCGAGGTGAGCCGGCCGGGGTGCCCCTCGGCGGCGTTGCGCAGCAGGGCGGCGGCGAGCACGCAGCTACCGAGCCCCTTGTCGGTGCCGGTCTCGACGACGTGGGCGGGGCGGGTGGCCCGGACGATCGCGTACCAGCCGACCCTGCGCGCGTAGCGGACCCGACGGTCGGCCAGGCCGCGTCGAGCGGACCGGGCGGTGGCCTGTTCGATGTGCCGGCGCAGCGCCGCGTCACCGGTGATCTCGGCGAGGTACCCCCGGACCCGGGCCACCGGGACGTCGCAGACCACGCTGACGAACCAGGTGAGGTGCTGTCGGCTGAGCTGGGTCAACTCGTAGGTGTAGTTGTGGTGCTCCCGGGAGGTGGCCAGCCACCTGGCCGAGGTGCGCAGCACCTTCACGTCGTAGCGGGCGACCCGGGCGAGCCGTCCGGGGAAGGCGGCCACCGGTGCCAGCGGGGTACGGGCGATGGCCCGGCGCAGTTTCGTCGCGTCCACGGCGAGGTTCTACCAGCCGCAGGTGACAGGCGACTGAACGTCCAGCGTCCGGCAGACCTTCGGCCCTCGTCCCCTCGGGCGTACGCGGGCTGCCCGACGGGGTGACGACTCAGTAACATGCGGCCATGCCAGCAGGCGAGCAGGTTTCGGATTCCGCCCCGGTCACCTCCACCGAGGGCCCCGGGTCACCGCCGAAGCGACGGCGGGGCTGGCGGATCGCGCTGGTGGTCGTGCTGGCGCTGGCCCTGCTCGGAGCGGGTGGCGTCGCGGCGGGCGCGCTCTATCTGCGCTCGGTGGAGAAGGACGTCGAGCGGGTGGACGCCTTCACCGGGGTGCCGACGGAGAACCGGCCGCCGGTGGTGGCCCGGGACGCCACGAACATCATGATCCTGGGCAGCGACTCCCGGGATCCGGAGCGGACCGAGGGGTCGCGTACCGACACGATCATCCTGGCCCACCTGCCGAAGGACCGGAAGAGCGCCCAGTTCGTCTCGATCCCCCGGGACACCTGGGTCCGGGTGCCCCGGTCGACCGACGGCCGGAACGGCGGTCGGACCGCGAAGATCAACGCGGCGTACGCCTGGGGCGGGATTCCGCTGATGGTGCAGACCGTCGAGGAGTTCACCAGGGTGCACGTCGACCACGTGGCGGTGGTCGACTTCGCCGGCTTCCAGGAGATCGTCGACGCGCTGGGCGGGGTGGACATCACCGTCGACCACCGCTTCACCTCGATCCACCCGCCGTTGCGCACCTTCGCCGCCGGTCGGCAGACGATGGACGGCGAGACGGCGCTTGACTACTCCCGGCAGCGCAAGCAGTTCCCGGACGGTGACTTCGCCCGGATCCGGCACCAGCAGCAGGTGATCCGGGCGATCCTCGACAAGGCGGCCACCGGGGGCATCCTGACCAGCCCGGGGAAGCTCGACGACTTCGTCCGGGCCGCCTCGGCGTCGGTCTCCGTCGACCGGGAGATGTCGCTGCTGGACCTGGCGACCGAGCTGCGCGGCCTGCGGGGCGGCAACCTGACCTTCGTCACCAGCCCGTCCCGGGGCACCGGCCGGGTGGGCACCGAGAGTGTGGTCTTCGCCGACGAGCAGAAGTCCGAGGCGTTCTACGACGCGGTCCGCCGGGACGCCACCGCCGAGATCGTCCGCGCCGCCCGCTGACAGGCGCAGCCGGCACGACGCGGGAACGGGCGACGCTTGCCCCTGAAATATTTCATGCATAGAGTCTCGGCATGAATGAAGGAGCCGTCGCCGCGCCGCCGGACCGGCTGCTCGGCCTGTTCCACGGGGTCCGGCTCACCCCCACCCAGCGGCGCATCGCGCACTGCCTGGTGCAGCACGCCGCCACCGTGGCCTACCTGTCGGCGGCCGAGGTGGCCGAGCTGGCCGGGGTCAGCCAGCCGTCGGTGACCCGGTTCGCCGTGGCGCTCGGCCACGACGGCTACCCGGCGCTGCGCCGCCGGCTGCGCGAGCTGACCGCCGCCGGCCCCGACGGCCGCCCCGACGACGGCAACGAACTGCAAGCCGCGGTACGTGCCGAGATGGCCAACCTGGAACGGCTGGCCGGCGAGTTGGCCGACCGGGACAAGATCGCCACCGCCGGCCGGCTGCTCGCGGCGAGCCGCCCGCTGCCGGTGCTCGGCCTGCGCGCCGCCGCCCCGCTGGCCGCCTACTTCGCCTACTTCGCCGCCAAGGTGCTTCCCGACGTCCGGGTCCTCGACGACGGCGGCAGCCTGCTCACCGACCGGCTCGAACAGGCCGCCTCGGCCGGGGCGGACGCGCTGCTCGCCTTCGTGCTGCCCCGCTACCCCCGGGAGACCCTCGACGCGCTGCGGGCGGCCCGCGAAGCCGGCCTCACCGTCGTCGCGATCACCGACTCCCCGGTCAGCCCCGCCACCGAGTACGCCGCACTGGTGCTCCCCGCCGCCGTCGGCACCGACCTCGTCTTCGACCTGCACACCGCCCCGATGACGCTGGCGATGGTGGTGCTCCAGGCGATCTGCGACGCCGCACCGCTCCAGACCCAACGCCGTCTGGAGGCGTTCGAGTCGTCCGCCGCCCGTCGTCAGTTGTTCCTCGGCTGAGAGGAGTACGCCATGCACCAGCCCGTCCGCGCCGCCCGTGGCACCACCCGTACCGCGAAGGGGTGGCCGCAGGAGGCCGCCCTGCGGATGCTGATGAACAACCTCGACCCGGAGGTGGCCGAACGCCCCGACGACCTGGTGGTCTACGGCGGCACCGGGAAGGCGGCCCGGGACTGGCCGTCGTACCACGCGCTGGTGCGCACGCTCACCGAGCTGCGCGACGACGAGACGATGCTGGTGCAGTCGGGCCGCCCGGTCGGGGTGGTGCGGACCCACGAGTGGGCCCCCCGGGTGCTGCTTGCCAACTCCAACCTGGTCGGCGACTGGGCCACCTGGCCCGAGTTCCGCCGCCTGGAGTCGCTCGGCCTGACCATGTACGGGCAGATGACCGCCGGTTCGTGGATCTACATCGGCACCCAGGGCATCCTCCAGGGCACCTACGAGACGTTCGCCGCGGTCGCCGCGAAGTGCTTCGGCGGCAGCCTCGCCGGGACGCTGACGCTCACCGCCGGCTGCGGCGGGATGGGCGGGGCGCAACCCCTCGCGGTCACCATGAACGACGGGGTCTGCCTGATCGTCGACGTGGACCGGACCCGGCTCGACCGGCGGGTGCACGACCGCTACCTCGACGAGGTGGCCGACGACCTGGACGACGCGGTCGCCCGGGTGCTGGCCGCGAAGCGGGACCGGCGGGCGTTGAGCGTCGGCGTTGTCGGCAACGCCGCCACCGTCTTCCCCGAACTGCTCCGCCGGGGCGTCGCGGTCGACGTGGTGACCGACCAGACCAGCGCGCACGACCCGCTGTCGTACCTGCCGGAGGGGGTGGAGCTGGCCGACGCCCGGGACTACGCGCAGGCCAAGCCGGCCGAGTTCACCGACCGGGCGCGGGCGTCGATGGCCAGGCACGTCGAGGCGATGGTCGGCTTCCTCGACGCGGGCGCGGAGGTGTTCGACTACGGCAACTCGATCCGGGGCGAGGCGCAGCTCGGCGGGTACCCGCGGGCGTTCGACTTTCCCGGTTTCGTGCCGGCGTACATCAGGCCGTTGTTCTGCGAGGGTAGGGGGCCGTTCCGCTGGGCGGCGCTCTCCGGCGACCCGGCCGACATCGCCGCCACCGACCGGGCCGTGCTCGACCTGTTCCCGGAGAACGAGTCGCTGGCCCGGTGGATGCGGATGGCCGCCGACCGGGTCGCCTTCCAGGGTCTGCCGGCCCGGATCTGCTGGCTGGGCTACGGCGAGCGGGACGTCGCCGGGGTTCGGTTCAACGAGATGGTCGCCGCCGGTGAGCTGTCCGCACCCGTGGTGATCGGCCGGGACCACCTGGACTGCGGCAGCGTCGCCAGCCCCTACCGGGAGACCGAGGCGATGGCCGACGGCTCCGACGCGATCGCCGACTGGCCCCTGCTCAACGCGCTTGTCAACACCGCCAGCGGCGCGTCCTGGGTGTCCATCCACCACGGCGGTGGGGTGGGCATCGGCCGGTCCATCCACGCCGGTCAGGTCTGTGTCGCCGACGGCACCGCGCTGGCCGGGCAGAAGATCGAACGGGTGCTCAGCAACGACCCGGCGATGGGCGTCATCAGGCACGTCGACGCCGGCTACGACTCCGCCCGCGACGTCGCCGCCCGCACCGACGTCCGCATCCCCATGGCGGAGGGCACCGCGTGAGCGCGAGGAGCGCAGCGAAGCGGAGCACCGCAGTCGCGAACAACGGAGGCACCGCGTGAGCAGTCTTGCCGGGCGGTTCCGGGAGTTGTGGGACGAGATCGCGCCGGTCGGCCGGGACGCCGACAGCGGCGGCTACCTGCGGTACGCGCTGACCGCGCCGGAGCTGCGGCTGCGGGAGTGGTTCCGGGCACAGGCCGACCTCCGGGGCATGCCGGTCAGCGAGGACGGCAACGGCAACCTCTTCGCCTGGTGGGGTGACCCGGGCGGCACCCCGCCCACCGGCACCCGGGACAGCGACGGCCCGACCGGAGGCGGGGCGGTGCTCACCGGCAGCCACTTCGACTCGGTGCCGCACGGCGGGGCGTACGACGGGCCGCTCGGCATCGTCAGCGCGTTCCTCGCCGTGGACGAGCTGCGGGCCTCCGGAGCCGTCCCGGTCCGGCCGGTGGTGGTGGCCGCGTTCGTCGAGGAGGAGGGTGCCCGGTTCGGCGTACCGTGTCTGGGATCGCGGCTGCTCACCGGCGAGATCGACGTCGACCGCGCGGCCGGGCTGCGCGACGCGGCCGGGGTGAGCTTCGCCGAGGCGCTGGGTGACCGGCCGGCGGGGGCCGACCCGGCGCTGCTCGGCCGGTTCGCCGCCTTCGTGGAGCTGCACGTGGAGCAGGGGCGGGTGCTTGTCGACGCCGACGCGCCGGTCGCGGTGGCGAGCGCCATCTGGCCGCACGGCCGGTGGCGCTTCGAACTGCGCGGCGAGGGCAATCACGCCGGTACGACCCGGATGGCCGACCGCCGCGACCCGATGCTCACCTACGCGTTCACCGTGCTGGCGGCGAACAAGGAGGCCCGGCTGCGCGACGCGCACGCCACAGTCGGCCGGGTGGCGGTGGAACCGAACGCCACCAACGCGGTCCCGTCGAAGGTGACCGGCTGGCTCGACGCCCGGGCCGCCGAGGCGGAGACCCTGCACGGCCTGGTCGAGGCGGTGCAGGCCAAGGCGGCCGAGCGGGCCCGGCGGGACGGCACCGAGCTGACCGTGACCCAGGAGTCGGCCACCCCGCTTGTCGCCTTCGACCGTGAGTTGGCCGACCGGTTGGCGGGACTGCTTGCCGCGCCGGTGCTGCCCACCGGGGCCGGGCACGACGCCGGGGTGCTCGCCGCGCACCTGCCCACCGCGATGCTGTTCGTCCGCAACCCGACCGGGGTGTCGCACTCCCCCGCCGAGTCGGCCACCGACGCCGACTGTGCGGCCGGGGTGGTCGCGCTGGCCCGGGTGCTGGAGGAGCTGGCATGCCACTGACCCGTTGGCTGGCCGAACAGGCGTGGCTGCCCGACCGTGCCGCACCGACCCCGGACGTGCTGATCGAGGCCGAGGACGGCCGGTTCACCGCCGTCACCCCGCTGGCCCGGGACACCGCACCGGACGCCGGGGTCGAGGTGCTGGCCGAGGCGGTACGACTGCCCGGGCTCACCCTGCCCGGCCTGGCCAACGCCCACTCGCACGCCTTCCACCGGGCGCTGCGCGGGCGTACCCACGGCGGTCGGGGCGACTTCTGGAGCTGGCGGGACGTGATGTACGCCGTCGCCGGCCGGCTCGATCCCGACTCCTACCTGGCCCTGGCCCGGGCCGCGTACGCCGAGATGGCGCTGGCCGGGGTCACCTGCGTCGGCGAGTTCCACTACCTGCACCACGGCCCCGACGGCCACCCGTACGACGACCCGAACGCGATGGGCGCGGCGCTGGTCGAGGCGGCGGCGCAGGCCGGTATCAGGATCACCCTGCTGGACGCCTGCTACCTGACCGCCTCGGTGGCCGGCGAGCCGTTGGCCGGGGTGCAGCGGCGCTTCGGCGACGGGGACGTGCGGCGCTGGGCGGAACGGGTCGACGGGTTCCGCCCAGCCGGGGCGCACGCGCTGCGCGGGGCGGCGATCCACTCGGTGCGCGCGGTGCCGGCGGACCAGCTCGCCACCGTCGCCGGCTGGGCGTACCGGCAGGGTGCCCCGCTGCACGTGCACCTGTCGGAGCAGCCCGCCGAGAACGACGCCTGCCGGACGGTGCACGGGCGTACCCCGACCGGGCTGCTCGCCGACCGCGGAGTGCTCGGCCCGGACGTCACCGCCGTGCACGCCACCCATCCGACCAGCGCCGACCTGACCCTGCTGGCCGAACACCGGACCGGGGTGTGTCTCTGCCCCACCACGGAACGGGACCTGGCCGACGGGATCGGCCCGGCCCGGCTGATGGCCGACGCCGGTATTCCGCTCAGCCTGGGCAGCGACAGTCACGCCGTGGTCGACCTGTTCGAGGAGGCCCGCGCGGTGGAGCTCGACGAGCGGCTGCGTACCCGGCGACGCGGGCACTTCGCCGCCGCCGCGCTGCGCGACGCGGCCACCGTCACCGGGCACGCCGCGCTGGGCTGGGCCGACGCCGGGCGGATCGCCGTCGGCGAACGCGCCGACCTGGTCACGGTCCGGCTGGACAGCCCGCGTACCGCCGGGGTGCCGCCGGTGGGGGTGTTCTTCGCGGCCACCGCCGCCGACGTCGACCAGGTGGTGGTGGACGGGCGGCAGGTGGTGCGCGACGGCCGGCACCTGACCGTGGACGTGCCGGCGGAGCTGCGCGCGGCGATCGCGGCGGTGACCGGTGCCTAGCCGTACCGGGTCGGCGGCGTGCGGAACGCGGCGGTCGGCGGCGGGAGGCGTGGCATGAGCAGTCTGTTGGTCGACGACATCGGCGAGCTGGTCACCAACGTGCCGGCGGCCGGCGGTGACGGGCCGTTGGGCCTGCGGCGCGGGGTCGCCCTGCTGGTGGAGGCGGGTCGGGTCGTCTGGATCGGGCCGGCCCGCTACGCGCCGGCCGCCGACCGGCGGATCGACGCCGAGGGCGGCGCGGTGCTGCCCGGGTTCGTGGACAGCCACGCCCACCTGGTCTTCGCCGGGGACCGGGCGGCCGAGTTCGCGGCCCGCATGGCCGGCGAGCCGTACACCGGGGGTGGCATCCGGACGACTGTCGGCGCGACCCGGGCGGCCTCCGACGACGACCTGCGGGACACCGTGCGCCGGCTGCGCGACGAGGCGATGCGGCAGGGCACCACCACCATGGAGATCAAGAGTGGGTACGGCCTGACCGTTGCCGACGAGGCCCGCTCGCTGCGGATCGCCGCCGAGGTGACCAGCGAGACCACCTTCCTCGGCGCGCACGTCGTCCCCGCCGAGTACGCGGGTCGTCCCGACGACTACGTGGGGCTGGTGTGCGGGCCGATGCTCTCCGCCGCCGCGCCGTACGCCCGCTGGGTGGACGTGTTCTGCGAGCGCGGCGCGTTCGACGCCGACCACGCGCGGGCGATCCTCACCGTCGGACAGGCCGCCGGGCTGGGGTTGCGGCTGCACGCCAACCAGCTCGGGCCGGGGCCGGGGGTGCGGCTCGGGGTGGAACTCGGTGCGGCCAGCGTCGACCACTGCACCCACCTGTCCGACGCCGACGTCGACGCGCTTGCCGGCTCGGCGGGGGCCGACGGGTCGGCCTCCGGGGACGGCTCGACCTCCGCGGACGGGCGGGCGGGCACCGTGGCGACCCTGCTGCCGGGTGCGGAGTTCTCCACCCGGTCGCCGTACCCGGATGCCCGGCGGTTGCTCGACGCGGGGGTGACCGTGGCGCTGGCCACCGACTGCAACCCCGGGTCGTCGTACACCTCCTCGATGCCGTTCTGCGTCGCGCTGGCCGTCCGTGAGATGCGGATGACCCCGGCGGAGGCGGTCTGGGCCTCGACGGCCGGCGGCGCACGGGCGTTGCGCCGGACCGACGTCGGGGTGCTGCGTCCCGGGGCGCGCGCCGACCTGATGATCCTCGACGCCCCGTCCCACCTGCACCTGGCCTACCGGCCGGGTGTTCCACTGGTCCGCCAGGTCCTGCACAACGGAGTGCCGCAATGTCGACTGTGACCGTCCAACCCACCGGGATCACCCCCGCCGACGTGCTCGCCGTGGCGCGCGGCGACGCCCGGGTCGTGCTCGCCCCGGCCGCCGTCGACGCGATGGTCAGCAGCAGGTCCATCGTGGACGGCATCGAGGCCGCCGGCCGCCCCGTGTACGGCGTCTCCACCGGCTTCGGGGCGCTGGCCAACACCTTCGTCGCCCCGCAGCGCCGGGCCGAGTTGCAGCATGCGCTGATCCGCTCGCACGCCGCAGGCATCGGCGCGCCGATGCCCCGGGAGGTGGTCCGGGCGATGATGCTGCTGCGGGTCCGCTCGCTGGCACTGGGCCGTTCCGGGGTCCGGCCGCTGCTCGCCCAGGGGCTGGTCGACCTGCTCAACGCCGACGTCACCCCGTGGGTGCCGGAGCACGGTTCGCTCGGCGCGTCCGGTGACCTGGCGCCGCTGGCGCACTGTGCACTGGTGCTGCTGGGCGAGGGATGGGTGCTCGGCCCGGCCGGTGAGCGGGTCGACGCCGCCGACGCGCTGCGCGACGCCGGGCTGACCCCTGTCGCGTTGGCCGCCAAGGAGGGGTTGGCGCTGATCAACGGCACCGACGGCATGCTCGGGATGCTGCTGCTGGCCGTCGCGGACGCCCGGCACCTGTTCACCATGGCCGACGTGACCGCCGCGCTGGCCATCGAGGCGATGCTCGGCTCGGAGCGGCCCTTCCTGCCCGAGCTGCACGCCATCCGGCCGCACCCGGGGCAGGCCGCCTCGGCGGCGAACATCCACCGGCTGCTCCAGGACTCGCGGGTGATGGACTCGCACCGTGATGACCTGGCACACGCCGTGCAGGACGCGTACTCGATGCGGTGTGCCCCGCAGGTGGCCGGCGCGGCCCGGGACACCCTGGACTTCGTCGTGACGGTGGCCGGCCGGGAGCTGATCTCGGTGGTGGACAACCCGGTGGTGCTGCCGGACGGTCGGGTCGAGTCGACAGGCAACTTCCACGGTGCCCCGCTCGGCTTCGCCGCCGACTACCTGGCCATCGCCGCCGCCGAGGTGGGGGCGATCGCCGAGCGCCGGGTGGACCGGTTGCTCGACGTGACCCGCAACCGGGACCTGCCGGCGTTCCTGTCCCCCGACGCCGGGGTGAACTCCGGGTTGATGATCGCCCAGTACACGGCCGCCGGGATCGTCGCGGAGAACCGCCGGCTGGCCGCCCCCGCCTCGGTCGACTCGCTGCCGACCAGCGGCATGCAGGAGGACCACGTCTCGATGGGCTGGGCGGGGGCCAGGAAGCTGCGCACCGTGCTGGACAACCTGACCAGCCTGCTCGCCGTGGAGCTGCTGGCAGCGGTCCGAGGGCTTCAACTCCGTGCGCCGCTGGTGCCGTCGCCGGCGGGACGGGCCGCGCTGGACGCGCTCGGCCCGGCGGCCGGCGCGCCCGGCCCGGACGTCTTCCTCGCCCCGGTGCTGGAATCGGCCCGTTCGGTGCTGGCCGGCCCCGACCTGCGCGCCGCCATCGAACGGCAGGTCGGCCCGCTGAGCTGACAGTGAGGCTGGCAGAAATGTGGCGGTCAGTAGTCAAGGCCGACTCGTCGCACCCGGCTACCGAGCGTGATCAAGCTCCCGAGGGCCACCACCCCGGTGCAGACCCTTTGCTCTGCTGCCACTGACGCGACAGGGGCTTGAACAGTGAAAACTCATACGCAGATTCCAAGAACAGTAATCCTGGCGAACACTCTGCGTGCCTGTCGCCTCGGGAGCAGCAGAGCAAAGGATGTGGGGTGGAAATGTGGGGGCCTGATCGAAACTACTTTCGGTGACTGGCTGCGGTGCCGTTCCTTAATCGACGGCCGGACGTCGGCGCGTATCCCGGCGACGATGAGTCGGTCGACGGCCGGCCGGCGTCGCATACGCCGGCGGGGCGACGGGTCGATCGACGGCTGGGTCAGCTGGCGGGCAGCACCTTGGCCGCCAGCTTCGCCAGCTCGCGCAGCGCCTTCCCCCGGTGGCTGATCGCGTCCTTCTCCTGCGGGGTCAACTCCGCGTTGGTCCGGTCCTGGCCGTCGCCGAGGAAGATCGGGTCGTACCCGAAGCCGCCCTCACCGCGCGGGGCACGCAGCAGCCGGCCGGGCTGGCGGCCGTCGACCAGGTGCTCCTTGCCGCCGGGCAGCACCAGCACGACGGTGCAGACGAAGGACGCCCCCCGGTGCTCGTCGGGCAGGTCGGCGATCTGGTCCAGCACCAGCTGGAGGTTGGCCCGGTCGTCGCCGTGCCGCCCGGCCCAGCGGGCGCTGAACACCCCCGGCATGCCGTTGAGCGCGTCGACCGCGATGCCGGAGTCGTCGGCGATGGTGGGCAGGCCGGTCCGCCGGCAGCCCTCCCGCGCCTTGATCAGGGCGTTCTCACCGAAGGTGAGACCGGTCTCCGGCAGCTCCGGGTACTCCTCGACGTCGTCCAGCCCCAGAAGGGCGATCCGGTGCGCGCCGAGCGCGCCGTCGAGGATGCGCTGGAGCTCCACCAGCTTCTTACGGTTACGGGTGGCGAGCAGGACCTTGTTCATGATGCGAGTGCCTTCCGCTGCGCCTCGGCCAGTTCCAGACAGCCCAACGACGCCACGTCCAGCAACGCGTCGAGCTGCGCCCGGGAGAAGACCCCGTCCTCGCCCGTGCCCTGCACCTCGACGAAGTCACCCTCACCGGTGCAGACGACGTTCATGTCCACCTCGGCGGCCACGTCCTCGACATAGCAGAGGTCGAGCAGCGGCTCACCGGCGACGATCCCGACGCTGACCGCGGCCACCGACCGGTGCATCACCTTCTCCGGCTTGCCGGCCAGCGACTTGCGGGTGGCAAGCCAGCTCACCGCGTCGTAGAGGGCGACGTACGCGCCGGTGATCGAGGCGGTGCGGGTGCCTCCGTCGGCCTGGAGCACGTCGCAGTCGAGCACGATCGAGTTCTCGCCGAGCGCCTTCAGGTCGACGCAGGCGCGCAGGCTGCGGCCGATCAGCCGGGAGATCTCGTGGGTCCGCCCGCCGATCTTGCCGCGGACGCTCTCCCGGTCCGAGCGGGTGTTGGTCGCCCGGGGCAGCATCGCGTACTCGGCGGTCACCCAGCCGAGCCCGGAGCCCTTGCGCCAGCGGGGCACGCCCTCGGTGACGCTGGCGGTGCAGAGCACCCGGGTCCCCCCGAACTCGACGAGCACCGAGCCCTCCGGGTGGGTGCTCCAGCCACGGGTCAGCGTCACCGGTCGGAGTTGGTCGGGTCGACGCCCGTCAGGTCGTGCCATCCCTGCACCCTATGCGGTGCGGTGATCGAGGCGTCCCGCGGTCTCCTCAGCCGGAGGCCGGGGGCTCTCCGGTCCGGGCCGGCGGGACCGGGGCGGCGTCGTGCACCCGCAGGAACCCGGCCACCGATGTCGGCCAGGAGTGCGCCAGACGACGGGCCGGCTAAGCGGCGGCGAACACTACCGCACGAATCCGGGCCGGGTCAGATGTCGTAGCTGGCACCGGCCCGGACCACTTCCAACGGCCCGGGGTACGCCCCGGCCGCCGCCGCGATGGTGTGCGACTCGCTGCCCCAGGCCACCACCAGATGGGTCAGCAGCAGCCGGCCCACCCCGGCCTTGGTGGCGGTCTCGCCTGCCTCCCGACCGGTGAGGTGCAGATCCGGCGGGTTGTCCACCCCGTCGAGGTAACTCGCCTCACAGAGGAAGACGTCGGCGTCCTGGGCGAGCCGCAGCAGCGCGTCGCAGGGGGCGGTGTCCGAGGAGTAGCAGAGCACCCGACCCTCGTGCTCCAGCCGCACCCCGTACGTCTCGACGGGATGGTTGACCCGGTCGACGGTGACGGTGAACGGGCCGATCGGGAAGGTGCCCGGCTGGAGGCCGTAGAACTGGTAGACGTCCTCCACGCTGCCGTCGTCCTGGCCGTAGGCGGTGGCGAGCCGGTCCGGGGCGCCCGGCGGCGCGTAGACCGGCAACGGCGGGTACGGGCCGTCCGGGGCGTACCGCCGGACCACCACGTACGACGCGGCGTCGAGGATGTGGTCGCAGTGCAGGTGGGTCAGGAGGATGGCGTCCGGGGCGTGCAGGCCGGCGTAGCGCTGGAGGGTGGACAGCGAACCGGACCCGAAGTCGACAAGTAGCCGGAAGCCCTGCGCCTCGACCAGGTAGGCCGAACAGGGGGACTCGGGACCGGGGAAGCTTCCCGCGCAGCCCAGGACGGTCAGCCGCATCCGGTGGCCCCGCGATTACTGTGAGTAGCCGAAACGCCGGGGGGAGCACCGCTGATGATCTCTACCGACGCGTACGCCACGCTGCGCAGCCTACGCGCAGCGACGGCGGGGCAAGAATCATCTTCTGGAAGTTGTCACCAACGTGACACCCACGGGGCCGGCCGACACTCCGCCGGCCGGCCCCCGCAGCTGGTCATGCCCAGAGCTGCCCTTCCAGGGCGCTCTCGGCGTCGGCGAGCGTGCCGCCGTACGCCCCGGTGGAAAGGTACTTCCAGCCGCCGTCGCAGACCACGAAGGCCACGTCGGCCCGGCGGCCGTCCCGCACCGCCTCGTGCGCCACGGCCAGGGCGGCGTGCAGGATCGCCCCGGTGGAGAAGCCGGCGAAGATCCCCTCCACCTCCACCAACTGCCGGGTACGCAGCACCGCGTCCCGGGTGCCCACCGAGAAGCGCCTGTTGAGCACCGTCGCGTCGTACAACTCGGGGACGTAACCCTCGTCGATGTTGCGCAGCCCGTAGACCAGCTCGCCGTAGCGCGGCTCGGCCGCCACCACCTGGATGCCCTCGACCTTCTCCCGGAGGAACCGTCCGGTGCCCATCAGGGTGCCGGTGGTGCCCAGGCCCGCCACGAAGTGCGTGATGGTGGGCAGGTCGTGCAGCAGCTCCGGCCCGGTGGTCTCGTAGTGGGCCCGCGCGTTGGCCTCGTTGCCGTACTGGTAGAGCATCACCCAGTCCGGGTGCTCCGCCGCGATCTGCTTGGCGGTGGCGACCGCCTGGTTCGAACCGCCCGCCGCCGGCGAGAAGATGATCTCCGCGCCGTACATCCGGAGCAGCTGGACCCGTTCGGTGGAGACGTTCTCCGGCATCACGCAGACCAGCCGGTAGCCGCGCATCTTGGCCACCATGGCCAACGAGATGCCGGTGTTGCCGCTGGTCGGCTCGAGAATCGTGTCGCCCGGCCGGAGACTGCCGGCCTGCTCGGCCGCCCGGACCATGAACAGCGCCGCGCGGTCCTTGATGCTGCCGGTGGGATTCCGGTCCTCGAGCTTCGCCCAGAGCCGCACCGGCGGTGCCCCGTCGGGCACCGTCGGCGAGAGCCGGGGCAACCCCACCAGGGGGGTGCCACCGCAGGCGTCGAGCAGGCTGTCGTACCGCGTCATGACGCCCGCCCTCAGCGGGCGGCGACGGCCACGCGCCGAGCCACCGCGGACGACGCGGTCGCCGCGGCGGCGGCGTGCTGGCTGACCCGGTGCTGGCTGATCGCCGCTGCGGCGGCGAAGCCGAACGCGCCACCGGCGACGGCCGGCAGGACGGTCACGCTGTCACCGTCGTTGAGCTTGGCGTCGAGCGCGCCCAGGAACCGGACGTCCTCGTCGTTGACGTAGACGTTGACGAACCGGTGCAGCGCGCCGGCGTCGGTGACCAGCCGGCCCTTCAGGCCGGCGTGCCGGGAGTCCAGGTCGGTGAGCAGGTCGCCCAGGGTGTCCCCGGCGCCCTCGACGACCTTCGCGCCGCCGGTGTAGCTGCGCAGGATGGTGGGGATGCGAACCTCGATGGCCATGACGTACTCCTTGGTCGGGTGTGCCTCGGTGCCGGACGGAAAGGGTGTGCGGAGCTGAAGGTCAGCTGCCGGAACACTCGTAGTCGACCGTCGCCGGGCTCTGCCCGAACATGTAGGACTGGACCGCGTGCGGGTCCACCCCGGCATCCACGATCCGCACCGGCTCCTCGGTCACCACGCCGTCGACGATCCGGAACGACCGGATCTCCTCGGTGTCCGGTTCGCGGGTGGAGACCAGCAGGTAGTGCGCGCCCGGCTCACCGGCGAAGGCCACGTCCGTGCGGGACGGGTATGCCTCGGTGGCGGTGTGCGAGTGGTAGATGACGACCGGCTCCTCGTCGCGGTCGTCCATCTCCCGCCACACCCGCAGCTGCTCCATCGAGTCGAACTCGTAGAACGTCATCGAGCGGGCCGCGTTGTCCATCGGGATGTGCCGGGTCGGGGTGTCGCCGCCGACGGGTCCGGCGACCACTCCGCACGCCTCGTCGGGGTGGTCCCGGCGCGCGTGGGAGACGATCGCCTCGACGATCGACCGGTCGATGCTCAGCACGTCACCCAGCCTAGCGCCCGCCCGCCGCGCCCGGCGAGGCGGTGACCGTCACACTTCAGTCGATCAAGGCGTTGAGCAGGGATTCCTGGAGATAACCGAGGTAGGCGTAGACCGACAGTTGGAACACCCGGGACGAGGTCGGGTCGTCGGCGACCGCGTCGTCGAGCTCCTCGCCCAGGTCGGTGCCGTCCTTGACCTCCAGCCGGACGCCCATCGCGAGCCGGGCGTCGTTGAGCGCGCGAAGCCACGCCTCGGCCGCCTCGGCGTCCAACCGCACCTCGCCGCCGGCGGAGTCGGGCAGTGCGGCGAGCACCGCGCCGGCCTGGTCGATCTTGGCGGTCTTGAGGTCGCCCTCGGTGTACAGGCGGAACTCCGCCGTACCCGCCGGGTCGTCCGGGTACGCCTCGGGGAAGAGCCGGCCGACGACCGGGTCGGCATGGTCGAAGCCGTCGGTGAGCAGGCCGACCACCTCACTGGCGACCTTGCGCAGCACCCGGGCCTCGTCCACGGCGAAGGTCGCCACGTACCGGTCTCCCTGCCGACGGAACATACTCACGGGGCCACCTCGGTTCGCGACTGCGGGGCTCGCAACACCGGCTCACTCCTCGCGCTCACGAGCGGTCCACCGTCGCCCAGAGGCCGTACGCGTGCAACTGCGACGCGTCGTGCTCCATCCGCTCGCGGGCGCCGCTGGACACCACCGCCCGGCCCTTGTGGTGCACGTCCAGCATCAGCTTCTCGGCCTTCTCCCGGCTGTAACCGAACAGCTTCTGGAAGACCCAGGTCACATACGTCATGAGGTTGACCGGGTCGTCCCAGACGATCGTCACCCACTGCCGGTCCGCGACCGGCACCTCGTCGGTGTCCGGCGTCTCGACCGGTGCAACCTGTGGAGCCGCCATGCCCCCCATCGTGCCACCGGAAGTGGCGATCCGATGAACCGGAACGCCGGCGCGACCCTGATCACCCTCCCGAGCTGCGGAAACCCGGTGAGATACGGATATCGGGAAAAACCGGAGGGACGCCCGGTGGTGCCGGCGAGCCGGCTGCCCGACGCACCGGCGGAAACCCCGGGGGACGCGAAGAGCGTCTCGGCCGTCGGCCTCCGGCACCAGGTCGTGGTGCCGGTCGACGCGCCGGCCCCGGCCCGGACGACGTCGCGCACCCGCGCGGGGCGTCGGACCGGTACCGGTCACCCGGCGGCAGGTTGCGGTACGCGAATCCATCCGGCGGCAACCGTGCGCATACTCCGCCGACGCATTGCGGATACTCAGTGCCAATCACGGAGTTACTCCACTTCACCGCGTGACCGGGTGGCTCTGGACCGATCCACATCGATACGCTGCGTGGATGAGTCGGTGGAGCTTCGTCGGCCGTACGGATGAGCTCACCCGTCTACTGGCGGCGACGCACGGCGGTCAGGGACACGGGCTCTTCTTCAGCGGCAGCGCGGGCGTCGGCAAGAGCCGGTTGCTGCGCGAGGGGGTCGCGACCCTCCCCGCCGACCGCTACGCGCTGTCGTTCGTCGCGGCCAGCACGGCCACCGCGGCGCTGCCCTTCGGCGGGCTCGCCCCGGTGCTGCCGGCCGAGCAACCGCCGGGCCTCTCCCCTGCCGGGGTGCTGCGCTGGGGGGTCGACGTACTCCGCGAGCAGGCGGCCGGGCGGCGCATCGTGCTCGCCATCGACGACGCCCACCTGCTCGACCCGCCCTCGGCGGCACTGGTCCACCTGCTCGCCCGCGTCGAGAACACCACGGTGCTGGGGACGCTGCGCAGCGGTGAGCAGATCCCGCTGCCGATCCGGGCACTGTGGACCGACGACCTGGTCGAGCACACCGAACTGGCCCCGCTGGGCGCGGGCGAGACCACCGGCCTGCTCGCCGCCATCCTCGGCGGGCCGGTCGACGCCGGCTCCGCCGAGAGACTGTTCCGGCTCTCCGCCGGCAACCCCCTGCTGCTGCGGGAACTGGTCCTGGCCGCCGCCACCGGAGGCGAGCTGGTCCGCAGCTACGGGGGGTGGCGGTGGACCGGACGGCTGGAGCTGGCCCCCAGCCTCACCGACCTCGTCGACACGCGGATCGGGCAGCTGGAGACCGGCGTCCGGACGGTGGTCGAGCTGGTCGCCTTCGGTGAACCGCTCGGCCTGCACCTGCTCGAACGGGCCGCCGACCCGGCCGACGTGGAGGTGGCCGAGGAACGCGGCCTGATCACCGTCGGACCGGACGACAGGCGGGTCGACGCCCGACTCGCCCACCCGCTCTACGGCGAGGTGATCCGCCGACGTTGCCCGGTCAGCCGGACCCGCCGTCTCCAGGCCCAGCTGGCCGAACGGTTGGAACTGGTCGGCGCCCGCCGCCGGGGCGACCTGCTGCGGGTGGCGGTGTGGCGGCTGAACTCCGGCACCGCCCAGGACCCGGCGCTGCTGCTCGACGCGGCCGGCCAGGCGTTCACCCGGTACGACGTACCGCTGGCCACCCGGCTGGCCCGGGCGGCGCTCGACGCCGAGGGCGGTTTCCACGCCGCCGAACTGCTGGCCACCCTCCTGATGTTCGGCGACCGGCCGGAAGAGGCGATCGGCGTGCTCGACGCGGTGGCCGGTGACCTCGTCTCCGAGGAGCGGCGCAGCCGCTGGCTGGCCGTCCGCGCGATAGTCGGCTACTGGGGTCTGCGTCAGCATTCCATGGTGGACACGATCGCGGCGGCCGGCCACACCCTGACCGACCCCGGGCACCGGGCCCGGCTGCGGGCCTTCGAGGCGATCATGCGGCTGCACGGCCTGGACGTCGACACCGCGGTACGGCTCGCCCGTTCGGTGCTGGACCACCAGGCGCCCGGCGTCGCGGCCCGGGAACTCGCCCGGTCCACCATCGCCCACGCCGACGCGGTGCGCGGCCGGTTCCGGGCCAGCGCCTCGGCGATCGACCGGGTGCAGGCGGAGGCGGCGGACTGGCGGGCCGACATGCCGTACCTGCAACTCGCCATGGAGCTGGCCCGGGGCACCAGGTTGGCGCTCTGCGGGGACCTGACCGGCATCGACGCCCTCGCGGCCGACGAGTTCGCCGACCAGGCGGGCGCCGGGGACTTCCGGCTCGGCACCGGCTACCTGTCCATCCTCCAGGCGTACGCGGCGCGGCTGCGCGGTCGCGCCGACGACGCGCTCAAGGCCAGCGTCGGCGCCTGCGCGGTGCTCGCCACCGGCCGGGTCTTCGCGGGGTTGGCGCACGCCGAGCGGGCCCAGGCGGCGGCGCTGCGCGGCGACGTGGCGACCGCGACCGAGGCGATGGCCGAGGCGGACCGGGCCCAGACCCCCGGGATGGCAATCCTCCAGCCGTGGCTGGAGCAGGCCCGGGGTGCGGTGCTGGCCGCCGCTGGCGATCTGGTCGGGGCGACCAGGCAGCTCGGCGAGCTGGCCGACCGGCTGCGCGCCGACGGCTTCGCCGGTCACGAGGTGCTCGTCCTGCACGACCTGGTCCGGCTCGGCCAGGCCACCGCCCCGGTCGGACCGACCCGCGCCGACGGCAGCCGGCGTACGGTGGCGCAGCGACTGGCGGAGCTCTGCGGGACCGTCGACGGAGCGCTGACGCCGCTGCTCGCCCGGCAGGCACGAGCCGCCGCGGAGGGCGACGGGACAACCCTGCTGGAGGTGGCCGACGAGCTCGCCAAGCTCGACCTGACGGTCTGGGCGGTCGACGCCACGGCGACGGCGCTGCGTGGGTGGCGTCGGGACCGGTCGACGTCGGCCGCCGCCGCGCACGAACGGCTCGCCGCCCTGCTCACCCACTGCGACCGGATTCGTACCCCCGCGTTTGACGCGCTGCGTCCCACGCTGAGCGCCCGGGAGCTGGAGGTCGCCGGCCTCGCCGCCGCCGGGATGACCAGCCGGGTCATCGCGGGCCGGTTGTTCCTGTCGACCCGGACGGTGGAGAACCATCTCCAGCGGGTCTACGGCAAGCTCGGCATCACCAGCCGCGCCAAGCTCGGCGCGGCGCTGCGGTGGATCCCGGGCCACGACGGCAACCCGGCCGGGTGAACTCTAGGCTGGGCTGGTGAACCGTCTTCGCCCCGCGCTGCTGACCGACCACTACGAGCTGACCATGGTCGGTGCCGCCCTGCGGGACGGCACCGCAGACCGCCGCTGCACCTTCGAGGTGTTCAGCCGGCGGCTGCCCACCGGACGCCGGTACGGGGTGGTCGCCGGGACCGGCCGCCTGATCGACATGATCAGGGACTTCCGGTTCGCCGCGGAGGAGGTCGAGTTCCTGCTCCGGACCGGGGTGGTGGACGAGCCGGCCGCCCGGTGGCTGGCCGACTACCGCTTCACCGGCGACATCGACGGGTACGCCGAGGGTGAGCTGTTCTTCCCCGGGTCCCCGATCCTCACCGTCTCCGGTGGCTTCGCCGAGTGCGTGGTGCTCGAGACACTGGTGCTGTCGGTGCTCAACCACGACTGCGCGGTGGCCGCGGCAGCCGCCCGGATGGTCACCGCGGCCCGGGGTCGGGCGCTGATCGAGATGGGTTCCCGGCGGGCCCACGAGGAGGCGGCGGTGGCCGCCGCGCGGGCGGCGTACCTGGCCGGGTTCCGGTTCACCTCCAACCTCGCCGCCGGCCAGCGCTACGGCATACCCACCGCCGGGACCGCCGCGCACGCGTTCACCCTGCTGCACGACGACGAGCGGACGGCGTTCGCCTCGCAGGTCGCCACGCTGGGCAGGGACACCACGCTGCTCGTCGACACGTACGACATCAGCCAGGGCATCCGGACCGCCATCGAGGTGGCCGGGCCGGAACTGCGGGCGGTCCGGATCGACTCCGGCGACCTCGCGGTCATCGCCCAGCAGTCCCGGGAACTGCTCGACTCGCTCGGCGCCACCGAGACGAAGATCATCGTGTCGGGTGATCTCGACGAGTACGCCATCGCCGCGCTCGCCGCCGAACCGGTCGACATGTACGGCGCCGGCACCGCAGTGGTCACCGGTTCCGGTGCGCCCACCGCCAGCCTGGTCTACAAGTTGGTCGAGGTGGAGGGACGGCCGGTGGTCAAGCGCTCCGAGAACAAGGCCACCATCGGCGGCCGGAAGGTCGCGGTACGCCGGCACAAGCCCACCGGTACCGCCACCGAGGAGGTCGTCGTCTCGCAGGGCGTACCGGACCGGCAGGCCAACGACCGGCTGCTCCAGCACTCGTTCGTGATCGACGGTGAGCCCGTCGACCTGCCGGGCATCGAGAAGTCCCGCGAACACCTGCGGCAGTGTCTGATCTCCATTCCGTGGGAGGGGTTGAAGCTCTCCGCCGGTGACCCCGCGATCCCGGTCACCGTCGTACCGGCAGGTTGAGTCGTACCGGCAGGTTGAGTCGTACCGGCAGGTTGAGTCGTACCGGCAGGTTGAGTCGTCCGGGCATGCTGGGTCCTACTGGCAAGCGGGGTCGAGCCGGCTGATTCGTGCCGGCGAGTGGAGGGAGGGCACACCGATGGCCAACGCGCTGATCATCGTGGACGTGCAGAACGACTTCTGTGAGGGCGGCTCGCTCGCCGTCACCGGAGGCGCCGGGGTCGCCGTCGGCATCTCCGGGCTGCTGGCGGCGCAGCCGCAGAGGTGGGATCACGTGGTCGCCACCAAGGACTACCACGTCGACCCGGGGGCGCACTTCGGAGATCCGCCGGACTACGTCGAGTCCTGGCCCCGGCACTGCGTGGTCGGCACCTCGGGCAGCGAGTTCCACCCCGACCTGGCGACCGACCGGGTCGAGGCGATCTTCCACAAGGGCGAGCACGCCGCCGCGTACTCCGGGTTCGAGGGGCACGCCGCCGACGGTGAGCGCCTGGCCGACTGGCTGCGCCGGCACCACGTGGACCGGGTCGACGTGGTCGGCATCGCCACCGACCACTGCATCCGGGCGACCGCCCTGGACGCCGCCCGGGAGGGCTTCGCCACCACCGTGCTGCTCGACCTGACGGCGGCGGTCGCGCCGGCGACGCTGGACGTGGCGCTGCGGGCGATGGACGGTGCCGGGGTGACCCTGCACGGTGAGCCGGTGATCAGCGTCGCATGAGCCGGTAATCGCTTGCCGATGTCGTACCTCCGGTCGAGGATGACCGCCGGAGGTACGGAGCATCATGACGTTGACGCCTTACCGGGAGGCCCTCTCCCAGCCTGGTCTGCGGGCCCTGCTACTGGTGGCGGTGCTGGCCCGCATCCCGCTCACCGCGACCGGGGTGACCCTCACCTTCTTCGTGGTGCTGGAGCTGGGCCGTGGTTACGGTGCCGCAGGCCTGGTCGGGGCCGCGTCGGTCGCCGGCACGGCCCTCGGCTCGCCTCTGCTCGGCCGGCTGGTCGACCGGCGCGGCCTGCGCCCGGTGCTCGCCGTGACCACAGCCGTCGAGGCGGTCTTCTGGGCGAGTGCTCCGACGTTGCGCTTGTCGCTGCTCCTGCCCGCCGCGTTCGTGGCCGGGCTGTTCGCACTGCCGGTCTTCTCGGTGGTCAGGCAGTCGATCGCCGCGCTGGTCCCGGCGCAGCGCCGACGCCCCGCGTACGCGCTGGACTCGATGTCGATGGAGCTGTCCTTCATGATCGGCCCGGCACTGGCCGTGGCGCTCGCCACCGCCGTCTCGCCCCGGGTCACGCTCTGGGCGGTCGGCGCGGGCATCGTCGGATCCGGCATCGTCCTCTGGCTGCTCGACCCGCCGATCCGCAGCGCCGAGGAGCCGGTAGGTCCGCAGCCCCGGGTGCCCCGGCGGCAGTGGCTGACCACCCGCCTGCTCGCCGTGTTCGCGGTGAGCGCCGCCGCCACCCTGGTGCTCGGCGGCACCGACGTGGCGGTGGTGGCCGTGCTGCGGGCCGGTGGCGAGGTCGGCTGGACCGGTGCGGTGCTCACCGCCTGGGCGGTCGCGTCGCTGGTCGGCGGCTTCGCGTACGGGGCTGTGCGCCGATCGTTCTCCCCGTTGACCCTGGCCGTGCTGCTCAGCCTCTGCACCATCCCGGTCGGGCTGGGCGGCGGTCACTGGTGGCTGCTCTGCCTGACCCTGCTGCCCGCCGGCGCGCTCTGCGCCCCCACCATCGCCGCCACCGCCGACGCGGTCAGCCGGCTCGCTCCCGCCGGGGTGCGTGGTGAGGCGATGGGCCTGCACGGCTCCGCCGCCACGGTCGGCATCGCCCTCGGTGCTCCCCTGGCCGGCGCGGTGATCGACGCCTCGGTGCCGCTGTGGGGCTTCGCGGTCACCGGGGCCGTGGGCCTGCTGGTGACCCTGCTGGTCCTACCGGTGGAGCTACGTCACCGCCGGCCGCCCACCACCCCCGAGCACACCGCCGAACTGGCCCCCGCCACCATCTGACGGCGGCACAGCGGCACAGCGGCACAGCGGCGAACCTACTTCTCTCGTGGAGCGGTATGCCACAGCGTCATAAATATGACGCTGTGGCATACCGCTCCTACGAGGATGTGTCGCTCCGGCGACCAACACCGGCAGTAACCGTCGCTGCGACTGCGACTGAGCCCGGGGCCGGGGCCGGAGGCCGGAGGCCGGGGCCGGAGGCTTTGACGAACGACAACGGTGGATGGACGGCGCAGCCCGGCCCGGAATGCCGACGGGCGTCGCACCCGGAGTGGGGGTGCGACGCCCGTCGGCATTGTGCGTGCGCGGCGTCAGCGCTGGTCGAGGTTCCCGGACTTGTCCTCCTGGTAGCTGGCGCCACCATTGACCTCGCTGGTCAGCGGCTTGGCACCACCCTCCGGCGGGCCGGCGAGGCTGCCGGCGGCCAACTCGGGGAACTTCGCGTCGAACGCCGGGCGCTCCGAACGGATCCGGGGCATCCGGTCGAAGTTGCGCAGCGGCGGCGGGGAGCTCGTCGCCCACTCCAGCGAGTTGCCGTGGCCCCACGGGTCGTCCACCTCGACGACCGGCCCGGTCTTGTACGACTTCCAGCAGTTCCAGATGAACGGCAGGGTCGAGATACCGGTGATGAACGCGCCGACCGTGGAGATCATGTTCAGCGTGGTGAAGCCGTCGCTGGGCAGGTAGTCGGCGTACCGCCGGGGCATGCCCTCGGCCCCGAGCCAGTGCTGCACCAGGAAGGTGGTGTGGAAGCCGATCATCGTCAGCCAGAAGTGGATCTTGCCCAGCCGCTCGTCGAGCATCCGGCCGAACATCTTCGGGAACCAGAAGTAGATGCCACCGAAGACGGCGAACACGATCGTGCCGAAGAGCACGTAGTGGAAGTGCGCCACCACGAAGTAGTTGTCGTGCAGGTGGAAGTCGAGCGGCGGGCTGGCCAGCAGCACCCCGGTCAGACCGCCGAAGAGGAAGGTCACCAGGAAGCCGATCGCGAAGAGCATCGGCGTCTCGAAGGTGATCTGACCCCGCCACATGGTGCCGATCCAGTTGAAGAACTTCATCCCGGTCGGTACGGCGATCAGGTAGCTCAGGAAGCTGAAGAACGGCAGCAGCACCTGGCCGGTGGCGAACATGTGGTGCGCCCAGACACTCATCGACAGTGCGGCGATGGCGATGGTGGCGGCGACGAGCCCCTTGTAACCGAAGATCGGCTTGCGGGAGAAGACCGGGATGATCTCGGTGATGATGCCGAAGAACGGCAGCGCGATGATGTAGACCTCGGGGTGACCGAAGAACCAGAAGAGGTGCTGCCACAGCATCGGGCCGCCGGTGGCCGGGTCGTACACGTGGGCGCCGAGCAGCCGGTCCGCGGCGAGCGCGAAGAGCGCGGCGGCCAGCAGCGGGAAGACCAGGATCGCCAGCAGGCTGGTGACCAGCATGTTCCACGTGAAGATCGGCATCCGGAACATGGTCATGCCGGGCGCGCGCAGGGTCAGGATGGTGGTGATCAGGTTGACCGCACCGAGGATGGTGCCCAGACCGGAGATGGCCAGGCCGACCACCCACATGTTCGCGCCGACGCCCGGCGAGTGCTCGATGGTGCTCAGCGGGGTGTAGGCGGTCCAGCCGAAGTCGGCGGCCCCACCCGGGCTGATGAAGCCGGCGGTCGCCATGGTGCCGCCGAACAGGTACAGCCAGTAGGCGAAGGCGTTCAGCCGGGGGAACGAGACGTCGGGAGCGCCGATCTGCAACGGCACGACGTAGTTGGCGAACGCGAACACGATCGGCGTCGCGAAGAACAGCAGCATGATCGTGCCGTGCATCGTGAACAGCTGGTTGTACTGCTCCGGCGACAGGAACTGCATGCCCGGTCGCGCCAGCTCGGCTCGCATGATCAGGGCCATCAGGCCACCGATCATGAAGAACACGAACGCGGTGACCATGTACATGATCCCGATCTGCTTCGCGTCCGTGGTGCGCAGCAGCCGCGCGATGGCCGACCCCTTGACCGGCTCTCGGACCGGCCATGGCCGGGTCACGACCGGCTTGGGTGCGACGGTGGTCACGAATGGCCTCCGGTTCTCGGTTGTCCCGCTCGGCACGCGCTGTCAGCTGCGGGCCGTCATCCGAAAGGATGTTAGTCCCCGGTAGGTGGCAGCACCGCTCGGGGTGCTCTGGCACCATGTTCGGCCGCCCGGCACCCCTACAGCGGGTCCACCAGGAGCCGGTAGTGCTCGCCGAAGATCCGCCCGCCCCGCCCGCGTAGCAACGGGTCGCGCAGCGCCGGCGGCACGTCGCGGGTGCGGTTGCGGTCCCGGGTCCGGTCCCGCACCCATCGGGTACGCGGGCGACGGCGACTCTCGTACGCCACCAGGGCCGCCTCGACGCTGCCGGCGGCCCGGAGCGACTCGGCGAGCACCACCGCGTCCTCCAGCGCCATCGCGATCCCCTGGGCCAGGGTCGGCGCGGTGGCGTGCGCGGCGTCGCCGACCAGCAGCACCCGCCCCCGGTGCCAACGGCCCAGCTCGACCTCGTCGGTGAGCCCGACCTGGACGTCGCGCCAGGCGGCCAGCACCGCCGGGACCGGCCCGCCGTAACCGCCGAAGAGTTCGTGCAGCCGGGCGACCGGGTCGGCCGGGGCGACCGTACCGGCCTCGTCGGCGTAACAGTAGAGCCGACCGGCACCCAGCGGCACCACCAGGAAGCCGGCGCGGCGGCCGAGCAGGGCCGTCCAGTCGGCGACGTGCGGACCGTCGCGCACCACACCCCGGTAGAGCACCTGACCGGCGGGACGGGGCGGACCGCCGAGCGCGGCCAGGGCGCGGACCGCCGAGCGGGGGCCGTCGGCACCGATCACCAGGTCGTACTCGCCGCCGGTGCCGTCGGTGAAGGTGACCGCGACCCCGGCCGGCAACAGCTCGACGCTGCTCACCTCGGCACCGTGTCGGACCGCGCCTCCCGCACCGCTGAGCAGCACCTGGTAGAGGTCGCGGCGGGGCAGTGCCCGGCACTCGCCGACCCCGGCCCAGAGCGCGTCGAGGTCCACCTCGCAGAGCGGGTCACCGGCGGCGTCGAGGAAGCGCTGACGGTGGATCACCTGTCCGAGTGGGCGGACCGGCCCGTCGAGGTCCAGTGCACGCAGCGCCCTTGCGGCGTTGCCGGGGAGATACAGACCGGTGTCGGTCAGCTCGTTGGGTGGGAGTTTCTCGGTGACGTCCGGCCGGAAACCTGCCAGCCGCAGGGCCCGGGCGACAGCCAGACCGGCGATGCCCGCGCCGACGACGAGGATGCGCAGGGGAGAGCCACCCATGGTGGTGTACGCCTCCGGAGGGGATCGGCACGCGGTGAAGGCAAGACACTACTCCGCGCGATGAGAGCACACCAGAGCCGATGATCCCGACACCCGCCGCACTCCAGACTGGACAGAAAGTTGTTCAGCGCGCTGAACACCGTTCGCTCGAAGCACACCCATCGGCCGGATGCCGCTCGTCTCACTACAGTGACGGCGTGACGACGGATGAGTCATACCGGTCGGTCAAGTCGGCAGGGCGGGCGCTGGACGTGCTGGAGGCGCTGGCCGACCCGGACGGTCCCCGGTCACCGGTGGAGCTGAGCCGCGCGCTGGGCATCCCGAAGAGCAGCCTGCACGCCATCCTGCGGACCCTGCTGGACCGCGACTGGGTGGCCGTCGACCCGACCGGGACCCGGTTCTCGGTGGGCCTGCGGGCGCTGGAGGTCGGTGCGACGTTCCTCGCCGGCGCGGACGCCGCCGCCCTCTACGAGGTGACCCTGGACCGACTCGCCGAGTACTCCGGCGAGACGGTCCAGCTCTACCGTCTCGACCGCGGTTCGGTGGTACTGCTGGCCCGGCGGGACTCGGCGCACATCGTCCGGCCGGTCTGCGCGGTGGGGCGTCGGCTGCCCGCGCACGCCACCGCGGCCGGCAAGGCGCTGCTCGCCGCCCGGACCGACGAGGAGGTCGACCGGCTGCTCCAGTGGCCGCTGCCGGCGGTCACCGGGCGGACGGTCACCACGCCGGAGACGCTCCGCGCCGAGCTGGCCGCCGTGCGGCGGCGGGGCTGGGCCGAGGAGTGGGAGGAGTGCAGCCCGGGGCTGGCGGCGGTGGCGGTGGCCGTACCGCTGCGGGAGCCGGCGGTGGACGCGATCGCGGTGGCCGCTCCGGTGGCCCGGCTGGGGCCGGAGGCGCGGACCCGGCTGGCGGCGGTGCTGCGCGAGGCGGCGACCCAGGCCCGCACGGCCCGCGCCCTGCTCTCACTCAACCCATAGAACAAGGTTCGCGTACGTGGACGCAATCGGGTGCCAGCTTAACCGGTTCAGTTGCACACTAGTTTCATGTGTGTAAATGTGATGAGGACCATGGGAGCGCTCCCGGTCACATCCGATACAGGTCCGGCGCCCCCGCGCCGCAGCCAAGGAGCATCATGAAGCGTCCATTGCGGGCACTCGTCGCCGCCGGCCTCCTGGCCGCCGGTTCGATCTTCGCCGTCGCGTTCGGCGGCACCGCCTCCGCCGACACCCTGATCTGTGAGCAGTACGGCTCGACAGTCATCGGCGGCAAGTACGTGGTCCAGAACAACCGCTGGGGCACCACCGCCCAGCAGTGCATCAACGTCACCGGCAGCGGCTTCAACATCACCACCCAGAACGGCTCCGCGCCGACGAACGGTGCGCCGGTCTCGTACCCGTCGATCTTCGTCGGCTGCCACTACACCAACTGCTCGCCGGGGACCAACCTGCCGGCCCAGGTGAAGTCGATAAGCAGCGCCCCCGGCAGCATCTCCTTCAACTACGTCGGTGGCGCGATCTACGACGCCGCCTACGACATCTGGCTCGACCCGTCGCCCAAGCGGGACGGGGTCAACGCGATGGAGATCATGATCTGGTTCAACCGGCAGGGTTCGATCCAGCCGATCGGCTCGCCGGTGGGCAACGTCAACATCGCGGGCCGCAGCTGGGAGGTGTGGCGCGGCAACAACGGCGGCAACAACGTCATCTCGTACGTCGCGCCGTCGGCGATCCAGAGCATGAGCTTCAACGTGCTGGACTTCATCGCGGACACCCGCAACCGGGGCGCGATCACCAACGACTGGTACCTGACCAGCATCCAGGCCGGCTTCGAGCCCTGGCAGGGCGGCGCCGGGCTGGCCGTCACCAACTTCTCCCAGACCGTCAACACCGGCGGCAGCAACCCGCCGCCCACCACCGCCCCGCCCACCAACCCCCCGGGCAACGGCGGCTGCGCGGTGAAGTACACGTCGAACTCGTGGAACAACGGCTTCACCGCCGACGTGACGGTCACCAACCGGGGCTCCGGCACCGTCAACGGCTGGACCCTGACCTACAACCTGCCCGCCGGGCAGCAGGTCACCAGCTCCTGGAACGCCAACGTCACGCAGAGCGGGTCCGCGGTGACCGCGCGCAACGCCAGTCACAACGGCACCCTCTCCCCCGGTGGCACCGCGACCTTCGGCTACCAGGGCTCGCTGAACGGCACGTACTCGGCGCCGACCAGCTTCTCGCTCAACGGCGTCGCCTGCTCGCGCGCCTGAGCTCACCACCCACCACCCCGCCGGGGGGCGTGACCCGTCGGGTCACGCCCCCCGCACCGTCTCCGGCCTGGCCCGGACCACGCGGGGTCAGGCCCCCAGGGCGTCGATGTCCCGCATCTCCTCGGCGGTCAGGGAGAAGTCCCAGATGTCGGCGTTGGCGCGGATGCGTTCCGGGGTGACCGACTTCGGAATCACGACGGTCTCGTGGTCGACGTGCCAGCGCAGCACCACCTGGGCCGGGGAGACGTCGTGCGCGGCGGCGATCCGGGTCAGCACCGGATCGGCCAGGTCACTGGTCTTGAACGGGCTGTAGCCCTCCAACACGATCCCCCGGTCCCGGTGCTCGGCGTGCCGCTGCCTGTCGTACAGCGACGGGCTCCAGCGGATCTGGTTGACCGCCGGGTTCTCCTCGGTCGCCTGGATCAGCTCGTCGAGCTGCGCGGTGGCGTAGTTGCTCACCCCCACCGCCCGGGTCAGGTTCTCGTCCCGGGCGGCCAGCAGTTCGCGCCACATCGGGATGCTGTCCGACGGCGACGACGGCGGCCAGTGGATCAGCCACAGGTCGACGTGGTCGGTGTCCAACGCCCGCAGACTCGCCTCGATCGTCTCGCGTTCCCGACCGACCCGGTCCGGCGGCAGTTTCGTGGTGATGAAGAGGTCCTCCCGGCGCAGTCCGCTCTCCCGGACCGCCCGACCCACCTCCGCCTCGTTGCCGTACATGGTGGCGGTGTCGATGTGCCGGTAACCGGCGTCCAGGGCGGCCAGCACGGCGTCGTACCCGGCCTGGCCGGTCGCCTGCCAGGTGCCGAAGCCGAGCAGCGGCATGCGTACGTCGCCGGGGAGCAGGGCGGTGGGTTGGTCGAGGTCCATGCCGACCGTTCTACCCCTGATCGGAGCGGACATGCCGGGTGAGCGGCGAACCCCGGCGAGCGGCGAACCCGGGCGGGTTCGTGCCGGCGAGCGGCGAACCCGGACGGATTGCCGGAGAATGCCGGTGTGCCGAGCACCGACCGGGCCGACGGCGAGGAGCATCGTGTACCTGACCCACCTGGAGTGTCCCCGCTGCGGCCGGGAGCACGACGCCGGCCGGCTCACCAACCTCTGTGACTGCGGCTCGCCGCTGCTGGCCCGCTACGACCTGCCGGCGGTGGCCGCCGCGGTGACCCCGGAGCGGTTCGGGTTACGCCCGGCCGACCTGTGGCGCTACCGGGAGGTGCTGCCGGTCGCCGACGAGCGGCACGTCACCACGTTGGGTGAGGGGTGGACGCCGCTGTGGCGCGCCCCGGCCTACGGCCACGAGATCGGCATCGACGACCTGATCGTCAAGGACGAGGGGTTGACCCCGACCGGGTCGTTCAAGGCGCGGGGTGCGGCCGTCGGCGTGAGTCGGGCCCGGGAGCTGGGCGTACGGCGGATCGCCATGCCCACCAACGGCAATGCCGGGGCCGCCTGGGCGACGTACGCGGCGCGGGCCGGAATGACCTCGACCATCGTGATGCCGCTGGACGCCCCGGCCATCTGCCGCCGCGAGTGCGTGGCCGCCGGAGCGGATCTGCGCCTGGTGGACGGGTTGATCGGCGACGCCGGGCGCTGGGTGGCCGAGCTGGTGGCCGGCGCGGACGGCGCGATCTTCGACGCCGGCACGCTGCGCGAGCCGTACCGGCTGGAGGGCAAGAAGACGATGGGATACGAGATCGTCGAGCAGCTCGGTTGGCAGGTGCCCGACGTGATCGTCTACCCGACCGGTGGCGGGGTGGGCCTGATCGGCATCCACAAGGCCCTGCACGAGCTGCGGGAGCTGGGCTGGGTGGGCGACAAACTGCCCCGGCTGGTGGCGGTGCAGTCGACCGGCTGTGCACCGATCGTCCGGGCGTTCGCCGCCGGCGAGGAACGGGCCCGGCCCTGGGTCGACGCGCACACGGTGGCGTTCGGGATCACCGTGCCGGCCCCGCTCGGCGACGAGCTGGTCCTGACCGCGCTGCGGGAGAGCAGTGGGACGGCACTCGCCGTCGACGACTCGGAGATCCTGGCCGACCTGCGGGAGTTCGCCGTCCGGGAGGGCCTGTTGCTCTGCCCGGAGGGAGCCGCCTGCCTGACCGCCGCCCGGCAGTTGCGGGCCGGCGGCTGGATCCGGGCCGGTGAGCGGGTGGTGGTGCTGAACACCGGTTCGGGGTTGAAGTACCCGGAGACGGTGGACGTCGCCGACGTACCCGTGCGGTGACTGTCGACGCCCCGCTGACCCGGTGGAACGCGCGGGATGGGTCCGTCGGTCGCCGCAGGGACCCCTGCCCACGCGCGGGGCGCGGAACAGGGGTCGCCGTCCGTACGGCGGCACGGGTCAGGACGTCGGCGGTTCGTCCCGGCCGGCTGCCTCCGCCGCGTCGGCCTCCTCCTTGGTCCGGTGCACCGCCTGGTCGGCGTGCTCCGGCGGGCCGTAGACGGTGTAGAGGACCAACGGGTTGGGGCCGGTGTTGACGAAGTTGTGCTTCGTCCCGGCCGGCACCACCACCAGGTCTCCCTGGGCTACCTCCCGGGTCTCCCCACCGACCCGGGCCTCGCCGGTGCCGCTGACGAAGGTCAGGATCTGGTCGATCCCGTCGTGCACCTCCTCGCCGATCTCACCGCCCGGCGGAATGGTCATGATCACCAATTGGGTCTGCTCGCCGGTCCAGAGCACCCGGCGGAAGTCCGGGCTCTTCTCGGCGACCGTCGCGATCGTGAAATGCTCCATGGCCCGTTCATACCCGCAACGGCAGCAGATCACGCCGGGACGTGCGGATGGTGGAATTCCCCACCCCGGTGAGGTTTGCGGGCCGCCGGAACGGGCAACAAGCGCTCCAAGGCCGGCGCGGCTACCGCCCCGGTCGAACCAGGTCCCCGCTGGCGTACCGCCGGATGGCTGCGATGGTGGGAGACGGTCGGAGCGCGGCGACGGACGACCAGCGGGTCGTACGGCGCCGTGCGCCCGTCTCCGCCCCCCGGTGGTGGCCGACGGCCCGGCCCCCGCCCAGGGCTAGCCTGCTGGGGTGGCCCGACTGCTGCTCGTCGAGGACGACCTGACCATCCGCACCCCGCTGGTCCGGGCGTTGCGCGACCGGGGGCACGCGGTGGCCGCCGCGTCGACCGCGATGGAGGGGCTGCGGCACACCCTCGACGACCGGCCCGACCTCGTCGTGCTCGACCTCGGGCTGCCCGACCTGGACGGCGGCGAGCTGTTGCGGATGTTGCGCGCGGTCAGCACCGTACCGGTGATCGTGGCGACCGCCCGGGACGACGAACGGGAGATCGTCCGGCTGCTCGACGCCGGTGCGGACGACTACGTGGTCAAACCGTTCACCGCCGTCCAGCTCGACGCCCGGATCCGGGCGGTGCTGCGCCGGGGCGGTCCCGACCGGCCCGACGGCGAACCCGTGCTGGTGCTCGGCGGGCTGCGCGTCGACCCGCGCGCCCGACAGGTCACCCTGGACGACGTGCCGGTGGAGCTCACCCCACGCGAGTTCGACCTGCTGCACCACCTCGCCGCCCGGCCCGGCACTGTGGTGACCAAACGGGAGCTGCTCACCGAGGTCTGGCGGATTCCCTACGGCGGGGCGGACAAGACAGTCGACGTGCACCTGTCCTGGCTGCGCCGCAAGCTCGGGGAAAGCGCCCAACAGCCGCGCTACCTGCACACCGTCCGCGGGGTCGGGGTCCGGCTCACCCCGCCCGGCGACGACCACCCCGGGCCGGGCGACGACCATCACGAGCCGGGCGACGACCACGGCGGGCACGGCGGCGACCGGGACGACGACTGAGCCGTGACCGGCCCGGCACCAGCGGTGTCGGGCCGGTCACCCGCTCACCGGCGGTTCAGCGGACGGTGCAGGTCAGCACCGTCGGGGGCTGGTTGTCGCCGGTGACGACCAACCCCCAACTGGTGGTCGCACCGGGGCTCAGGCTCCCGTTGTAGCTGGCGTTGGTCGCGGTGACCTGCCGGCCGGTCTGGCTGACCGTGGCGCTCCAGGACGAAGCGACCTGCTGGGCGCCGGCGAAGGTGAGCGCGGTGGTCCAGCCGGCGATGGCGGTGGCGCCGACGTTGCGGACGGTCACCTCGGCCTGGAAGCCACCCGACCAGGAGCCGGTCACCCGGTAGCCGGCCGAGCAGCCGGTCACCGGTGCCGGCGTGCCAGTAGGGGTGCCGGTCGGCGTCGCGGTGGGAGTGGCAGTCGGCGTGCCGGTCGGGGTCGCGGTGGGGGTGGCAGTCGGGGTGCCGGTCGGGGTCGGGGTGGGGCCGTCAGAGGTGGTGTAGTCGACCCGGGTGTACGCCGCCGAGCACGTCCCGCCGCAGGAGGCGGGCAGCGCGAACCGGTAGACCCGTCCGTCGTTGATCAGCGTGCCGGCCGCGTCGCGTACCCGGATCTGGAAGTCGGTGCCCCCGGCGGCGGTCGCCCCGATCAGGTAGGACTGCCCCATGTCGCTGTTCATGGTGGCGGCCGTCCACACCCCACCGGCCAGGTACTCCACCCCGTGGATGCCGTTGGCCAGGTGCGACACGGCAATCGCCGGCCAGTACCGCTGCGCGCCCTTCATGAAGCCGATCCGAATGTCGCCGGAGTAGTTCGGCGCGGGCACGAACGACCAGGAGACGTGCCTGTTGTTCCAGTGGTCGGGGTTCAGGTCCCCCACCGGCGTCCCGTTCCTGACGAACCGGTTGAGCGAGGCGGTGGAGAGGTCCAGGTGGTACGGATCGTCGCGGCACCAGGCGTTGCCGTCACCGCAACTGTCCGCCACCACCATGGTCAGGGTCGCGCCGTTGTAGGCGTCGGCGGCCCACGAGCCGTTGCGGCAGAACGGCTGGCCGGGCGCGCCGTCGTTGACGCCGGTGCACCGGTCGCCGATGGTGACCCGGACGAACCGACCGCAGTTGAGGCCGTTGTTCCACAGCCCGATCTTCGCCGCCTGGCTGGCCGGGATCGGCCGCATCGGGTAGGACGAGTAGTCGCCGGGCAGGTCGTAGGCGTTGAGCGCGACGAAGTCCGGCGCGTCCAACTCCGCCTGGGGCAGGCCGCAGCCGCCGTACGGGGCGCCGAGGGCGTCGAAGTGGGTGGCGTTGCCGGTGACCGGGGTGTTCGGCTCGGGTACCGCGCGGGCCCGGGCGGGCAGCGGAGCGGCAAGCAGTAGCACGGCGGCGGCGGTCAACGCCGCGAGCAGGCCGGCACGGTGACGTGACGATGTCATCAGGGGGTACGCCTTCCGGGCAGCATGGAGCGGGGACGGTGGTCTTCGGATGCCCTTCCACGCCCGGCGTACGCCCACCCATGGCATCACCGGCACCGACCACTGTCAATGCCCGATGTGGACCCACCACCGCTTTCCAGCGCAAGGATTGCGGTCAACCCCTGTGACGGTGGCGGTCGGCTCGGTAGATTGAGGTATGGTGCCCGCCCCCGGGGGTCGGGTGGCGGAACCGGTCTACCGCCCCGTCCTCACCAGCAGACGCGGTGAGCTGGAGGCGCTGGTTCATCTGGACAGCGCCACGGCTCCCCTGGTCGCCCCGGTCCTCCACGTGTCCCCGACCGACACCGGCCTGCTCGGTCTACCCGGCCTGCTCGGCCGGCTGCCCGCCGGATTGGTGCCGGCCGTCGACGTCTGCGCGCTTCCCGACGGCCCGGACGGCGAGCTGGCCCGGTGGGGCGTACCGGTGCTGCCGGTGATCGGGTTGAGTTGCGGCGACCGGCGGTTGGCGGAGCACGGTGCGGCTTGTCGCGCGTACGACCGGGGGGCGGTGGTCCGACTACGGGTCGGCCGGGACCGGGCCGGTCCGGACGCCACCACGACGGCGGTGGAGCGGGTGTGGCGGCGGGCCGGGCTGGTCCCGGAGCAGTGCGATCTGCTGGTCGACGCCGGTGACGTGTGCTGTGCCGCCGACCTGCGGGTGGCCGAGCCCCGGGTGCGCCGGCTGGTGGACTGGGCCTGCCGGCACGCCTGGCGCACGGTGACCGTGGCTTCCGGCGGGATGCCGCCGTCGCTGTCCCGGCTGCGGATCGACGAGCCGATCCGGGTGGACCGGTGGGACTGGCTGTTCTGGCGTCGGCTGGCCGACCTGGGGGTGGGCTACGGCGACTACGGGGTGGTCCCCGCCCCACCGGGCGACGCCGAGCCGGGCGACCGGCTGCCCACGGTGCGGTACACCGCCGAGGACGGGTGGTGGATCTACCGCTGGTCGCGGCGGGGCGGCCGGGGCGACGAACGGTTCGCCGACCTGTGCCGCACGCTGGTCACCGCACCACACTGGCCGCCCGCCGGGGCGGACTTCTCCTGGGGTGACCACGAGTTGCTGCGACGGGCCCGCCGGGTGACCGGCGCGGGCTCACCGGCGAACTGGACGGCGTGGAGCACGTCGCACCACCTGGCGCACGTGCTGGCGGCGTTGACCGGACCGGTCGACAGGCGTCGTCCGGGCCCGTCACCGGGCGGCGAGGACGGGTTCACCCGCCCGCACCGGGGCGGCGAGCACCGGTGGTCCCGCTGAAGGGGTCACTCCTGCTCGGTGAAGCCGAACTGCACCACGCCCTCGTCGTCGACGGAGGCGTCCACCGAGGTGTCGTTGAGCAGTTCGGCGGCCTCCGGGTCGAGGAAGATGCGGGCCCCCTCGGTGTCGACGACCTGGTCGCCCTGCGCCGGCACGGGCACCAGCTCGATGGTGAGCGCGCCGGCCTCGGTGTCGGCGGCGATCCGCAGCCCACCGTCCTGGGCGACGTCCTGCTGGGCTGCGAGGTCACGGATCACGAGCACGGCGTTGTCGGTCATGGTGAGCATGATGGGACTCCTCGGGATTCTCGGGATCGGAACGTCGCGCGACGACAGCTGCGCGCTCCCTGCGGCGAACCGGTGCTCGCCGGGCGATACGGGGCGGCTTCGCGCGGCCCCTCCCCACCCACCGTGCCCGCTGCCCGGGGGTTCGTCAAATAGAGCGGGGTCTGTCGACCCGCGCACCGGACATTCCCGTTTCCGCTTCCCGGCGCCTCGATCCTTCCTACGCTGAGCGCATGGACGCTGCCAGGAGGTACGCCGCCGAACTGCTCGGCACCCTCATGCTGGTCTTCATCGGGGTAGGCAGCGCGGTCTTCGCCCAGGTGCAGGGCGGAGTGGTGGTCGTGGCGCTGGCCTTCGGGTTCGTCCTGCTGGCACTGGTGTACACGCTCGGCCCCCTCTCCGGCAGCCACCTCAATCCGGCGGTGACGCTCGGGGTGCTGCTCTCCGGCAAGATCTCCCTGATCGGCGCGGTGGCGTACTGGATCGCGCAGTTCGTGGGGGCGACGGTGGCCGGCTTCGCCCTCTGGGGGCTGGTCCGCTGGGGCGGCGTGGCGGACCAGACCGGGGTGCTGGGCACCAACGGCTACGGGGTGCACGTCAACCGGGGCGGCGCGGCGGTACTGGAGGTCATCCTGACGTTCCTGTTCGTGCTGGTGGTGCTGGTGGTGACGAGTCGGGTCGAGCACGCCGGTTTCGCCGGCCTGGCGATCGGGTCGGCGCTGGCGGCGGTGCTCCTGGTGGGGCTCACCCTGGACGGCACCTCGGTCAACCCGGCCCGGTCGTTCGGCCCGGCCGTGTTCGAGGGCGGCACGGCGCTGCGGCAACTGTGGGTGTTCATCGTCTTCCCACTGCTCGGCGGGGCACTGGCCGCGCTGGTCGCCCCCCTGCTGCTGAAGCAGAGCCCACGTTTCCGGGGCGAACCCGAGGCGCCCGAACCGGCCGCGCCGACCCCCACCTGACCGCGACCGGCCCGACCGCGCGGGACCACCCCGGCATGAGAAGAAAACCTACGGTGTCGAGGCTTGCCTGACGGAAATCTTCGTGACAGCGTCACCGCATGCATCGTCGTCTCTTTTCCCGGACGCTCGCGCTGGTGGCGCTGGTCGCCACCGTGGCTGCCGCCGGTGCGCTCCCGGCCACCGCCGAGTCGCCCACCCCGGCGGCCACCCGGCTGCGCGCCACCATCGACGCCGTCCTCGCCGACGCCCGGCTCACCGGGGCGCAGGCCGGGGTGGTCGTGATGGACACCAGCACCGGTCAGACCCTCTACGACCGCAACGGCGACCACCGGCTGGTGCCGGCCTCCAACACCAAGCTGCTGACCTCGACGGCGGCCCTGGCGCTGCTCGGCCCCGGGCACCGGTTCGGCACCGACGTGCTCACCGACGGCCGACGCCGGGCCGGGCTCGTCTCCGGCAACCTCTACCTGCGCGGCGGCGGCGACCCGACGATGCTGGCCGCCGACTACGACGCACTGGCCGCGCAGGTCGCCGCCGACGGGGTACGCATGGTGACCGGTCAGCTGGTCGCCGACGACACCCGTTACGACGACACCCGGCTCGGCACGCAGTGGGCCTGGGACGACGAGTCGTACTACTACGCGGCGCAGGTCTCCGCGTTGACCGTGGCGCCGGACACCGACTACGACGCGGGCACCGTGATCGTGCGGGCCGCCCCGGCGGGCACGGTCGGGGCGAAGCCGGTGGTCACCATGACCCCGCCCAACGGGTACCTGCGGATCGACAACCGGGCCGAGACGGTCGCCGACGGCGAGACGACGCTGTCGTTCGAGCGGACGCACGGCGGCAACACCATCGTGGTCACCGGCCGGATCGCGGTCGGCGGGGCACCGGCCAGCGACTGGATGACCGTCTGGGAGCCCACCGGCTACGCCGCCGCCGTCTTCCGCGACGCGCTGCGCCGGCACGGGGTACGGGTGCTCGGCCGGACCGTGCCCGGCCGGGCCACCCCGGCGGACGCCACGCCGGTGGCCCGGCACGACTCGATGCCCCTGGCCGAGCTGATGGTGCCCTTCCTCAAGTTGTCCAACAACGGGCACGCCGAGGTGCTGACCAAGGAGATCGGGCGGGTCGTCTCCGGCTCCGGCAGCTGGCCGGCGGGGCTCACCGCGATCAGCGAGTACGTCGCCGACACCGGAGTGGACACCGGCGTCCTACGCCAACTCGACGGCTCCGGGCTGTCCCGACGCAACCTGATCCCGCCCGGCGAGTTCGTCGCCCTGCTCGCCGCCGTCCGCCGGGAACCCTGGTTCGACACCTGGTACGCGGCCCTGCCGATCGCCGGCAACGCCGACCGGATGGTCGGTGGCACCCTACGCAGCCGGATGCGCGGCACGGCGGCGGCGGACAACGTGCACGCCAAGACCGGCAGCCTGACCGGGGTGTCCGGTCTCTCCGGCTACGTCACCGACGCCGACGGCCGGGTGCTGGCCTTCTCGGTGGTGTTCAACAACCACCTCACCTCGTCGGTCAAGGAGCTGGAGGACCAGATCGCCATCGCGTTGGCCAGCTACCGCGCGGGGGACGGCGGATCGGCGCGGGCGACGCCGCCGGTGGCCCCGGAGGCACCACGGATACCCGAGGGTCGGGAGTGTTCCTGGGTCAAGCCGATCGTCTGCTGACCCCGCCCGGCCCCGGACGAACCGGTCCGGACGGCCGTCCGGACCGGCCCGGTGCCGGGCGCGGCGGGTCAGCGCCGGTGCAGCACCACCACCGGGATCTCCCGGTCGGTCCGGTCCTGGTACTCGTCGTACGCCGGCCAGATGGCGATCATCGTCGGCCACATCCGGGCCCGCTCCGCCGGCTCGGCGGTGCGCGCCCGGACGGTGAACGTCTCCGCGCCGACCTGCACCTCCGCCTCGGGATCCTCAAGCAGGTTGAGGTACCACGCGGGGTGTTGGGGCGCACCGCCCTGGGAGGCGACGACCAGGTAGTCGTCGCCGTCCCGGCCGTAGATGAGGGCGGTGCGGCGCAGTTTGCCACTGCGTCGTCCCCGGGTGGTCAGCAGCAGCGTGAAGACGCCCGGTTGCCACTCGTGCCCCTCGACGCCGCCGGTCGCGACGTACCGCCGGATGTGGTCGGCGACCCAACCCTCGGGGCTGTCCAGCACCTGCTCGTCGGTCGACATCTGGGCCTCCGGATAGCTCGTGGGCATCGACCCGGCCACGCTATCCCGGCATCGGCCCGTACGGCGGCAAACGACTCAACGTACCGCTGCCGCCTGGAGGTTCACGTTTCCGCAGCTGCTGTTGAAGGTCCCCTCGACGGTCCAGCGGATCAGCAGCTTCGCGCCCTGCGGGGCGCTGAACCGGATGACGAACTGGGTGGTGTGGGTGGTGTGCGGATCCTCCAGCCGCAGGGTGCGGGTCGGACCGCCGGTGGAGAGCCGCACGTCCAACCGGCCCCGGGCCATCCACAGCCCGGCGAAGAGCTGCACCGTGCGCGGTTCGCCGCTGCCCGTCACCGCCAGCGCGAAGCCGTTGCCGACCCCGCAGACGAACACGCCGGTGCCGGTGGCGCCGACGGCCGGCACCGGCGTGCCGTCGCGCCAGCCGAACAGCTCGGGGTTGGTGTCGTACCGGTCACGTGCGCCCCGGCCGCCCTCGTCCCGGATCTCCCCGGTGCCGCCGCTCCTGCGGATCAGGGTCTCCGGCCGGTTGAGCCCCCAGTGCACCCAGTCCCGCGCGCCCAGCCCGGTCAGGTCCACCTCGGCGGGCACCTCGGCCCGGGAGACGCTGAGCGTCGGCGCGGCCGGTGGCGACGAGGCCGCCGGGGTGACGGTGGGTGACGGTGGAACGGTCGGCGGCGGGGTCCGCTCCCGGGGCTGCAACCCGGGCGTGGCGATCCCGGTCTCGGCCGGTTCGCCCAACCCCACCACGCCGGTCGGATAGCCGGCCGGGGTGGGTGCACCGGCCGGCAGCACCACATCGGGCTCCGGCGGGCCCGGATCCGGCCCCAGGTACGTCACCAGCACGGCGAGGCAGGCCAGGGCGGCCACCGCCTCGATCGCCCAGCGGCGACGTTGCCGACGTCGGGCCTCCCGCCGCTGCGCGCTGCGCGTCGTCGGGCCCGGCCCGATCCGCCAGGTCTCTTGGTCGTTCACGTATGTCCCACTCCCCAGCCCGACGCCCGCGACCGGTCGGGGAGGGGGTGCGGTCGCGGCGTGAGCGTTCTCACGTTTTCATTCCAGGGCCGGGATGCGCCATATGCCAGCGGGTGGGCGTTTCCAGTTTGTTACCAACTGGGGCCGGTGGAAAGTTTCCTGCCTATTGTCGAACTCCAGCTCAGCGCCATGATCTCAGAAAGATCGACCAGTCAGCGAATCTCGAAACCCAGCGCCTGTGCCAGCACCATCGCCTGCTCCGGGTCGATCACCGCGCCGGCCCGCTCGACCGCTGTCGGGTCCAGCGCGGTGAGGTCGCTGCCCCGCAGATCGGCCCCGGTGAGACGCACCGCGTGCAACTGGGCGGCCGAGAGGTCCACCCGGGTCAGGGTGGCGCCGGTGAGGTTCGCCCCGGTCAGGTCGGCCTCGCGCATCCGTACGTCGCCGAACTGCGCGCCGCGCAGGTCGGCCCCGGGTAGCGCGACGAACGACCAGTCACCGCCCGACACCCGCAGCGGACGCAGCTCGCACTCGTCGAAGGTGCTGCCCACCAGCTTGCAGCCGGTGAACTCGGCCTCGAACAGGTTGCACCGGCGGAACCCGCAGCGGACGAAGGCCGAGTCGGTGTGCCGGGAGGCGTTGAACGACACCCCACCGAAGGAGCACTCGGTGAACGAGGCGCCCCGGCTGACCGCCTCGGTCAGGTCGACGTCGACGAAGACGCAACGGACGAAGTGCCTGTCGACCAGCTCCTCGGCGTACCAGTCGGCGTGGCGGAACGTCTCGTCCTGGGTGGTCTCCGGCATCGCCCCACCCTATGTGCGGGCACCGACACCGTCGGCGGACCTTCCGCCCGGCGCGTACCGGCTAGTAGTTTCGGCGGGGTGAACGTGGCACGCAGCACCGACCCGGACCGTATCGGCTTCGACCCGGCCCGGCTGGCCCGGATCGACGAACACTTCGGCCGGTACGTCGACGACGGGCGGCTGGCCGGCTGGCAGATCGTGGTCACCCGGCGCGGCGAGGTCGCGCACTCCTCGGTCCACGGGCTGCGCGACGTGGAGGCGGGCACCCCGGTCGAGCCGGACACCATCTGGCGGATCTACTCGATGACCAAACCGATCACCTCGGTCGCGGCGATGATGCTGTGGGAGGAGGGCCGGTTCGAGCTGACCGACCCGATCAGCCGCTGGCTGCCGGAGTTCGCCGACGTCCGGGTCTTCGACAAGGGGTCGGCGCTCAAGCCGTACACCGTGCCGGCGGTCGAGCCGATCCGGGTCTGGCACCTGCTCACCCACACCGCCGGGCTGACCTACGGGTTCGCGCAGACCTCGGTGGTCGACGCGCTCTACCGGGCCGCCGGCTACGACCTCGGCGTCCCGCCGGGGCTGGACCTGGCCGGAGCCAGCGCCGGGATGGCGAAGCTGCCGCTGCTGTTCCAACCGGGCACCGGCTGGAACTACGGCGTCTCCACCGACGTGCTCGGCCGGCTCGTCGAGGTGGTCTCCGGGCAGAGCCTGGCCGACTTCCTCACCGACCGCATCCTCACCCCGCTGGGCATGACCGACACCGGATTCTGGGTCGACCAGGCGGACGCCAAGCGGCTCGCCGCCCTCTACACCCCGCACCCCGGCACCGGCCGGGTGGTCCGCGCCGACCGGCTCGGCGCCGCCGCGCTGGCCCGGCCGGAGTGCTTCTCCGGCGGGGGCGGCCTGGTCTCCACGGCCGCCGACTACCACCGGTTCACCCAGCTGCTGCTGCGCGGCGGCGAGCTGGACGGGGTACGCCTGCTCGGGCCCCGGACGGTGCGCTACATGACCCGCAACCACCTGCCCGGCGGCGGCGACCTGGCGGCGTTGGAGCCGCAGGGGTTCGCCGAGACGGTGCTGGACGGCATCGGGTTCGGGCTGGGCTTCGCAGTGGTGCAGGATCCGGTGCCGGCCAAGGTGCCGAGCAGCGTCGGCGAGTACTACTGGGGCGGGTTGGCCAGCACCGCGTTCTGGGTCGACCCGGTCGAGGAGATCACCGCGCTGCTGTTCACCCAGCTGATGCCGTCGAGCACCTACCCGCTGCGCTCCCAGCTGCGCCAACTCGTCTACGCGGCCCTGGTCGGCTGAGCCGGGCCGACGTAACGACTGCCCGCGTCCGGCCCGGCCAGGGGTCAGTCGGCGAGCCGGGCCGGGAAACCGCCGGTGGCGATCGGACCCCAGCCCTCGACGGTGATCCGGATCAACGACTTGCCCTGCGCCGTCATGGCCGCCCGGTACTCGTCCCAGTCCGGGTGCTCCCCGGAGATGCTGCGGAAGTACTCCACAAGCGGTTCCAGCGCCTCGGGCAGGTCGAGCACCTCGGCCACCCCGTCGACCTGCACCCAGGGGCCGTCCCAGTCGTCGGAGAGCACACAGGCGGAGACCCGTGGATCACGGCGGATGTTGGCGGCCTTGGCCCGTTCCGGGTAGGTGGAGATCACCAACCGACCGGCGGCGTCGACCCCGCAGGCGACCGGGGAGGACTGCGGACGGCCGTCCGCCCGGGTGGTCATCAGCAGGACCCGGTGCCGGGGGCGGACGAACTCGATCAGGGCGTCCCGGTCGACCCGGGTGGTGGTTGCGACGCTGCGTGCCATCCCCCGGTTCTACCAGGCCCGTCGGCCGGCGACGCGGCCGGCGTCAGCCGGACCGGCCGCCGACCCGGCCCGGCGCGGGCTGGGCGGGGACCCGGGGCCGGGCGGTGGGCCGCCAGGCGCGGCCGTTGGCATAGATCACCCGGAAACCGAGATACGCCGCGAGCGGCGCCCAGTGCGCCGAGCCCATCCGCAGCTCGGCGGCGTTGTGCCGCTGGCCGTTGGCGAGCACGTCGAGCAGCACGGTCTCGAAGGCGGCCGACTCGACCCAGTCGACCTCGCGGGTGAACCCGCAGATCAGGGCCGCCCCGGTGACGTCGAGGAAGTCACGAAGCGTGGCGTCGGAGGCGCGCAGCACCGAGCAGCTGCCGAAGTAGAGCCGCCGGCCCTCGCCCCGGCCGGCCATCCGCTCGGCGACGTCGGCCAGCTCGACGGAGTCCCAGTCGGTGAGGCAGAGCCGGCTGGGCTCACCGTGCATGGCGAAGAAACCGACCCGGTGGTCGGCGTACTGCTTGAGCAGCCACCGGTCGAGGAAGTAGAACAGCTCGTCGCGGGTGGCGGCGTCCTTGTGGATGTAGCGGATGCGACCGAGCCGTTCGAGCAGTTCGAGGGTGGGCAGCACGGACCCGCGCTCGTTGAGGTCACGGTGCCACTGCCCCTCGACGCAGAAGACCCCACCACGCGCCACGTGCACCTCCCCGACCCCGGCGGCCGGGACGACGTTACCGGGTCCGGGTCTCGAAACCACACCACCCTCGGTGACTGGTTCATCCATATAGGCGGCTTTTCGAGAGCATAGGGGGGTCCCGCGCTTTCCGTCCGTAGTGGTATGGCCTGACCGAATCGCAATTCCTCGCAATTCACAGGCGGCACCCAGCTATCGCCAACTGTGAGGACAATTCTCCTTTATCGCCACGAATCAGCTGGCCAGCTGTCAGGGTGAAAGTCGCAGGACGTCCCGGGCGATGCCCTGTTGACCACCCCATTCACGTCCAATCGGGAGGACTTCTGTGCGCCAGAACACTGTGAAGCGGGCACTCGTCGCGTTCGCCCTGGCCCTGCCGGGAGCCGCGATCGCCACGGTGGTCGCCGCGCCAGCGGCCCACGCCGACGGCTGCTACACCTGGAAACGCGACCTCTACCAGGGACGCTCCGGCGACGACGTCCGCCAGTTGCAGATCCGGGTCGCCGGGTGGGCGGCCCGGGGGGCGATCGTCCGGATCGACGGGGACTTCGGCCCCGAGACCGCCGCCGCGGTCAAGCGCTTCCAGACCGCGTACGGGCTGCGCAGCGACGGCATCGCCGGCCGGCAGACCTTCGCCAAGATCTACCAGTTGCAGGACGACGACTGCACGCCGGCCCACTTCAGCTACCGCGAACTGGACGACGGCTGCGGCAGGGGCGGCTGGAGCGGCGGCCCGCTCTCGGCCACCGACACCAAGGCCACCGCGGTGCGCACCATGTGGAAACTGGAGGCGCTGCGACGCGGCCTGGGCGACAAGCCGCTCAACGTCACCAGCGGCTTCCGCGACAAAAGCTGCAACAAGCAGGTCGGCGGGGCGTCGGACAGCCAGCACCTCTACGGCAACGCCGCCGACCTGACCTCGGGCAGCAGGTCACTCTGCGAGGTCGCCCGCGCCTCCCGCGACCACGGGTTCAGCGGCATCTACGGTCCCGGCTACCCCGGTCACGACAACCACGTCCACGTGGACTCCCGGCGGGAGAACAACCGGGACACCTCGGCGAACCGCACCAGCTGGGCGGCGCCGGACTGCGGCGTCAGCCGCTGACCGACGCCCGGAAGGCACCGGCCCGGCTGGCCGGGCGAAGGGACACCAGCCCGACTGGCACGGGCGGGAGGAAGCCGGCCCGGCCCCACGGGATCATCGGGGCCGGGCCGGCGTCGGGCACCCGGAGGGAGCCGAGCGGGCGTACCCCGCTCAGCTCGCCCGGGGCCAGCGCGGCGCGGCGGCGGGGGGCGCCACCGGCCGGCCGGGAACGCCGGCGCGCACCGCGGGCCGCATCCCCGCAGCGGCGGGCCGGGCCCCGGGCGTGCCGGGCCTACCGACCTGCCCCCGGGTCGGGTAGCCGGCGGTCGGGGCGGGCCGCGCGGGCGTCGCACCGGCCCGGGGCGTGGTGTACGTGAACGGGAAGGGCACGTGCACGAACGGGTTTCCGTGCCGGATCAGCGCGTCGATCTGACGGTCGTTCAGCCCGTGGTTCTCCAGCACCCGCCGCCCCCAGCGGTGCAGCCGGCACGGGTACGACGCGCCGTCGTTGCGGCACAACGGCCCGGTGGGCCACTCCTCGGCGGCGTGCACCACCACCGCTCGCACCGCGAGCCGGACGTCCTCGGGTGTCAACGAGGCGGGCACCGGCACCTCGCCCAGAACCTGATCGATGGGGTCCGTCGACTGCTCACCAACTCGCACGGCAGGCCTCCCGCAGCTCGGCAGCGATTGCAGCCGAATCGCCGCAACGCATCCTCGCGCAGTGGTACGGGCGGTGAGCGGCGACGGTTCAATCCCCCCAGGCAGTGAGCAGATCGTCCGGGGTCAACACCCGCGCGCCGTCCACCACACCACCGGCTCGGGCGACCGCCACCAGCGGCACCTGTTCGTCCGCTCCGGGCAGCCGGGACCGGTACAGGACGAGCCGGCCTCAGACCAGGCCCGCGTCGTGGACCAGCAGCGCCACCTGGACCCGGTTGTTAAGCGCCAGCTTGGTCAGCAGCCGCGACACGTACGCCTTCACCGTCGCCACGCTCATGAACAGCTCCGCCGAGATCTCCGCGTTGGTCCGGCCGTGGCCGAGCGCCACCGCGACCTCCCGTTCCCGCGCGGTGAGCCCGGCCAGCAGCCGCAGCGCCCGGTCCCGGCGCGGGTCCGGCCCCGGCGTCGGCCCGGTCAGGTGGCTGATCAGCTGCCGGGTGACCGTCGGGGACAGGGTCGCCTCGCCGGCCGCCACCCGACGCACCGCCTGGACGATCTCCGCAGGCGGGGTGTCCTTGAGCAGGAACCCGCCCGCCCCGGCCCGCAATGCGCGCAGCACCTGCTCGTCGGCGTCGAAGGTGGTCAGCACCAGCACCTCCGGCGGGTGCGGCAGCGCCCGCAGCGCCTCGGTGGCGGCCAACCCGTCCACCCGGGGCATCCGGATGTCCATCAGCACCACGTCCGGCGCGCACCCGGCCACGGCGGCGGGCACCTCGTCACCGTCGGCCGCCTCCCCCACCACCCGGACGTCCGGCACGCCGCCGAGGATCATCGACAATCCGGCGCGCACCAGCGCGTCGTCGTCGACGATCAACACCCGCACCGGGGCTCCGGCGTCTCCGGCCGGCACGCCGGTCACCTGGCACCGCGCCGGGAGCGGACGGCCCGGCGACTCATGCCGGCCACGGCAGTCGGGCGGCGAGCCGGAAGTCGCCTGTCGCGTCGTCCCGGCCGTGCGTCAGCCGGCCACCGGCCAGGGTGACCCGCTCGGCGATGCCGACCAGCCCGGTCCCGGCACCCGGCAGGACCGGACCGGGTGCGCCCACCGGCCACGGGTTGCGGAGCTGGACGAACAACTCCCGCCCCGGGCCACCGGCCAGCCGGACGTCGACCGCCGCGCCGGGGGCGTGCTTGCGCGCGTTGGTCAGCCCCTCCTGCACGATCCGGTACGCGCTGCGCCCCACCGCCGCCGGGACCTCCGCCGGGTCGGTGACCTCGTCGACCAGGGTGACCCGTACCCCGGCGGCCCGGGACTCGGCGATCAGCGCGGGCACGTCGGCGAGGGTGGGTTGGGGGCGTTCCGGGGCGGCGTCGCCGCCTGCGGCGTCGGCGCGGAGCACCCCGATCACCTCGCGCAGGTCCTGGAGGGCGGCGTGGGCGCTGCCCCGGATCACCCCGGCCGCCCGGGCCACCTCCTGCGGCGGCGCGTCCGGGCGGAACTCCAACGCCCCGGCGTGCAGGCTGAGCAGCGAGATCCGGTGCGCCAGCACGTCGTGCATCTCCCGGGCGATCCGGGTGCGTTCCAACTGGCGGGCCTGGTCGACGCGGAGCTGCTGCTCGGCCTCGGCCCGGTGAGCGCGGTCGCGCAGCGACAGCACCAGCTGCCGGCGGGCCCGGACGAACATCGCCCAGGCCACCACGATGCCGATGAACATCACCGTCCAGGCCACCGTTCCCCAGTAGGGCAACGTCGGATCGGGGCGGACCACGGTGTAGAGCGGAACCGTCAGCAGGTGGAAGCCGACGAGCGCCGCGCCGATCGGCAGCGGCCGGTGGACCAGCACGGTGAACACCACGACCAGCAGCGCCACCCCGGCGGTCACCGAGAACAGGGCCAGCGGCAGGCCGGCCACGGCCAACCCCACCGGCCAGCGCCGGCGCAGCCAGAGCGCCACACAGTAGGCCAGACCCGCCGCCAGGTCGGCCCCGACCACCCAGGACGGGCCGGCGTTGTGGGCGAACTGCGGATCGGGGGACACCGCGTCGCCGAACGCCACGAGCGCCCAGCCGAGGGCGAGCAGGAAGGCCACCACGTCGACCAGCCAGTCCCGGGGCGTACGCCGGGGGGCCCTCGTCTCGGGCGTCAGCGCCCCCGGCAACAACCAGGGATGATCAGGTACGACGGCAGCACTCACCCACCCATGCTAGAAACCCGGCAGGCGTCACGGACACCAACCAAAGTCGAGGTCTGTGGGTAGACCGAGGTAGGGGTGGCCCTCGACCGCCGGCCGCAGCGCCCGGCCAGGTGGCTGCGACAGGCTCGACGGCATGATCGCAGTTGACCACCTCACCAAGCGGTACGGCCCGCACGCCGCCGTCGACGACGTCTCCTTCCGCTGCGAACCCGGCACGGTGACCGGTTTCCTCGGCCCGAACGGTGCCGGCAAGTCCACCACCATGCGGATGCTCTGCGGGCTCACCCGCCCGAGCTCCGGCACCGCCACCGTCGCCGGTCAGCCCTACCGGGAGCTGCCCAACCCGGGCCGGGAGGTGGGTGTGCTGCTGGACGCCTCGGCCCAGCACGTCGGGCGCAGCGGGCGGGAGACGCTGACCCTGGCCGCCCGGACCATGGGCGTGGCCGCCGCACAGGTGCCCGCCGTCCTCGACCGGGTGGGCCTGAACCCGGTGGCGGCGAAGCGGCGGGTCGGGGCGTACTCGCTGGGGATGCGGCAGCGGCTCGGCCTGGCGCTGGCGCTGCTGGGTGAGCCCCGGGTGCTGGTCCTCGACGAGCCGGCCAACGGCCTGGACCCGGAGGGGATCTTCTGGATGCGCGGGTTGCTGCGCGACTTCGCCGACCGGGGCGGAACCGTGCTGCTCTCCTCCCACCTGTTGCGGGAGGTGGAGGCGGTCGCCGACCGGCTGGTGGTGATCGGCGGCGGCCGGGTGGTCGCCCAGGGCGGCAAGGACGAGTTGCTGGCCGGCACCGGCACCCTGGTCCGGGCCCGCGACCCGCACGCTTTGCGGCTCACCCTCGACCGGGCCGGGCTGGACGCCACCGGCAGCGCCGACGGCGGGTGCGTGGTCCGCGCCGAACCCGACGCCGTCGGGCAGGCCGCCGCCGACGCCGGGCTGGTCCTGACCGAGCTGCGGCCGGCCGGCGGCGGTGGCCTGGAACAGCTCTTCCTCACCCTGACCGCCGGCGCGAGCACCAAGGAGGCCGTGCAGTGACCACCGTGACGACCACTCCCCCCGCCACCGCCCGGGAAGCGATCCCCGGACCGTCCCTGACCCGGCTGGTCGGGGTGGAGCTGCGCAAGCTCGGCGACACCCGGGCCGGCCGCTGGCTGCTGGCCTCGATCGGGCTGATCGCCGCCGCGATCGTCGCGCTGCAACTGCGTTTCGTCGACGACGCCGCACAGACCTTCACCAATTTCTTCACCGCGTCACTGGCGCCGGTGGCGCTGCTGCTGCCGGTGCTGGGCATCCTGTCGATCACGGCCGAGTGGTCCCAGCGCACCGCGCTGACCACGTTCGCCCTGGTGCCGCGCCGGGAACGGGTGGTGCTCGCCAAGCTCGTCGCCGTGCTGCTCGCCGCGCTGGCGTCGGTGCTGGTGAGTCTGGCCGTCGCCGCCGCCGGCACCCTGCTGGCCGGGGTCACCGGCGGGGCGGGGAGCTGGGACTTCGACTGGACGGTGGCCGGGCACGCCGCCGTGTTCCAGGCCATCAACGTGCTGATCGGCGCGGGTTTCGGGTTGCTGCTGCTCAACACCCCGCTGGCGATCGTCACCTCGCTGCTGCTGCCGACGGTGTGGGGCATCCTCTCCGCGATGATCTCGGCGCTGCACGGCCCGGCCCGCTGGCTGGACACCTCGGTCACCATGGAACCGCTGCTCGGCCCGGACGTGAGCGCCGGGCAGTGGGGCCGGCTCGGGGTCTCCCTGCTGGTCTGGGTGGCCGCCCCGCTCGCCGCCGGGCTGGTGCACACGCTGCGGCGGGAGGTGCACTGACGATGCGGGCGCGGGAGCCGGGGGCCGCCACCAGGGTCGGTGGTGACGTCGGGGAACTGGTGGTGCTGTGGGTCGGCTTCCCGCTGCTGGGCGCCGCCGTGGGCGGGCTGCTGCCGCTGGTCGCCGACTGGGTGGCCGGGCTGCCCTGGGCCCCGGTGCAGGGCTGGTTCGAGCTGGTCGCCGGGCTGCCGTACCGGCGGGCGCTGGTCGGGGGCGTGCTGCTCGGCGTGCTGGCCGGGCTGCTCGTCGCCCACGTCGGCACCCGGGAACGGTTGATCGTCACGGTGGACCGGGGCGGGGCCCGGCTGCGCCGCGACGGCGTCGACCGCGACCTGCCCCGCGGGTCCGTCACCGCCGTCTTCACCGACGGCAGGGAACTGGTGCTGCTCGGTCCGGCCGGTGCGGAACTGGCCCGGGAACGGTCCGACCTGAGCCGGCGGCGGCTGCGGGACGCCTTCCGCGAGCACGGCTGGTCGTGGCAGGACGCCGACCCGCACCGGGAGGCGTACCGACGGTGGGTGGCGGGGCTGCCCGACCTGCCGCCGGGGGCGGACCCGCTGCTGTGCGCCAGGCAACGGGCCGTCGACGCCGACCGGCAGCGCGACGCCCGGGAGCTGCGCGGTGAGCTGGCCCGGCTCGGGGTGGTCGTCCGGGACGAGGACAAACGGCAGTACTGGCGGACCGTTCCGCTTCCCCGGGAGGAAAAGCCGGACGGGCGGTAGCGTTGCGGTGGAGGAGATCCCTCGGAACCGGGAGCGTGCCCCATGACCGAGCAGCAGCCGTACCGGGTGCTGGACCAGCACCCCGGCTTCGAGCTGCGCCGGTACCCGGCCCACCTGGTCGCCGAGCTGCGGATCGACGGTGGTTTCGCCGCCGCCGGCAACGCCGCGTTCCGGCCCCTGGCGGCGTACCTGTCCGGGGCCAACCGGTCCCGACGGCGGGTCGGGACGACCGGGCCGGTGGTGTCGGAGGCGGCCGGGTCCGAGCGGATCGCGATGACCGCGCCCGTGGTCCAGGAGGAGGGCGACCGGCCCCGGACCTGGCGGGTGTGGTTCGTGCTGCCGGCGCGGCTCACCCCGGCCACCGTGCCCGAGCCGACGGACCCCCGGATCACCGTCCGGGAGATCCCGGAGCAGCTCGCGGCGGCGGTCCGGTTCGCCGGGCGGTGGACCGACCAGGCGTTCGAGCAGCGGGCCACCGCGCTGGGCCGGGCGGTCACCGACGCCGGCCTCACCCCGTCGGGGGCGATCCGGTACGCCCGTTTCGACCCGCCGTGGAAGCCGTGGTTCCTGCGCCACAACGAGGTGGTGCTGCCGGTCGTCGAGTGAGCGCCGCCGCGTGCCTCCGACCGCTGTCGCGTCGTTGGCGATTGTGTATCCGCCCCGCAGGGAGTATCAACCAAGGTGGATATCTGCCGGCGGAAGGGGACGACGATGGCCTCCACAGTCGACCGCGGTGGGATCTTCCGCCGCAAGCCGGTCGAGGAGATCGCCGACGAGACCGGGTCGGGGCTGTCCCGCTCGCTGGGGTTGTGGCAGCTCACCGCGATCGGCGTCGGCGGCATCATCGGCGCCGGCATCTTCGCCCTGGCCGGGGCGGTCGCCAACGAGACCGCCGGGCCGGCCGTCCTGGTGTCGTTCCTGATCGCCGGCCTGGCCAGCGCGGCGGCGGCCCTGTCGTACGCCGAGTTCGCCGGCATGATCCCCAAGGCCGGCTCGGCCTACACCTACGGTTACGCGGTGCTCGGCGAGGCGGTGGGCTGGTTCATCGGCTGGGACCTGCTGCTGGAGTACACCGCGATCGTGGCGGTGGTGGCGATCGGCATCTCCGGCTACTTCGGTTTCCTCGTCGGTCAGCTCGGCGTCGACCTGCCGGCCTGGATGCTGGGCGCCCCGGGCACCGGCGACGGGCACGTGGTGGACCTGTTCGCGGTGCTGCTCTGCCTGCTGATCGCCTTCCTGCTGACGTTGGGCATCAGGACCGCCGCCCGGTTCGAGACGATCGTGGTCGGGCTGAAGGTGGCCGTGGTGCTGCTGGTGATCGTTGTCGGCTTCTTCCACGTCCGCACCGCGAACTACTCGCCGTTCTTCCCCTTCGGGCTCAGTGGGGCGTTCACCGGCGCGGCCACAGTCTTCTTCGCCGTCTTCGGCTACGACGCGATGAGCACCGCCGCCGAGGAGTCCACCGACGCCCGCCGGCACATGCCGAAGGCGATCATCTGGTCGCTTGTCATCTCGATGGTGCTGTACGTGCTGGCCACCCTGGTGCTGACCGGCATGCAGAACTACCGGGAGATCGACCCGGAGAGCGGCTTCTCCTCCGCGTTCGCCTCGGTCGGGCTCTCCGGCCTGGCCAGCGTCATCGCCGTCGGGGCGATCATCGGCATCCTGACCGTGATGTTCACCTTCATGCTCGGGGTGACCCGGGTGTGGTTCTCGATGAGCCGTGACGGCCTGCTGCCGGCCTGGTTCGCCAAGGTGCACCCGGTGCGCCGGGTACCGACCCGGGTCACCTGGATCGTCGGGGTGGCCTCGGCGGTGATCGCCGGCTTCCTGCCGATCCGGCAGGCCGCCGAGCTGACCAACATCGGCATCCTGCTGGCCTTCGTGGTGGTCTGCGTCGCGGTGATCGTGCTGCGCTACCGCAGCCCGGACGCCCCGCGGACGTTCCGGCTGCCGGGGATGCCGGTGGTGCCGGCGCTCGGCGTGGTCTTCTCGGTCTGGCTGATCAGCTTCCTCGACCACGTCACCTGGCTACGGTTCGCCGTCTGGTTCCTGATCGGCGGGCTGGTCTACGCGTTCTACGGTTACCGCCGCTCCGCGCTGGCCGGTCGGGACGACCCGTCGGCCGGTGAATCCGGGCGGTGACCGGGCGACCTGAGTAGTCCCGGCTCCGGGCCCACGGCCGGACGGGTCAGCAGCAGCGCGGTGCCGAGCCCGGCGAGCAGCCCGGCCAGTGAGGGGAGCGCGTCCGAGCCCGGCCCGGCGATCGGACTGTTGCCGGCCAGCGCGGTCAACGGCGCACCGGGCCGCAGGGCCGCGCTGACCAACTGTGCGACCGACAGCAGCGCCAGCGGGACGACCAACGTGACCGGGACGAGCAACGCGTGCCACCGCCACGCCGGTCGGCCACCAGGCCAGGGCCGGGTCAGCAACGTCACCCCCACCAGCAGCACCGCGCCGAGCACCGCCGCCGGCAGCCGCCGGTCGGCCGACCCGGTCAGCCGGACCAGCAGCAGGCCGACCCCACCGACGACGGCCGTCCCGACCGCCACCGCGATCCGGGCCCGTTCCCGGTCGGGTGCGGCGGCCAGCGCGCCGGCCACGGTCGTCGCCAGCAGGAGCAGGCCGGTCACCAGGGCGGCCGGACCGAGTTCGGGGTCCTGGTCCGTCGGCGACCGGGTCAGCACGGCGACCAGCGCCGACACCGCCGCCACACAGGCCACCCCGGTCAGCACGGCCCGGTCCCGACCGACCACGCCAGCCGCCCGGTACGGGTCTGCCAGAGCTGCGACACGACCCGGCCCGACCACTGCGGCCACGGCGTCCCGGCGTACGGCGGAAGCGGCGGTGATCCCGACGGCCAGCCAGCCGAGGGCGACGAGCAGCACGGTCGCGCCGGTGCCGGTGGGGTCGGCCCGGTCGACGGCGACGTCGGCGGCCAGCGCACCCCCGGCGAGCAGCACGGCGGACAGGGCCCAGGGTCGCCGGCCGCCCCCGGCCAGCACCAGCCCGGACGCCATCGCCGTCAGCGCCAGGAAGCGCAGGTCACGGGCCCAGTAGGTGTTGTCGCCGGGCAGCCGCTCCGACCACGGGCCGACCGGCTCGGTGAGCGGTTGCCACACGGTCATGCCGACCGCCCAGAGCACCACGGCCAGCGCGGCGAGCCCGCTGCCGACGACGGCGAAGCTGACTCCCGGTCGCGCAGCGTGACCGGCTCGGGTGGGCATCATGGATGGTCAGACTCCAGCCGGACCGCTACGGTTCCCCCTCTGGGGAGGTGCCGTCGGTGTACGTCGTATCCGTGATCAACTACAAGGGCGGGGTGGGTAAGACCACAGTGACCGCCAACCTCGGGGCCGAACTGGCCAACCGGGGGATGAAGGTGCTGCTGATCGACCTCGATCCGCAGACCAGCCTGACGTTCAGCTTCTACGACCCGGACGACTGGCGGGAACGGCTGCGCGACGGTCGTACCGTGAAACGCTGGTACGACGGCCTGCGCGGAGACACCCCGGCGGTGACCCTGGGTGACCTGGTGGTCTCCCCCGGCCCGGCCAACGCGCACCTCTCCGGCGCCGGTCGGCTCGACCTGATCGCCTCGCACCTCGGCCTGGCCGACATCGACCTGGCGCTGGCCCGGGGCGTGGCCGACGGGGACGACTACGACCGGGAGCTGTTCCGGGTCCGTGGTTCGCTGGCCGAGGGGCTGCACGACGCGGCGCTCGACGGCTACGACCTGGTGCTGATCGACTGCCCGCCGAACTTCAACGTGGTCACCCAGTCCGCCGTCATCGCCAGCGACCACCTGCTCATCCCCGCGAAGGCCGACTACCTGTCCACGCTCGGCATCGACCACCTCTGCGGCAGCGTCCGGGAACTGGTCGACAGGTACAACGCCGACGCCCGCCGGTTCGCCACCAGCCGCCGGCACCACAAGGTGGCCCCGGACGTCGCCGGGGTGGTCTTCACCATGATCCAGCTGACCGCGCAGCGACCGATCGCCGCCCACCAGGGCTACCTGGACCAGGTACGTGCCCTCGGGCTGCCGGTCTTCCCCACCGCGCTGCGGGAGAACATCACCCTGTTCGCCGGGAACACCCCGCGCGGGGTGCCTGTGGTGCTGCGCCACCGGGTCACCTCGCCTGTGGTGCAGGAGGAGTTGCGGCAGATCACCACCGAGTTCCTCGCCCACCTGCAACCCCGCGAGGTGGCGGTATGACCGGGACGCCACCCGACCGGGACCTCGCGGCCGGTGTCCTGGCCCGGGTGGGCGAGTTGCTGTCCGGGCTGTCGGCCGCCGACGTCGCCGCGCTGGCGCAGGGCCGGGCCCGGCTGGTCGTCGTGCCGGTGGCACCGGCCGGTGACCCCGCCGTCCAGCCGGCCGGCCGGACTCCGGCGACCTCCTTGCCGGCCACCCTGCCGGCCGCACCGGTGCAGAGCAAGCCCTCGGGCGTCGACCTGGACGCCGCATCGGCCACGCTGGACACCATGGTGCACCGCCGGGACGGTACGGCGTACCTGACGCCCTGGTCGATCCGGGACCTGCGGGCGTTGGCCGCCCGACTGGGGTTACGCGGGGTGGCCGGCCTGCGCAAGGCGGAGCTGGTGGAGCGGCTGGTGGACCGGACGATCGGCTTCCGGGCCGCCTCCGCCGCCGTCCGTGCCCGCTGAGCCGGTCCGCCGCCGGCCCGAGGGCGGGACATCCGGTCTGACCGGCCCTGGCCTGCTCGTCCGTCCGGTCGGAGCCAGCGCTTTCGATCTTGTGCGGCACCGGGCCGGTGGATAAGCTCCCGCGGCTGTCTCCACCTGAGAAAGGACCGCAGTGACCGCTTCTGTCACCACCCAGAAGTCCTGGGTCGTCGCCCTGTTGCTCTGCTTCTTCGTCGGCGTGCTCGGCGCGCACCGGTTCTACACCGGCAAGGTCGGCACCGGTGTGCTCCAGCTGATCACCCTCGGCGGGCTCGGCATCTGGGCGTTCATCGATCTGATCATGATCCTGGTCGGTGCGTTCCGCGACAAGCAGGGCCAGCCGCTCGCCAAGTGAGGCGGGTGGGCCCGATCCGCGCCCACCCCGGGACGGCCCCGTCCCGGGGCCGCCCCGTCGGGCGGGTGGGGCCTCCTCCCGGAAGGTTGGCGGTGGGCGGGAATTCACCTGGTCGTCCTCCCACCTGTCGGGTTCCGGCCGATAACATCGCCGGGCATGGATACGAAGAGCAGCACCCGCCCGCGACCCGGGCGGCTGATCACCGCACTCACCGCCGTCGTCACCCTGGCGATCCCGGTGGTGGTGACCACGACCTCGGCGTCCGCGGCGGCCACGTCGACCGTGGCGCAGGCCCTCGCCGCCCAGGACGGCCGGGTCGCCACGGTCACCGGGTACGTGATCGGCCAGCCGACCGCCACCAGCACGGTGCTCACCTCCGGCTACACCGCCGACACCGCCATCGCCCTGGCCGACACGGCCACCGAGACCGGCACCGGCCGGATGCTCTACGTCCAGCTCACCACCGCGTACCGCAGCTCGTTCGGGTTGCTTACCAACCCGTCGCTGCGGGGCCGGCAGGTCACCGCCACCGGGACGCTCACCGCGTACTTCAGTCATGGCGGGTTGAAGAGCCCGACCGCGGTGAGCCTCGGTGGTGGCGGCACGCCGACGCCCACCCCGACCGCCTCCCCCACCCCCGGGCCCACCGGCTCCACCGGGCCGTACGACTCGACGTACTACGTGAACGCGGTGGGCAAGAGCGGCAGCGCGCTGCGCGGTTCCCTGCACACCATCATCAAGACCCAGACGAAGCTGAGCTACGACCAGGTGTGGGAGGCGTTGAAGGACACCGACCAGGACCCGGCGAACGCCAACAACGTGATCCTGCTCTACAGCGGACGGTCGCAGAGCAAGAGCAGCAACGGCGGCGGGGCCGACGACTGGAACCGGGAGCACGTCTGGGCCAAGTCGCACGGTGACTTCGGAACCGCCACCGGACCGGGCACCGACGTGCACCACCTGCGGCCGGAGGACGTGACTGTCAACTCCGTGCGCGGCAACAAGGACTTCGACACCGGCGGCAGCGCGGTCGCCGAGGCCGCCGGCAGCTACACCGACGCCGACTCCTTCGAGCCGCGTAACGCGGTCAAGGGCGACGTCGCCCGCATGATCATGTACATGGCGATCCGGTACGAGGGGGACGACGGCTGGCCGAACCTGGAGATGAACAACTCAGTCAGCAACGGCAGCGCACCCTACCTGGGTCGGCTGTCGGTGCTGCTCCAGTGGCACCGGCAGGACCCGCCGGACGCCTTCGAGCAGCGCCGTAACCAGCGCATCTACGAGCGCTGGCAGGGCAACCGCAACCCGTTCGTCGACCACCCGGAGTGGGCCACCGCGATCTGGGGCTGAACGCGTCGGTTGTCACAGATCACCACCGGTCGGGCGGTGAGGACGCCGCCCGACCGGGTACACCCCCGACATGGCGAATACCGTTCCCGACATCAGTCTCAACGACGGCAACACCATCCCACAGCTCGGCTTCGGGGTCTTCCAGATCGAGCCGAAGGACACCGCCGAGGCGGTGGGTCGGGCGCTGAGGATCGGCTACCGGCACATCGACACCGCCCAGATGTACGGCAACGAGGCGGAGGTCGGCGAGGGCGTCCGCGCCTCCGGCCTGGACCGGGGCGAGGTCTTCGTGACCAGCAAGCTCAACAACGGCTTCCACCGCCCCGAGGACGCCCGCAAGGCGTTCGAGTCGACGCTGTCCGCGCTGAAGATGGACTACGTCGACCTGTTCCTCATCCACTGGCCGCTGCCGACCCGCTACGACGGCGACTTCGTCTCCACCTGGAAGACGCTGGAGGAGTTCCAGCGCGACGGCCGGGCCCGCTCGATCGGGGTGTCGAACTTCCAGGTGCCGCACCTGGAGCGGCTGGCCGCCGAGGCGGACGTGGTGCCGGCGGTCAACCAGATCGAGGTGCACCCGTACTTCACCAACGAGCAGGTGCGCGCGTACGGCAACGCGCACAACATCCCCACCGAGGCGTGGTCCCCGATCGCCCAGGGCAAGGTGCTCGACGACCCGACGATCGTCGACATCGCCGAACAGCTCGGCCGTACGCCCGCCCAGGTGGTGCTGCGTTGGCACGTGCAGCGCGGCGACATCGTCTTCCCCAAGTCGACCACCCCGAAGCGGATCGAGGAGAACTTCCAGATCTTCGACTTCGCCCTGGACGACACGGCGATGGAGCGGATCAGCGGGCTCGACAAGGGCGAGGCCGGACGGACCGGACCGAACCCGGACGCCTTCGACTACATCCCCGCCTGAGCGAACAGGGCGCCGCGCGGCGCGACCCACGGGGCGGGACCCGGTCACGGGTCCCGCCCCGTCGCGTCCGGGACGGGGCGGTGCCAGGGGGCCGGGCCGGGCCGCGCTGTCATCCGTTCCGCGTCAGAACAGCCAGGCGGGACTTTCCTTCCGACAGTGGCGGGCTGCCCTCCTGACGGAGCAAGTCAAGCAGGGCTAGCAGGTCGTCATGTAGCTGACTCAGCCGCTGGTTCCCGTGGTCATCAACGTTCTGGATGACCGGCACCTCGGCACGCAGTCGCTCGAACCAACGGCGGAATGCGGGGTCGCTGTCCAGCAGGTGGCAGAACGCCGCGTATCCCAACACGTCCCGAATCCGGCCGGCGGGCGACTCGGTCCAGGTCAGCATCAGCTCACCGATCGCCCGTTGCTGGCCCCGAAAGAGCCGGAAGGGTCCTTGCAGGGCGTCGGTCGCCAGGGTCTTGTGGGTTCGCTGGATGATCTCCAACAGGTCTCTGGTGTTCTGGTCGGCGTTACTGTGGAGGAACCGGTGGTCCCGTCGCAGCAGTTCGACCCAGCCGAGATACTCGGCAAGCACATAGACGGTGTTGTCGACCACGTACCGTTCGTCCTCCGGGTCACCGCAGCGCAGGTAGCGGGGCAGCAGTCCACATCTGATCACGTTGTACAGGCGCGACTGGAGCGACTCGGCCGCCCACCGAAGCGGGTCCTGATAGCGCCGGAACAGTTCGTCGGCAAGCTCGCCCTTGGTGCGTTCGCGGGATTTCTCCTGTAGCTGATGGGTGACCACCGTGGTGCGGTGTGCGGTCCGAGCGGTGACCAGGACACTGACGAGTGCGACGGTAGCTGACAGGATGGCGATGAGGACTTCCGGCCGCATGAGCCCCAGCCTGCCGCAGGACACGCGCCGATGACGTACCCCTACTCGGTTCGCGACTGACGGATTGCCGTCATCCAAGCTGGTTGATGCGATGTCGCCCCCATGAACCGTCGGCGCCGGCCGAGGGCACGGGGCCAATATGGGTGAGGTCGATGCTGTCGAGCTGATGGCGCAAACGAATCAGCCACCACATCGGCCATTGATAGATGCCCATCAAGGCCCGTAGCATCCCCGGCATGCGTGCCGCCCGCGTCACCGTCACCGCCACCGTCGCCGCGCTGGTGAGCCTGCTCGCGGTCAGCGCCGCCCACGCCGACGACACCCCGGCGCTGACCACCCCCGGCGCACCGGTGGTGGTCGGCAACGACCCGCACCGGCTCACCCTGACCTGGACCCCGTCGACGTGGCGGGGCGAGCCGGGCGGCCCGATCACCTACGACGTGCGCTCGCCGATCGGGCCGAACGCCTACCGGGGCCTGGGCAGCACCGAGACCAACACCGTCACCCTGACCGACCTGGCCCCCGGCACCGACTACCGGATCGCCCTCCAGGCGTACGCCATCGGCGGGTACTCCGACACCTCGCCGGTCACCGAGGTGCGCACCGCGTACGGGCGGGCCAAGATCGACTACCTCAACCTCGACTGGGCGCCCACCGACAACCAGGCCCAGTTCCGGATCAACGTCACCAACACCGGCACCCGGCCGCTGGACCTGACCACCGTGCGAGTCCGCTACCACCTGCGTTTCGAGAACGGCAACGCCGCGCTGACCACCGAGTGCGACTGGGCGACGCTGGGCTGCGCCAACATTCGGCGTACCCTCCAGTACTTTCCGCCGCCCGCGCCGCCGCCCGGCCCCACCCCGACGCCGGTGCCCACCGTCTTCCCGGTGCCCGGCACCCCCTTCCCCGGCTGGGTGGAGCTGACCTTCACCACCGGTGTCCTGGCCCCCGGCGCCTCCTCCGGCCCGATCCAACTCCGGCTGCACCGTCCGAACTGGACGACGATCGACGAACGCGACGACCCGAGCTGGCAGGCGGCCACCGGCGCGTGGACCGCCAACAGCCGGATCACCCTCGACGTCGACGGCGTCCGCGAGTACGGCGACAACTGGGGCTGACCGCCTGCCCACCCTCGACGCCCGACAACTACCGCTCGCCCGTCGGCACGCCCCACGCGTAAGCACGCCCCACGCGTAAGCACGTCTCGCCCGTAAGCACGCCTCACACCTGGGCGTCCCTCAGACCTGGGCATCGCCGGCGACGGCGCGCTGGGCCGCGACGATCGTGTCGACCGGCAGGCCGAGACCGCAGAGCACGGCGGCCAGGTAGTCCAGCACCCGCCAGTGCTGCTCGTCGGTCAGTCCGAGCCGCCGCCACACCCCGCCGGCCGCCCGCCCTCCGTCACCGCCGGGGTCGCCGAGGGTCGCGGCCAGCAGGGCGGTCAGCCGGCAGGCGAGCCGGGGCCGGTCCAGCCCGATCAGGTACGGCGCCAGTTCGGCGTCCGCCGCGACCAGGCGCAGCCAGCGGATCACCACTGCGCGCACGCCGGCCGGACCGAGCCAGTCGAACGCGTTCCGGGGGCAGCTGACCAACTCCGTCGTCCGCACACCCGTCAGTACGGATCACAGCGCACGCGCAGTTCATCAGGCGACCTGGTGGTGGCGAGATCGCAGACGGGCGGCGGGCGGCGGGCGGAAGCAGTCTTCCCGCTACGGCATAAGACGGTGCGTCATATTTATGCCCGACAGGCATACCCGCCTCGGGCATCATCGTCGCCCCGCGAGGTGGGTCCCGTCGTCGAAGCCAGGTCGAGCGTGGAACGCCAGGTCGAGCGTGGAACGCCAGGTCGGACGGTGGGGGACTCCCGTCGGCCGGCGGGACGTGTGCCGACGCATGCGACATCCGGGTCATGCCGAGGCCCGGTGGTCCTCCAGGAACGTCATGGTGGTCTGGTTGGCCGCCCAGCCGTCGGGGAACTTCACCGGCACGTCCAGGTGCACCGACTCCGTCGACGGGTGGGCGTCCAGCAACTCGCCGATGCCGGCGCGGGCCACCACGATGCAGGCGTGCCGGTGCCGGGAGGTCAACACGCACAGCCGCCCCGACTCCAGGTGGAAATTCGTCGCGTCCCGCCGGCCGGAGAGCGGGTGCAGCACGATCGTCACGTCGTACTCGCGGCCCTGGAGCCGGTTGGCGGTGTCCACGGTGATGCCCGCCCCGGCCTCCCCGAGGTGGGCGCGGATCGCGGCGACCTGGTCGCGGTGCGCGGCCCCGACGGCGATCCGGTCGGCGGTGACCGGCGCACCGGCCGGCGCGTGCTCACTGACCGCGACCGCGCCCCGGTGCAGCACCCGCAGGGCGAGCGCGGCGCACGCCGAGGCGGCCTCCGCATCGGTACGCAGGGTGTGCCGGGCCGGCAACTCGTGCAACGCCCAGCCGGTGCCGGCGGCCAGCTCCACCGCCGCGTCGAGCGTGTCGCCCGGCCCCGGCCGGGTCAGCGTCAACGCCCGGTCGGCCGGGCCGGTGCCGGCGCGGAACCCGGTGAACGGGTAGAACGCCGCCGCGACCACCGGGGCCGCCGACGCCGGCAGCCGCCAGGACACCGGCAGGCGGTGCACCGGAAGCTCCGGGTTGTGCCGCAGCAGCACCGCCACCGCCGCCTGCATCGGGTCCCAGCTCAGACCCGTCCAGCGCAGGGTCTCGACGGTGGAGAACGGGTCGAGCTGCCCGGGATCACCCACGAACAGCGCCCGCTCGAACCTCCCGGCCACCCGCAGCAGCGCATCCGAGCGCATCTGGTACGCCTCGTCGACGATCGCCCACGGCCACCGACCCTCGGTGACAGTGGCCCACTTGGCCGCCGTACCGATGGTGACGGCCGGGTCACCCAGGTCGGCGACCTTCGACGCGGCCCGGACCGTGTCGTGGCCACGGACCCGCTCCGACGGCCGGTAGTCGGTCGCCGAGAGCCGGCCGATGCGCAGCTCGGGGGCCTTGGTGGCGAGTCGGTCGATGAGGTCGTCGACCTGCTCGTTGGTCTGCGCCACGATGATCAGCGGCTCCCCGGCGGCGGCCAGCTCGACGGCGGCCCGCACGACCAGGGTCGACTTGCCGGCCCCGGGCGGAGAGTCGACCACCACGCCCCGGTGGTCACCCGCGCGCAGGTCCGCCAGGACGGCCGCGACGACCCGTTCCGCCTCGACGGCCGGCGGCACTTCCAGCCCGAGCATCAACCTCACCTCCCACCAGGCATTCTCGGCACCCTACCCGTCCCGCCCTACCTTCAGCCGCCAGCCGCTCGGTCACCCGGCCCCCGCCGCGTCACGCGCGGCGCACGCCGTGGACCGCCGTCCGGGGCCGGATCAGGCCCACGCAGCGGAACGGGAGCCGGTCGACCAGTTCGACCGGAACACCACGTCGTTCGGCCAGCAACCGGATGTGCGGCAGCTCGGTGGTCGCGTCGACCCGCAGCAGGATCTTCCACGGCATCCGACGCAGCAACGCACGGGTGGTCTCCCCGACGCCGGGTTTGACGAGGTCGACGTCACCGATGCCGTAGGCACGGCTGATCTCCTCGGCCGCCCGCCAGCCGGCCCAGGTTTCCGACAGCTCGGCCGGGCATCCGGCCGCCCGGTCACGCCGGACCGCGTCGACCACCTCCGGGAACGCGGCGGTGACGGTGTCGACGAATACGGCGGAGACGTCCGCACCAGCCAGCTGCGGGTAGAACTTCGCGCCGTGGAACTGGCCGGGCGCGATCAGATCGTCGCGGAGAACCGTCCGCGAGACGAGACCCGACACGGTGGAGTTGAGGCAGGCCGACGGCACCAGGCAGTCGTCTCTCGTGCCGTGGAACCGGGTGCAGCCGCCGGGGTCGGCGAGGACGGCCAACTCGGCGGAGAAGCCACCGCCGCCGGACAGGCCGAGCTGGAGGTTGGCGACGGCGACGGCGTCGACCAGTTCGCGGGCGATGGCACCCTTACCGGTCCACCCGTCGACGAACATGACGGCCGACGCCGGGTGGTGCGCCGCGAGGTACTCCAACGCCACCAGGTCGATCCCCCGACCCCGGATGATGCTGCACGAGTAGTGCGGCACCTCCAACTGGTGGGCGTACCTGGCCCACCGGCGCAGCAACACCCCGACGGGGGTGCCCGCCCGCGCCAGGGACGCCAGCACGACACCGCTACCGCGGGCCGCCAACACCCGTTCCGTGAGAATGCCGACGACGTACGCGAGTCTGGTCGCGGACGCGGCGAGCTCGGTGTGGAAGAGCCGCTGGTAGGCGGCCCCCGGCTGGTACTCCACCGGCAGGGATTCGGCGTAGTGCGCCCGGCCGGACTGCACGGCCTCCTCACGCTCCTCCGCCGACGCCTCCAGTGCCACGTCGGACAGGTCGGTCAACAACCAGCCGACCTCGCTGCGGTCGTACGAGCCGAAGCCGGGGCCGCGCAGCGGTGTGGCGGGAACAGGACGGGTGGGGGTACGGACGGACACGACACGGTCTCCGGTGCGGGTGGAAGGGACGGCAACGTCAGCAGGTGGACCTGGTCGCAGACGCCGCCGAGCTGGTCGAGCAGCCCGCCCGGGGCGTGCAGCGCGGGGGTGTCGCCGACGCTGTCCACGACGACCAGGACATCGGTGAACCCGTGCCCCGGCTTCGGGTCGGGGGGCAGGTTGTAGGCGTACCGGAGTCCGGGCCCGTCGGCCGGATCGTCATGACTGGGAAAGGTGATCCTGCTCCGGATGGCGTAGCCGGGGTCGTCAACGGCGAGCGCCGGTGACCGGGCGGTGGCCAGGAACCGGACCACGGCGACCCCGGCCAGGAGCATCCGGAGCTGGTTGGCGATGAGCAGCGGGGCGTACATCAGCTCCTCGGACCCGAGGACCAGGACACGGTCCCCGGTGAACCGGGCGACCAGCTGTGCCGCGACCCGTTCGGCGGCGGTGTGCAGGGCGGTCCGGTCGTGCCGGTCGAATCCGTGGCGTGCACCTTCCCGGGCACCGTGCCATCCGAGGAGTGGCAGGCGTCGCGGCGGGGTGCCGCCGGCGGGCGCACCGGTCGGCGCTGCGGAAGGCTCGTGATCCGTCACGAGTCGTCGACCGGTGGACAGGACGTCGGTGGGTAGCCGCAGCCGGCCCCGGGCCAGGGCGACCACGGTGAGGTCGACGCCCATCCGCCTCGCGACCGACGCCATCCGGGCCCGGTCGGCGGGCTCCCGGAGGTCGACCAACGTGGCGATCACGTACCGGGACCGGGGGGTACGCCGGTGGAGGGCCGCGACGGTGTTCAGGACGGTCTGCCCGGTGGACAGTTCGTCGTCGACGAGCACCAGTGGTCCGCCCCGGGACAACAGTTCTTCGTCGTCGGGCAGCAGGAGGTGCCGGGTGGCGTGGCTGTGTTCCTCCTCGAACTCGGCGAAGCGCCGCGCTGCGGGCGGACTCCGGCGGGTGGAGTGCAGATAGTCCGCACCCCACGCGTCGGAGACCGCGTGACCGAGTGCGGTGGCCGTCTCCGCGTAACCGAGGACTGTCGTCGACGAGGCCAGGTCGGGACGCGCCACCCGGTGGGCTTCACCATGCGTCGCGCAGAGCTGGATCAGCGCGTCGGCGGAGCCGGATGAGCCGGCGAGGGCCGCGCGGAGGAGCGTGGCGCCGGCCCGGGCGATGCCGGTGTCGCGTCCGGTGACCCGGTCCACGGTCACCGCCCCGAGCAGGCGACCCACTCCGTAGACCAGCGCCGGGTCCGCCGGCACGTACTTGCCGAGCACGGCCGAGACGAGCAGGTGGACACGTCTGGTGTTGTGTCGCAACGCGAGGCCCACCAGATCCGTCAACGCCAGCGGGATTGCGGTGGATTCGGTGGTGATCCGCGCGCCCAGCCGCTCGGCCACCCACCGACCGGTCCAGACGTCACTCACGCAATCCCGCTCCCCGGTTCCGCTTCTTCCGACCGCCGCACCGCTCATCACCGAACCGACGGCTGTTGATTGGTGGTGGTACGCCCGTCGATCCAGGTGATGCGGTCGAACCCGTACGCCAGGCAGGCGTCGCGGACCTGGCCGTCGATCGTCTCCATCTCGTTGCGCAGGACGAACTCGCCGCCGACGCGGTACAGCGACAGGACCACGCGGACCCCACGCGACGGCTCCGCGTCGAGCGGCAGCTCGATCCGGGCCCCACCGAAGGTCGACACGACGAGCACGCCGCCCCAGCACAGCTCGATGTCCCGTTCCGAGAACGCGTAGACGATCAGACGGTCGATGTCGCGGCACCGCCGCAGGTCGAGGCTGAGTTGTTCGTCGCGACCCGCCCCCTTGACGATCACCGGGACGGCGGGGTTCCCCGCCACCAGGGCCTGGTCGCCGGCGTTCTGCACCGTCGACGACTGGCCGGTCCGGAGCTGGTAGGCGCAGCCGAGGCGGAGGTCACCCACCCCGTCGGGGCGGAGCATGCCGATGACCAGTGCCCCGATGCCCGACTGCAGCCTGGTCAGGGTCACCGTGGGCGTGGCGGCGTCGAGCACGGTGGTGCCCGTCCGGGTCCGTACGACGTCCCGGGTCGCACCGGGGTGCAGCGGCGGGGGCACCACCGCCTTCGCTGCCACCGCCGGGGCTGCCGCCGCTGGAGACGACAGGTCCAGCGAGGTCGACCGGGACGGGGCCGGCGCAGCCGTTGCGGACGTCGACCCGGCTGCGCCCCGCCGTTGGGGGCGTGGACCGCGCGAGGCCAGGAAGTCGGCTACCGCGCGCTGGCCGGGGTCGGTGCTGGACACTGCGGCCGACCGGACCCGACGCCTCAGGAACGGCAGGTCGTCGCGCTGGGGAGCGGACCCGGGGTCGGGGATGCTCACAGGGTGACCCCGTAGTCGGCGGCGATGCCCGCGATACCGGAGCCGTAGCCCTGGCCGATCACCTTGAACTTCCAGCCGCCGTCGTGCCGGTAGATCTCCGCCAGCACGGCCGCGGTCTCCCGGTCCAGGATCGGGACCAGGTCCTCCGACCGGACGAGTTCCCGGTCGTCGGCGAGGTTCAGCACCCGTACCACGCAGTGCCGCAGTTGACCCAGGGTGCGCCGGTGCACGGAACCGTCGTTGAGATACAGCACGACGACGATGCGCCGGATGTCCTCCGGTACGGCGGTGAGGTCGATCTCGATCTGCTCGTCGTCGGTGCCGAGGGCCTCCGTCAGCTGCCGGACGGACAGGTCCGGGGAGCTCAGCTGGTTGAAGAACACGAAATGCTCGTCGGAGAGCGCCCGGTGCGCGGCATCGCAGAGGATCGTCGCGGTCACCAGACTCCGGGCCAGGGCGGTCTCCGCGCCCGCGCCCCACGAGACGCCGACCACGACGCCGGTCAGATCGGGCACCTCCCGGGTGAGGGCCACGTTCGCCCCCCGCCTCATCACCGCCATCAGAGGTCCAGGTCCGATCGGGAGAACTTGGCCCGCAGGAATTCGCCCTGCGCGGTCAGGGCGTTGGCATCGTCGCGCCACACCGCGGCACGCACCTCCCGGGCCGAGTCGAGCAGTACGTCGAGCTGCTCCCGCAGGGACTCCACCGCGGTGACGCCGGTTGCCTGCGGCACGTCGAGCTGGCTCGGATCGAGGGCCAGGAAGCCCCGCATACTGGTGGGAAGATAGTCGTCGATCATTCCCTGCACCGAGATCGCGGCGAAGGTGTCGATCGGTCGGCTCTCCCCGCGCGCGATCACCTCCCCGAGGATGTCGGTGATCCGCCGGGCGGTCACCACCACGTCACCGGGGAGGCGACCCGCGCTGCGGTTGACCAGACGCACGACCTCACCCAGCCGGTCACGCATCTCCCCGTCGGGCGTCGGCCCGCCCGGTGACACGCCGGGCCGCGCTCTACGAAACCACGCCATGACAGTCCCAACAGGTCGTCGTTGCAGGTCAGGACCCGACAGATCCGGCGGTGCCACGCTCGTCCCGGCGGGTACGTTCCAGGTAGGGCTTCGCCCGTTCGAGCTGCCCCTCCAGCACCCGCACTGTCTGCGCCATGCTGTCCACCGCCTGACCGCGGAACGTGTCCAGGGCGTCCATCGTCTGGAAGACGTTGTCGAACGCCGCCTGGAGCCGGCCGAGGTCGAGCGTCGCGTCGGCCGCCTGCTGGCTGATCTGGGCACCCTGGGTACGCAGCTGCGCAGAGGTCGACTCGATCAGCGTGGAGGTGACCGTGTTCAAGGCCGTCACCTGGTCGAGCACCAGCTTCTGCCGGGCCAGCGCCTGGGCCACGATGACCGCCGTCCGCAGAGCGGTGACTGTCGTCGTCCGGGCCCGGTCGACGCCCTTGATGAGCTCGATGTTGTTCTTGCGGACCAGGTCCAGCGCCAGGTAGCCCTGGACGGCGACCGCCAACTGGGTCATGATGTCCTGCCGCCGCTGCCGGACCGGGAACAGCACGTCGGCACGCAGCGTCTGCGCGTCCTCGGTCCTCCCGGCGGCCTCGCACTCCGCAACTTTCGCCTCGACGGCGGCGTCGAGGGCGGCCGCGAGCTCCTGGTATTCGCCGAGCCGGCCCATCGCGGTCCACATGCCGGCCTTCTCCGTGTCGATGCCGGCGTTGTCCTTGCGCAGTTCGTCCTGGCCCGACTCAAGTGCCCTGATGATGGCGTTGAGGTGGCCCTGTGCCGACTGGAACCGGTCGAAGTAGCGGCGGAGCCGGTCCCCACCGGGCAGGAATCGCAGGACCTTGCGCGCCCCGCCGAGATCTGCCCGACCCGGGTCCAGTTCGGCGACGGTGGAGCGGAGGTCGGCCAGGGTGTTCGCGACCCGGGTCTGCGCGTCGTCACCACCGGCTCCCCGGGCCGACCGCAGCGCGGCGGCCGGACGTTCGAGCATGCGGTTCGACACGCCGGCCGATGCCCTCATCTCCCGTTCGCCCATCGACGTGATCGCGCCGACCTTCTCGCCGAACTCGGGTGACCGCATGTCCAGCGCGGTCAACTCCGCGACGAACGACTCCGCCTTTCCGCGCAGTTCCCGCTGTTTCGCGCTGTCGACGGGCACGGCGCCGGCGGCCTGCTCCCGCTCCACCACGACGACGGGTACGGGCGGGGTGAGCACCAACCCCGCGCCGGGACCACCCTGCGGGGACGGCGCAGCGGGGGCACCGAGATCGAGTTCGGACACGGAAGCAGCTCCTTGCCTGGTGTCGGCCCGGTTCGAGCCGTCGGAGGGACCGGTCACAGGTGTGCGGTGACCGCCGGAAGAAGATCACGGAACGTACGACCGGAGGCGGCGGCACCGATCGCCGCCATCGACCACCCCTGCCCGTCGCGGACCACCTTGGCCATGATCTGGGCGGTGTGCCGACCGGAGCCGGTCAGGTCGTACCGGGCCACCTCCCGGCCGGTCGTCTCGTCGACCAACCGGCAGAACGCGTTCTCGATCTGGGAGAAGTCCTGGCCGGTGAACGAGTTGACGGTGAATACCAGCGCACTGACCTGCGCGGGAACGCGGGACAGGTCCACCCGGATCGACTCGTCGTCACCCTCGCCGTCGCCGGTGAGGTTGTCTCCGGTGTGCTGGATCGAGCCGTCGCGGCTGCGCAGCTGCCGGAACCACACCTGGTCCACCAGGGCACCGTTGACGTCGAACAGCAGGCAGGACGCATCGAGGTCGATCGTCTGCCGCCGCGTGCCGAACAGGCCCCGCTTCGGTGCGGCGTCCCACCCCAGACCCATCAGGACCCGGGTCAGCGTCTCACCACCGGCCTTGACCAGGGATACCCGCTGGCCCTTGGACAAACTTACCGCCATGATCGTCCTCCGTGCTTCGTCGTGTTCACAGCCAGCTCTCTGTGGTTCCTGCGGGAGTTCACTTGCGCGCCGAGGTCCACGTCATGTTCCAGCCGTACGCGCGGTCCAGACTCTGCTGGCCACCGTCGATGTAACGCCCCTCGCGGCGGACCGACAGGTCACCACCGACCGACTCGATCATCGCGATGGCGCAGATCCGTGCCCCGGGCCGTGACTCGTCCAGACGCACCTCGACCTGCGGCCCGCTGACCGGGAACAGGGTCACCACGCCGTCGGCGGCAGCCCAGTTCGGCACCCCCTCGTAGATCAGCGCGAAGACCAGGATGCGGCGGATCCGCGCCGCGTGGCGCAGGTCGATGAAGAGGTTCTCCCCACCGGACTGGTTACCCGACCGGTCGTCGCCGTCCAGCCAGATCACCGGCTCCCCGAAGCCGGGAAGCCCTGCCTGGAAGGTGTTGCCAAGCGCCTGGACGACCCCCTTGGACCCGTCGACGAACTCGTACAGGCAACCGAGGTCCAGGTCGATGGAGGAGGCGGCGCGCCGGCCGAACATGCCGCCGCGCGTCGGGCCGGTGTTCCAGTTCAGGTTGACGCGCAGGACGCCGGTGGTGGCCCCCTGTTTGGTCAGCGAGACCGCAGGGGCCGCCTTGGTCAGGGTCACCTTGGACAGGGACACCGGCCCCGGCGGGGGCGTGGCGGGCCCCTTGGGCCGCCTGGTGTAGTCGATAGGCATGGACACTGCTCCCTCTCGGGGGTGGGTGTGGCTGCTGGTGGGCGAGCGTCAGACCGGGGTGAGCTCGCGCGCCTCGACGTCCCCCGTGGCGGCGTTACGGCGGTTGCGCACGATCGAGGAGACCAGGGCCGCCGAGATGAGACCCACGCCGATCAGGCCGGTGACGACCTCGGGGATCTCCACCCTGATCGTGAAGAGCAGCAGGACCGCCAGCGCGCCGATGGCCCACTGGGCACCGTGCTCCAGAAAGACGTACTCGCTCAGGGTGCCCTGACGTACCAGGTAGACGGTCAGCGACCGGACGAAGAGCGCGCCGCTGCCCAGGCCGATGGCCATCACGATCGGGTCGGAGGTGATGGCGAAGGCGCCGATGACGCCGTCGAAGCTGAACGACGCGTCGAGCAGTTCCAGGTAGAGGAAGGAGAAGAACGCGGCCTTGCCGGTCTTGACGGCGAGCTGGCTGGCACCGCTCCGGTTGGTGACCCGCCCGATCCGCTCCGCGCCACCGTGGATGCCGGGGAGGCTCTGCACCTCGTCCGCGTCCTCGTCGGCCTCGAACAGCTCGCCGAGCCCGTTGACCAACAGGTAGGTGACCATGCCCAGGATGCCGGAGACCAGCACCGTGGCGGTCTTGCCCGCCGGGGCGAGGGTGTACCCGGCCACCGCGACGGTGATCATGGCGACCACGACCGACAGTTGGTCGAGCTTCCCGATCCGCGCCAGGGGTCGTTCCAGCCACGACAGCCAGGTGATCTCACGGTCCTCGAAGACGAAGTCGAGGAACAGCATCAGCAGGAAGACCCCGCCGAACGCGGCGATCGCCGGGTGGGCGTCACGCATCAGGTGCCCGTAGGTCCCGGGGACGTCCGGGTCGCCCTTCTCCAGGGCGAGGGTGACCGCCTCGACGGGGGACAACTGGGCGGTGATGCCGACCACGGCCAGCGGGAACAGCAGCCGCATGCCGAAGACCGCGATCGCGACACCGAGCGTCAGGAAGAGCCGTTGCCAGAACGGGCTCATCCGTTGCAGCACTGTCGCGTTGACGACGGCGTTGTCGAACGACAGGGAGAGTTCCAGGACCACCAGGATCGCGGCGATGGCCAGGCCGCCAGGCCCGGCGTACAGCAGGGCCGCCGTGAGGGCGACGGCGGTGAGGGCGATCGAACCCCCGAAGGTTCTCAGCAGCACGTCTCTTCCTTCTGTCGGACCGGGGTGGGTGGCCGGGCCGGGATGGGTGGCCGGGCGGACCGGCGGGGAGGGAGCGGGCGACCCCGGCTCGGCGGGGCTCGGCCTCCTGGCCGGCGGGCCACCCACCCCAGGTCGGTACGGTCGTCAGCCGATGTTGACGCCGAAGTCGCGAGCGATCCCGGCCAGGCCCGACACGTAGCCCTGGCCGACCGCCCGGAACTTCCAGTCGGCGCCGTGCCGGTAGAGCTCGCCGAAGATCATCGCGGTCTCGGTGGACGCGTCCTCGGTCAGGTCGTACCGGGTCAGCTCGGCACCGCCGGCCTCGTTGACCACACGGATGTAGGCGTTGCGCACCTGCCCGAAGGACTGGCCGCGGGACTCCGCCTCGTAGATCGACACGGTGACCACGATCCGGTCCACCTCCGCCGGCACGCCGGCCAGGTTCACCTTGATCGACTCGTCGTCGCCGTCCCCGTCGCCGGTCAGGTTGTCGCCGGTGTGTTCCACCGAGCCGTCCGGGCTGACCAGGTTGTTGAAGAACACGAAGTGCGCGTCGGAAAGGATCTTGCCCGAGCTGTCGAGCAGCAGCGCGCTCGCGTCCAGGTCGAAGGCCGCACCGCTGGTCGTCCGTGCGTCCCAACCCAGTCCCACCACCACCGCGGTCAGGCCCGGCGCCTGCTTGGTGAGGGAGACGTTGCCGCCCTTGCTGAGGCTGACACCCATGCTGATCCTCCTACTGATGTTCGTCGTCGTACATCCGTGGCCGATGCGGTATCGGCCCCCGGCCGTTCAATCCGCCCGTCGTCGCCGATTCGGCGCACGGACCGGCAACGATCACCACTCGGGCGAGTGGCGTCGTCGATTATGGGAAATTGGATTCCAGGATCTCCGTCAAGGCATGTCCGCCGTCAGTCGGAAAACGATCAGTCTGCCGAACCGAAGTGCGAAGACTGCCAGTTCGACGCGACCCCCACCCCTGATCCCCGTTCGACTCCTACCTACGTCAGGACTTCGATGAAGCCATCTCCGCTCCCCTGGAACCACCCTCGGAGAGGTCCGACCCGTTACCCCACGAAGGGTACGACCGGCCCGCAAGCCGGGGCAGACACTGCACCTCTACGTGATGCATGGATCTGCGGAGTCCACTGTGCAGTAATCGCTGGAAAGACGTCGCCCCACCTGAAACAACAGACACGGACGCCTGCCACCCGACGAAGATAGAGACCCGTTGAGGGTTCGGCAAATCGCCGTGCGGCCGTCGACCGCACCTCGATCCGGATTCGATGAACCGATCGTCAATCCACCGCACCCGACGAGGAGCCTCGGACACTACCCGAAGGCCGCCCGACAAAGGGGGCGGCACTATTCGGCCTTTCGGTCGGCACGCACTCGACCCGCTCCGCCAATCGCCACCCGGGCCGGCGACGAAACGGCCAGCCGCCCAGCCAGACGGACCAGTCCTCCCTGATCAGGGCAGACCGGCGGATGGCCGGCCCGGCGGACCCTTCTCGTCGCTCAGCGGACGTCCGTCCCCTGACCAGACGACGCTGTCATGCACCCGACAGCCCTGTCACGCCCGGAAGACGAGCGGTTCCGCACCCGACTCCCGGCGACCTACAGAAAGCACCACGACCGTCACACCGGCCCAGGCCCCTGTCGAAGATCCGACATGGACGACCGCCCAATCGGGAGAAACCTCTCATCCGATTACCGAGGGCCAGCACCTGCAATCGCCCAGGCTGTCCCGATCAGTCGCATGCTGGCCATGGTGGCCGCTCCGCCATCCCTCGCTACACATAGGACTGACGTGGGCATCCTCAAGGAGATGCAGCGGGCGCATGCGCGACAGGTGCGCGCCCAGAAGCAGGCTCAAGCCGCCGCACATCGGCATCACCAGCAGCTCCGCCGAGATGCCGAACGCGCGCTGAACGCCGCGCAGCGTACCGCCGTCGCGAACGAGCGCGAACGAAAGCGACTGTACGTCGAAGCGCGCCTGGCTGAGGTCGCCGCCGACAACTGCGACCGATCGCGCCTGGTCAGACGAGTTCTCCCGCTGCTCGGATTCATCGGAGCGCTCCTGCTCGTCGCCTCCTTCACCGCCGTGCTGTTCGACGTCTGGGGACGAACCTCCGCGCAGTCGAGGCTCGCGCACTTCCGATCGCACTGTGGGAGCTCTCACCGGGCGTGTGGCTGATCGCCAAGGGCTTCAAGCCCTCACCTGACGACGCGGGTTGAGCGATTGTTCGGAACAGGATGGCGGGTCGACGGGGACCGATCTGGCGCAGGTACCGAGGTACCTGCGCCAGATCGGTCCGCATCCGGACTACCGGCTCACACGCGCTGGAGGGCGAAGCGCTGGTTGGCACCGCCGCCCGGGGTCCATTGCGAGATGCGGGCACCGTCGGCGGTCGACGCGCTGAACACGTCCATCGCCAGGCCGCTCTGGCGGTTGACCAGGCTCACCGTGCCGCCGCCCTGGTCCACCACGCGCCACTGCTGGCTCGCGGCGTTGGAATCGGGTTGCTGGCTGATGTCGGCGCCGGTGCTCGAACTCGCGACCTGCAACACCAGGCCGCTGTGCCGCGCCCGAATCCGGTAGTAGCCGCTACCCGAGTCGACGAAGTCGAACTGCTGGTTGAGCCCGCTGGACACCGACCACTGGATCAGCAGCGCGCCGGCCGCGGTGGACGCGCCGTTGATGTCCACGGCCTTGCCGCTGTGCTGGGCCACCAGCCGGTAGTACACGCCGGTCTGCGGACCGCTGCCGCTGCCCGCCGTCTCCACCGGTCGCCGGGACAGCGCCAGGGCCTGGCCGACGTCCGGCAGGGGCCGCAGCCGGTAGGTGTAGGAGTAGTCCCGGTTGGCGAACAGCTTGTACTGGTCCAGGGTCTGCGCGCCCCAGCTGTCGTTGCCGCCGACACCCATCTGGCGGTGGTTGAGCCGCAGCACGACCTCCGACCGCCGCGTCAACTGGTAGTCGTGCCGGGCACCGGTCGACAGGTCCTCCGGGGTGTAGTGCGACGCGTTCACCTCCAGCAGCGGTTCGCCGAACGCGAGCAGGCCACGGCCGCTGCCGTTGACCAGTGCTACCCACCGCACGTCGGTCTTGTTGCCGTTCTCCTGCGGCCGGATGTAACCGGTCCACTGCCCCGAGACGGTCGAGGAGTACACACCGACGTCGGACCCGCTGTTGCGGTCCCAGTGGTTCTCCTCCGGCCCGCGGCCGTAGTAGCGCACCTGCTCCAGGTCGGCGGGCAGGAACAGGATCGTGCCCACCTCCGGGATGTACGGCAGGCTGGTCGCCCCGGGGTGCAGGGTGTTGTCCACCTTGATCTCCCCGTTGCCGTACACCGTGTACGTCGTGGTGTACGTCGACGTGGTGCTGGTCGGCAGGGTGCCGGTGACCGCGATCCGGACGGCGCGGTCCGACGGCTTGCTGACGGAGAACCCGGTTACCCTCCGGTCCAGGCCGGCCCGCCGCCAGGTGCCGTTGCGGCTGGGCTGGCCGTTGCCCCGGTCGTTGTCCGTGGGCCCGCGCCAGAAGTTCGGCACCGGGCCGGAGTTGACCAGCCGCACACCCATCGCGTCGAACGAGCTGATCGTGCCGGTCGCCTTGGCGAAGACGACGGTGAAGTCCGTGCCCGCGACGGTGACGCGGTCACTGGCCTCGGTGACCGTCAACGCCGGCACGTCCGCCACCGGCGTCGGCACGATGGGCGGGCTGGAGAAGTTCACCGGGAGCTGTTGCCGCGCCACCTCGTACCCCGCATCGGCCCAGGCCGTGGCAGTCGTAAGGGTGAACGACAGTTCGAGGAAGTGCTCCTCCCCCGGTGCCGGGGCGGTCGGCCGCTGCACGGGCAGCTGCACGGTCTTGCTCGTCAACGGCGCGATGTCGAGCTGCGCGGTGGTGAGCGTTCCGCTTTGGACGACCTTGCCGTCGGCGACCAGCGCCCACCGGCCGGTGAACTCGTTGACGTTGGTGAACAGGTTCTCGTTGGTGATCTTGACGACCCCGCTGGTGACGTCCGCGCCCGCCGAGACGGTGATCGCCTGGTAGACCCGCTTGACCTCGGCCGCCTTGCCGGCCGGCCGCCGGTCCGCGTTGACGATGCCGTTGGCACAGAAGTTGCCGTCGTTGGGGTTGTCGCCCCAGTCGCCGCCGTACGCGAGGTAGGTCCCGCCGCCCGACGGAATCGGCCGGCGCAGGCTCTGGTCGACGAAGTCCCAGATGTACCCGCCTTGCAGGACCGGATAGCGCCGGATGATGTCCCAGTACTCCTTGAAGTTGCCGTTGGAGTTGCCCATCGCGTGCGAGTACTCGATCATCACGTACGGGCGGGTGTCGGAGGTGTCCCTGGCGCGGCCCTCGACCGCGGACGGGCTCTCGTACATCCGGGACCGGATGTCACTGACCTCGCGCCGGTTGTCGCCCTCGTACTGGATGATCCGGGTCGGGTCGGCCGAGCGGATCGCGTTGCGCATCGCCACGAAGTTGCTGCCGCCGCCCGCCTCGTTGCCGAGCGACCAGATGACGACCGACGGGTGGTTCTTGTCGCGGTGCACCATCTGGACGGCCCGGTCCACGACGGCCGCGGTCCAGGCGGAGTTGGAGTCGGGGTAGTTGTCCCGCACGCCGTGGGTCTCCAGGTTGGCCTCGTCCATGACGTAGATGCCGTACTCGTCGGCGAGGTCGTACCACACCGCGTTGTTGGGGTAGTGCGAGGTCCGGACGGCGTTGATGTTGAGCCGCTTCATCAGCTTGATGTCGGCGACCATGTCCTCGCGGGTCAACGCCTGCCCACGGTCGGGGTTCGTCTCGTGCCGGTTGGTACCGCGCAACGACACAGGCTGACCGTTGATCCGCATCAGGCCGCCCGAGAGCGTGAACTCGCGGAAGCCGACCCGTGCCGACGCGGTCTGGGTGACCGCGCCGGACGGGTCGCGCAGTTGCAGCACCGCGGTGTAGAGGTTCGGGTGCTCGGCCGACCAGAGCTTCGGGCCCTGGACGGCCTGGGAGCCCTGCGCCGTCGCGTCCTGCCCGACCGGCACCGCGCCCACGTTCACCGGTACCCGCAGGGGCGACGGCCAGACGGCCTGCCGGTTGGCGTCGTAGAGCTGGACCTCCACCGAGTACGTCCCTGACTGCTGCGCGCCGCGGTTGCGCACCGCGACCTTCACCGCCAGGTCGGCGTTGGTGTAGTTGTCCCGCAGCGGGGTGGTGAGCGTGAAGTCGCGCAGGTGCACCGCGGGCACCGAGTACAGGAAGACCGGCCGGAAGATCCCGGACAGCCGGATCATGTCCTGGTCCTCCATCCAGTCCCCGTCCGGGAACCGGTAGACCTCGACCGCGACCAGGTTGGAGCCGGCCCGGACGTAGTCGGTGACGTCGAACTCGGCCGGCGTGTACGAGCCCTCGCGGTACCCGACCTTGGTTCCGTTGACCCACAGGTAGAACCCGGACTTGACGCCCTCGAAGTGCAGGTGTACCCGCCGCCCCTGCCAGGCGGCCGGGAGGTCGAACCGCCGGCGGTACTGGCCGACCGGGTTGAACCGCGTCGGCGCGAACGGCGGCTGGGGGTTCTCGTTCTGCCCGTTGGCGCCCGACCAGGGGTAGGTGAAGTTGGTGTAGATCGGGAAGTCATAGCCGTGCTGCTGCCAGTTGGCGGGCACCGGGATGGTCGGCCAGGCGGTGTCGTCGACGTCGGTGCGGTAGAAGTTCAGGTCACGGTCGGCGGGCTTGGCGACGTGCTTGAAGCGCCACGTCCCGGTGAGGTCGAGCCGGTACGGCGACGTGGTGCGGTCGGCGTCCAGCGCCTGCTGGAGGTCGGCGTACGGCATGGAGGTCGCGTGCGGCAGCTCCGAGTTGACCTCGAAGATCCCGATGTTGTTGTTCCACTCGGGGTAACCGTTGGGCGGGTCCACCCACGCGGCCGCGACTTCGGGTGCCGCGCCGGACGCGCCCGACGCGATCCCGCCCGGCAGGGCCACGGCCCCCAGAGCGGCGAGCCCCCCGCCGAGAACCGTGCGCCGGCGGACGGATCGTCCTTGGTCCTGCGGGTCGTTCATCATCGTCTCCCATGAGTGCGTGGAACTGTGGTGGCGGCGTCAGGTCCCCACGCCTCCGCTGCCGGTTCAGTCCGGGCTGTGCGTCGACATCGCCCAACGCGGGCACCCCCGGCGGCACCGGGATCGTCGGTGCGGGGTGGGCGCGAGGTGGCCGACCGCGCGACATCTGGCTGGGGCGCGGCTCTTCAACGGTCGGGAGCCGGCACCGCACACCGGATCGCCTCCCTCGTCGCAGGCCACGGCTGAGTCCCGTAACGGGACCAACCCAGTGCCAGCAGTGTGGCACAGTCGCGGTCGAGCCGGCCAGACTGGATCGCACTTTCTTCACCGACGCAAACGCACCTGCCGAATGAGCAGACTCATCGACGGGAGCCATCGTCCAGACTTGTGGATTAGGAATCTCCGATCATACAACGGCAGTGATGGTGATGGATTCGCCCGCCCGCCGCCGGCGGGACCGACCCGGTCGCTGGCGTGGGGGTCATCCGAGTTGACTACGGTGAGCACGGAGGTACCGTCCCGACCCTCGTTGGCGCGCGGGCCTTGCCGGTAACCTCCATCGGCCATCGGAAGGCACGTCCCCCCAAGGTCATCCACAGGTTTCAAGCATTGCTCGCGGTTGGGACGTCAGCAGGCGGGTCAGTCCGGAAAGCGAGCGGGTGCTGCCGGAGATCCCCGTTCGGCGGTGGCTGCTCGCCGACAGGGCGCAGTAAAGCTGCCCCTGTCGTCGGGGATTCCTGAGGGTTGGCCCACCGCAATTTCCATGCCGCATCGAGCAGGGCAAATGCGAATGTCGCCGGGGTTGAGGGCGGCCTCGGGATGGTGCTGGCAGAATCGCCGGTGTACTCACGTTTCGTAGGCGAGCGCCCACTGGAGGTGGAAGTCCGCGACGTCGCGCATCCACTGCCGGTCCGGGAAGTCCCCCTCGGCGATCCGAAGTGGGCCGCCGACCAAGTCCAGGTGCATGACGTACTGGTAGTACTTGACACGCTGCGGGTCGAGATTCGGGTTGCGGAGCGCCTCGTAGTGCGGGCCGAAGCGCATCCGCATCCAGCAGTGCTCGACTTCGACGTCGGTGTACATCAGACCCTCGATGTCGATGATGACCAGCTCCCCGTCCGGCCCGACGAGCGTGTGTTCAGCGCAGAGTTCGCCGTGGACCACGCCGTGCTCCGCGCGGGGTTCGAGGGCGGCGTGCAGAGTGCGGAGTTGTTCCGGCATCGGCAAGGTTCCGCTCTGCCGTCATTTCCGGTCCTCTCCTGGAACGCCTGCGTCGACCCTCCGCCAGTGGTACCGGCATGACCGCGCATCGCGCGTGGCCGCGCTAACCTCCACCGTCATGGACGGGCTTGCGGCGGGCACCTACGAGCATCTGATCACCCACCAGTTCGCCACCCGGCTCCGCCACCTCGACCCGGCCCACGTCCAGCAGCACCCCCTGGACGCCGCCGACTCCCACCACCCCCTCACCCGGCACCTCGCCGCCCTGATCAGCCGTGCCCTGCAAGCCGTCCCGAACGGCGATGACAAGCTCCGTCACCAGATCGACCTGACCAACCGGATCGCCGAGGCCATCGCCACCCTCAGCCCCGCCGCGACCGACCAGCACGACCAGATCGCCGACGCCCGCAACCTGCTGCACGCCATCGCCGCCCCACCCACACCCCCGGCGCAGCCGACCTTCCCCCAGCGCCCCACCACCCCGCTCTCCACCGGCGCGCTGCTGGTCAACGGCAGGCACCAGCCCCGCATCGGCCACGTGGTCACTCACGAGATGGCGTCGGCGCAGCGCGTCGATCTGCTCTGCGCGTTCATCAAGTGGCACGGCCTGCGCATCGTCGAACCCGCCATCCGTGAGCTGATCCAGCGCGGCGGCAAGCTACGCGTCATCACCACCACCTACCTGGGCGCGACCGACCAACGCGCCCTCGACCGGCTCGCCGAACTCGGGGCCGACGTCAAGGTCTCCTACGAGACGCGTACCACCCGGCTGCACGCCAAGGCCTGGCTGTTCCGCCGCCATAACGGCCTGACCACCGCATACGTCGGGTCGAGCAACCTGTCGAAGGCGGCGCTGGTCGACGGGGTGGAGTGGAACGTCCGGATCTCGAACGTCGAGCAGCCGCACGTCATCGACACGTTCACCGCCACCTTCGAGGACTACTGGAACGATCCGGCGTTCGAGACGTACGACGCCGGGCGGGACGCCGAGCGGCTGCGCCGCGCCCTCAGTGGGGAACGGCGCGAGGACTCGCCGACGCAGATCGCCAACCTGGACGTGCGGCCGTACCCGTACCAGGCGGAGATCCTGGCGGACCTGGACGCGGAGCGGCAGGTGCACGGCCGGCACCGCAACCTGGTGGTGATGGCGACCGGCACCGGCAAGACGGTCGTCGCCGCCCTGGACTACCGGCGGCTGCACCGCGCCGGGCAGGTCGACTCGCTGCTGTTCGTCGCGCATCAGGAGCAGATCCTGCGGCAGAGCCTGTCGACGTTCCGGCAGGTCATGGGGGACGGCAGCTTCGGCGAGACGCTGGTGGGCGGCCAGGTGCCGACGAGCTGGACGCACGTCTTCGCCTCCATCCAGTCGCTGCACCGGCGGGAGATCGACCCGCAGGCGTACGACATGGTGATCGTCGACGAGTTCCACCACGCGGAAGCGCCGACGTACGCCCGGTTGTTGGAACGGCTCGCGCCGCGCGTACTGCTGGGGCTTACGGCGACGCCCGACCGGGCCGACGGCGGCGACGTGCGGCGGTGGTTCGACGGACGCGCGGCCGTGGAGCTGCACCTGTGGGAGGCGTTGGAGCGGCAACTGCTCGCACCGTTCCAGTATTTCGGGGTACACGACGACACTGATCTGTCGCACCTGCGGTGGCGGCGCGGCCAGGGCTACGACCTGGCGGACCTCGACGGCGTCTACACCGGTGACGACGCGCGGGCACGGATCATCCTCCGGGCCGTGCGGGACACCGTGGACGCCGGTCGGATGCGGGCGCTCGGGTTCTGCGTGGGCATCGGGCACGCCGAGTTCATGGCCGACTGGTTCACCCGGCACGGCGTACCGTCGGCGGCGGTGACCTCGCGGGCCGACCGCGCGGCCCGCGACGGGCTGCTGCGGGAGTTCAAGGCCGGGAAGCTGCGGGTGCTGTTCACGGTCGACCTGTTCAACGAGGGTGTCGACCTGCCGATGGTCGACACGATCCTGATGCTGCGGCCCACCGAGAGCGCCACGATCTTCCTCCAGCAGCTCGGCCGTGGGCTGCGCCTCGACGACGACAAGCCGTGCCTGACCGTGCTCGACTTCATCGGCGCGCAGCACGCCAACTTCCGGTTCGATCTGCGCTGGCGGGCGCTGACCGGGGTCAGCCGCCGGGCCGTCAGAGCCGCCGTCGAGCAGGATTTTCCGTCGCTGCCCAGCGGCTGCCACGTGCAGCTCGACCGGGTCGCCAAGGAGATCGTGCTCGACAACCTGCGCACGGCCCTGCCCACGTCCAAGAAGGGTCTGGTGGCCGAGCTGCGGCAGCTCGGTGACGTCAGCCTCGCCGAGTTCCTGCGGGAGACCGGGCTTGAGGTGGCCGACGTCTACCGGTCGGCGTCGGTCGGCGGGTGGGCCGGGCTGCGGCGGCTCGCCGGCCTGGACACCTCCGCACCCGGCCCGGCCGACCGGGAGTTGGGCCGTGCGATCGGCCGGATGCTGCACCTGGACGACATCGACCGGCTCGACCTGCTGGCCCGGGTCGCCGCCGGTGACCCACCACCGGACGGGCGGCTATGGAACATGTTGCACTTCGACCTGTGGGGGCCGCAGGTGCCGCTATCCGCCCAGGAGGAACGACTCAAGCGGCTGTGGGCGGAGCCGGCACGCTGCGCCGAACTGCGTCAGCTCGCCGAGGTGCTGCGCGACGGCATCCACCGGGTCACCACGCCGGTCGGCGTGCTGCGCGTGCACGCCCGGTACAGCCGCAACGAGGCGTGCGCTGCCTTTGGCATGCCCAACCCCGGGTCGCTGCGGGAAGGCGTGAAGTGGCTGCCAGCCGAGCAGGCGGACCTGTTCTTCGTCACGGTGGTCAAGTCGGAACAGCACTACTCCCCCACCACCATGTACGCCGACCGGGCCATCACCGACCGACTGTTCCAGTGGGAGTCGCAGAGCACCACCTCGGCGGGGTCGGCGACCGGCCAGCGCTACGTCCACCACGCGGCGCGGGGTTCGACGGTGCACCTGTTCATCCGGGAGACCCGGGTGCCGGACCGGGATCTCGGCGCACCGGCCTACCTGTACGCCGGCCCGATGACCTACCAGAAGCACAGCGGGGAACGGCCGATGCGGATCGTGTGGGAGCTGGCGACCCCGCTACCCGCCGACCTGTACGCGGCAGCCCGCACCATCGCCGCCTGACCGGGTCGATGCCGAGCCATTCAGGCGGCGTCGGCGTTCGGGGTGAACCTGACATCCAGCCGCATGTCCAGGGCACGGGCCAGCCGTTCCAGGACAGGCAGCGTGGGGACCGTCCCACCAGCCTCGAAACGCGCTACAGCCGACTGCGTCATCCCGGCGGCGCGGGCCAACTGGCTCTGGCTCCAACCACCGGCCTCCCGCAGATGCCGCACCTCCTGACCCAACTCGAACGCGATCTGGGTCGCCTCGTACGCCTCGGCGACGCCAGGCTCGGCCATCCGGCGGTCACGTAGATCGTTCCAGTCGATGCGGTCACTCATCGTTCCACCCATAGCATTGATGCTATGACCTGAGGTAATGACACGCTGTCAGCGACGATCGCGTGTCGCGTTACGTGTCCGGCTCGACGGTGACTGCGGAGAGGGGCGTCAGCCGGAAGCGGTTGTCAGAACGAGGACGCCTCCACCGTCCGGCTCCCCCCGATGCCCAACTCCTCGATGCGCTGCCACAACGGTGCCAGCGCCGCCTCCGGATCCCGGCTGAACACGCTGCCCCGGATCCGCACGAAGACGCAGTTGCCGACCCGTTCCAGCACCGCCTGCCGGCGCATGTCGCTCTCCCACTGCTCCGGCCCGTGGTAGGCGTCCCCGTCACACTCGATCGCCAGCCGCCGCCCGTCCGGCGCGGGCAGCACGAAATCGATCCGGTACGAACCGATCCGGAACTGCGGCAACGGCCGGAACCCCCGGCGCAACACCCGGCGCAGCACCTCGCGTTCGAAATCACTGTCGCAACGCTTCTCCAGGTCGTCGTAGGACTCCTCGGCGGTGTTGACGTTCTGGCAGTAGCGCAGCAGCAGCCCCCGGGCGTCGTCGTCGCGCAGGTCGTCGGGTTGCACGGAGTGGAACACCCAGAGCTGGTCGCGGGCCCGGGAGGCGGCGACGTTGACCCGGCGGTGATGGTCGCGCTTGGTGAAGGCGGAGACCACCCCGTTGTGCGGGGAGACGACGGTGGACACCAGCACCACGTCGCGTTCGTCGCCCTGGAAGGTGTACGGGTCGCCGACGCGCAGCCGGCGGTGCTCCATCTCCTCCTCGCCGATCTCCTCGCGCAGCCGGGACAGCAGGTAGATTGCCTGCCCGCTGGTGCTGAGCAGGCTGACCACGCCGATGCTGCGCCCCGCGTACGCCGGGTCGGCGACGATCGCGGCGACCCGGGCGACCAGCGCCTCGGCCTCGGCGACGTTGACGTTGCCGTACGTGGGCAGGTCCTGGCGGATGCCCTCGGGCACGTGCACGGCGACGACCGGGTCGCCGATGCCGGCGGGCCGGTCGGTGCGCAGCGGTTCGATCTCGCCGCCGTAGTAGGTGTCGCTGGAGAATCCGATGATCGCCGGTACGGACCGGAAGTGCTCGGTCAACAGGATCCGCTCGGGCGAGCGGCGGACGGCGTGGTCGTAGAGGCTGCTCTCCGGATCGAAGTGCTCCGCCGACGGCACGTCGACCAGGTGTGAGTTGATCAGGCCGGTGACGCTGCCGACGAAGGAGAGCTGTGGCCCGATCTGCTGGTCGTCCCCGACCACGACGGCCCGTTCGGCGAGGCTGAGGATCGGCAGCGCGAACAGGTCGGCCTGGGACGCCTCGTCGACGATGACCACGTCGAATCGGGCACCCCCGGCGAACTGCTCGATGGCCCGGTCGACCGACATCACCCAGACCGGTACGGCGTCCACCGCGGCGGCCATCGCCTTCTGCGCGTAGGCCTGCCACTGGGCGGCGTTCTTCCCCGTCCCCTTGCCGATCTTGCGCAGCGCGGTGGTCCAGTCGGCGAGGGCGGCCCGCCGCCTGTCGTCAAGCGCCAGCGACACCTCCAACCAGGAGGAGGCGACCACCAGCTCCTTGGTGAGCTGCCGGATGCGTTCCCGGGTGCGGTCGACGCGCCGGCCCAGGGCGACCGGGTCGACGCTGCCGACGACCTGGTCGAACCAGGTTTGCGCGCGCCGCCACCGCCACCGGTCGAGGCACTGTGCGCCGGTGCCGTGCAGGGCGGCGGCGGTGCCCTCCTCGATCTGCGCGGTCCAGTCGGGGGCGACGGGTCGCAGCCTGTCGGTGAGCTGGGCGAGGCGTTGCGCCTCGGGGCGCAGGGCGGCGAGCCGGCGTACCTCGTCGAGCAGGGCGTCCCAGCCGTCGAGGTCGCCCTGGTAGCTGTGGTCGAGCAGCCGCCACAGGTCGCTGGCGGCGGGGCTGGCCATGCCGTGCTGGAGCAGTGCGTCGAGCCGGCGTTCCTCGGCCACCAGCTCGTCGTGGACGAATACCGCCGTACCCCGGCCGAGCAGGGCGATCAGCGCGGTCAGCCGGCGTACGTCGATGGTGTGCTCGGCGCGCGGCAGCAACCGGCGGACGGTGCCCAGCAGGGTCGGCCAACGCCGCCGGTCCCAGTCCAGCGCGGTGGTGGCGGCGGTGAGCAGCTGGCCGGTCCAGTATTCCGGCTCGTCGCCGACCTCGGCGGGCAGGCCGAGCGGGGTCCGCCACTCCGCCCACCGGGTGGCCAGCGCCTGCCGCAGCCGACGCCGGGTGACGTACGCGACGACGATGTCGACGTCGTCGGCGCTGCGCAGCACCTCGCCGTCGATCCGGCAGTCGGTGGCGATCCGGGCCAGGGTGCCCTGGAACAGCTTGCTGACGCCCTTGCCGGCGGCGAACCGTTGCCGCAGCTCGTCGAGCAGGGCCAGCAACCGGCGTGGTTCGGTCAGGTGGGCGTCGGCGACGGTGACCTCGTGCCCGGCGATGACCCGGGCGGCGGCGGCCAGGTCGGCGAGCGCCTGCTGGCTGGCGGCGACGTGGTCCTCCCACCGGATCCGCCAGTTGGCGTCGGCCTGCAACAGGGTGCCGAGCCGGTCGGTCCACGCCCCCTCCCGCTCGGTGAGCTGGGTGAGGGCCTCCCGCAGTTGCCCGCCAAGCTCCTCCAGGGCGGGCTGCCCGACGGCGCGTACCTCGGCGACCAGCACCCCGGCGTCGGCGAGCCGGTCCAGCTCGCGCCGGGTCTCGGTCAGCTCGCGGCGGTCGGCCCGGATCGCCTCGGCGGTGGGCAGGTCGGCCGCCGTCGGCAGCTGCCGCAGCGCCTGCGCCCGGTCCTGCCGTCCGGTACGTCGGGCGATGTCGAGCAGTTCGCTGAACTCCTCGCCGGTCAGCGGGGCGTCGAGGTCGGGGGCGAGCGGGTCGGGGATGTCGCCGTACCGGTCGGCCCGTTCCCGCAGCCAGGCGCCGACGTCACCGGGGGACAGCCGGATGCCGTCGATCTCGTACCGGGCGGACTCGTTCTCCGCCAGCGCGCGCAGGCCCGCCAGGGCGAGCCCGAGGTCCCGCTCGGCCTCCTCCAGTTGCCGGCGCAGCCGGTCGACCCGCTGCTGCTCGGCACGACGGTCCAGGGTGGCGCCCCGGTCGGAGAGTTCCCGGGCGGCGAGCTGCAACTGGACGAGCTGGTCGGCGGAGCGGCCGAGCACCGCCAGGCAGAGCGGCTGGATCTCCGGCGGCAGACCGTCGCGCAGCACCCGCAGCGGGTCCTCCTTCTGCGCGACGACGAGCACCCGCTTGCCGTGCGCCATCAGGTGGCAGATCAGGTTGCGGATGGTGTGCGTCTTGCCGGTGCCGGGTGGCCCCTGTACGGCGACGTTGCGGTGCTGGGCCAGCCGGCGGGCGATGGACTCCTGTGCCTCGTTGGTGGGCAGCGGCATGAGCAGCCGTTCACCCAGCGGCTGCCACAGCTGCGGCTGGTCCTGCGGCATCTCCAGCCGGCTCGGTTCGTGGGCGAGGATGGCGGCCAGCGCGCCGATGCCTGTGGTGTCGCCGGCCAGCAACCGGGCCCGCAACTCCTCCAGGAACCGGCGCAGCATCCGCTGTCGGGGCCTGACGAACAGCACCCCGGTGTCGTGCACGTACGGCCCGGCGGGGGCCGGTGCGCCGGCGTCGCGCAGCACCGGGTCGTGGCCGAGCCGGCGCAGCGCCCGCGAGAAGAACTCCCGCCGGTCCTCCTCCGCCCAGACGTCGAGGTCGAGCTGCCCGCCCACCCCGGCCAGGGCCAGCAGTTGCCGCAGGTAACGCTCGTCGAGGCCGGTCAGCGGGTCGGTCTGCAACCGCGCCGGCCCCTGCGGTACGACCCGGACGACCGACCGGTCGGGGTCGAACTCGACGGCGACCGGGGTCACCACCAGCGGGTACTGCACCCGTTGGCCGTCGACCTCGGTGCGGACGATGCCGTGCCCCCAGACCAGTTCGTGGCTGGCGGCGCTCATGTCGACCCGGTGCATCAGGTCGAACAGGGCACGGTGCAGCTGGCGTACCCGGTCGGTGCGGGCGGCCTGCTCGGCCCAGGGTCGCCAGTCCTGCTCGCGCCACTGCGCGAAGCGGGGTGTCAACCGCGCGACCGTCTCCTCGTCACCGGTCAGCCTCGGCTCCGCCGGGTAGGACGGGGTGCCGGCGAGGTGCGGGACCAACTCCACCGGGGTCTTGAGCCGGCCGGGCGCCGCCGGCAGTCCGACCTGCAACCAGCTGACCCCGTCGGCCGAGACGCCCACCTGGCAGTCGGGGTGGTCGGGCAGGTCGTGCTGCCAGAACGCGTCCGTCGTGGGCACCGTCCGGACCGGCTTCTCCAACTGGGCACGGACGGCCATCAGGTAGTCGACGAGCGCGGTGGTGCGCTCCAGGATCAGCGCGGGTGATTCGGTGTCGGACGTGGCGCGGGGGAGCATGCGGCACCTTTGCTGGCTGTGGCGGTCCCCGGCACCCTACCGGCGAATTCCTCCCGGACGGGACCTCCGGTCGGCATTCTTCACCCCGACCGTGTCGTAGGGCCGTTCTAACCTGGGCCGGCAACCACATCGAGGGAGACCACAGTGCTCGACCATCTGGGCATCCAGGCCCGTGACATCCCCGCCAGCCTGGCCTTCTACGACGCCGTCCTCGCCCCGCTGGGCGCCCGCCGGATGCTGGAGTTCGGCGACGTGGTCGGCTACGGCGTCGAGCGGCCCGACTTCTGGCTCAGCCCGACCACCACGCCCGGCCCGCCGCACGAGGCGCACATCGCCTTCACCGCCGCCGACCGGGCCGCCGTCCTGGCCTTCCACGACGCGGCGGTGACCGCCGGTGCCGAGGTGCTGCACGCCCCGAAGCTCTGGCCGGAATACCACCCGACCTACTTCGGCGCGTTCGTCCGCGACCCGGACGGCAACAACGTCGAGGCGGTCTGCCACCGGCCGGAGTGAGGTTCCGCCGCCCGGTCCGCCCCTACCTCGGCCGCCGGGCGCGGCGCGTCCCCGATCGCCGCCCGCAGCGACTGTCAGCCAGGCTCGGCCGCCGCTCGGGCGAGGTTTTCCGGCAGGTCGTCGGCGTGGTAGATCCGTTCGCTCGGTTCGATCCCGGCGAGGAACATCGCGTACACCGCCGCCATCCGGAGCCAGGCCACCGGCCGCAGCAGCGCCACCGCCCGTTCCGGCCGGCAGCCGGGCACGTCGGCCCGCCAGCGGGCGCACCAGTCGGCGACCAGGGCGGCGGCCGGCTCGGCGGGCATCCGCTCGGTGAGCCGGAGGATGTCGAAGGCCGGGTGCCCGACGAACGAGTCACCCCAGTCGATGATGGTGTGTCGCGACCCGTCGGAGCGGACGTTGCCGGGGTGCAGGTCGCCGTGCACGAGGGTGTCCGGCAGCCCACACCGGGCCACCTCGTCGAGCCGCGCCTCCAACCCGGCGATGAGCGGGTCGGCGGCGGGATGTGGGGCGAGGGTCGCGCGCATCCACCGGGCCAGGGCGACGCCGCGCATGTCCGGTACCCCGGCGGCGACGATCCGGTCGGCGGTGGGCACCGCGCGTACCTGGAGGGCGTGGTGGGTGGCGGCGATCGTGGCGCGTTCGGCGGGATCGGCCCCGTAGCGGTCCTCCCCCGGCACGTGGTCGAGCAGTATCCGCCCCTCGTCGGCGGCGGCGAGCAGCGTCGGCGTGGCCGGGTCGTCGGCCAACAGCCGCAGCACCGCCGCCTCGTGCCGGAAGAAGACCGGCACCTGCTTGAGCCAGGCGGTGCCGCGCGGCCCGTCGAGCCGCCAGATCGCCGACAGGTTCCAGGTGCGCTGCTGGGTCACCAGGGTCGCCGGGCGGCCCAACCGGTCGAGCTGCCCGGCGGCCCAGGCCAGGCTCGCCGCCGGCCCGCCCGGCTGCGCGTAGGGCGCGCGCAGCGGATGCGCCGCCGGCTCCGCCGCCCCCGCCGGCAGCAGCGGTACGCCCACCGGCCCGGCCACCTCCGCCAGGTAGCTGACCTGGCCCCCGGGCGGCCCGTCGCGCTGCCCGGCGAGCAAGCGCAGCACTGTCACCTCGACGCCGTACGCCGCGCGGGCACCGGCGACGATCGCCGCCGCGTCCTGCCACCAGGGCACCGGCACGGCGAAGTCGGGCAGCGCGCCCAGCATCCGGCCGGTGGCGTCGATCAGGACGAGGCGCACGGTGCGGGACATGCCCGGACGGTAACGGCGACCCCGGCGGCAGGCGAGCCGATTAGCGCACCGGAGCGGACCGGGTCGGCGGGTGGGGTCAGTGTCCCGGGTCGGTGGCGAGGATCGCGTCGAGGCCCCGGAGGAAGAGGTCGTCGTCGCTCCACCGTGTGTCGTCGAGGTGGCCGGAGGCGACGAGGGTGGGATAGGCGGCGGGGTTCGCCACGAGGTGGCGACGGGCGTCGGCGCGTACCTCGGGATCGTCGGTCCGCCGCCAGGTGGCCTCGGTGAGCGCCGCGCCGATCACGTAGTTGGCCACCAGCCGGGTCACCACGGCCAGGTGGACGCCGGTGAACCCGGCGCGGACCAGTGCCGATTGCAGGAACTCCGTGCGGGCGAGGACGTGCGGGCCGAGCATGGGCCGGCCGATCAGGCTGGGCGCCCAGGGGTGGCGGAGCATGGCCGCCCGCCACCCGGAGGTCAGCGTGCGTATGTCGTCGCGCCAGTCGGCGCCGGCGGCGATCAGCGGGCCCCCGGCCGGGTCGTCGGTGACCACCGCGTTCTCGGCCGGCAGCGGCACCTCGCCGAAGATCTGGTCGACGGCTAGGTCGAGGACGTCCTCCTTCGTGGTCACGTGCCAGTAGAGGGCCGTCGGGGTGACCCCGAGACGCTCCGCCAGCCGACGCATGGTCAGCCCGTCCACGCCGTGCCGGTCGAGCAGGGCCACGGCCTCCGCCACGATCCGTTCCCGGGTCAACGGGGTGGCCCGGCGGTTGCGGGCCGGCTCCGCGCGCAACCAGACCGTGCCGGCCCTGCCGTCGGACCGGCCACCCTGCCGTTCGGCGGGTGCTCCGCTCAATCCAGTCGCCTCCACCCGCACGAGCCTAGTACCGTGCTCAGTTGACTTAACGTTGTTAAGGCAACTGAGCCATGTCAAGGAAGGCGGATGAGCCCACCGCCTTCCGGCAGGCGGTGGCGTTCCCCAGGAAGGACTGTGGCGCCACGTGCCATTGATGCGGATACAGCTGGACAGCGACCGTTACACCGCGCGGCGGGTGGTGGAGCTGCCGGGAAGGTCCACCGCGAATCCCGCGACGCCGCCCGCGCCGAGGTGTGGCGGCGCGGGCGCACCCCCGCCCGGGAACCGGAATTCGTCGGCACCACGAACGGCGAGCCCGTCCGGCTCATCTACGACGTCGAGGTCTACCGGGACGTGACGTCGTGACCCCGCCGACTCGTCAGCGGACCGGGTCGTGGGTGCCGCGTGGGACACCCGGCCGGCAACGACGCAACCGGTCAGCCGCCATCCGCCCGCCGACGGCCAGGCCGTACCGCTCCACGGCGGTCAGGCCGTACGCGCTGCACGTCGGGGTGTAGCGGCACCGGCCCGGCCAGCGGTGCGACAACCACCGCCGGTAACCGAGGATCGCCGCGCGGCCCGCCCGGTCCACCACCGGTACCCGGCTCACCCGGGCCGTGGTCGCGCCGAGGGTGAGCAGGAACGAGAACAGGCCGAAGTCACAGCAGGGCAGGCCGTCGCAGTCGCAGACGTCGCAGTCGACGTCGCACCAGTCGCGCTTCTTCTTGCGCTGCTTGCGCTTGAGATGGATCACGCCGTACATGATGCGACGGCCCCGCCACCACCCGGACGGCCAGCGGCACACCGGTCCACTCCTGCACGGCGCACCCGGGGCCACCCACGGCTGGATGCCATGGACGGCCCGGATGCAGAGCAGGTCAGCGGTCAGCCGCTGCGACGACGTACAGCGACTCGGATCAGCAGGAGGACCGCCACCAGCAACGCGAACACGGCACCCGGCCACCATCGACCGGACAACCCGATTCCGCCGGTTACCAGCAACAGCACGATGAGTACCGTCTCGGGCCGACCGCCCGCTTTCCTGGCGCCCTCTGCCATGCCGCTCTCTCGTCTCTCTCGTCAGCCCAAGCCCCGGGTGGTCATCTCCGCCGCGTGACAAGCAGCGCGAGCGCCAGACGGCAGGAGCGGCCACGATGGCGAGCACGACCGCAACCTGTGACCTTCTCACCCGCACCGGTCTTCCCCGGCCTACCGACGGCCGTTCCAGCCCTCGAACATGGAGACGGCAGGCCACGCCGATGGGGCACTCCCCCGTGGCAGGAGTGCCCCATCGTGCTGGGAAGCGACCGATTGGACCTGAAGGCTAACGCCGTCGCTTGACGATCATCAACAACCCGAGCACGAGGCAGGCGGCACTGAGCGCGATTGCCACGTATCTCGCTGCAGGGTCGATGCCATCAGCCAGGAGAGCAACCCCGGCAGCGGAGAGTGCGCCGAGAAATGGCGTTGCCGTTGCCGCGCCGACCCTCCAGTCGAGGCGGCCCCTGGCACGATTTCCCACGAATTCCTCCATACCTTCAACACATGTCCATAACTGCGTCGATGCCAAAAGGCAGCGAGAATACGGAGACTTCGAAACCTACCAGGGTTGCCGCCACCTGAATAGCTGCAGTGCTGGCAGTGATTCCCACCAGCGCAACCGAGCTTGCAGCAAGCCCAACGACTCCGACCGCGAGAAGCATGCCCGCCACGAAACACTCTGAAGCCGCTCCAGTGGGATCGATATTGTTGGTCGGATTGCAGGCAGCGTAGGCGTACCGGTTGCCGTGCTTCGGGTTGCCGATGAAGCTGAGGTTGTCCTGCTGGGTGAAGCGGCCCTGAGCCGGGTTGTACCAGCGCTGTCCGAACTTGGTGAAGCCGGTCTGCGAGTCGTACGTGCCGCCGGCGTAGCGGAGGACGTTGGTGGCCGCACCGAGGTAGTACTCGTCGGTGAGGGTGCCCTTGGGCACCACGGGCGCTGCCCCCGCGGCAGCACGGGCGGTGCGTCGGGTCGGGCTGTCGTAGAGCCAGACGTTCTTGCCGGACCTGGGCGACACCAGCGAGGTGTCCGTCCTGGGGGCGGCGGACATGGGCGGGGCGGCGGACATGGGCGGGGCGGCGGACGCCGGACCGCCGACCGGGGCGATGACCATCGAGGCGGCCAGCACGGTGGCTGCCACTCCCCCGGTCGTGGTGCGTTTACCCATCAATTCTCCCTATGTTCTCCACGGGAGGGATTCCCGTGGTCGAAGCCATGCGGTAATTGCGCCCCACCGGCCGGGAAAACGGCCGGAAATTGGCGCGCGGATATGGTGCCGATCGCCGATTTGGCGATGACGACACAGGGTGCGGTATTAGCAGCGGATGACGTCGGCGAAAGCGGGCCGGACCTGCTCAGGACGGCATCGAGCCGCCCCCAGAGAGGGTCAGCAGCGACGGTCCGGTGTCGGAGCTGTGCGGTGTGGCCTGTCGAGCAGACCATTGGCGGTCCAGGTTGCCGGCGTTATCCGCATGGCGACGCTTTCGGCGGCCGGTCGTGGGCGACGCCGGCCCACAACGGGCAGCGGGCAGCAACGCCATTATTGACGGCGATTGTCCTGTGCATGATCGACTCCCCCGTGAGTCAATTGCCGTTCGACAAGCTTCCGCCCAAGAAGCTATCCATCGATTGAATGGGTGTCGATGAAAAACACAACCAGGTAGGAGCTATGCCTGAATTCCCACACAATCGGACACCGATGTGACGATCCGTGTTCGGGCGGTAGGGCCGACCGTCACCCGCCCACAGGCGGCAGATCACCAGTGGGCCGGAGTGCCGGCGACGACCGGGGGCCTGACATCCGCCACTCCGGTCCGCCCGAACGAGCGCCCCTGGGTGGGCGGTCAGCGGTCGACGGTGCGGCGTACCCCGTCGTGTCCGGCGCAGGGCTTCGGCCGGCCGCCGGTCAGGCTGACCGCGCCGTCACGGCACAGCACCAGGTAGCCGCGCCCGGCCCAGAACTCCGGCACGCAGTCGAACCAGTCGCAGACCCGGTGGTCGGGCTCGCGGACCCGGTCGCCGCCGCAGTAGTCGTACCCCATCGGGTTGGCAGGTGCCCCGCAGCGCCGCTCCCGCACCACCGACGGCGAGGGGGACGGGTGGTGCGGTGTCGGCGACGGCGGCCTGGTGCGCGACGGGACGGGCGCGGGCGCGGCGGTGGCCGCCGCCGCCACCTCCGGCGTCACCGGCGGATCCGACTCGACGAGCACCGCCGGCACCACCAGGGTCAGCGCGGCGGCCACCGCGACGGTACGGCGACCGCCGGGGACGCGGGCGCTGATCCGCGCCTGCGCGGGGGTGGCGATCGCCGGCCGGAACGGCGCGCTCTCGGCGTGCGCCGCGATCAGCTCGTCGAGCTGGGCGAGGACGGCGGATCGCTGCTCGATGGCGTCGGCGAAGGCCAGGGTGAGCACGAACCGGAACTCGGCCGTCGCGCCCGGCGGCAGCAGCACACCGGAGGTCTGCCGCCGGTCCAGGACCTGGATCAGGGTGACCGGCGCCGCCGGGTCGTGCAGCAGCCCGGTCATCCTCCCGTACGCCCAGTCGCGCCGGCCCCTCCCGCCGACCAGGACCAACCGGCGGTTGGTGACCACCGCGATGCCGGCGTCGGTGACCCGGACCCCGTCGGGCAGCCGGTGGCGCAACCGCCCGCAGTCCGGCTCGACGACCAGGTCGGGGGCGGGCAGCACGCCTGTGTGCCGGACCTCGACCAGTTGCGCGCCGGGCATCGTCGCGAGGACGGCCTCACCCGGGCCCAGTGCCAGCGGCAGGCCGACGCCGGCCGCCGCCGTGCCCCGCAGGCCGACGGCGAGTGCGCGCAGTCGGCGCAGCTCGTCGTCGCGGCGTCGCCAGGCCCGCTCGACGGTGCGGAAGGCCCGCCGCCGCCGTTCGTTCTGCTGGCGTGCCCAGGTGTAGCGCCAGGTGGAACCCGTCGAATCAGTCATCGCCACGCCGATCCCTCCGCCGCGCGAGCCACCAACCGGGGTGTTCACCCGGCTCAACGGCAGCGACGAGCCCGACGGACCGGTAATGCGGATTTACCACCCGATCGGGGGATGGATTCCGATGAAGGCGGCACACGCCGCGCCGGTTCACCTTCCGGCCCGACGCCATGCGGGGTGGGGCGTCCATGGGTAACGTCAGCCGCAGCCGGGTCCGCACCGCAGCGCCCGCACCACCGACGCCAAGGGGGACCTGTGACCGGCCCGGACCAGCGCCACCTGGTGCTCGGCGTCGACATCGGCACCACAAGCACCAAGACCGTGGCGTACGACACCGAGGGCCGCCAGCTCGCCAGCCACTCCGTCGGCTATCCGCTCGAAGAGCCGCACCCCGGCTACGCCGAGCAGGATCCGCAGCTCATCTTCGACGCGGTGGTGGAGACGATCCGCACCGTCGTCACCGAGCTGGGTGACGGGATCGCCGGCCTGTCGTTCAGCACCGCGATGCACAGCCTGATCGGCCTCGACCCGGACGGCGTACCGCTCACCCCGTCGGTGACCTGGGCCGACTCCCGGGCCAGCAGCCAGGCCGAACGGTTGCGCGCCGCCCCGTGGGGGCTGGCCCTGCACCGGCGCACCGGCACCCCCGTGCACCCGATGGCCCCACTGCCCAAACTCCTCTGGTACGCCGAGCAGGAGCCGAAGCTGCACGAGCGGGTCGCGCACTGGGTCGGCATCAAGGACTACGTGCTGCTGCGGCTGGCCGACGCGCTGGTCACCGACCACTCGGTCGCCTCGGCCACCGGTCTGATGGACATCCACCAGCTCGTCTGGGACGGCCAGGCGCTGCGGATCGCCGGGATCACCGAGGAGCAACTCCCCCAGCTCGTCCCCACCACCACCGTGCTGCCGGGGCTCACCGCCCGCGCCGCCATCGCCACCGGCCTGCCCGCCGACACCCCGATCGTGGTCGGCGCGGGCGACGGCCCGCTGGCCAACCTCGGTCTCGGCGCGGTACGCCCCGGCGTCGTCGCCTGCTCCATCGGCACCTCCGGGGCGATGCGGGTGGCCGTCGAACGTCCCGCCGTCGACCCGCTCGGCGGGGTGTTCTGCTATGCGCTCACCGAGGACCGCTGGGTGGTCGGCGGGGCGATCAACAACGGTGGGATCGTGCTCCAGTGGGCCGGCGACGCGCTCGCCCCCGAGTTCGGCGAGCACGGCGAGGAGGAGCTGCTGGCGCTGGCCGCCACCGCCCCGGTCGGCTCCGGTGGGCTGATCATGCTGCCGTACCTGCTCAGCGAGCGGGCGCCGCACTGGAGCTCGCTGCCGCGCGGGGCGTACGTGGGGTTGACCCACGGGCACCGCCGCGAACACCTCGTCCGGGCCGCGTTGGAGGGGGTCTGCCAACAGCTCGCCCTGGTCCTGGCGTCGGTCCGGGCGGCCGGCAACGAGGTCCGCGAGGTCCGCGCCAGCGGTGGTTTCGCCCGCAGCCCGCTGTGGCGGCAGATGCTCGCCGACGCGCTCGGCATGCCGGTCCGGTTCCCCGCCGGCCACGAGGGCTCCAGCTTCGGCGCGGCGCTGCTCGGCATGCAGGCGCTCGGCCTGATCGACTCCATCGACGTCGCCGCCGACCTGGTGCACATCGACGAGACGGTACGCCCCGAGCCCGCCTCCGCCGCCGTCTACGCCGCCCTGCTCCCCCTGCACTCCGAGCTGTACGACGCGCTGGTGCCCACCTTCGCGTCGCTGCGCCGGCTGGCGCCCAGCCTGCCGGCGGAGCCACCACCCACACCCGCACCCATGTGATCGCCCGTCCCCTCCCGGGTCGGACGCCGTCCGAAGGTCGTGATTACCGTGCTCGCTCTCCTCGCCGCACCGGCGGAACCGGCCACCAGCGCCGGTGACGCCCAGCTCGTCGTGGCCGCCCTGCTGGGCATCGCCGCGGTGGTGCTGCTCATCGCCTGGGGCAAGGTGCACCCCTTCCTGTCGCTGATCCTCGGTGCGGCGGTGCTCGGCGTGGTCGCCGCCATGGCCCCGGACAAGATGATCAGCTCGTTCAGCGCCGGCGTCGGCTCCACCGTCGGCGGGGTGGGTCTGCTGATCGCGCTCGGCGCGATGATCGGTGGGCTGCTCGCCGAGTCCGGTGGGGCCGACGGCATCGTCAGCCGGGTCGTCGGACGGGTCTCCGGCTCCGCCCTGCCCTGGGCGATGGCCGGGGTCGCCGCGCTGATCGGCCTGCCGCTCTTCTTCGAGGTGGGCGTGGTGCTGCTGGTGCCGATCGTGCTGCTTGTCTCGCTGCGCACCGACGTACCGCTGATGAAGATCGGCATCCCGGCGCTGGCCGGCCTGTCGGTGCTGCACGGCCTCGTCCCACCGCACCCCGGGCCGCTGGTGGCGATCTCCTCGCTCAACGCCGACCTGGGCCTCACCCTGGGTCTGGGCCTGATCATCGCCATCCCCACCGTGATCATCGCCGGCCCGGTGTTCGGCAACTTCATCGCCAGGTACGTGCCGGCCACCGCCCCGGCCGCACTGCTGCCCACCCGGCAGCCGGCCACCGGCGGCGGCGGCCGGCGCGGACCCGGCAGCCCGGACGCCCCCGCCGCCGAACGCGGCCGGGGAACCGGCGGCCCGGAAGCCGGACGTGGCCGACCCGCCGACGACGTGGACGGCGACCTGCTCACCGACGACGACCTGGTCAACCCGGGCACCGGTCGGCCGGGCGCCCCGGTCGACGACAGCGGCACCGAGACCGCCCGGCGTGCCCCGAGGTTCTGGCCGGCGGTGCTCACCGTGCTGTTGCCGGTGGTGCTGATGCTGCTGCGCGCGGTCGGCGAACTGGCCCTGGCCGAGGGGACCTTCGCCCGGCAGGCACTGGACATCGTCGGCACCCCGATCGTGGCGCTGCTGGCCGGCGTGATCGTCGCCATGTTCACCCTCGGCTACCAGGCCGGCTTCAGCCGCAGTCAGGTCTCCTCGGTGCTCGGCGGCTCGCTGCCGCCGATCGCCGGCATCCTGCTGATCGTCGCCGCCGGTGGCGGATTCAAGCAGGTGCTCGTGGACGCCGGGGTGGGCAACCTGGTCGCCGACGCCGCCAAGGACGCCAATCTCTCCCCGCTGCTGCTGGGCTGGCTGGTCGCCGTCGGCATCCGGGTCGCCACCGGCTCCGCGACGGTCGCCACCATCACCGCCGCCGGCATCGTCGCCCCGCTGGCAGCCAGCCTGGACCGCCCGGAGGTGGCGCTGCTGGCGCTGGCCATCGGCTGCGGGTCGCTGTTCTTCTCGCACGTCAACGACGCCGGCTTCTGGCTGGTCAAGGAGTACTTCGGGCTGACCGTGGGGCAGACCATCAAGAGCTGGTCGGTGCTGGAGACGATCATCTCGGTGGTCGGCTTCGCCGGCGTCCTCCTGCTCGACCTGCTGCTCTGACGGACCCCGCCGCCGGTCGGGCCGGCTCGCCCGCCCCGGCGGGGGAAAACGGCCCGGGTCAGGCGCCGGGGATGTTGCTCGGCGGGTCCTCGCCGATCAGGCCCGCCGCCGGCTTCTCCGCCGACACCGGCAGGCCGAAGTCCGCGTACGTCAGGTCGAGCGCCGAGACCTTGCCCGGCTCACCGGACAGCTCGATCCGGTAGCGGACCAGCCGCCCCTGCGCGTCCACGGTCGCGGTGAACGGCACCGCGGCGGCCCGCTCCCCGAGCACCCCGCCCAACCCGTCGCCGAGCACCTCGGTGCTGCGTCGCAGGTCCAGGGTGCCGGCGTAGGCCCGGTCGCCGGTGGCGCGTACCTCGGTGGCCGTGCCGAGGGTGGTGGCCAGCCGGGTGTTGTCCAGCCCGGTCCGCTTCGCGGCGGCCGCCTCGGCGGTGCCCAGGTGCCACCAGGTGCGCCCGTCCCAGACCGGCACCCGCCGGTCCGGGGCGGTCACCTTCACGTAGACGTCGGTGCCGGTGGCGAGCCGTTCGATGACCACCTTGCCGTTCGCCACGGCCAGCGTCGTCGTCTCCAGCCCGCGCCGGGCCTTCGGATCCCAGACCAGGGTGGTGCCGTCCCCGCCCGCGCCGTCACCCAGGCTCAGCCGGTAGGACTGCTGGTCGACCCGCTGCGCGGCGGCGGCCAGCACGGCGGTCGGCTCGGTCGGGGCCGGCCCGGACGCGGACGCCCCGGCGGCCGGTGTCGACCCGGCACCGCCACCGTCCGAGGTGCAGCCGGCCACCGCCACCAGTACGACGAGGACGGCGGCGGTGGCCAGCTTCGGGTGCTTCACGACGGTCTCCCCGGGCGGTGCGCCCGCCGGCCGAGCCGATCGACGCTTGTGACAGAGCGGTCGCGCCAGCCTAGCCCGAGGGCCTGCCGCCGACCGGCCACCCCTGCCCGGCCCTCTCCCCGGGAGCGACAACCAGCCCGGGCGCGCACCCGGGGGGACGACACCGCTCGGACCCGGGCACGCGCCGATACCGTTCCCCGCGCCCGTCGGCGCGCGGGTCAGGGAGCCTCGACGGCGGAGATGCGGTAGCGGTGCACCTCCGCGCCGAGGATCGCGGTCACCTGCTCCTGGGCCGGGCCGGACCCCCGGAACGCCAGCAACTGGTCGTCGGACTCCCACCGTTCGTAGACGTTGATCCGGCCCGGCTCGACCAGGTCGGGACCGATCGCGAAGTCCACGCAGCCGGGCGCCGCACGGGCCTGCCGGACGACCTCCAGGCAGGACTCCAGGTAGGCGTCCCGCTCGGCGGGTGCGACGTAGAGACTTCCGGCGACGATGAACACGGGCGACCTCCGGTAGGCGGGTGGCACGTCCCCCATCCTGACCTACCGGAGGTGACGCCCTCGTCGTCCCGGTCAGGCCCGGCTGATCGCGTTGGCGTGGATCGCCTCCACCAGGTACTCCGCCAGCCCCGGCGCGATCGTCTCGTAGTAGGCGGTGAACCGGGGATCGGCCAGGTACATGTCGGCCAGCCCGGTGTGCACCTCGTACGAGCAGTCGTAGAACCAACGGACGATGAGCTGCCGGTGCTCCTCGGCCAACGCCATCGCCTCCGCCGAGTCGGCCGGCGTCCCGCCGGTCAGCGCCGCCACGATCCGCCCGTTCCAGTCGTCCTGCGCCGCCCTGAACCGCAGCCAGTCCTCCTTCGAGTAGCCGGCCGCCCGTCGGGTCGACACCCGGTACGCCTCGGTGTCGCCCCAGCGCTGCCGCGCCTCCTCGGCGTGCTCCTCCGGATCGGCACCGCCGAAGACCTCGAACCGCTCCTCCGGGGTCAGGTTGATCTCCATCCGTCTCGCCTCCATCGCGATCTCGATCGCCGCGACCATCTCCTGGAGTTTCCCGATCCGCCCGGTCAGCAGGTCGTGCTGTCGGCGCAGGTGCGCCGCCGGGTCGGCGGTCGGGTCGTCGAGGATCGCCGCGATCTCCTCCAGCGGAAACCCCAGCTCCCGGTAGAAGCGGACGTGTTGCAACCGCTCCAGGTCCGCGTCGTCGTAGCGGCGGTAGCCGGCCGCCGTCCGGCCGCTCGGCGAGAGCAGCCCGATCTCGTCGTAGTGATGCAGCGTCCGGACCGTCACCCGGGCCGCCTTCGCCACCTGACCCACCGTGTACGCCATGGTTTCCTCCCTTCCTGCACCAAGGCTCCGGCCTGCCGTGACGTGAGGGTCAAGCCCGATTCTGCGCCGACTCCCCCGTTTCGCCGGCGGGATCAGCGTGGGGTGGGCAGGGCGTGCAGGCCACCGGGGCGGCCGTACCGGTAGCCCTGACCGTGGACGCAGCCGATAGCGGTGACCGCCACGTGCTGCTCCTCGGTCTCCACCCCCTCGGCCACCACCGCCAGGTCGAACGCCCCGGCCAACCGGGTGACCATCTCCACCGTGGCGTACGCCCGCGCGTCGGAGTCCAGCCTGGCCACGAACGACCTGTCGATCTTCAACTCGGTGGCCGGGATGCGGTGCAGGTAGCTCAACGACGAGTAGCCGGTGCCGAAGTCGTCGATGGCGATCCGGATGCCCAGCTCACGGAGCTGGGCGAGCCGTTCCAGCACCGCCTCGCTGCCGTCGATCAGCGCCGACTCGGTCAGCTCCAGGGTGAGCGCGCGGGGGGCCAGGCCGGCGGTGGCGGTGGCCGCCGTGACGGTGGCGATCAGGTCGGGACGGCGTACGTGCGCGGCGGCGATGTTGACCGCCACGGTCGCCTCGGGAACCCGGGCCCGCCAGGTCGCGGCGGCCCGGCACGCCTCGTGGATCACCCACCTGTCGATCGGCACGATCAGCCCGGTCTCCTCGGCCAACGGCAGGAACGCCGCCGGGGCGAGCAGTCCGAGCCGGGGATGCCGCCAGCGGACCAGGGCCTCCGCGCTGCGGACCGCACCGGTGGCCAGGTCGACGATCGGCTGGTATTCCAGGTGCAGTTGCTGCTCGTCGACGGCCCGCCGCAGGTCGGCGATCAGCTCTGCCCGGGTCACCGCCGATTCCCGCAGCGCCGGCGTGCAGGTGCGGTACGCGGACTTCCCGGCGGCCTTCGCCGCGTACATCGCGATGTCGGCGTCGCGCAGCAGGTCGGTGTGGGAGGCGTGCTGCGGACCGAACTCGGCGATGCCGATGCTCGCCGACGGGCGGACCCCGACGTCCTCCTCGCCCGGGGACGGTTGCAGGGCGGCGAGCAGCCGCCCGGCCAGCCGTTCCGGGGCGACCGGCCGGTCCCCGTCGACCAGCACGGCGAACTCGTCGCCGCCGAGCCGGGCGACCGTGCCGTCGGCACCGACCGCCGTCCGCATCCGGACCGCGATGCTGGTCAGCAGGGTGTCGCCGGTGGCGTGCCCGAACCGGTCGTTGACCTGCTTGAAGCCGTCCAGGTCGAGAAGCAGGACGGCCACCGGCGGGCCTTCGCGCAGCGCCTGGCGCAACCGCCTGTTGAACATCAACCGGTTCGGCAGGCCGGTGAGCTGGTCGGCGTACGCGAGCCGGCGCAGCCGGGCCACCAGCCGCAGGTTCTCGTTGGCGGCCAGCCCCTGCCGCAGGGCGAGCACCCCGAGCAGCGCCATCATCCCGACGAAGACCAGGGTCGGGGTCTGCCCGGTGGGTCGGCGGGCCAGCACCACCGCGATGATCGCCCCGCCGACCGGAAGGTAGGGCAGCGCCACCCGCCACCAGGACGGGAGCGGGGACTCGCCGATCTCCTCGGCGCCGTCGCAGGTCGGCGGCGGCGGTCGGGTGGTGGCGATGCCGATCAGCAGGTAACTCAGCGGCCAGCAGACGTCGATCGGGTGGCCGGGGGCGTAACTGCCGTGCGCCACCAGCGAGACGTAGACGGCGTCCGCGCCGGCCCGGGTGACCAGGCTCGCCCCGATCAGGGTCAACGGCGGCCACACCGGGCGGGCCGAGCCGGCCACCGCCACCAGGATGGTCAGCTGCATCAGGTCGATCATCGGGTAGAGCAGGCCGAACGTCCGCAGCGGATCGTCGAGGTCGGCGGCGGCGATGTCGCGGAACACCACCACCCAGCCGATCGGGATCAGGGCCAGCCCGACGATCACCCCGTCCAGCACCGTACGGGCCCGGCCGACCATGCTGCGTGGGGCGGTCAGCGCGGCGAGCAGGGCGGCCGTGCCGGTGACGATGCCGGCGGTGAAGACCGCGCCGATCAGCGGGGTGTGCGGCAGCTCGTCGGCGCTCAGCCGGTCCACCGTCCACAGCAGCCGGCCGGCGGCGGCGAGCCCCATGGTGAGCGCGAGCAGCGCCCAGAACCGGCGCAGCGGGGCGGGGTGCCGGCGCATCGTCCGGGTGCAGGCGAAACTGGCCCAACTCGCCACCACCGTGGCGGTCACGTCGCCGACCAGGGCGGCTCCGGGCAACGCGGCGAGCAGCCAGGCCAGCTCCAGGACGACGACCACCGACGCGACGACCGCACCCACCCGGGGAAGGGCCAGCGGCCGGGTCGGGGCACCGGAGACGGCGTCCTGGGGCAGCACGGTGATCGCTCCGGCTCTCTCTCCTGCGCACACCTCGACCGTGCGAACCGGCCACGGACGGCGAACCCTCGAAGCCTAGCCAGCGGCACGACCCGCCGCCAGGGTCCACCGGTCGGCTATCCGACCACTGAGGACGGATCAGGGACGGCGGCGGCAGGTGGCCCGCCGTGCGTCCACGGTGTCTCCTCCGCCGTCGGGAACGCTCCGGCCGGCAGGAACGCCTCCGACAGGGTGGTCAGGCAGAGCCGCTCCCCCACCTGCGGCACGCTGCCCGGTGGCGCGGTCAGCCCCCGGCCCATCCCACCGGACAGCTCCAGCACCACCTCGGTCCGGCTGTCCGCCACCGGGGTCACGAAGACCACCCGCGCCTTCTGCCCCGGCCGTGCCGTCGACCAGAGCGTCGCCCCGACCGGCACCCGTACCGGCTCGGTGGTCGACACCTGGATCCTCGGCCGCAGCACCGGCCGTTTGCCGCTGTCGTCCACCCGGGTCGGGTCGGCCAACGTCACGTCCCCGACGAACGCCTCCCCGGTCAGCCGGTGCTCGGCCATCACCAGCGGATCGTCGTAGGCGCGCTGCACCGCGTACGTGGTCGCGGCGCGTTCCAGCCGGTGCAGTCGTACCGCCGCCGCCACCGCGCCGTCGTGCCGGGGCTGCGGCCCGCCGTCGGCGTCGAGATGCTCGGCGTACCCGGTGAAGGCGTCCCGGTCGCCGGCCCACCGACCGGCCACCCGGGCCCCGGGCGGCAGGGTGCCGAGCAACCCCAGGCCGCGCCACATCAGCTCCCAGGTGGGCGCGAGCTGCCCGCGCAGCAACCGCACCAGCTCCGCGTACGCCGCGTCGCGCGCGACCGGGTCGTCGTCGGCCGCCGCCCAGGCGGCCGTCACCGGGGCGAGCGCCGTGTTGTCGAACTCCGGGTCGGTGGCCGGGCCGGCCGGCGGGCAGACCCGCGGGTCCTCGGCCCGGGTGGCGGCCTCGACACCTGTCGTGCCAGCCGGCGGGTCGATCCAGCCGAGCAGCGCCGGCAGGTGCAGGTCCTCCACCGCACTCTGCCCTGTCGCCCAGTGCAGGGTCAACGCGTCGGTCATCGCCAGCAGCGCCGACGAGCCGGGCTGCTCGGCCCTCTCGACGAAGAAGGTCAGCCAGCGGCCGAGCAGCGGCACGGCCGGGTGCACCGGGTGGTCGCCGTCCGGCCGACGGAACCGGGTCGACCGGCCCAGCAGGCGCAGGAAGGTGACCCCGGCCGGGTTCGGCACCCAGAGCTGCGGGGCGTCGGAGTAGCGGTAGCGGACGTCGCGGCCCCGGTCGACGGCCACCGCCTCCGAGACGCCCCGGAAGCCGTCCAGCCACGGCAGCACGATCGCGGCCAGCTCGGTGACGAACCGGAAGCGCTGGTCCCGGTTGCGGGGCTGCGGCACGATCAGCAGCCGGGCGTCGTCGGGCGCGGTGCCGACCAGCGCGGCGAGCGGGGCGTGCGCCTCACCTGCCATCGCCAAAGGCACCAGCACCAGCGGGCGCTCCGCCAGGTGCAGGTGCCGGACGGTGGCGACCGGCTGGGCCAGCCCGGCGGCGACGGCCTGCGCCTTCGCCAGCGCGCGCAGCGTACTCATGCGGGGTTGCCGGCGAGGGCGTCGGCGCGCAGCCGGGCGGCGGCCCGCAGCAACGCGGCGGCCTCCTCCCGCTCCGGGTCGGCGGTCCGTTCGCCGGTCGCCAGGGCCAGCACCTCGGCCACCTCGGCGATGCCGCCGAGCGCCTCCCGCACCGGGCGGCCCAGCGCGCCGGTCTGCCCCCGTGCCTCGTTCCGACAGAAGTACGCCAGCTCGCAGCCGGCCAGGCAGTCCGGCGCGTAGCGGGCCGGCACGGTACGCAGGGCGGCGGTCACCGTCACCGGGTCGGCGGCCGGGTCGGCGGTGAAGTCGGCAGGCACGGCGGCGAGCAGGTCGTCCAACCGGGCCATCCGGTCCAGTTGGCGACGCAGCACAAGCAGTTGCTTGCGGACGTCGATCAGGCTGGCCACCGGCCGGTTGGCGAAGTCCCGCGGGCAGACCAGCACCACCTCGTGCGACACCGACTCCGGATCCCGCCCCTCGGCGGCGAGCAGGTCACGCAGCGCCAGCACGTAGACGGCCGACTGGACGGCGGCGGCGGACACCTTCGCCGGGTCGGCCTGCCCGTCGATCACCGGGAACGACTTGATCTCCACGACGTGGAACCGGCCGCCGAGCCGGGCGGCGACCAGGTCCGGTTCCAGGTGCACCCGCTGACCCGCCACGTCCAGGCCGAGCAGCGGATGGTCGAACAGCGCCGCCTCCGCCCCGCCGGCGGTCAACGCCGCCCGGGACCGTTCCCGCCGGTCCGGAAGGTCGTCCGCCCCGCCCAGGTCCGTCCAGCTCGCCCGCTCCGGCACCGGTACGCCCAACCGCTGCGCGACCAGCCGCAGCAGCTCCGCACCGCCGTCCGCCTTGACCTGCGCCTCGAACGCGTTTCCCCTGGTGATGGCGAACCGGGACTGGCCGAACCGGGCCGGGAACCCGACCCGCTCGGCGAGCGCGGACTTGTCGACCCCGGCGCCGTCGAGCACAGCCCGCCGGGCGCAGCCGGGGTTGCCGGTGAGTGCGGCGAGCGTCCGGGCGTTGTGTCGTTTCGGGGGCGCGTCACCCCGAATGGCAGCCAGGCGTTGCGCGGTGCTCGTCACGACAGGCCACGATAGCCGCCCCGCCCGACCCTGCACCCCGGGCCGCCGCCCGACGACGTCGTCGTCCGTCTAGTCGGTCAAGGCAATCGCCCGGACCGTCAGCGCAGGGCGGTCAACCCGGGTCACAGCGCGGGGCCGTCACCCCGGGTCACAGCGCGGGGCGGCCCACCCGGGGCCGCAGGGCAGGGCGGCCCACCCGGGGCCGCGGAGCGGGGCCGTCGCCTGGGGTGGGGATCGGGGTTCAGCGTCCGGCGGACCGGTTCCAGGGCGAACGGGGTGAGCGGGCACCGGCGAGCGGCCGGTGGCGGCGGCGCGTCCGGCGGCGGCCCGGGGTGCAGGGCGGGCGGGAGGCGGTGTACAGCGGCACGGTCGGCCCGTCCGGCGGCCAACCGATCAACCAGCAGAGGAAGCGTGCCACGGTCAGCTGACCGGGAGGCGGCGGGCCTCGTCGGCGTCGACGGCGTACTCGGCTCCGCAGAACGAACACTGCTGCACGTACTTCGTCCGGATCGGGATCAGCGGGACGAAGAAGAGGGTGAACTTCGTGGCCCGGCGGCTGATCACCTGCGCGGCCTGGTTGCCACAGTGCCGACAGACCGCCGTCACCACCCCTGCCCGGGTGACCTTGGTACGGAGTCCGAAGATGAAGAACATCGTCCCGCAGTACCCAGCCCGACGCTCCGGGAACCGCCGCGCGGAGATTTCCCGGTGGCCGGCCGGTGCACCGGCGGAGCGACCCGCTAACAGTGCCCGAGTCACATGCCCGAGCTGCGTGCCCGAGCTGCGTGCCCGAGTCACGTGCCCGGATCGCGTGCCCGAGCCGCATGCCCGAGCCGCATGCCCGGATCGCGTGCCCGAGCCGCATGCCCGAGCCGCATGCTCGGATCGCGTGCCCGGATCGCGTGCCCGGATCGCGTGCCCGGATCGCGTGCCCGGGCCGGTGTCCGGATCGCGTGCCCGGGCCGCGTGTCCGGATCACCAACCTCTGTCCGACGTCCTTTGGAGCTGATGACGTTAGCGATTCACTGACAACTGGGACCTCGCCGAGCACCACGCGCCACACGACACGACCCGGCAGGCCTCCGTCGTCACCTGCTGACAACACGACACGGAGCCGCCGCTCGCGAGAACATGGCCCGGCTCGGTGGCCCGCCGTCGCCTCCGCGCACCGGTGATTCGTTTGCGTCATCAGCTCGACAGGATCCGCATGCATGGTCCCGCCCCTGGAACTGCCGGACCGGCCCTGCCCCCGGGCGTCCCGAAACCCGCCCTTCCTCCCGGGCACCCACACCGGAGTGTCCAGGGGAAGGATCGAGGCGGATACCGACGACCACATCCCGCGCGGGCAGAGACCGCAGCGCAAAGACCGCAGGCCAGAGACCGCACAGCTGGGCCAGAGGGGGCAAGGCCGGAGGGCTGGGGGCGGGAACGGGGGCGGGAACGGGGGCGGGAACGGGGATCAGGCGGCGGGAGCGCCGGTGTGGATCTCCTCGGCAACCCAGATCGGCTGCCAGTCGGCCATGTCGTGGAATCGGCACAGCTCGAGCATGCCGGCCACCGACCCGCACCACATCGCGTACGGCGGGTTGCCCTCGTCGAACCCGCTCTGCACGAAGGTCAGAGTCGTCTTCCCGCCGGATTCGGCCAGTTCCCAGGTGGTGACGCCGACCGGTCCCCAGTCCACCGACATCTTCCGGCCGGGCTCCAGGTCGACCACCTTCGCCGCGGGCCCGGCGTCGAAGCCGCCCATGGCGTACCGGCCGCCGACCCAGGGCTCGATGCCGATCGGGTAGCCGAACCAGGCGCTGGCCTGCGCCGAGTCGGTCAGTGAGGTCCAGACCCGGTCGATCGGCGCGGCGATGGTCAGCTCACCGCGCAGGTCGGTGGAGGTGAAGTCGGTCTTCGGCAGCAGCGGACGACCCTCCAGGTAAGCGGCGAGGTTGGCGATCGACAGCGACCACCAGGTCTGCAGCACTCCTCGGATGCTGCTGCCGTCCAGCGCCTCGGCGAAGTGGAAGTGGGTCTGGCTGAGGGTCAGCAGCGTGGTGTCCGGCCCCTCCGACGTCAGGCGCAGTTCGCTGGTCGTCTCCACCCCGTCGATCAGCCAGCCGAAGCGCAACGTGTACGGGGCGGCGTGCAGCACCCGCTGGTGGGGCGCATCGCCGTCGGGCGTGTGCCGGCCCCAGAACTCGTACCGGCCGGGCAGCTCGACCTCGGCGTGCTCGGTCAGCCAGACGCGCAGCGCTGCCGGGTCGGTGAGCGCCCGCCAGACGGCCTCGACCGGCGCGGCGAGCCGGGCACCCAGCGTGAGTGGTTCAGTCACGGTCTTCTCCCTTGGGATAGCAGGCCACGGCGAGCTTGAAGGCGTCCCCCTCGACGCCGCCGTAGCGGGTGAACAGGTCCTGCAATGTCGACTGCAGGTCGTGCAGGAACTCCTGCCGACGCTCGGCCGGCACCCGGATCTCACCGGAGACCCCGATCGAGGGCAGTTCCGGCGCGCTCCGGTCGAGCGCCGCGACGTCGGCCTGGACCTCCTCCATCAGGTCGAGCAGGTGACCCAGGCTCAACTCGTCGGATACCCGGCGGGCTCCGCCGATCCGGCCGACAAGCCGGGGCGAGAGCCAGTAGGACCGGGCCACGGCCTGCCAGATGCCCTCGCTGATGCCGCGCACCCTACGGCTGGACACCTGCTCGACCAGGCCGGCCGCGGCGAGTTGTTTGACGTGGTAGTAGACCCGCTGCGGGGTCTGGTTCAGCCGGGCCGCCACCTCGGTGCAGGTGCGTGGCTCGGCCAACTGCCGCAGCACGTCCACGCGCTGCGGCTTGAGCAGGATCTCGGCCTGCTCGATCTGCTCCAGGTACAGGACGTCTCTCATCGCAAAAACAATCCTGTACGTAAAAAATCTGCTTGTCAATCGGGTCGACGAAAGCCGCGCCGGGATGGCGCGGCTTTCGTCCCAGCGGTCGTACGACGGTCAGGGCGTCCAGTCGGGACGAAGCGGGTAGCCGTCGTCGCCCATCGGCCCGTTGCGGGTGGCCAGCACCTGGTGCAGCTGGATGCCGTTGCGCTCGAAGGCCAACCGCGACCCGGCCATGTAGAGCCCCCAGACCCGGGCGGTGCCCAGGCCCACCTCGTCGACGCAGAAGTCCCAGTTCGCCACGAGGTTGCGACACCAGGCGGCCAGCGTCAGCGCGTAGTGCTGCCGCAGGTTCTCCTCGTGGTGCACCTCCAACCCGGCGTCGTGCACCTCGCTGATCAGGCGACCCGGCCCGGCCAACTCGCCGTCGGGGAAGACGTACCTGTCGATGAACGCGCCGGAGCGGTGCGGGGCCCGGTTGTCGGCCCGGGTGATGCAGTGGTTGAGCAGCCGCCCGCCGGGGCGCAGCCGATCCCGCAACGCCCGGAAGTATGCCGGGTAGTTGCGCACCCCGATGTGCTCGGTCAACCCGATCGACGAGATCGCGTCGAACCGCTCCCGGGGGGCGTCGCGGTAGTCGAGGTGGCGCACCTCGGCCAGCCCGGTGAGCCCCTCCCGCGCGATGGCCGCCTGCGCCCACTGCGCCTGCGCCCGGGACAGGGTCACCCCGATCGCCTTGACGCCGTACTCGCGGGCCGCGTGCCGGACCATGCCGCCCCAACCGCAGCCCACGTCCAGCAGGCGCATCCCCGGCTTCAGTGCCAGCTTGCCGGCGACCAGGTCGTACTTGGCCGCCTGGGCCTGCTCCAGGGTGTCGGCCGGGCTGCGGTACACCGCGCAGGTGTACGTCATCGAGTCGCCGAGCACCTTCTCGTAGAAGGCGTTCGACACGTCGTAGTGGTGCGAGATGGCCGTGCTGTCCCGGAAGCGGGAGTGCCGCAGCCCGCCCATCACCCGCCGCCAGCGGGGCAACGCCTCCTGCGGCGGGGCCGGCGGGGGCCGCAGCCGCTCCCAGCCGAGCCCGCGCGCCAGGGCCAACCCCTCGGCCACCGGGGGAATCCGCAACCGCAGGTCCGCGAGCACGCTCAGGGCGTCGTACGGGTCGCCGGGGTGCACCCCGCCCAGCCCGAGGTCGCCACTGACGTACGCCCGCACCATGCCCAGGTCACCCGGGGCGGTGAGCAGATAGGACAGCCCCCGCTCGGAACGGATGTCGAGGGTGATACCGGCGTCGGCCGGGCCGATCGCGCTGCCGTCGTAGCCGGTCACCCGGATCGGCAGGTCCCGCGTGGTGACCGCGCGGACGACGTCGGCGACGGTCGGGCCGGGTCGACCCCCCGACGGGGGGCTGGCCGGGGCGCTCGCCGCCCCCTGTTCTCGGTCGGTCAGGCTCATCTTCGTGCAACCGCCTTCTCGTAGAGTCCGGTGAGCCGGTGGTCCGGGTCGTAGCGGTCCTTCACGGCACGCCAGGTCTCCCCGCCGTAGAGCCGATCGAAGGCCGCCCGGTCGTAGTACGCGTCGGAATAGAGCGACTTGTGCCCGCCCAGCTCCGACACCGCCCGCTCGATGGAGCGGTTCATGTCACCGTCCGTGGCACCCGCCGCGATCGGCACGCTGCCCCAGAAGCCGATGTTGACGTACGTGCGGCCGGGGTGCAGCGGGTATAGCGGCCAGTTGCGGGCCGAGCCGGGGCCGGCCGGCTCGCGCAGCCGCAACGGGCAGAGCCACACCGGTGTCATCCCCACCTCGCGGTCGAACCACCGCAGGAACCCGGCCGTGCCGTCCAGCGGAATCTCCACGTCCTGCACGACCCGTTCCCGGGCCGGCCGACCCCGCCACCGGTCCACCCGGGCGGCCACCTGGTGCCGGTGTTCCAGCCGGACCAGCCGGTGGTAGACGTCGCTGCGCCGCCAGCGGGCCGGCCAGAGCCGACGCACCACCGGGTGCTGCACCCCGAACGCGGCCGAGCACCAGAACCAGTCGGTGTCCCAGCGCCAGAGGTAGTCGTGGCCACTCAGGGCGTCGCGCACCCGGCGGCGCACCGAGCGGTAGTAGATGTCCTGCCCGGTGTAGTCGCTGAGCCGCTCCGGATCGTCGGTGAAGGAGCCGAGGACCAGGTAGGACTCGCCGGGGCTGAACACCACGCCGTCCATCGCGTCGACCGGCCGCCCCTCCCACTCGCCCTTGGCCACCACGTCGGCGATCGCGTCGGTCAGCTCCTCCAGCCGGGTGAACCGGATGTTGCGCAGGGCCACCGCCCGACCCACCGGCTGGAGCTCGATGCGCAGCCGGGTGGCGTACCCGAGGCTGCCCAGCGAGTTGGGGAAGGCGGCGAACAGGTCGGCGTGCGGCCCGTCCGGTCGGGCGGTGACCACCTCACCCGCGCCGGTGAGGACGTCCAGCTCGACGACCGACTCGTGCGGGAGCCCGTTGCGGAACGACGTCGACTCGATGCCCAGCCCGGTGACCGCACCGCCCAGGGTGATCGTGCGCAACTGGGGCACGACCAGCGGCATCAACCCGTGCGGCAGGGTCGCGTCGACCAGGTCCTCGTAGGTGCACATGCCCTGCACGTCGGCGGTGCGGGCGACCGGGTCGACCGCCAGGACGCCGCCCAGCCCACTCACGTCGAGCCCGGGTGCGCCGGTGACCGACCGGGGTCGGAACAGGTTGGAGGTGCGTTTGGCAAGTCGTACGGGTTGCCCCGGAGGCACTGCGGCGTACGACCGCCGCAACGCGTCCACCGCCAGCTCATGATCACGCTGCGCGCGCATGAGATCACCTTACGCGCGAAGCACCATTCCGTGGGCCCCTCCGGTGGCCGTTTCGCCGAGGACGTCCGGGGCGTCGACCCGGTCACGCACCGCGGGCCGACTGGCCCCGGGCCCGTCCGGTGGGTCACCATTCCGGCATGGCCGTCCCCGATCCGCACCGCGACCCGTCCGGCACCGTGTACGGCGTCCGGCGGCCCGCCCGTCCCGGGCCGACCCGCGATCCGCTGATGCGGTTCGCGCTGGCCGCCGGGCTGGTGGGCGTACTGCTGGGGGTCTTCTTCGCCACCGGTGTGCTGGGGGGCGGCGACGGCCGGGAGCAACCGGTGGTGCCGGCCGCAGCCGCACCGACCCCCGGCGCGCCCACCACGGCGGCACCGCCGGCCAGCCCGCCGCCCACGACCACGGCACCGCCCACCCCGACCCCACCGCCCACCACCCCGGCCACGCTCTCCGGGCCGACCGTGCTGCGCGCGGTCACCTCCGGCCTCTGCGTCGGCACCGACGGCGACGGCGAGACGGCCGCCGCCGAGTTGGCCACCTGCACCGGCGGGCCGGAGCAGCAGTGGGTCGCCAACCCGGTCGCCCCGGACCTGGTGACGCTCACCAACGCCGGACACGGGCAGTGCCTCGACGTCGAGGGCGGCAGCGGTGACGACGGCGCGAGGCTCCAGCAGTTCGGCTGCCACGGGCAGGCCAACCAGCAGTGGCGGGTGACCCCGGTCGGCACCGGGCCGGTCCTGCTGGTCGGCGTCCAGTCCGGCAAGTGTGCGCAGGTCAGGAACGACGGCACCGGGCCCGGCGACGACCTGGTGCAGGCCACCTGCACCGCCGCCGCCGGCCAGCAGTGGACCCTCGGCTGACCGGCGCGGCGCGGCGGTCGCCGTAGCGGGGCCGGTGCACCGGGCGGACCTCGACCCACCGGGCGGCCGGCAGCCCGACGGCAGGCCAGGCCGGCAGCCCGACGGCAGGCCAGGCCGGCAGCCCGACGGCAGGCCAGGCCGGCAGCCCGACGGCAGGCCAGGCCGGCAGCCCGACGGCAGGCCAGGCCGGCGTCGGTCAGCCCCGGTAGCTCCAGGCTGCGGCGGTGCGGGCCGGCACCAGGAACGGCGGCGGCACCGCGCGACGTCGGCGCAGCAGCAGCGACAGCACCCCGGCCCCGATCGAGAGCGCCCCGGCCGCGTACCAGGCCGGCGCGTAGTCGCCGAGCCGGTCGCGGACCAGGCCGGCGCCGGTCGCCGCGACGGCGGCCCCGAACTGGTGCGCGGCGAAGACCCAACCGAAGACCACCGCCGCCGAGCCGCCGAAGTACTCCCGGCACAGGGCCACCGTCGGCGGCACGGTCGCCACCCAGTCCAGGCCGTAGAAGACGATGAAGACCAGCATGCTCGGCGCGACGCCGCCGGTGAACAGGCTGGGCAGCACCAGCAGCGACAGGCCCCGCAGCCCGTAGTAGGCGGCGAGCAGCAGCCGGCTGTCCACCCGGTCGGTGAGCCAGCCCGAGGCGATGGTGCCGACGATGTCGAAGAGCCCGACCAGGGCGAGCAGCCCCGCCGCCGTGGTCTGCGGCATCCCGTGATCGTGTGCGGCCGGCACGAAGTGGGTGCCGACCAGGCCGTTGGTGGTCGCACCACAGATCGCGAAGCCGCCGGCGAGCAGCCAGAACGGGCGGGTGCGGGCGGCGGCGGCGAGCGCGCCGACGGCCCGCGCGGCGGCGCCGCCCGCCGGCGGGGGCGGCGGCGTCACCTCGGTCGTGCCGTAGGCGGGCAGGCCGAGATCCGCCGGGTGTTCCCGCAACAACCAGACCACAAGTGGTACGACCGCCAGCGCCGCTGCGGCCACCACCAGTGCCGCCGTACGCCAACCGTGGTCACGGACCAGCACCGCCAGCAGCGGCAGGAAGACCAGTTGACCGGCCGCCCCACCGGCGGTGAGCACCCCGGTGACCAGCCCGCGTCGGGCGACGAACCAGCGCCCGGTGACGGTGGCGACGAGGGCCAGCGCCATCGACCCGGTGCCCAGCCCGACCAGGACACCCCAGCAGAGGATCAGTTGCCAGCTCGCCGTCATGAAGACGGTCAGGCCGCTGCCGAGGGCCACCAGCGCCAGCGCGCCGGCCACCACCCGGCGGATGCCGAACCGGTCCATCAGCGCGGCGGCGAACGGGGCGGTCAGGCCGTAGAGCAGCAGGTTGACCGAGACGGCGGCGGAGATGGTGGCCAGCGGCCAGCGGAACTCGGCGTGCAGCGGGTGCAGCAGCACCGACGGGGTGGCGCGGAAGCCGGCCGCGCCGACCAGGGCGACGAAGGTCACGGCGGCCACGGTCCAGGCCGGGTGGAGGCGACGGGATCGGATCACGCTCCGAGTCTCGGCGGCGTGCCCGGGCGGCGGCGAGTGGCCGGAAAGCCATCGTACGCAATAATCGGGCCATGACCCTCGTGCCGCACCGGATCGGCGTGCTGGCCCTCGACGGCGTGGTCGGCCTCGACCTGGGTGCCCCGGCGCAGGTCTTCGGGGCTGCCCGTGGCGACGACCGGCTACCGCTCTACACCGTCGACACCTGCACCCCCGGTGGCCGCCCGGTCCGCAGCACCGCCGGTTTCCGGGTCCTGCCCGACCACGACCTAGACCTGCTGACGACCGTCGACACGGTGGTGGTGCCCGGCCTGCACGACGGCCCGCCGATGACCGACGGCACGCTCGACCCGGCGGTGACCACGGCGCTGCGGGCCGCCCACCGCCGGGGCGCCCGGGTGATGTCGATCTGCACGGGCGCGTTCGTGCTGGCCGCCGCCGGGCTGCTCGGCGGCCTCCCGGCCACCACCCACTGGGCCTACGCCGACCGCTTCCGCCGGCTGTACCCCGAGGTCGACCTCGACCCGGACGTGCTGTTCATCGACGCCGGCCGGGTGCTCACCTCGGCCGGGGTGGCCGCCGGCATCGACCTCTGCCTGCACGTCGTCCGCAGCGACCACGGCAGCGAGGTGGCCAACCGGGCGGCCCGGCGGTGCGTGGTGCCCCCGTGGCGCGACGGTGGCCAGGCCCAGTACATCGAGCGGCCGGTGCCGCGCACCCCGGCCAGCGGCACCGCGGCCACCCGGGAGTGGGCCCGGCAGCGCCTGCACGAGCCGGTCGCCCTGCGGGAGTTGGCCGCCCACGCCCGGATGAGCGTGCGCACCTTCACCAGGCACTTCCGCTCGGAGACCGGGCTGAGCCCGGCGCAGTGGCTGCTCCAGCAGCGCACCGACCACGCCCGACTACTCCTGGAGACCACCGACCTGAGCGTCGAACAGGTGGCCCGGCGGGCGGGCTTCGGCACCACCGCCGCCCTGCGCCAGCACCTGCACACCCGGATCGGCGTCTCCCCCTCGGCCTACCGCCGCACCTTCCGCCGCGCCCCGGCCGCCGGGTCGGCACCTGCGGAGTCAGGCGGGCTGCGGCTGGTCGCTCAGCATCCGTAGCTGCCCGAGCTGCCGGGGCAGACGCAGCCCGGCCCACTGTCCACAACCCCCTTGCCACCCCGTCGGGCAGGGGGTCGTGCCGCCCGGATCACCCGGACGGACGGCACCTCGGCGGGGCCGGGATCAGCGCCCGGGGGTGCGCCGGGAACGGAGGTAGTCGGAGACCACGTACTCGCCCAGGTCGCCCAGGTCGGGGGTGAACAGGCGGCCCCGGGAGCGGCGGGCCACCGCGTCCATGAAACGGCGCAGGCCGGGATCCTCACCCAACAGGAACAGGTTGAGGGTGACACCGGCACGGGCCAGCCGGTCCACCTCGCGGATGGTGGCCTGGACCGTCTCCGGCAGCGGCGGCCAGTGGAAGTACGCCTCGCCGTCGCCCGGGTCGAGGTGGGCGGTCGGCTCACCGTCGGTGACCACCAGCACCACCGGCTCGGCCCCCGGGTGCCGGCGCAGGTGCCGCCCGGCCAGCCGCAAGGCGTGCTGGAGGTTGGTGCCCTGCCGCAGGTCCGGCTCCACCGCCGCCAACTCCTGCTGGGTCAACGGCATCGCCTCAAGGCCGAAGCCGACGATCTGCAACGCGTCCTGCGGGAACCGGGTCGCCATCAGGTGCGACAGGGCCAGCGCCGTCTGCTTCATCGGCCCCCACCGCCCCTGCGACACCATTGAGTACGACAGGTCGACGCAGAGCACCACCGCCGCCGACGCCCGCCGTTCCGTCTCCACCACCTCGAAGTCCTCGACGGCGAGTTGGAGCGGCACCGTGGGACCGGCACGGCTGACCGCCCGGGTGAGCGTGCGCACCACGTCCAGCGGCTGCTCGTCGCCGTACTCCCACTGCCGGGAGGCACCGCTGACCTCGCCGGCCGCCCCGGCCGTGCGCAGGTCGTGCTGGCCGCGCGGGCCGGCGGTGAGGTCGGCGAAGACCCGGCGCAGCGCGGTGCCCGCCAACCGGCGCAGCGCCTTCGGGCTGAGCGTCAGCCCGTCGGCGTCCCGGCCCACCCAGCCCTGCCGGCGCAGCTCCCGCTCCAGCTCCCGCAGCCGGCTCACCTCGTCGGCGGCGTCCCGGCCCAGCATCCGGGCGACCGCGTCGACGTCCACGTCGTCCAGGGTGGCCCCGGGATGCTGCTGGTCGAGGGAGTCGAGCAGTTCGTCCAGCTCGGCGATCTCGTCCAGCGCGTCGGTCGCCTCGCCGTAGCCGAGCGGCCGGTCGCCCCGGACCCGCTCGCCCCGCTGCCAGTCCAGGTCGGGGCGCAGGGCGCGCAGGTGGGCGTCGAGCGCGGACAGCTCACCGGTGAGCCGGTCGCCGAGCGACTGCCGCATCAGCCCGGCCAGCTCCTCGCGCTGCCGGTCAGACAGCGACCGCATCAGCCGCTGGCCGGCGGCCGACCGGCGGGCCAGCACGTCGACCAGCTCGTCGACGTCCTTCGGCTGCTCCGGGAAGAACTCGCCGTGCCGGCGCATGAACTCGGCGAACGCGTCGGTGGTGTCCTCCGCGCGGGCGTGCCGGGCCAGCAGGTCGTTGAGGTCGCGCATCATCTCGGCGAGCTGCGCCTGCACGGCCGGATCCCCGGCGGCCCGCGCGGCGTCGCGCAGCCCGGCGAACCGCTGCTCCAGCACGTCACCGCGCAGCCCGTCGAGAATCCGCTGATAGGTCTGCCGGGCCTCGTCGCTTGTCCACCGGTATTCGGCCAGCTCCTGCACGGCGCGGGCGGTGGACCGGGGCAGGTTGTCGAGCACCGTCTCGGCGAACCGGGCGTCGTCGTCGGTCCGCCCGCGCAGTGCGTCCCGCTCCGCCGCGAGCGCCTGGTCGAGCAGCGCCCGGGACCGGGTCACCGCACCGTCCAGGTCGCCCCGGCGCAGCGCCTCCCGGCGCAGCCGGCGGGCCCGGGCGGCCAGGTCGTCCAGGCCGCCCCGACCCTGCGGGCCCCGGCGCAGCAGATCGCGCAGCGCGTCCCGGAGGCTGCCGCCGGCCAGCACCTCCGCGCCGACCGCGTCCACCGCGGCGCGTACGTCGTACGGCGGGGCGAGCGGGTCGGGGCCGCCCTGCCACTGGCCGTACCGGAACCGGTTGCCGGCCATGCTCAGCTCCGACCGCCGTAGACGGTGCGGCCGGACTCGGTGACGTCCTTGCCGAGCCGGCGGGTCAGGTGCAACCCCTCCAGCACGAACTCGACACCGGCGGCGGCCTGTTCCGGGGTGGGCGCGTCGCCCAGCCCCAACCGGTCAAGTGCCTTGGCCAGCCCCGGCACGGTGCCGACCTGGCGCAGCAGTTCCGCCGAGGCGACCAGCTCACCGGTCTCGATCACCGCCCCCTCGGCGACCAGCGCGGTGAAGCCGGACAGGTCCAACCCGGCCAGCCGGGCCCGGAACGTCTCGGCGGTCGCGGTACGCAGCACGTGGGCCAGGATCTCGGTCTCCCGCCCCTCCTCACCGCTCTCGAACTCGACCTTGCCCCGCAGCGTCGAGGTCACCGACACCGCGTCACCGACCCGGGCGACAGGCGCTTCGGGACGTACCGTGGCGGCGCCGGCACCCGACGCGGAGCCGGCACCCCGCGACCCGGCCGGACCGGGGTCGGTGGCCGGGGACCCGGCGGGACCGGAGTCGGAGGTCGGCGCACCGGCGGGACCGGCGAGCAGGCCGGCGCGGCGCAACGCGGCGGCGGCGACCGTCTCGGCGGCGGCGATGGCGAACCGGGCGGAGACCCCGGAGCGCGGGTCCACCGACGGCGACTCGCGCACCGCGCGGGCGAACCGGGCCAGCACCTCCAGCACGTGCTCCGGCACCTCGGCGACCAGGTCGGCCTCCTGCCGGATCAGGGCCAGCTCCAGGTCCAGGTCGACCGGGTAGTGGGTCCGGACCTCCGCACCGAACCGGTCCTTGAGCGGGGTGATGATCCGGCCCCGGTTGGTGTAGTCCTCCGGGTTGGCGCTGGCCACCAGGAAGAGGTCCAGCGGCAGCCGCAGCTGGTAGCCACGGACCTGGATGTCCCGCTCCTCCAGCACGTTGAGCAGCGCCACCTGGATCCGCTCGGCCAGGTCGGGCAGCTCGTTGACGGCGAAGATGCCCCGGTTGGTACGCGGCACCAACCCGAAGTGGATCGTCTCCGGGTCGCCGAGGGTGCGCCCCTGGGCGATCCGGATCGGGTCGACGTCGCCGATCAGGTCACCGACGCTGGTGTCCGGGGTGGCCAGCTTCTCGCCGTACCGCATGGAGCGGTGCAGCCAGCCGATCGGCAGGTCGTCACCGGCCTCGGCGACCAGCGCGCGGGAGGCCGGGGTGAGCGGGTGCAGCGGGTGCTCGTTGAGCACCGACCCGGGGAGCACCGGGGTCCACTCGTCGAGCAGCGCCACGAGCGAACGGATCAGTCGGGTCTTGCCCTGGCCGCGCTCGCCGAGCAGCACCATGTCGTGGCCGGCGAGCAGGGCCCGCTCGACCTCGGGCAGCACACTGTCGTCGTAGCCGACGATGCCGGGGAAACGGTCCTCGCCGGAGCGCATCCGGGCGAGGAGGTTGTGGCGGAGTTCCTGCTTGACGGTCTGGTACCGGTGTCCGGCGGCGCGCAGTGCGCCGAGGGTGCCCGGCAGGTCGGCGGGCGGGACCGGGAGAGCCTGGTTGGGCGCAGTCACCCGACCCACGCTAGCGCGGTCGCGCTCCCGCCGCCCCCGTCACCGGGATCGCCCCCCGCCGCGGGAGGTGGTTCCGGTGCGGGAGGCGGGCCGGTGGTCGGCGTCGTGCCGCTCACCTGCCGGCGCGGGCGCGGATCAGCTTCGGCAGCGCGGCCAGGCCGGTGACCGGCCGGAACTGCCGGGCGGCGGTGGCCAGGGCGGCGTACTCGTCGGCGGGCAGGTCGATCTCCGCGGCGGCGGCGTTGCGCTCCACCTGCTCCACGCTGGAGGCCCCGGGGATGGCCACCACGTTCGGGTGGTGCAGCAGGTAGGCCAGGGCGATCTGGCTGGGGGTGGCGTCGTGCGCGTCGGCCACCTCCCGCAGGGTGCCGATCAGCGCCGCGCCGCGTTCCAGGTTCTCCGGCAGGAAGTACGGGTTGGCCCGGCGCACCGCCCCGGTGGGCGGGTGGGCCGCGTCGTACCGGCCGGAGAGGAAGCCCTGGGCCAGCGGGCTGTACGCGATGACGACCCGCCCGGCCTGCTCCGCGTACGGGATCAGGTCCTCCTCCGGACCACGGTCGACCATGCTGTAGCGGACCTGGTTGCTCAGCACCCGCCGACCCAGCGCGGCCTCGGCGAACTGCCAGCGACGCAGCGGATAGTTGCTGACCCCGACCTCGCCGACCAGGCCGACGTCCTGGAGGGCGCGCATGCCCCGCATGGTGTGCGTGTCGGCGACCACCGGGTTGGCCTGGTGCACCTGGTAGAGGTCGATGCAGCGGACGCCGAGCCGGGCCGCCGAGGCGACCGCGCGCTGCTGCACCACCGGGGCCACCGGCAGCAGCGGAAAGATCTTGCTGGCCACCACGACCTTGGCCCGGTCGGCGTCGAGCGCCTCGCCGAGGATGCGCTCGCTGCGACCGAAGCCGTACAGCTCGGCGGTGTCGAACAGGGTCACCCCGAGGTCGAGTGCCCGCCTGACGATCTGGGTCGCCCGCCGCTCGTAGTCGGGCCCGTAGCCCCACTCCCGGGAACCGAACTGCCAGGTGCCGAGGCCGATCTTGGAAATGGGCTTGGGAGTGTCGACCGGGACGAAGCGCATACGCTCGAAGCTACCCTGGGCGGCGGCCCGACGAGCCCGAGTCGCCGTGTGCTGCCGGCGACGGGACGGCCCCGACCAGGGTGAACGCCCTGTCGGGGGGTCGGGCTAGGGTCGGGGCCGTGACCTACCTCGCCGCGGACGACCGCTACGACCAGATGACCTACCGCCGCAGCGGGCGCAGTGGCCTGCGACTGCCGGCCATCTCCCTCGGGCTGTGGCACAACTTCGGGCCGGACCGCCCGTTCGACAGGCAGCGGGACATCGTCCGCCGGGCGTTCGACCTCGGCGTCACCCACTTCGACCTCGCCAACAACTACGGTCCCCCGCCCGGCGCGGCCGAGGAGGCGTTCGGCCGACTGCTCGCCACCGACCTGAAGCCCTACCGGGACGAGCTGGTGGTGTCCAGCAAGGCGGGCTACCTGATGTGGCCCGGCCCGTACGGCGAGTGGGGCTCCCGCAAGAACCTGATCTCGTCGCTGGACCAGTCGCTGCGGCGGATGGGTCTGGACTACGTCGACGTCTTCTACTCCCACCGGTTCGACCCGGACACCCCGCTGGAGGAGACGATGGGCGCGCTCGACGCCATCGTCCGGTCCGGTCGGGCGCTCTACGTCGGCGTCTCCAACTACGACTCGGAGCAGACCGCGCGGGCCGCCGCGATCCTGCGTGACCTGGGTACGCCGCTGCTGATCAACCAGCCGTCCTACTCCATGCTCAACCGCTGGACGGAGGCCGACGGCCTGCTCGACACGCTGGCCGAGGTCGGGGCGGGCTGCATCGCCTACAGCCCGCTGGCCCAGGGGCTGCTCACCGACCGCTACCTCGGCGGCATCCCGGAGGATTCCCGGGTACGCACCAGCGTCTTCCTCGACGAGAGCGCCGTGACCGACGAGAAGCTGGCCACCGTCCGGGGCCTCGGCAAGGTCGCCGAAGGGCGTGGGCAGACCCTCGCCCAGCTCGCCCTGGCCTGGGCGCTGCGTGACCCCCGGATGACCAGCCTGATCATCGGGGCCAGCAGCGTGGCCCAGTTGGAGGGCAACGTCGCCGCCCTACGCCGCCTCGACCTCACCCCCGACGAGCTGAGCGAGATCGACCGCCTCCTCGGCTGACTCCCCCGCCGGCCGTCCCGCTCACCAGATGCGGCGGCGGCCGGCGCGGTGGTTGCGCACCCCGCAGGGGCGGCCGGGCGGGACGGGTGCCGGGCGGCGCAGCCGGGTCGCCACCAGCGCCACCAGCAGCACGGTCACCACCACCGCCGCGCCCACCACCAGCCGCAGGTTGCCGCCGCCGAGCCGGGTCACCGACGCCACCGGTACGCCGGCCTCCCCGCCCGGGCCGACGGACCCGCCGACGACCGAGGTGGCTTCGGGGGAGGCCGCCGGGGCCGTGCCGGCACCTGTCGACGTGGCACCTGTCGACGTGGTGCCGCTCGGGGCGGTGTCGGTCGGGCTGGCCGCCAGCACGCCGCCGGCCGGCCGGAACAGCACGTCGGAGCAGGAGTAGTAGGTGTCCGGGGTGTCGGAGTTCTGCCACACCGTGTAGATCAGGTGCCGGCCGGTCAAACCTGCGGGCAACCGCCCCGGCATCTGGTACGACCCGTCCCGCAGCGGCGGGTCGGTCACCGACAGGAACGGAATCCTGTCGAGGTCGGCCCAGCGCAGCGGAGTCTGCGGGTCGTACCCGGGGCGGGTGGTGTACAGCCGGAAGGTGCCCTTGTGCGGGATGGTGCCCCGGTAGCGGAAGGTGTACTTCGCCCCGGCGGTCAGCTCGGTCGCCGGCCAGTCCGCGCGGGCCAGGTCCAGCCCCCGGTAGGCGGAGAGCCCACCGCTGCACAGCTCGCCGTCCGGGATGCGCTGCCGGTCCCGGCCGGCGACGCCGTACACCCGGATGTTGTCCCACTCGCGCAGTGCCGCGCCCGCCGACACCGCCGCCAGGCAGGCCGGTGTCGAGACGTGCGGCCCGTCCGGGCCGCAGGCCGCCGAACGGCTCAGCGGGCTGGTCGGTGCGCCGTGCGCGGCGGCGGGAGCCGCGTCGAGCAGCACAGTCACCGCCACGACCGCGAGGGCGGCGAGCGTTCGGCGTACGGTCATCTGGTCGACCTCCCGCCACTGGTACGGATGCGGACGGGCAAAGGTTCGACGGTCGGGCGCGGCGTGCCGGCGGCGAGGGGCGGCGGGTGGGGTCTGGTTGGCTCTACAGTGACCGCACTTCCCGTATCAAGGAGCGTGCGTGTCCGAGCCGGAACCGACGTCAGACTCCCCCGGGGGCAGCCCACCGCCGTCCGGGCCCCCGCCCGCCGCCGGGACGCCGTACCTGTTGACCATGCCCACCCTGGCGGGGGCGCCGCCGGCCATCAGGTGGCCCGGCCGGGAGGGTGAGCCCGGGTGGGCCATCCCGGTCCAGGTCCCGGACGGCACCCTCGGCTATGCCATCTTCCTGCCCCTGGTGCCGGCGACCACCGACGCCCCGGCGGGCGACGTCGACGCGCATCCGGAGACCGCCCCCGCCACCGGGCGGACAGAAGCACTCCCGTCGGCCGCCGCCCGGGCAACGGCAGCTCCTGCCGTGCCGGCCGCTCGAAGCGACGGGGCCCCGGCCGGCTCGACCGACGATGACCCGGCTGGCGAGGTATCCGGGCAGGCAGGGCAGGTTCCCGCAGCCCAGCGGGCCACGACGGTCCCCGCTCCGCGCACCGGGGCAGCCACCACCGCCGGCGAGCCGGCCCCGAAGAACCCGGCAGCGCCCGCCCCACAGCCCGGCCCGGACCGGCCGGCGACGCCCGGTCCGGGCGCGCCCCCGGTGCCGCCCGGTCCGGGCGCGCCCCCGGTGCCGCCGGGTCCGGGCGCGCCCCCGGTGCCGCCGGGTCCGGGCGCGCCCCCGGTGCCGCCGGGTGCCGGTGCACGGCCGGCCCCGTACTGGGGTGGGCCGCCGGCGTCCTGGGCCCCGCAGCCGCCACCGCCGTCGTTCCTCAGCACCCGGTGGCCCGGACCCCGGCCCGCGACCGGGTGGGCGGTGCCGGCGGCGGTGCTCGTCGGCGCGCTGGGCGTGGCGTTCTTCGTCCCGCTGAGCCGCACCGGCATCGGCTGGTTCCTCGGCTGGTTGATCCTCACCGTCGGGGTGGTCGCCGCCGTCCGGAAGAGCACCGAGGCGCTGACCCGCACCGACCGGCTGATCCGGGGCGGCTGGGCGGTGGCCGCGCTGGCGCTGCTGGCCGTGCTGGCCTTCCGTAACGCCTGGTGGCTGGTGACCTTCTGCGTGTTCGGGGCACTGGGCTGCGCGGCGCTGGCCATCGTGGGCGGAAGACAGCTCCGTTCGATCCTGTTCAGCCTGGTCGCGGCCCCGTTCGCGGCGCTGCGCGGGCTGCCCTGGGTACGTCGGCACGTGACCACCACCGGCTCCGGCCAGTTGGTGCCCCGGGTCGTCGGCTCGGTCGTCGCCACCGCCGTGGTGCTGCTCGTCTTCGGGCTGCTGCTCTCCTCCGCCGATGCCGCCTTCAACCAGGTGCTCGGCGCGATCGTGCCCGAGATCAACGTCGGTACGGTGATCCGCTGGATCTTCCTGGCCACGCTGGGCGGGTTGATCGCGGTCGCCGCCACCTACACCCTGACCGCCCCGCCGGACCTGTCCGCTGTCGACCGGGAGGGTCGCCGTCGGTGGGGGACGCTGGAGTGGGCCCCGGCCATCGCGGCCCTGACACTGCTCTTCGTCGGCTTCGTCGCGGTGCAGTTCACAGTGCTCTTCGGCGGTCAGCGGCACGTCCTGCGCACCGCCGGCCTGAGCTACGCCGAGTACGCCCGCAGCGGGTTCTGGCAGCTCACCGTGGTGACCCTGCTGACCGTGGCGGTGCTGGGCGGGGTGACCCGGTGGGCGCGACGGGAGACCCGGGTCGAACGGATCCTGCTGCGGGTGCTGCTCGGGCTGCTCAGCGCGCTCAGCGTGGTGATCGTGGTGTCCGCGCTGTCCCGGATGTACACCTACCAGAAGGTCTACAGCTTCACCGGCGAGCGGATCTTCGTGATGGCCTTCGAGCTGCTGCTCGGCGCGGTCTTCCTGATGATCCTGGCGGCGGGGGTGCGGTGGCAGGGCCGCTGGGTTCCCGGCGTCACCGTCGGCCTGGCCGTGGTGATGCTGCTCGGCCTGGCCGTGCTCAACCCGGAGGACTACGCGGCCCGCCGCAACATCGCCCGGTACGAGCAGTCCGGCAAGATCGACGCCTGGTACCTGCGGGCGCTCTCCGCCGACGCCACCCCCGCCCTGGCCAACCTGCCGGACCGGGTCCGCCGCTGCACGCTGAGCTGGATCGACGACGACCTCGCCGAACCGGATCCGTGGTACGCCTGGAACCTGGGCCGCACCCGGGCCCGCGCCGAACTGGACCGGCTGGGCCCGCGCGCGATCGGTGGGCAGAAGGACTGCAAGGCCGCCGACCAGTTCGACCTGCCGAAGACCCGCCGCACGCCCCGCTGACCGTCCCACACCGCACCGCACCGCACCGCACTGCACCGAATCCGCTGCCCGGCCCGGATCGTTTACCGGGTCGGGCAGCGCTGTTCCACCACCGAACCGCCCGGTGACGATTTCGCCGGGACGGGCAACCCGCGGCGCCGGACCCCGCGTGACTATCTCGACATGGGGATCGGAGGCCTGAATGGGTGATCGCGACGCGGCGTTCGCGGCGTACTTCGCGGCGAGGTCGGAGGCGATGCGCGGCACCGCGTACCTGCTCTGCGGCGACTGGCACCGGGCGGAGGACCTGGTGCAGACCGCGTTCACGAAGCTCTATCTGGTCTGGAACCGGGTCTCCCGGCACGAGGTACTGGACGCCTACGTGCGGCAGATCCTGGTCCGGACCTTCCTCGACGAGCGGCGGCGCGGCTGGTGGCGGCGGGAACGGGTGGGTGCCGAGCAGAGCGAGCGGCCGGCACCGCCCGAGTCACCGGAGAACCGGCTGGTGCTGCTCCAGGCGCTGGCCGCCGTACCGCCACGGCAGCGGGCCGTCCTGGTGCTCCGTTACTGGGAGGACCAGTCCGTCGAGGAGGCCGCGGCGGTGCTCGGCTGCTCCACCGGGACGGTGAAGAGCCAGTCGGCGCGCGGGCTGGAAACGCTGCGCGGCCTCCTGTCCCCCACCCTCAGCGGAGTCCGGAAGGGACAACGATGAACGGCGAAGAGTTGCGCGAGGCACTACGTACCGAGATGGCCGGCACCACCCGGCCGCCGTCGTTGAGCGTGGACGCCGCGCTGCGTGCGGCCCGACGGACCCGGGTACGACGCCGTACCGCCTGGGCCGGCGTCGGACTGGCGGTGGCGCTGCTCGCGGTGACCGGGGTGGGGGCGATCGGCGCCCCCGGTTCCGGCGGGTTCACCCCGGCGGCGTCCGATCCCGGTCCCGTCCCACCCCCGTCGGTGCACGACACCAAGCAGGCGTGGCCGACCGGGCCCGACGGTCGTCCCCAGGAGGACCGGACCGCGCGGGCGGGCACCCGGTACGACCAGGGGGTCCGACTGCTCGACGAACTCGTCGCCGTGGTACCGACCAGGTACACCGTGCCGGCGGACCCGGCGAACCCGCCCGCCGGCCAGCCCCTGGTGCGCGACCATCAGGCACAGTTCGACGGCGAGTTGGACGGGGTCGAGGTGTGGAGTTACACGTCCTCGGTCACCGTGCAGCAGGGGCAACGGATGGGCCGGTTGCTCGTCGAGGTGCACAGTGCCGGCAACCGGTTGTCGACCGGGCCGTGCCCGCTGACCCGGCAGTTCTGGGGCATGGCGGGCGAGTGCGAGGTGGTGACCGTCGGCACGACGCAGGTCGGCGTGGTGGTCCGGCCCGGCGGGGACGACCGGTTCGACCAGTGGGCCGCCTACCGGCACCCGGACGGGGTGGTGGTCTTCGTCGCGCAGTCGGCGAGGCTCGGCGACGGCCAACCGGAACTGACCGCCCTGCCGTTCTCGCCGCGACAGCTGGCGACCCTCGCCGGTGACGAACGGTTCCATCTGCGCTGAGAGGACTTGCCCGGGATAAGCGGGTTGCCCGGTAGGCGGCAGCCATCCGCAATTCCGGCACCCGTCCGGTTACCCGCCGGGTTACCGTCGCGGGCGCATTTCCCCTGGTAGGACGGTATTTGATCAGCCAGAAAACGGCTGTCAACGGAAACCTCGGAGAAACGAGAACTGGTTAGCGTTCGCGACCGTTGAACGCTCAACTCGTTCCGAGGAGAATCCTTTGAAGGTACGAACATCGAGGAGTATGCGCGTACTCCTCTCGGTGATCGTCGCGGTGACGGCCCCGGTGGCACTGGCGACGCCGGCCACCGCGGCGTCACCCACCGCAGTCGCACCACCCCCGGCCGCCTCGCCGGACCTGCCCGACCCGACGGCCCGCGGCCCCTTCGGTCACCGGGCCGTCCAGGAGGCCAAGTTCGGCCTCGCCAGCATCCAGGAGCCGAACTCCGCAGGCGCCGACCCGACGGCCGGCACGGCGCAGGCGGCGGAGCAGGTCGAGATCCGGGGTCAGCTCTACACGCCGGACTGGACCAAGCGCACCACCCCGTCGCCGGTGATCGTGCTGGTGCACGGCAACCACGGCTCGTGCGACTCCGGTCAGGACACCGCCCAGCTCACCTGCGCCCAGTTCAAGCACAACGAGAACGGCTACGCCTACCTGGCGGAAAACCTCGCCACCTGGGGCTACACCACGTTCTCGGTGTCCCAGGACCAGCTGATGATGCGGCAGGACAGCAGCAAGGGCAAGGGCATGCACAGCCGGCGGCTGCTCATCGCCGCCACCCTGGACGCGATAAGCGCGGCGAACCGCCCCGGCGGGCTGCCTGTCGACCCGCACACCACAGTCGGCACCACCCTCGCCGGTCGCCTCGACCTGACCCGCATCGGCCTGATGGGCCACTCGCGCGGTGGTGACGCGGTGTCGAGCTTCATCGACTACAACCGGATCCGCACCGACGGTCCGCGTTATCCGCTGCGCGGGGTCATCTCGCTAGCGCCTGTGGACTACGAGCGCAAGGCCCCGTACGGGATGCCGTACATGTCGATCCTGCCGATGTGCGACGGCGACGTCTCCAACCTCCAGGGCGCGCGGCTCTTCGAACGCAGCCAGTACGTCAACCCGGGCGACCCCTTCCCCCGGATCCAGGTGGAGCACCTGGGCTCGATCCACAACTGGTACAACACCGTCTGGTACGCCGACGGCGGCGCGGACGGCCAGGCCAACAACGACGCCGCCTGCGGCAACTCGGCGCCGTTCGCGACCAACAACATCCACCCCAACAACCTGCGGCTCAGCGGTGCGGCCAGCTACACCGACCCCGACCTGAACTACTCCATCGACAACTCCGACCCGTTGAACCCGGCCGTGAACACCAAGTTCTCCGGCGACGCGGCGCGGATGGGCGACCAGGAGAAGCTCGGGCTGGCGACGATGGCCGCCTTCTTCCGGCGCTACGTCGGCGGCGAGGGCGCGTTCCAGCCCTACCTGACAGGTGAGCTGGCGAACACCCCGAGCGGGCTCCAGGTCCCGGCGTCGGCCTGCCCGACCAGCCCGTCCGGCACCGCCATCGGATGCAACGAGCGGGTCAACACCAGCTACTTCGCCGCCCCGCAGGAGCGGGTGGACGTGATCCGTCCCGAGGTGAACAACCCGCTCACCCGCAACGCCCTCGGCGGCACCCTGACCGGCAGCGGCTTCGCCGACCCGTACGCGCAGGCCGCCGGGGTGACGCCGAAGCCGGCGACCACCACAGGTGGTTACGACTGGTGCAACCCGGAGCCGCAGGACTTCGCCCCGGCGCAGCTCGGCAGGACCGGGCTGCCGACCGCCGCCAAGCCCTGCCCGCTGCCGGCAGCCGGTGCGCTCGGCGGGCAGAACGGCACCCGGGAGAACAGCCCGGTCAACCACTCCTACGGCCGACAGCTCACCCTCGCCTGGGAGCCGGGCTCGACCGCGTCGCTGACCGCCGCGATCCCGGCCGCGTCCGGCGACGTACGGCACCTGAAGGCGCTCGCCCTCAGCGCCGCCGTGAACTTCTTCGACACCCGCAACCCGGGTGCCGACAACCGGGGCGACAACACCCGGGACACCACTGTCAACGGCACCCCGACCAACCCGGTCTGGCCCAACGAGAAGCCCACGTCGTACGACCCGTCGTCGACCACCCAACGGTTCGTGATCGCGCTGCGCGACACCGCCGGCCACGAGGGGACCGTCGACGCCGGGGATCCCCGCTGGGGCAACGCCCTGCACATGTCGACGGGCACCAACACCCCGAACACCCACGTCGTCCTCGACCAGATCCGGGTCCCGCTCGCCGAGTTCGCGGCGCAGGGCGTGGACGTGGGCGCCCTGGCGAAGCTGGAACTCCGCTTCGGCGTGGGCGACCTGCCGAAGTCCGGCTCGATCGAGCTGGCCGACGTACGTTTCCAGGAGACCGAGGCGGGGGCGCAGATCCTGTCCGACGGCGACAAGGCCGACGGCGCAGGTCACGGCCCGGCCGCCCTCGGCGGCCCCGACCCGGCGACCTACCTCGCCGGCTACGACAACACCCCGGGCAACGTCGCGCTCGTCGACCCGGTGGCCAACCCGCAGGGCAACACCACCTGGACTGTCGACGACGACCGGAAGCAGTGCCCGACGGCGGACTTCACCTCGATCCAGCGGGCAGTCGACTTCGCGTCGCCGTGGGACACCATCGTGGTCTGCGCGGGGGTCTACCAGGAGTCGTCGACGCCGGTGAACCACGCGTCCAACCTGGTGCAGACCGGCGCCCGTAACGGCCTGACCATCACCAAGCCGCTGAAGATCAAGGGGGCCGGCGCGGACAAGGTGACCATCAAGCCGGACCCGTCGTTGGGGAACCTGGCGGGCGACCAGCCGTACCTGCGCGACGGCGGCGGCAACGTGATCACCGTTTCCCGCCAGTCGCTCGGCTCGACCGACACCAACGAGATGTTCCTCGACCTGTCGGGGGTGACGGTCACCTCCGGTGAGGTCTGGGCCGAGGCGGGCATCGCGTTCTTCGGCGCGGCCGGCCGGGTCGCGGACAGCGTCGTCGGCCCGCTGCGGGTGGCGAGCACCGACGAGGAACTGGCCGCGCACCCGCACGGCTGGGGCATCGTGAAGACCGGCGTCATCCGGGGAGCGGGCACCGGCACGGTGGAGAGCGAGGTGACGGTCACCGGCAGCGTGGTCAGCGGCTACCAGTCCGGGGGCATCCTCTTCGACGGCGCGCGGGGCCGCGACGGCACCCCCGACACCACCGTCCGCAGCGGCATCAGGCAGCACGGGTACGTGACCGACACCGTCGTCACCGGCGAGCCGAACAGCCGGTTCCCGCAGACCGGCATCGCGTACACCAGCGGGACGGACGGCTTCGTGAACACCAGCCGGATCACCGGGAACTACTATGCGCCCGCGCCGTCGCGGTCGTACGGCATCCTGCTGACCGACGCCGGCACCGGGACGGCCGGGGCGCTCGCCGGCACCCGCAACGTGCTCACCGGCAACGGGTTCGCCGTCTACAACGCCAACGCCGACAACACCGCCGTCCGCGAGGGTGCACCGTTCGCGCTGACCGGCAGCTACCTCGGCAGCGGGCAACCGGTGCCGGGCGGCCCGGCGGTCCCGGAGACCGGCGTCGAGGCGGTCTCCGGCGTGGACAGCACCGGTGCGGCCACCGTCACCGTCACCAAGCGCCGCCCGACGCCGCCACCGGCGGTGCCCACCGGAGTGGGTCGGGTCGCCGACGCCGCGCCCTCGGCCGAACTGGCCGACCCGGGACGCGGCGCGGTGTTCCAGGTCGGGACGACGGTGCACCCGCTGATCCGGGGCACCGACGACTTCGCCATCGCCTCGACGAGCCTGTTCGTCAACGGCACCCTGGTCGGCACCAGCACCACCGCCCCCTACCTGTTCGACTGGACGCCGACGGCGAAGGACGCCGGCCGGCAGGTCAGGTTCCAGGCGATGGTGGTCGACTCGTCCGGGCAGTCGACGCTGTCCAAGCCGATCGTCGGCACCGTGGATCCGGCGACGCCGCCGCCGACGGTACGGATCGACAAGGTGGAGGCCAACGCCGCGTCGGGGACGGCGACGCTCACCGCGACTGTCAACACGGCCGGCACCCTCACCCTCACCGGTGAGAAGGTGAATGCGGTCACCCGGCAGGTGGCGAAGGCGAACACCGTGACGATGACCGTGATGGTGGCACCCGCGTACCGCCAGACCCTTGTCAAGACCGGTCGACTCGACGTGGCGTTCACTGTCGGGTTCGCCAACGCGGCCGGGCAGAGCCCGGACGAGACGGTGCAGATGACCCTGATCAGGTCGTGACGGCCCGACGCTGAGGGGAAGGGTCTCTCCGCAAGGGGGCCCTTCCCCTCGGTGTGTCCGGGGTCGCCGACGTGCCCTGCCCTGTGCGGATCGGGCGTCGGCGTGACTAGCTCGTCGGGTCGGCCTTGAGGCTGGTCAGGAAGCTGGCCCAGGAGCGGCCGTCGAAGGCGAGCACCGGGCCGCTGCGGTCCTTCGTGTCGCGGACGTCCACCGCTCCACCGACGAACCGCACCTCGACGCAGGCCGCGTTGTTTGAGCTGCGAGAGGACTTGAACCAGCCACGATCGGGGGTGGGGAGAATGGTCATCACGTCATCTCCTTGGCGATCCGCCGGATCAGCTCCAGCGACTCCGTCGAGCTTAACGCCCGTTCCCGCGCCTCGGCGAAGGTGACGACGTAGTCCGCGACCCGGCTGGACTGGTCGATGATGTCGCTGGAGGTCAGCACCTCCTGCCACACCAGGTCGGGCAGTCGGGGCGACGGGAACGACAGGATCTGGAACGGGCCACCGAGCGCGGGATGCGCTCCGGCGGTGAACGGCATCACCCGGATCTCGATCTGCTCCGGGCGCTCGGTCAGCAACCGGCCGAGGTGGTCGAGCTGGGCGCGCATCACCTCCGGCCCGCCCACCTGCTGCCGCAGCACGCCCTCGGCGATCACGGTGGTCACGCGGATAGGGTAGTCACCGTCCAATCGCCGTTGCCGCGCCATCCGCGCGGCAACGCGCCGGTCCATCTCGGTCAGTCGCACGTAGGTGTTGCCGCCCCGGATGACGGCGCGGGCGTATTCCTCGGTCTGCAACAGCCCATGGAGCAGCTCGTTATCGTAGGTGCGGATGTGGTCGGCACCTGCCTCGTAGCCGAGGAAGCGCAGGAACTCGGCCGGGAAGAGCTGCGAATACTGGTGCCACCAGGCCCGCTGCGCGGCAGCGACCCGCAGCCCCTCCAGCTCGGCCGCGTCGGCAGGATCGAGTTCGTAGACCGTGACCAGCTGGGCCAGTCGGTCGGCGGGCAGCTTGACCCGCCCCGCCTCCACCCCCGAGATGTACGCCTGCGTGATGCCGCTCGCGCGGCCCGCCGCGACGGCTGTCATCCCCACCTCTTCCCGGCGCTCCCGCAGCCGCATGCCCAGCTCCCACGCCTGCACGGTGGGCGACACGAGCGGCGGTGGCGACTTGCGGCGCGTCTTTGCGGGGTTCGGTGTCATCTCAACTCCATCCGTCCATGGTCTGCATGGCAACCATGACCATAGTCGGCTGACACTCCGAAGACCAGGGTCTTGATATCATCATCTTCATCGGTAATGCTCTTTGGCAGGAGGTTCATCGACAGGAGGAGGCAGCATGTTCGAGCCGGGCAGCTGGACCAGCCAGGAGCCGCAGGTGCGGCACGCGTTCTCGCTCTGCCGGGTCGTCGACGCCGGCACCCCCGACCAGTGGTACGACCTGCTCGGTGTCGTCCGGGTGCCGGTCGACCGGCTGGCCCCCGACAAGCAGCGTGACCAGCTCCGCCCCTGGGCGCTGGCCACGCTGACGGCCGGCGGTTACGGCTTCGGCCGCTACTACGCGTGCTACTCCACGCTCGACGAAGACGACGAACCCGACAAGGCCATCACCGACGAGGACATCAACTGGTCCGGCAGCACCATCCTGGTCCCCGCCACGCCACCGGCCACCCCGTGCTGAAACGTGGCCTTCATTAGACTGCCCTGGTTGAGACGTAAGTCAATTTCTGCGGAGGCGCTGCACACCCAGGGGGTCACGAACGAAGCGCGGTACAGCCGGCAGCACTAGCTGCGGCGTATGTCGCGTTACCGCAAGCTCAACATCCGAGTCACTGACGCTGCGGGCAGGCGGGAATCGGATGGCCCCCACCGCGGGCCAGATGGGTACCCAACAGTCTGGGCGACGCCGAGGAACTGGCACTCCCCAACCTGTGACGGTATAGGTCAACAGCGCCACACCCCGGAAGACGAGGCACGTCCACATAGCGTGCCGCACCTCGGAGTCATCCCATGACCGGTCTCTTCGGATAATTCTCACCGTGGCTTGAGGAAGCGAGAACTCGCGCTCTCCAACGTGCCTCCCCAGCCAAACCGAACTGTGCTCGGGTGGAAGCTCAGTCTGTTGGAGCCGGCGACGCATTGCTAAGGTTGTCGTCGCCGGCGTCGGTGTGGAAACTTCCCGCATCCACGCCGTCTTGATTGCCCAGGTAGCAAGATCGGCTGCCCGATCTGGCTGAATCACAATTGCCTGCCGGCTACCCGCCGAGTCGATCAGGTCTGACACGGTGGGTTGCACCCGCTGCTCAAGCCGACTCATCCACCCGTTGTTGCAGCCCCGACAAACCTCTCGCGCAACCAACGTCAGGACAGAACCTTGGCGTTCAGTCACTACAGTCGGATCCTCGGTGAAAGCATCGACAGCGGTTCGCCGAAAGCCGGCATGGTGTACGTAACGGGTGGGGTTCGGAGTCTCCAGGTACCCGTGCATCCACCGTGGCCAGATGTGCTCTTTGCTGAGCGATCCGGTGAGGCCACAAAACGCACACGCCCGCCCCTGGCGTGTCCGGCCGCGCTGTCCATTCGCCACGGTGCCCTTCCCCGTCCACGCTCACCCCGCCGGGTCCTCTATCAACTTTCATCATCTGGCGTCAGGAAGGTAGCTTCCACCGCACGAGCGCGTCGCCATACTCGCACCTGACCTGCCTCAAGAAACCTGGCAGCCGGACCGAAGAGGGCAAACTGCGACCTCGGGCCACCAAGAACCGAAGGCCATTGCTTTGTAGCAGGTGGCGGCCGTACCGTCACGTCCACTTCATGATCCACCCACCCAGGTCGGGCAAAGTGACCGCCGTCACGTAGTAGCTTCGGACGGGTCGTGGACCGCGTCCGGGGCCGAATAGGGTCAAACAATCAAGGGCTTGCTCATCAAATTCGATGAGCAAGCCCTTGATTCGCTACCTAAGGGTGGAGCCGAGGGGACTCGAACCCCTGACCCCCACACTGCCAGTGTGGTGCGCTACCAGCTGCGCCACGGCCCCTTGCGGTCGGCCCGGTCGCCCGGGCACGGAGAGAACTATACACACGACGCCCGGCATGGTCATCTCGCGGGGGTGCCCCCGGAAGCGCCCGGTGGATCAGTTCAGTGCCACGTCCGGGGGGAAGTGCGCGACCGCCGCCATCATGCCGCCCTGCCGGCGCAGCACCATCGGCCAGAGGTCGTCCGGGCGGTCGACGAAGGCGTCGCCGGGCAGCGCGTCGAGCACGAACCAGGAGCCGTCCTCGATCTCCTGCTCCAACTGCCCGGCGCCCCAGCCGGAGTAGCCGGCGAAGACCCGGATGCCGCCGATGCTGTCCCGCATCCGCTCCGGGTCGACCGACAGGTCGACGGTGCCGACCGCGCCGGAGATCGGCTGGAAGCCCTTCAGCCGCCGCATCGGGTGGCGCATCCGGGCCAGGCAGATCGCCGACTCCGGCTGCACCGGGCCGCCTTCGAAGAGCACCGCCGGGTGCCGGGCGAGGTCGCTCCACTCACCGAGGACGTCCGCGACGGCGACCTCGGTGGCCCGGTTGAGCACCACCCCGAGCGCCCCGTTGGCCTCGTGGGCGACAAGCAGCACCACCGTACGATCGAAGTTCGGGTCTTTGAGGGCCGGTGTCGCGACCAGCAGTCGCCCGGTCATCGACTCCACGGCACGACCGCTGATCGCCGGTCCCTCCCCCTGCATCTCGGACATCGTCAGCCGCGCACCGGGTCCGACAACCGGGCACCACCGACCATCCGTGCTGTCACCGCCATGTCTGGCACCATAGCCTGCACCCGGTGCGGTGGCTAAGGTCTGACCGACAGGTGATCGAGGGCGGTCGAGGGAGGGTCGATGGGTCCGACGGCGGACATCGCGGTGATCGGCGGTTCGGGGTTGTACGCGCTCCTCGACGACGCGACGGAACACCGGGTGGAGACACCGTACGGCGACCCTTCGGACGTGATCACCGTCGCACCGGTGGGCGGCCGGCGGGTGGCCTTCCTGCCCCGGCACGGGCGTGACCACCGCCACCCCCCGCACCTGATCCCGTACCGGGCGAACCTGTGGGCGCTGCGCACGCTGGGGGTACGCCAGGTGCTCGCCCCGTGTGCCGTCGGCGGGCTCCGCCCCGAGCTGGGCCCCGGCACCTTCGTGGTGCCCGACCAGCTGGTCGACCGGACCAGTGGCCGGGTGCAGACCTACTACGACCAGGGCGCGGTGCACGTGGCGTTCGGTGACCCGTACTGCCCGGTGGGGCGGCGTACCCTGCTCGACGCGGCGACCGGGCGGGACGTGCCGGCGGTGGACGGCGGCACGGTGGTGGTTGTCGAGGGCCCCCGCTTCTCCACCCGCGCGGAATCCCGCTGGTACGCCTCGATGGGCGGCGCGGTGGTCAACATGACAGGCCACCCGGAGGCGGTGCTCGCCCGCGAACTGGCCCTCTGCTACACCTCCATCGCCCTGGTCACCGACCTGGACGCCGGTGTGGAGGCCGGCGACTCGGTCACCCAGGACGAGGTCTTCCGGGTCTTCGGCGAGAACACCGACCGGCTGCGGGGCGTACTGCTGGACGCGGTGGGCGCCCTGCCCGCCGACCGCGACTGCTCCTGCGGGCACGCGCTGGACGGCATCAGGACCCCGTTCCCGCTCCCCTGAGCCGCGCCCGGCGGGCGCGGTCCGGGAGGCGATAGCCGGCAAAGCGCCTGAACCGCAGCCTGCCGCCCGATAGATTCGGCAGGTCGGGGGCGGATCGCCGGGGCCCGGCGGGCAGCGGCGCGGGCCGGGGACACGGAGGCGGGGGCGATGGCGACCGTCCGGGAGACCACCTACGACCTGCTCCGCGCCCTCGGCCTGACGACGATCTTCGGCAACCCCGGTTCGACCGAGGAGCCGTTCCTGCAGGACTTCCCGGCCGACTTCCACTACGTGCACGCCCTGCACGAGGCGTCGGCGGTGGCGATGGCCGACGGGTACGCCCAGGCCACCGGCCGACCGGCGCACGTCAACCTGCACACCGCCCCGGGCACCGGCAACGGCATGGGCAACATCGTCACCGCCTGGCACAACCGGACCCCGCTGATCGTCTCCGCCGGGCAGCAGAGCCGGGAGATGCTGCTGCTGGAGCCCCGGCTGGCCAGCCGGCGACCGACCGAGCTGCCCCAGCCGTACGTGAAGTGGAGCCACGAGCCGGCGCGGGCGCAGGACGTGCCGGCGGCCTTCATGCGGGCGTACGCCACGGCGGCGCAACCGCCGACCGGACCGGTCTATCTCTCCCTGCCGCTCGACGACTGGCAGCAGCCGGCGGACCCGCCGCCACAGGTGCGGACGGTGGCCACCCGGTTCGCCCCCGACCCGCGTCGGCTGCGGGAGTTCGCCGCGGTGCTGGCGGCCGGCCGCAACCCGGTGCTGGTGCTCGGCGCGGCCGTGGACCGGGCCGCCGCCTGGCCGGTCGCGGTGGCGGTGGCGGAGCGGCTCGCCGCGCCGGTCTGGTCCGCGCCGGCACCGGAGCGGGCCGCCTTCCCGGAGCACCACCCGCATTACCGGGGGGTGCTGCCGTACGCGATCGCCCCCCTGGCCGAGAAGCTCACCGGGCACGACGTGGTGCTGGTGGTCGGTGCGCCGGTGTTCCGCTACTACCCGCACGTGCCCGGCGACCACCTGCCGCCCGGGGCCCGGCTGCTGCACGTCACCGACGACCCGGACGAGGCGGCCCGCGCCCCGGTGGGCGACAGCCTGCTCGGTGACGCCGGGCTGACCCTGGCCGCGCTGCTGGACCTGCTGCCGGCGGCCGACCGGCCCCCGCCCGCGCCCCGCCCGACACCGCCGCCCCCGGAGCCCGGTGACCCGCCCGGCGCGGACGCGCTCTTCGCCGCGTTGGCCGCCTGCTGGCCCACCGACGGGGTGCTGGTGCAGGAGTCACCGTCCAACCTGGCGGCGCTGCGTCGCCGGCTCCCGGTGACCCGCCCGGCGTCGTACTTCACCATGGCCAGCGGCGGGCTCGGCTACGGGCTGCCGGCCGCCGTCGGCATCGCCCTCGCCGAACGGGACACCGGGCGGGGCCGGCCGGTCGTCGCGGTGATCGGGGACGGCTCCTTCCACTACTCGGTGCAGGCACTGTGGACCGCCGCCCGGCTGCGGTTGCCGGTGGTCGTGCTGGTCCCGGTGAACCAGCAGTACGCCATCCTCAAGGCGTTCGCCGAGCTGAAGTCCACACCCGGCGTGCCCGGACTGGACCTGCCGGGCCTCGACCTCACCGCCATCGCCCGGGGCTACGGCTGCGCCACCCGCGTCGTCGACACCCCGGCCGACCTGGACGACGCCCTGACCGAGGCACTACGCGCGAACCGACCGACCGTACTGGCCGCCCCCATCAGCCCCACCATCCCCAACCTCCTCTAACCCCCCACCCCCCCCCCACCCCACCCCACCCCCACCCTCCCCCTCGCCCCACCCCCCACCCTCGCCCCGTTGATCAAGAGGTTTACGTCAAGTTGATCGCCGGGGATGACGCAAACCTCTTGATCAACAGCGGCATCGGGGTGGGGGCGGCGTTCGCGTCAGGGGGTGGTGAGGGTGAGGAGTCGGCCGGTGGCGACGTCGAGGACCGGGCGCGTGCCGAGGGGGGCCGCCAGTGTCACGGTGACCGGTTTGAGTGCCGCGAGATCTATGCACTCCCCGGTGGCCTGGACCACGCCGCCGCCGACCACCACCACGTCGTCGCTCTCCCGCACCAGGGCGGTGGGCCCGCCGTCGCAGGCGCCCAGGGCGACCGTGTACGTCAACCGGGTCCCGTCGACCCGTTGGAGCCGATCGGCACCGGCCACGCCAGCCGGAAGTGGCCGGGTCGGCGTGGACGGTTCGGGCACGGCGGTGACCGCCCGGGGGGCCACCGCGAGCCGGGCCACCTGGGTGGTCAACTCGGCCACGGTGAACAACCAGGCCGGCACGACGGCGACCCCCCGGCTGGTGCGTACCTCGGTGGTGCCGAGGACCACGCCGGTGACGGTGAGCGGGATACAGGGGGTGACGGCCTGGGTGGAGACCGAATCGTCCGGCCTGGCGGCGTCGGTAGAGGTGGGAGCCTGCGGTGCCCGGGGCCGCCCCTCGCACGGCTGCGGATCCCCCTGGTCCAGTTCCCGGTACGCCTCGGCTGCGCTGACCAGCGGAACAGTCAGGGCACCGTCCGGGAAGCGGATCGCCGCGTCGGCGGGCACGGCCGTCGGCAGTGCGATCTGGTCCCGGTACCAGCCGGCGCGGAAGGCCGCCTCGGTCTCGGCGCTGAAGCCGGGATCGCCGACGAGCACCGTGACGTCCTGCAGCGGCAGGTAACCGCCCGACCAGTCGGCCCCGGGCCGCCACGCCCCCGCGACCTCGGCGGCCCGCTTGTCGAACTCCTCCCGATGCCACCCCGGATCACCCCCAGCCACCCCACCCGGCCCAGCCCCGGCTGGCGCACACCCACCCACCCCCACCACCAGAAGGCCCAAGCCCACCAAAACAAGTCGCCGCATACCCCTGAGACGCCCCACCCCCGCCCCCGGTTCCCCACCCGCCCCGCCCTCGCCCCGCCCCGTTGATCAAGAGGTTTAAGTCAAGTTGATCGCCCCAGATGACGCAAACTTCTTGATCAACGGGGCCGGGGCCGGGGCCGGGGCAGGAGCCGGGGCCGGGGCAGGGCAGGGGCAGGGCGGGGCGGGGAGAGACGGGCGGGGGCGGGGAAGGCCCGGGAGTGCGGGGGCGGGTGGGTCAGGGAGGAATGGCGATGCGCCCCGGTCCTTGGGGACCGGGGCGCATCGTGTGGTGGAGGTGCCGGGAATCGAACCCGGGTCCTTCGCCGGTTTGTCAGGGCTTCTCCGAGCGCAGCTCGCTATGCCTCTACTCGGCCCCACCGCTCACGCGAGCAAGTTGGTGTGACGGGCCCAGTCGCTGATTGATCTCGCCGCACGGACCCCGCGACCGGGTCCGGTTGGCCAGCCTCCTAACTGATGCCGGCTATTGGGACGAAGGC